>CAUZDY010000034.1:0-31675 GCA_963578805.1 Vicinamibacteria bacterium | reverse complement strand
CGTCTGGGCCTTGATCGTGATTCCGCGCTCGCGCTCGAGATCCATGCTGTCGAGCACCTGAGCTTCCATCTCGCGTGGCCGCAACGCTCCGGTCGCTTCCAGCAACCGGTCGGCAAGCGTTGATTTACCGTGATCGATGTGGGCGATGATGGAAAAATTACGGACGCGGTGATGATTCATCGAAGAGATGCGCGCGATCCCGGTGTTACGACTACCGATCGTCGAGCTGCACAAACGGCTGCGGATACTCCGGGCCAATATATTCAGAGCGCGGTCGAATTAATCGATTGTTAGCGTACTGCTCCAGGACGTGAGCGGTCCATCCTGAGACTCGGCTGACGGCAAAAATCGGCGTAAATAATGAGATGGGAATCCCGAGCACATAGTAGGTCGAAGCAGAGTAGAAGTCGACGTTTGCGTCGATCTGTTTTTCTGAGTTCATCACCGCTTCGATCCGCTGTGACATCTCGAACCAGCGCGTGTCGCCAGCTCGCTCCCCGACCTCACGCGACATGCGCCGCAGGTGGGTCGCTCTTGGATCCTCCGTGCGATATACCCGATGTCCAAAACCTGGAACTTTTTCTCTCTTTCGCAATTTTTCTCGGATAACCTCGTCGACACGCGCATCGTCGGCATCCTGGCCAATACCGATAAGCATCTGCATCACCTCAGCGTTCGCGCCACCGTGCAGAGAACCTTTCAGCGCCCCCACTCCGGCGACGATGGCGGAGTAGACGTCGCTCAGGGTCCCGGCTGTAACTCGGGCGGCGAACGTCGACGCGTTCAACTCGTGGTCCGCGTGCAAAATTAGTGCAATATCGAGGGCCCTGGCCTCGACAGCGGACGGTCGATCGCCATTCAGCATCAGTAGAAAATTTGCGGCATGGCCAAGTACCGGGTCCGGGTCAACCATTCCACCGCCCGCCGCAAGGCGACCATACGTAGCCACGAGGCTGGCCATCTGGGCCGTCAGTCGAACGGCTTGTCGATACCTGGCGCTCGGTGAGGTGACACCTGCTTCTGGGTCAAAGTGCGACAGCGCAGAGGTTAGCGTGCGTAGCGAATCCATCGCATTGTCGTCCGTCCCAAGGGGAAGCGAACGCATAAGGCGGACTACCCCATCCGGAAGCGGACGAGCCGCCACGAGCTGTGATTGGAGATCTCCAAGCTCGGCACGAGTGGGAAGCCGACGATGCCAAAGGAGAAAGCAAACCTCTTCGAAAGTCGCATGCCCGGCGAGATCGTGAATGTCGTGGCCCGCGTACGCCAGCACACCGTTAGTGCCGTCCAGGTAACAGACAGCCGAAGACGTCGCGACCACGCCCTCGAGTCCCGCCTTGGATATAGATGGTGTTGCCGTCATACCATTCGATTCAGATGTCAATAGATGCTGCCTGAAATCATGCCGTCAATCGGACACTCGACCAGGAGCCGCGAGAAACTTTTCACGCAGCCTTCAGTTTACTCCTCTGCGGCCTGTGGCCTGAAAACTACGTCCGTTTTGGACGACTGCTGAAAAATTGACTGTAACCCCGTGTACAAGAACCCCGCTTGGAAGAGCATCAGAAATGGGAGTGGCGCAAATAGACCGCTGGCAGTAGCGTAGACAACCCCCACAGTAAAATAGAGACCAAGCGCAAGTTCGACAACCGGTTGTCCGATGGTTGACTGCCGATATCGCTTGGTTAGCCAGTCATCGCCACGACGAACCACTCCGTATTTCGCTGTACGCCTGAACGGCGTTGCGCAATCTGTACGTGCACCGAGCACTGCGCGGGTATTGTTGACGCAGAGGCCGATGCCAACGGCCATCGCCACCGGGACATAGCGCATGTGGGCCATCCAGTCGACCCGCAGAGCGCGCTCACTGACCGCATAGAAATTGACCACCGAAAGCGTCGCGGCACAAAACAGTGGGAGATCGACCAACAGTACCGAGACAGAACCCATCGGCGCCCGCACAAACAGTGCCGGCACCATAATCAAAGATAGAATCAGTATCAGCGGATAATTAAGATTGGCAGTGAGATGGAAGAGCCCTTCAAGTTTTACCCGGAGTGGCACACGCGCACGTAGAAGCGCCGGCAAGATCTTCCACGCGGTCTGGATCGAACCTCTGGCCCAACGATGCTGCTGGGTCTTGAACCCGTCCATCTCGACCGGCACCTCCGCCGGCACCACAACATCTGGCAGAAAGACAAAGCGCCATCCCGCGAGCTGAGCTCGATAACTGAGGTCCAGATCTTCAGTCAGCGTGTCGTGCTGCCAACCACCCGCCGACTCGATAGCCTGGCGACGCCACACGCCGGCAGTGCCGTTGAAGTTGAAGAAGAGACCGCCACGGTTTCTAGCTCCATGTTCCAGAACGAAATGAGCATCAAGGAACATCGCCTGCACGCGAGTTAGCAGTGAGTAGTCGCGATTAATGTGGCCCCACCGCGCCTGCACCATACCAACTCCAGGATCTCGAAATGGGCGCACCATCCGGGATAAACAATCGGCAGGTGGAACAAAGTCGGCGTCGAAGATCGCTATCAGCTCTCCCCGGGCGAACCGGATTGCCTCTGCCAGCGCACCGGCCTTAAATCCGTTTCGGTGCGGTCGATGCAGATACTGAATATCGACACCCCGAGCCATCGCTCGCGCGACAGCTTGACGCGCGATGCGTTGTGTGTCGTCAGTCGAGTCGTCGAGGAGCTGAATCTGCAGCCTATCGCTTGGATAGTCCAGCCCGGCGACCGCATCAACCAGCCGGTTCACGACGTACCTTTCGTTGTATATCGGGAGTTGGACGGTGACGAACGGCGGGTCCGAGTCTCGAACAGTGCCATCGCTCGAGACAACCCCAGCATCGGTGACCGCCGGATCCGGCGGTCGGTATTTTGTGTAAAGATACACGAGATAGCAGCGATGGAGACCATACACGCTCAGCCACGCGAGGATGGCGAAGTAGAGCCCAAGCAGGACTGTTGTAGGTAACGTCATCGGCGGGACGTCGATGAGGACGCTCGTTGACTCACGTTACAGTTGGGCGGTCTGCAAGTCAAACCACCGCCCTGGACGAACGGAAGCCCTCCACTCGGTCGAATGAATCGGCAACAGCAACAGGTACGCGACATTCTGGAGCGGGTCGAGGATGGCCAGGTCACTGTCGACCAGGCCCAGGACCAACTAGCTAATATCCTCCGCTGGGCTCCCTTCGAAGATCTCGGGTTTGCGCGTCTCGACCACCATCGCCCACTTCGTAATGGCGTGCCGGAAGTGATCTACGGAGCCGGAAAAACACCGGGGCAAATAGCTGTAATCGCCGAGCGACTGGTGTCGACTGGGCAGTGTCTTCTCGTCACTCGCACCGACGAAACAGCCTACTCAGCAGTACAGAAGTCTGTTCCAGACGCGACGTTTCACCCGGTGGCCAGAGTTATCACGCACGTTGTGCCGTCGCCTCCAACCGGACGCGGCGTGGTGCTGATCGTGGCAGCAGGGACGTCAGATCTCCCGGTCGCAGAAGAGGCGAGAATCTCTGCCGAGACCCTTGGAAACAAGACCGACGCTTTGTATGACGTCGGCGTGGCTGGTCTACATCGGTTGCTGGCCGAGCGTGAGAGGCTCGAGACGGCCAACGTGATTATTGCCGTCGCCGGAATGGAGGGGGCTTTACCAAGCGTCATTGGTGGCCTCGTGAGCGCCCCGGTGATCGCGGTTCCGACCAGCGTCGGGTATGGTGCGAGTTTCGGTGGACTCACGGCACTCCTAGGAATGCTGAACAGCTGCGCGTCTGGGGTGGCGGTCGTAAACATCGACAACGGGTTTGGCGGTGCAGCGATGGCCAGCGTCATCAACCATCTGGGCTGAGGAGTCGAGGCGTGAACGAAGGGACGATCAGGTCGCTCGAGTTCGACCGGATTGTCGAGGCCGTCCGAGCCTTTGCGCTTACACCGATGGGCGCAACAGAGCTGGCAAAGTTACGCCCCCTGACAGACAGCCGAAGCGTCCGCGCGGCGTTAACAGCGACCAGTGAAGGCGTCCGTTATCTCGAGGTAAACCCCCCGTTTGCACTAGAAGCGCCGCCAGATCTGGAAGCATCGTTGTCAGCGCTCGCGGTCGAAGGCCACCCACTCGAACCAAGACAGCTACTGGGCCTCACTGACGTCCTGGCATCGGTGTCCGCGGTCCGCCAGGCGGTCGCAAGAGCCACAGGTGGCCCCTTTCCGTCCCTTCGAGCACTTCTAGATGGATGCCGTTCGTTCGAACGAGAGATCGCAGAAATCCGGTCAAAAATCGACCGTGCGGACGGCGTTGTGGACAGTGCTTCGAACCAGCTCAAGGCCATCCGAGACCGACTCCGTAAGCAACGGGCGCGCCTGCGCGGCACGCTTGACTCGTATCTGCGAGGGAAAGAAACCAGCAAGTATCTTCAGGAGCAGGTCGTCACAGAGCGCAACGGCCGATATGTGCTTGTGGTCAAGGCCGAATACCGAAACTCGATTCTTGGAATCGTCCATGGTAGCTCTGGCAGTGGCGCCAGCCTTTTTCTTGAGCCGCTGAGTACCGTCGATATCAATAACGACATCGTCGCCACCGAGCAGGATGAGCAGAACGAGGTCCGACGTATTCTGCTAACTCTCGCAAACCACTTGCGGGCTCGCGCACTCGATGTTCGAACCGCCCTGGCGGCAGCAACCGACGTCGACATCGTGCAGGCCCGCGCCGGATTCTCACTGCTGATCCAAGGCGTAGAACCGTCGCTGTCAACGGATACCCGCATCGAGTTTCTGAGTGCGCGCCATCCGCTAATGATTCCTGCAGTGCGGGCCCGTCTCGGGCCACGGCGCAGAGACTCGGACGGCGTGACGCCGACACCGAACGACGTGCGGCTTGTTCCACCAACCGGGGCGTTGATTATCACCGGTCCGAACACCGGCGGAAAGACAGTCGCCCTCAAGACGGTTGGACTCCTCGCACTGATGGCCCAGGCCGGGTTACATGTGCCGGCCGGCTCTGGGTCGACAACAACGGTATTTCGGACGATCTTCTCAGACATCGGCGACGAGCAGTCGATTATTGCCAGCCTCTCGACCTTCTCGGCCCATATTACCAACATCGCCTCGATGGAACGGCATCTGAAGCTGCCGGCTCTCCTCCTCCTCGATGAAATCGGGGCGGGCACGGACCCGGTGGAGGGTGGTGCGCTCGGCACTGCTGTGATTGACCATTTCAGGGAACGCGGCGCGTTGGTGGTCGTCACGACCCATAACGACGCGCTGAAGTCGTACGCATCGACCACACCGGGCGTGACTTGTGCCGGCTTTGGCTTTGATCCGGAGACGTACGCACCGAGCTATCGCCTGACTTACGGGTCGCCCGGACGCAGCCTCGCGCTCGAAGTTTCCGCTCGGCTTGGCCTGCCGCCGTCGATCATCAACGCGGCACAACAGCGTCGAGGCCAGCGAGAAAGCCAACTCGCCGACCACCTTGCCAAGGTGGATGATGACCTGCGGCGACTCGACGCCGACCGACTCAAACTAGCCGAGGATCGACACGTACTCGCTACCGCCCATCAGCAGCTCACTGTAGACCGCCGGGTACTCGAAGCCCGTGAGGCAGCGCTCACCGATCGCGGCACCACGCGTCTCAATGCATACGTTCGGGCCGCGCGCGCCGAGATCGATTCGGTGGTCCGGGACCTTAAGCACCAAGCATCCGAGCTCGCACGCACCGCAGCGGCACGCATCCGTCATGGACAAGTTGGTCTCTCTACCGGAGACACAGGGGAGCTGAGGGCAAAGGCTCGAGCGACGCTAGACCAGATCGCGACCGGAGCGCAGGTGGTTGTGGACCCAGAAGCTACTCGCGACGATCAGCGGTCACACGATCTGTCAACCCGGGGGATATCGGCGACACCACTAAGGATCGGAGCCCGCGTGATGGTAGGCATCCTGGGAATCGAGGGACAGGTGCTTGGCCTCCGCGAGGAACAGGCCGAGGTTAATGCGCAAGGCAAGCGCCTTCGCGTCGCGGTTCGAGATCTCCAGGTCTTGGACGAGAGCTGCGTTCAGAAACCATCCGCGGAGTCGAGCGGTCGCGTGACGGTACGGGTCAACAGCAGCGACGATCCCGTCCCAGACCTTAACGTGATTGGGTGTAACGTTGACGAGGCACAGGCACGCGTTGAGAAACATCTCGACCAAGCGATGCTCCAGGAACAGCAGCACGTTCGAATCGTCCACGGCCACGGCACGGGTCAGCTTCGCCGGTCGATCTCAGACCTGCTCGATCAACATCCGCTGGTGGCCCGTTTCGCGCCTGCGCCGCCTGACCAGGGCGGCAAAGGCGTAACTCTTGTCGAGCTTAAGGAATAACGGTGGGTCGGTTTCCACAGGACTTCGTTGACGATCTCAAGTCGCAGGCCGATATCGTACAGGTGGTTCAGGACTCCGTACCGCTGAAGAAAGCCGGGACTAGCTACAAGGGGCTCTGCCCATTTCACACCGAAAAGACTCCCTCCTTCCACGTTAACAGCGACAAGGGGTTTTTCCATTGCTTCGGCTGCGGAACGGGTGGTGATGTCGTCAAGTTCATCGAGCTCCAGGAAAAGCTCAGCTTTCCCGAGGCGATCCGCTACCTCGCACACCGGTTCGGTTTGCAGGTCCCCGAATCAGATAACCACGAGCGTGACAGCGCCGCGGAGGCTCGTCGGGAAACGTTGCTTACACTTCACGAACTGGCCACAACGTACTTCCGAGACCAGCTCAAGAGCCCGAGCGGGGAAAGAGCACGGCGTGCGCTAGAGCAGCGGGAAATTCGGCCGGAAACTATTGCGCGTCTCGGCCTGGGTTATGCTCCTCCCCAACGGGAGGGTCTGACGCGGCGGCTCCTCGACGCCGGTCATGAGAGAGACCTAATCGTAGCAAGCGGTTTGGTCGTTGAACGCGACGGGGGAAAGATCATTGACCGGTTTCGTAACCGGCTAATGATTCCCATCTGTCGTGATGGCGGCTCAGTCGTGGCATTCGGGGGCCGGGCGCTCGAGAATGACCAGCAGCCGAAGTATGTCAATTCTCCCGAGACCGATCTCTACACCAAAGGTCGCACACTTTACGGTCTACATCAAACAAAGACCGAGATCAGGCGTCTCGGATATGCGGTGATGGTCGAGGGCTATTTCGATTTCGCTCAGGCGCTCCAGGCCGGCGTTACATCGGTCGTGGCCACATGTGGCACCGCCGTTACCGACCGGCAGACACGCCTCCTTAAGCGATTCACCTCAAAGGTCATTCTGAGCTTCGACCCGGATGTGGCCGGGCAGAGTGCCTCCGCTCGTTCGGGTGAGTTGCTCGTCTCTGGTGGATTTAACGTCAATGTCGCAATCCTGGCCGATGGCGAAGACCCGGATACGTGTGTGCGACGCCACGGCGCAGCCCACTACGTTGAGCAACTTCGGACCTCCACACCATACCTAGAATACGTGATCGACCGTGCCGCCGCTCGCCGTGATTTCTCTCGCGACGAGCAGCGACGGGCGTTCCTGACAGAGATGCTCAGTGTCGCGACCAAAATCCCAGAAGCGGCGGCGCGTGACCAGTTCGCCGACCGCCTCGCCCACAAAGCGCGCGTCCTCGAGGACGTCGTGCGGACAGAGATCAGACGGGCGGCCGTGGCCCGGCGGCCAGACCTCGCCACCCGCGAGAGAGGCTTAACCGTAAGGGTGACGCTCGCAGAACGGGGGCTCATCTGGGCCACGCTGTGTGACACGTCAGCCGCCCAGCAGGTGCTGGCGGCACTCGACAAGCAGGATGTCGAAGGTCTTGCAACGTCATCCATCTTGGAGATCGCACGAACCTTGACCGAGTGGCCCGTCGACACCGTGAGGACCACCCTGCTAGAACGAGTAAACGCGGAAGAGGCAGCACTGGTGGGCCGAATTGCTTCTGAGACCGAGGCACCTGCCCAGGTCGCAGACTGCGCGATGGGGCTCAAGCGCATACGGTACGAACGGGAACGAAGCGCGATCCAACACGAGATCGATCGTCGTCAGCAACTCGACGCGACTGCCGCCGCCCGTGAAGAGACGGATGTCGACGACCTGCTCAAGCAAAAGCATGACGTGCAGCAGCGCATCGCTGCATTAGAGGAGTAAGATCAGCTCGCACGCCTGTTCATGGCGAGGTCCCCGTGGTCACCGCCGGAAGCGACTAGGAGGTAACGGCTTGTCGATTGAAGAAAAATACGACGAAATTCGCCAACTCGTCACTATCGGCAAGGAAAAGGGCTATCTACTGTACGACGAGATCAATGAGGCCCTCCCGGCCGATCTAACCTCGTCCGACAAACTCGAAGATCTCTTCAGCGTGTTGGGCGGCGCCGGTATCGAGATTGTCGACTCTGAGCAGAAGTACCGTGAAGGCAAGTTGCTCGACCGGCGCGGCGATGATTCCGACGAGAACGCGCTCGACAGCCGAGCCGTCACGGTCGACAAGACGAACGATCCCGTCAGGATGTATCTACGGGAAATGGGCACCGTACCCCTGTTAACCCGCCAGGGCGAGGTGGTGATAGCGAAACGGATCGAGCGCGGAAAGCTCTCGGTCATCAAGGCGGTCTCGCGTACCCCGACTGTCTCTAGACTCGTCATCCGACTGGGCGAGCAGCTGCGAAGCGGCGACCGAACCGTCCGCGAGCTTATTGTCTTTCAAGACGAAACGTTGACCGACAGTCGGATCGCTGATCGCGGACGACAGCTCCTGAGGCAGATCGACACCATTAGGACGAAGCGGACTGAAGTTGAAACGAAAGACGCGGAGCTAGCGAAGATCTCGAAACGGGAACGCAGGAAGTATCGTCGGCACTGGTGGCAGGCGACGCGCGCAAAGATTGAGCTCTCCGAATTGATTCGCCGAATCGAGTTCACCGAAACGGTCAAGCGCAACCTGATTGATGTGACTAAGGCCGCGGTCGATCGGGTGCAACGGATGCATTGTGAAATCGAGCTTCTTGATCGCCAGGCCAAGGGTAAGACAAGTCGTCGTCAACTGAGAGAAAAAGAACGCAAGCACCTGACTCGCCTCCGCCGCCAGCGTCGGGCCGAACTCAAGTCTCAGGTGAACGAGCTGGACGCCACACCCGAAAGACTCAGCCACGTGCTGTCGGTCATCCTACGGGGAGAGATCAAAGCTGAGCAGGCCAAAACAGAGCTGGTCGAAGCCAACCTTCGTCTGGTTGTGTCGATCGCCAAGAAGTACACGAATCGCGGCCTACAATTCCTCGACCTCATTCAGGAAGGCAACATCGGTCTGATGAAGGCGGTCGACAAGTTTGAATACCGCCGCGGTTACAAGTTTTCGACGTACGCGACATGGTGGATTCGGCAGGCGATCACCCGAGCGATAGCAGATCAGGCTAGGACCATCCGGATTCCGGTCCATATGATCGAAACGATCAACAAACTCAACCGAACTTCGCGAACATTAGTGCAAGAACTCGGACGAGAGCCGACGTCGGAAGAACTTGCCGAGCGAATGGATACTCCGGTGACAAAGATTCGGAAAGTTCTCAAGATTGCCCAGGAGCCGATCTCGCTCGAGACGCCGATCGGAGAGGAAGAGGACAGCCATCTTGGCGACTTCATCGAAGATCAACAGATCGTTTCTCCAGCGGAGGCCGTCATCAGACTGAGCCTCAAGGAGCAGACTGACTCGGTGCTCAAGACACTGACACCGCGGGAAGAAAAGGTGATCAAGATGCGGTTCGGCGTCGGAGATGGCAGCGAGCACACCCTAGAAGAGGTTGGCAAGAACTTCGCGGTAACGCGTGAGCGAATACGCCAGATCGAGGCCAAGGCCTTGCGTAAGCTACGGCATCCCTCGCGGATCCGGAAGCTTTGCGCATTTCTCGAAGACGGCACCTAGTTTCAGTGCCCCTCAGGGCCCATAGCTCAGCGGTCAGAGCCGCCGGCTCATAACCGGCTTGTCCCAGGTTCGAATCCTGGTGGGCCCACCATTTCATACGAAGAATTCCCCGGCTTGCCTCCTTGGGCTGGAATGGATGGAACAGACCCATCATACGGCCCCGCGACTCTGAGTCAAACAGAAGTCGCGGAAGAGTGTGCAGCGAGGTGACAGGAACGACAGCGATCGCTGGGAACCTTCACCCGGCTCTAGCGGGTTAGCGGCAGGAGCCCACCGAGTCCGGAGTGCTACAATTCGAGTTCTTCGACACGTTACATTCCCCGGAGGGGTTTGCGATGACTTCAGTAAAGCGCTTCGCACAGCTAGTCGCACCGGTCGCCGCAATTGTAATTGGGGTCGCCGCTGTCGCCAGCACCCAAGACCAGGTAGAGTTCAGATCCGATGACTACACCCACGTCGAAGGCTGGGCAAAACTCCCGTCGAACATCGAGTGGGGTAACGTGATCTCGGTCGAACCAGATCCAGACGGCGAGCATGTTTGGGCGTTACATCGAGCAGAACCGCCAATCCTCAAATTTGACCCCGACGGCCACCTGATCAAGACGTTTGGCGACGGAATGTTCGTCCGGCCGCATGGGTTCCATATGTCGCACGATGGGTACCTCTGGGCGACCGACCAGAGCGGCCGCGCCGGAAAAGGGCATCAGGTCTTCAAATTTAATCGCGAGGGTGAGCTGCTCATGACACTCGGTACGGCGGGTGTCGGTGCAGAGGGTCCGGATACGTTCAACGGGCCAACCGACGTGGCGGTGTCCGACAACGGGGACGTCTTTGTAACCGACGGTCACTTCAATAATCGCGTGGTCAAGTTCTCACAAGATGGCACGTTCATCAAGGCGTGGGGCCGGAAAGGCAGCGCTCCGGGCGAGTTCGACCTGCCGCACTCGATCGCAATTGACTCACAGGGCCGCGTTTTCGTTGGTGACCGATCGAACGCGCGAATCCAGATCTTCGACCAGGACGGGAAGTTCCTCCAGTCGTGGGATCAGTTCGGCATGGTGAGCGGGATCTACATAACCGATGACGACATCGTCTACGTCGCCGACCACCTAAAGTACAAGGCACTCTTGATCGGTAGTGCCACGGATGGGTCGATCACCTCACGTATCGAACCTGTCATCGCGGAAGGGATCATGGTCGACAAGTACGGCAACATCTTTGCCGGCGAAGTGGCGGCGAACATCCTGCGGAAGTTCGCCAAAAACTAACGTCGTAGGACGCTTTGCGTCTAGCCGTTCCCATTTGATAGCGTCCCTGCATCTTGAGGGGGTTCACAATGACACAGAGTTCTTACACCAGAACTGCAGCCATCGGCTGCATCGCGCTGCTAGCATTGCTTACAGGCTCGACCCCGGTACAGGTCGAGTCAGCCGGTGTCGAGCAGGGCGGTGTCGCCAGCGAACCTAGATTTGTCGCACACACGATCTCCACCGGCATGACGGGCGGCTACCAGGCGGTGGTAGTAGACCTGAATCGCGACCAGCGACCCGACGTAATCGGGTTGGCCTCACGGCTTGACGAATTGGTGTGGTTCGAGAACCCGGGCTGGCAAAAGCATCTGTTGGCCACCGGGCTGAACCGGATGATCAATCTGGCTGCGCACGATATCGACGGTGATGGAATTCCAGAGCTCGCGCTCGCCCACGAGTTTGCCACGTCTCACGACGCCAGTCTGGGTGTGCTGTCTCTGCTGACACACGAGGGCGACCCGTCGATGCCTTGGTCCGTCCGCGAGATCGACCGAACACCGACGGCGCACCGCGTCCGGTGGGCCGACATCGAAGGGAACGGCCGCAGTGTCCTGATCAACTCGCCGCTGGTCGGACCGGCCGCAGCCGCACCAGAATACCGTGACGCAGTGCCGATCTTCTGGTATCGCCCTGGCGACTGGACGCGGCAGGTCGTGACCGATTCCGAGGAAGGCGTCGTGCACGGGATCCTCGCGACACCGTGGGAGGACACCGGTCGAGACTCGATCCTGAGCGCCAGCTTTCTTGGGGTTCACTCGCATCGGTTTGTCGATGGTCAATGGATCCGAGACTTCGTGACCCGTGGTGATCCGGGAGGCTGGCCGGTGAGCGGATCGAGTGAAGTCGACCTGGGCTACATCGCGGGACAGGTCTTCGTGACGACGATCGAGCCGTGGCATGGAGGGCAGGTCGTGGTGTATCGCCACGAAGACGGCACCTGGAAAAGACAGGTGATCGATACGAAGATCGACAGCGGCCACACGATCGCCACGGGCGACTTCAATGGCGACGGCCGCGACGAAGTCGTGGCCGGCGATCGGGGTGACACGCAAAGTGTCTATCTCTACTCGGCGACAGATCCCGACGGTGAGACATGGTCGCGTCACGTTATTGACGACGGTGACATGGCGGCGTCAGGTTGTGCGGTTGAGGACCTCAACGCCGATGAGCGTCTCGACATCGTCTGCATCGGAAGCGGAACGGCGAACTTAAAGTGGTACGAGAACGTCACGCGGTAAGCAATGAGTAAACGAGCAATGACCCTTGTCCAATGTCAACGTCAGTTTGGGGCGAACCTTCATGAATAAACGTGTCGTCGTCGCTTCCGCTCCCTGAGTCTCAGGCCCTACCGACAACCTCTAGTCTTTGACTGATGATGTCGTCGGTTAAACGGTGCTTTAGCAACGCCATCCCGAGGCCTGGACCGTCTGAATGAGCGCACGAAGTCGGCGCGCTTTAAGCTCAACCATGCTGTGGAGCTTGGAGCGCTCAAGTGTGATCTCCATGAGGACGTCAACCGGGAAGTCATCTCCCAGGCTCACGAAGGCCGAGTATTCCGTATTGGCCTGAATCTTACGAACGTCGTTCAGTCGCTCATCAATTCGCAAGCTGCGGCCGATTCATCGACCATCGGAACGTGTGGTGTTGGCACACGCCTACTCATCGTAGGGTTCGGTTGGCGGTAGAGCCGACTCCGACCGTGGCGATCATGCTACGATCTGGATTCCGATGAGCCCACAATCCCTGGCGACCGACCGCTCGGCCTGGCGGCGAACGTCAGGAACGAGGCTCCGCGAACCATCAGTTGTCATAGCGCCCCGCCCACGCGGGGCTTTTTTTTGTCCTGCAGGACCGAGACCATGATGCCTGAGCTAAAACAGTTGATCCGTCTGCAACAGCTGGAAAACACCGCGACTGAAGCACGCGGACAACTTGAGGACACACCGGCCCGGCTCGAAGCGCTCGCAATGGCTCTCGCTGAACACGCCGAGGTTGTGGACGCTGCGAACCTTGCCCTCAACGAACATCGGACCTCGCGGGCAACGCTCGAAAAGGACATTGCCGCGGTTCAGAGTCGGCTCAACCGGTTTAAAGAACAGTTGATGTCCGTCAAGACCAACAAGGAGTATCAGGCCATGCAAACCGAGATCGCGGTCGGCGAAAGAGAGGTCGGACGCCTTGAAGACCAACTCCTCGAACGAATGCTCGAGACCGACGACCTCAGTCACAATGTCATTCAGGCCGAGCAACGTCTGGCCGAAGAACAGACCCGAGTTGACACGAGGCGCGAGCACATCGAGCAGGAGTGTGCGGCATTTCAGACACAGCTGGCGACGTTCGATATCGAACGAAGTAAGGTTGCCGAGCAGCTACCCTCCCAGACGATGAGTCTGTTTGAGACGCTGGCACGGGGACGCAAAGGCGTCGCCGTCGTCGAGGCCAAGCTGGGCCGGTGTACCTCCTGCCACGTTCGCCTCAGACCCCAGCTGTTCAACGATGTTCGTTCAAACAGCACACTGATTCAGTGCGAAAGCTGCCAGCGAATTCTGTACTTCGCCGAGCATCAGGCCGTGGCCAGGTAATGACGGGAGGCGCCGTTGTTGCGTACATTGACGGAGGAGCGAGAGGAAACCCAGGATTGGCTGGGTACGGCGTCCGGGTCGAGACTACCGACGGCGTTCTGATCGAGGAGCTGCATGGCGCGATCGGCGTCACCACGAACAACGTTGCCGAGTATCGTGGCCTCATCGCTGCCCTTACCTTTCTGGACGAACGCGGCCTCCTAGATCCGACGATCCGATCGGACTCACAGCTGCTTACCAAACAGATGGTCGGTGAGTACCGTGTCCGAAACACTGGGCTGGCACCCCTATATAAGGAGGCGTCACGGCTCGTCGCGCGTCTGGGTCGTGTCACATTCGAACACATTCCCCGTGCCGAGAATACCGAAGCAGACCGACTGGCCAATCTCGCCATGGATGGAGGCGAGGCCAAAGACTCACTGGCTGGCCCATCAAAATTTCCAGAGTCGTCAGTCAACACGACTCCCGATCACTCCCCACCGGGGGCGGTGCTGTCGATCGGCGTCGACTTCGAGTCGATCAGCCGAGTCGATGGCCTGCTCCAACGATACGGAGACCGATTTCTTAGAAGGGTATTCACCGACCATGAGATCACCTACAGTCAACAGCGGCGGTTTCCGGCTCAGCATCTTACCGGCCGGTTCTGCGCGAAAGAAGCGACGATGAAGGCACTGGGTACCGGACGGTCGCTTGGCGTACTCTGGCGAGACATCGAGGTGACGCGCGTATGGGGTCCCCCGCAACTCCGGTTGCACGGTGGCGCAACTAGGCGCTTCCAGCAACTGGGAGGCGGCCAAGCACTGGTCACGATCACCCACGCGGGAGACTTCGCGTTCGCCCAGGTGCTCCTGCTCAAGGCCTAATCGGACCAGTCTAGACCCGGACGCACCCCCCGGCGACGGTGCCGACGACCAGGGGGTGCGGCATGCCGACCGAACCGACTTCCCTCTGTCGAACCGGTGTCGTCAGAACAGTTTCGAGCCGCAGCTTTTGTCTGGCATTGGTTTTACCTCCACTGAGTTAGAGAAAGAATCCACGAACTAGGTAAAAGACTGAGGATACGTGTACACATCGTTTCGATCACCATTGGAACCCCGGCAGCAAAGCTAGCGGAAGCCAAGGTCTGCCTTAACAACGGTCCGCTCGCAGGATCGAAGCTCGTTGGCTTTGAGACCTAGAAAGGGCGACACGGTTGGAACCTCATGTTCCGTCCACGTCAGCATTTTGTGAACGAAGAGGTCGCCACGACAGATCCTCTCCGTGACTGGATTGTTTAGCCTGCGCCAACTACGAAAAGACGTGTCCGCTGGGCGCACCGTGTAGCGTCGATTCGACCGCTGGCCTCACGAGCTACTTTCCAGGCCGTCTCAAGAACGCTGGAGTCTCGAGCGATGTATCGAGCTCAAGTCGTTCTCCGTCGTCGTGTGGCGGGTACGCCGAAGGAAGCGCAGGTAACCCAACTATCGGACGGCGGGCGATCGGCACATCGCCACCAACTGCCCGCGTGTCCAGCTGCCAGTCAGCATAATGCTGCAGGTCGACCGGGGTGTGAACGGACGCTGCAGCCAGCTGCGTGTCCGCGCGAAGCTCGCCAAACCCGGTCGCAATCACCGTGATTTTGACGCGGTCCTGCATCGACGGATCGATCACGGCGCCAAAGATAATGTCAGCTTCGTCGTGTGCAGCTTCGTAGATGATCGAGGTTGCTTCACTCACTTCGATCATCGATAGATCCGAACCGCCGGTCACGTTAACAATGACCGCTCTCGCGCCCTCCACGGACGCTTCTTCAAGGAGCGGGCTGGACACCGCTCGGGTGGCCGCATCGACCGCTCGATTCTCACCTTCGCCGACGCCGGTACTCATGACGGCCAGCCCCCTACCCGACATGACAGTTGTGACATCGGCAAAGTCGAGGTTGATCAAGCCGGGCACGACGATCAGATCAGAGATGCCTTGTATCGCCTGACGTAACACGTCGTCGGCTCGGGTAAAGGCATCCGATAGACTCGTAGTTCGATCGATCGTGGCAAGCAACCGTTCGTTTGGAATCGTGATTACCGTGTCAACGCACTCTTGTAGCTCCTCGAGACCGCGGGTCGCCTGCAGATTCCGACGTTTTCCTTCGAACTTAAACGGCTTCGTGACAACCGCCACGGTGAGAGCACCGAGCTCGCTGGCCAGGTTGGCAATCACCGGAGCCGCACCGGTACCGGTTCCACCACCCATTCCGGCCGTGACAAATACCATGTCGGCGCCGTCTAGCGCGCCTATCAGCTGCTCTGTGTCCTCGAGGGCAGCCTGGCGTCCGACGTTCGGGTCCGCTCCGGCGCCGAGCCCTTTTGTGAGCCTGGTACCCAGCTGGAGCCGCACCGGCGCGGAGGCTTGCGCCAAAGCCTGAGCGTCGGTGTTGGCAACGATGAAGTCGATCGATTCTAGTCCGGCGGTGACCATGCGATTGACGGCGTTACTTCCGCCACCACCAACACCGATCACTTTGATGCAGGCCCCGGGCTTGAGGTTGTTCGCCAATGTGAGTCGCGGCTCTGACTGATCGTATGAGCTTACGCCGTTGTTGGGGCCTTCGAAGTCTGTCATGAGTCGATCCTCCTCCGAACTAGAAAAACTCCTTGAATAACCCGCGTATCCGGCCGACCACGCGATTGAGCGCCCCGACGCCGATAGAATAGTCGCCCTCACTCATCTGATTACGATGGGCATACAGGACCAAACCCACCGCCGTGGCAAACGCAGGGTTGTTCACGTGGTCGTTCAAGCCACCGATCCCCACCGGGCATCCGCGGCGAACAGGGAGGTCGAATATTTGGTCGGCAACTTCTGGCATCCCGTCCAGGATAGACGCTCCCCCCGTCAGCACGATCCCAGAGTTGAGGGAGCGTTCGTAGCCGGCGCGGCGAATCTCATCGCACAACTGATGGATGATTTCTTCGGCACGAGGCTGAATGACCTCAGAGAGAATCCGCCGAGACATTACTCTGGGCTGTCGACCTCCGACGCTGGCGATTTCCACTGTTTCCTCGTCATCGACCATCGCAGCCAGCGCGCAACCAGCACGGCGCTTTGTTTTCTCGGCCTCAGGAATCGGCGTACGGAGGGCGACGGCAATGTCATTAGTGAAATGGTCACCACCCAACGCCACGACGCCCGTGTGCCACAGGCTACCCTTTCCGAAAATCGCGAAATTCGTGGTGCCGCCGCCGATGTCCACCAAAGCCACACCCAACTCCTTCTCGTCAGGGGTTAGCACAGCCTCCGCCGCGGCGAGTTGCTCGAGGACCGTATCGATCACAGCAATGCCGGCCCGGTTAACGCACGCCAAGACATTCTGGGTCGTCGACACGCTCCCGATCACGATGTGGACGTTGACCTCCAGACGCGCTCCGGTCATCCCTACCGGTGCGCCGATGCCATCCTGCTCATCGACGACGAAGTCTTGAGGCAGCACGTGCACGATTTCCCGGCCGCTCGGGAGCGCCACTGCCTTGGCCGCGTCGATTGCGCGGCGTACATCTTCGCGGGTAATTTCGCGGTTCTTGCCAGTCACCGCAACGACCCCACGGCTATTGAATGCTTTGACATGCGAACCGGACAACCCAAGGTGCACCGAATCGATCTCGACTCCAGCAGTCAGCTCAGCTTCTTCGATCGCCTTCTTGATCGACTCCACCGCGGCATCCAGGTTAGCGACGGCACCACGCCGGATGCCGTTGGCTTCCGCGAGGCCGATCCCGACGATATCGAGACCATCACCATCCTCGGTAACTTCTCCGACGATCGCCACGATCTGAGACGTCCCAACATCCAGACCGACGAGGTACTGCTCCCTACGTGCCACACGCCCTCCGATACCAACGACCGCTGATCACTGAATCTCGACCCTTCTCGCATGGTTCGCCACAACCGGCGGAGCGTGTACACCCGGCTCGGCGGGTCGTATGAAAACTTTTCGGTCAAATCGCAGGTCGACGTAGTCGATGTCTGCGACGTACGCACCCAGGACGGGCGCCAACTCAAGGTACTCCCGAAGTCGCTCGGCAAACTGTTCGTGCCCCAGATGTATAAACGTCGGACCATCGTTAAGAAGCACGACGGCGTCGTACGGATCTTCGACGTTGATCTGAGAGATGCGAGATGAGAGCTCAGGTAGGGTGTCTAGTGCAGCCACAAAGCTAGAGACCAACTGCGCCCGAGTCTCGTCGACGGCTCCATCGGTCCCGGGCGATACACCATCGATGATAGGCAGACTTTCTTCGGCGAATCGCGGGCCGTACTCGTCAATCACCGCGCCATCGCCGTCAATGAGATATAGCCGCCCTCCAACTCGAGCAAGACCGATCGGGTCGCGTTCCTTAACGTTAACCTCGATGGTCGACGGTAGCACTCGCCGCAGCGTCGCGGTCCTGATCCAACCCGACGCCATCAGACGTTGCCGATTCGTTTCCAGATCGGCCTTCAAGATGTTCTGTCCGCGTAGTGGACCGATCAGCGCGAGAACCTCACCGGGCGACACGTGCTCATTCCCCCGAACGGTAATCGTCGTGACCCGGAGGAAACCTGCACCGCTCAACACATCCGGAAGAAGAAACGCAGCCAGCGCGACCCCGCAGAATATGATGCTCCCTCCCACCAGGCGGAGCTTTGCCACGGAGGCGAGGCGACGCCTGGATGGCCTCACGTGGACGCGTCGAAAACGTCGGTCGGTCCGGGTCTGGACAGCCACTAGTGAATTGTCCTCCCCAGACGACGCGCGCGAAGAGCGTCGACGATTCGTGACGGCACCGATCCAATCGATCCGGCTCCGAGCGTCACCACGACATCACCCGACTTGGCGTCACGGATGACAGTCTCCACCACCTCGTCAAATGTGGTCACGCATCGAACCGGAACGTGGCCGAAGCGGGCGACGGCCTGCGCGACGGCCTCGGCGGTAGCACCAGGAATGGGGACCTCGCTCGCGGCATAGACCTCAGTCAGGATCAGCTCATCGGCAGCAGCCAGCGCCTCACCAAACCGGTCGAGTAAACGGATCGTACGACTGTACCGATGTGGCTGGAAGACGACCCGGAGCCGGCCAGGGATGCGTAGTCGTGCGGTCGCCAGTACCGCTGAAATCTCGGTGGGGTGATGCGCGTAGTCGTCGATTACGACCACGCCGTCGACCTCTCCACAGACCTGGAATCGGCGATCTGCGCCAGAGAACCCGGCTAGCGCCAACGCCAGCGTGTCTCGCGGTACCAAGAGCTCCACTCCCACAGCAACCGCTGCCAGCGCGTTCTCAACATTGTGTCGCCCCGGCAAGGTGACACTGAGGTCGATTACCCCTGTGTCGGCGTGCTTGCTGGACACGAGCGCCCGGAAGCGCGATCGAGTTGACTCGAGTTGAATGTCTGTGGCGCGCACGTGGGCCGACGCATCGCTAATCCCATAGGTCACGACACGCCCCTCAAGCTGGGAGGCAATACGACGCAGCCGCGGGTCGTCGGTGCATGCCACGACACAGCCCCGTTTGGCCGTCCGTTGGGCAAACGAAAAGAACGCCGCTTCGAGATCCGACATGCCGTCGTAGGCATCGAGATGCTCGTCATCGATGTTCGTCAGCACCGCGATCTCAGGTGCAAGTCGAAGGAACGACCGGTCACTCTCGTCGCCCTCGACGACCATGAAGTCACCATGCCCCAGGCGCGCATTGCCTCCGAACGTGCTCAACCGGCCTCCGATGACCGCAGTTGGATCTAGACCCGCAGCCTCGAGTACCACGGTGACCATAGCCGTTGTCGTTGTCTTCCCATGTGATCCGACGACGGCCACAGTCCGCTTCAGGCTGGTCAATTCCGCGAGCATCGCACCCCGCGAGATGATCGGAATTTCCAGCTCGACTGCTGCGACCCATTCCGGATTGTCAATCGGCACCGCTGAAGAGACGACCACCAGCTCGGCGCCAGCCACGTACCGGGCGTCGTGTCCTTTTGCACACTCCACCCCGAGGCCCTCGAGCCGTGATGTGATCGGTGACAGCGATAAGTCTGAGCCCGTAACCTTGTACCCTAAGTTGACGAGCAGCTCCGCGATCCCACTCATACCGACACCGCCAATGCCGACAAGATGGACGTGTCTGGTATGAGTGAGTACACGTTCGTTCGCAGCCAGTCCTCAGCTCTCCTTGCTTACGATCAAGCGTTCTATCCGATCGACAATCGTTCCCGCCGCGTCCGGCATCCCGAGCCTCCGAGTTGCATCCGCTCGCGCCAAACGGCGTTCGTCATCCACGGTGATGGTCAGCAACCGCTGGCTCAGAAGCGTCGCCGTCAGCTCGTCAGGATCAATCACCTCCGCCGCACCCCGCTTCTGAAACGCGGCGGCATTGAGCCGCTGATGATCGTTGGCGGCGTGTGGATATGGCACGAGAATCGCCGGTCTCCCTGCCGCAGCAAGCTCGGCAAGGGTCGTGGCGCCGGCCCGGCAAACGATCACATCTGCATCTGACATCTCGGTATCCATAGATTCAAGGAACGGCTCCACCCGTGCCGTCACGCCGGCAGACCGGTATCCGTCTTGCACCATCTCTAGGTCGGCCTCGCCAGACTGATGGGTCACCCGAACCGGCCGTGGTGCCCGCGCGAGAGCGGGAGCAGCACCGACCATCGCGACGTTGAGTGCATGCGCCCCCTGCGAGCCGCCGAGCACCAGAATGCGTGGCTCGACCATCGCCGATCTGGGCGGTACTGCCTCGAAAAACCCTGAGCGAACCGGGTTGCCGCTCACAAACCCCTTGGCACCGAAACAGCTCCGTGTGTCGTCGTACGAGACGGCCACCGCCCGTACGACCCGCCCTAGTAAACGATTGGTCACACCGGGCACAGCGTTCTGTTCCATAAGGAGTGTCGCTATCTGACTCAGGGCGGCCAGTAGTACCACAGGACCGGAGCTGTACCCGCCAAGTCCGACGACGATGTCGGGCCGAAACCGGTTGAGGAGACGCGCCGCATCGAAAAAGGCGACCGGCAGGTGAGCCAGTCCCTTCAATATGGTCAGCGGCGACCCACCGGCGAGTCCTACCGCGCGTACCCGTTCCAGCGCAAGGCCTTCGTGTGACAAAACTCGAACCTCCAGCGCACGGCCCGTGCCAGCGAACATGACTTGCGACTCCGGGTCGCGGTGTCGTAATTCGCGAGCAACAGCGAGGCCAGGGAATAGATGTCCCCCGGTTCCGCCACCGGCGAATAGCACGCGTACGGACCGACCGTTCACTGTCACGTCCCAAAACCCTATCTTCGAGCACCCGTCGCGTGGCCGTCATGCCTCCGCCGACGCATGCTGGGAAATGTTCAGCAGCACTCCCATGCATAGTAGGCTGACCAACATCGAGGACCCCCCGGCGCTAACAAGCGGCAATGGAATACCCTTGGTTGGCATCAATCCAAGCACGACGCTTATATTCAGGAACGCCTGGATCGAGACCATCATGGTCAGCCCCAAGGCGAGCAACGAGCCAAATCGGTCTGGCGCCAGTACGGCGACACGCAATCCACGCCAGACGATCATGAGGAAACACAGCAGGATGAAAGTCGCGCCGAGCAGGCCGGTCTCCTCCGCAATGACGGCATAGATAAAATCGGTATGGGGCTCCGGGAGGAAGAAGAGCTTTTGAACGCCCGCCATGAGCCCTTGACCGAAAATGCCACCGGTGCCGACCGCGATCAGCGATTGGATGATCTGAAAACCCGATCCGAGAGGATCATCCCAGGGATCAAGAAACGCTAAAAGGCGCTGCCGTCGATACGGTGCGCTGGCGAGCACGACATACAAAAGCGGACCAAGTGTGACGGTCAGACCGAACAGATAGCGATAACTGAGTCCGGCCGTGAACACCATCGTCCCGACGATCATTAGCACGGTCATCGCCGTGCCAAAGTCGGGCTCCAGCACGATTAAGGCACTAATCCCTCCGGTCACCACGGCGACCGGCAACAAGGAGTACGACACCTCATCGATCCGGTTCATTCTGTGCTCGAGAACGGTGGCAGTAAAGAGGATGACCGCAAATTTGGCCACCTCGGACGGCTGGACTCCGATACCGCCGATCGCGAACCAGCGGCGGGTCCCGTTGATTTCAGGTCCGATCAGGAGAACGGCAATCAATGCGAGCACCGACCCAGCCAGCACCGTTAAGACCACGAGTGGCTGTTTTAGATGGCGGTAGTCAACCCGCATCGCCATCAAGAGCAGGCAGACGCCGAGCACCACCCATGTCACCTGCTTGAACAGGAAGTAGTACGGCTGCTGGTACCGGTCCATAGCGAGCACGGCTGAGGCGCTATACACCATTACGACACTGCTGCAGATAAGCAGCAGCGTCGAAAGGAACAAGAGTTTGTCCGATTTTAATTTTCGTGCCACACTCGGCGTTCCCTTGAGCCGCGGGGGCAGGCGAGGCTAAAGGTGCAGAGCCTCCCGCCCGAAACCATTAGTGCACGTGAGCCGTCAACAGTCATCAGCCAGCGCCGAGGGTGAAGACACTCGCCTCGCCGACCGGGGCAGCCTGCGTTCCCAGCGGCTTGCTCTCCACCGCATCAGTTCGGCTGATGACTGTTGACGGCTCAACGTGCTGCTCGTTCCTCTGCAAGACGTCCCACCTCAGCCTTGAACGCCTTGCCGCGTTCCGCGTAATCCGCAAACATGTCGAGACTGGCACACGCAGGTGCCAGTAATACCGTGCCTTGAGGCCGCGCTAGGTCGAACGCCAAACGAACAGCGTCGGGCATTCCGTCAGCCTCGTGGACTCTGACAAGACCATCCAGCACCTCAATGATCCTGGCCTTGGCCTCTCCAATAGCAACGACGGCGCGCGCCCTCGCGCGAAGCACCGGCACTAAATCTTGTAGATCGCCCCCCTTGAAACGACCTCCCATGACGACGACGAGGTCACGGTCGAAACACTCCACGGCGGCACGAGCTGAAACAATGTTCGTCGCCTTAGAATCGTTGATAAACTGGACCCCGTCGACATCCGCTACCGCTTCCAGGGTGTGTTCGATCCCTTCAAACGACTCAATCGCGGAGCGCATTCCGTTGACTGACACCCCCACGACGGTGGCAACCGCCGCCGCCGCCAGCACGTCACTCAAGAGATGCTGGCCAGGCAGACGCACCGCCGAAAGCGGTAGTAAGGGGCGATCACCCGAACCAGCCCGGTAAGTCACACTATCCCCGAGAACCATGACTCCTTCATCGAGTGGCTCGGTCACAGCGAACATCAGACTCCTCGCGCGACCCCGGCGCGCGACTTCCAGAACGTGCGGGTCATCCGCATTGATCACCATCGCATCGGAACTAGTCTGATTCGCAAAAATCCGAGCTTTGGCGTCGACATACTCCTGAAAATTCGCATGCCGGTCCAGGTGGTCTGGCGACAGGTTGAGTAGAACGGAAATCCAAGGATGAAACGTCTCGGTCAGCTCGAGCTGAAAACTGCTCAGCTCGACGACATGAATTACGTCGGGCGACGAGGACTCCACCTGGCTACTGAGGGCCGTACCAACGTTGCCCCCAACAAGCGCCTGGTGGCCGTCGGCCTCCAGTATCCGTCCGGTGAGTACGGTCGTCGTCGTCTTTCCCTTTGTGCCGGTCACGGCTACGATCCGACCGCGCAGCCAGCGTGCCGCCAACTCCACCTCGCTGATCACGGGAGTCCCCTGCTCTCGGACGCGGTCAACTGCGGGGAGTTTGGGAGAAACGCCGGGACTCAAGACAACTAGCTCCGCGTCTGCAAGCGTGTCTGCGCGATGTCCCCCGAGTTCCAGTGTCACGCCAGTTTCTTTGATCTGATCCATATCGGCGACCGAGTACCGGACATCGCTAAGGACAACCTGCGCACCGCGTCGTGCCAACAGCGCCGCCGCGGCCACGCCACTGCGCGCGGCACCTAGCACCACAACCCGCGCACCGTCGACGGAAAACTTACTCCTGCGGCTGTCTCTCACCGGTCACCTGAGTTTCAGTGTCGTCAGACTGAACAACGCAAAGAAGATCGCCACAATGAGAAAACGGCTAATCACCTTTGGCTCGCTCCATCCAATCAGCTCGCAATGGTGATGAAGGGGTGCCATCTTGAAAACCCGCTGGCCGGTCAGTTTAAACACGCCAACCTGGATGATGACGGAGAGAGCCTCCAGGACGAACACAGCACCTACGATCGGTAGGAGTAGCTCCTGCTTGATCAGGAGCGCCACGGTCCCGAGTGCGCCTCCAAGTGCCAGCGACCCGACGTCACCCATAAAGATATCGGCCGGGTAGGAGTTGTACCAAAGGAATCCCAGACCAGCCCCGACTAGCGAACCGCAAAAAATCGTGAGCTCAGCGGCGGGAGAAAACCGCACCAGTAGCAGATACGCAGCAAAGACAGCATGGCCGCTGATGTAGGCCAGTGCGGTAAACGCGACGGCGGCCACCGTGAAGACACTGATCGCCAGCCCATCAAGTCCGTCAGTCAGGTTGACCGCATTGGAGGCACCTACCAGTACGAGTACGGCGAACGGTACGTAGAGCCATCCCAAATCCGGCATCAATTCTTTAAAGAACGGGAAAATCAGTTGCGTGTTATATAGTCCGCTCTCACTCAGCAGCAAGAGGGATATTCCAACGGCAGCAGACGCGACGCATTGCCACAGCAGCTTGTACCGCGGACGCATGCCATGATGCGACTTGTGCACAATTTTTAGATAGTCATCAGCGAATCCAATCATCCCGAATGCGATCGTGGACAGCACGGCAATCCAGATATACGAGTTGCGTAGGTCCGCCCAGAGCAACGTTGGAGTGATGGCTGCGCTGAGAATAAGTAACCCTCCCATCGTGGGTGTTCCAGCCTTGAGCTCATGACTCTCAGGACCGTCATCACGCACGATTTGGCCGATCTGGAGACGTTTAAGCAGTCGGATCGCCGGAGGCCCGAGAATGATCGAAATCAGGAATGCCGTGATACTCGCTGCGGCCGTTCGGAAGGTGATGTACTGCGTGACGTTCAGCAGCGACAGCTCCCGATGGAGTGGGTACAGCAGGTGATACAACATTACTCGCACTCCGATTTGAGGCGGTCAACAATTCGATCGGTCCCAATGCCGCGCGACCCCTTCACCAGCACCACATCGCCAGCTCGAACCAGTCCACTAATTCGGTCGGCCGCCTCGTCGCTGGTAGTGCATCTGAGAACCGACGCGGCCGGAAGACCCGCCTCGATAGCGGCGTCCGCGAGCGTGTGAGCTGACGACCCACCGACCACGAGTAAGACGTCAAAACCAACAGAGACGACCGTCCGACCGCACTGTCGATGCAACGCTTCCGAACGTCGGCCCAGCTCAAGCATCTCTCCCAGGACGGCCACGCAACGCGCGCCGTCCGCCGCCTGTCCAATTGCGGCCAGCACCAGGTCTAGCGCCATCGGGTTCGAGTTATAAGAATCGTCGACGATCGTGATCTCACCCACGCGTATGAGCTGGCCACGGCGCGGCTGGGCCTCGTACGTCGCCACGCGGGCCAGCATCGCCTCGATGGGTAACTGAAACTCCAGGGCGACGGCGATCGCCGCCAGGATATTGGCCACACTACCTTCGCCCAGTAAGGCCGTGCGCAACGTGTGTGAGCCCGCCGATGTGTCCAGCGTCGCTTCCATTCCGGCCAGGCCAAGAAATCGAAGATTACTGGCTCGAATATCGGCGGGCACATTGATACCAAACGTCGTCAGCTTGCCCGGAAAGTTCGTGACCCTGGCCATCACTCGAGAGTCTGCGGCATTCGCAACGAGGCGGGTCTTGGCGTTCGATCCTTCGAGGATCTCGGCCTTGGCATCGGCGATCGCGTCGACCGACTCAAAGAATTCAGAGTGCACCTCGGCGACATTGGTCCAGACGCGAATCTCCGGCTCGGCGACCCCAACGAGGGTCCGGATCTCTCCCGCATGGTTCATCCCGAGCTCGACCACCGCGACGTCCGGACAGCGACGAAGATCGAGAAGTGACAGAGGGAGACCGATGTGGTTGTTTAAATTGCCCTCTGTTCGACTCACGTCGTACTTATCTGCCAACAGGGTCGCCATCAGATCCTTCGTGGTCGTCTTTCCAACACTGCCGGTTACCGCCACTACTCGTGTTGCCGAGGCTCGACGCACGAAACGCCCCATCAGCTGCAAGGCGCGGATTGTGTCCGGAACGACAACCACCACAGGTTGCTTGTGGTCGGATCCCCTGGTCACCTGCACTCCAACAGCTGCCACATCGCTGATGACCAGTCCGGCCGCCCCTCTGCTTACCGCATCGTTCACGAATCGATGTCCGTCGAACCGCCGGCCACGGATCGCTACAAACAGATCACCTCGACTCACCCGACGACTATCGATCGTCACACCACCGACCTCGGTGTCCGCCCTTCCCGCAACGACTTGCCCGCCGGCGGCACCGGCAAGCTCGTCAGCTCGTAGCACGAGCGCCTTCCGTGTCGACACCCTCTCCTACCCCACCCGCGAGTGTGATCGCCTGTGCCTCAACGCCGCGCGCGCGACAGCAACATCCTCGAATGGCAACGAGCGGCTGCCAATCACCTGATACCTCTCGTGACCCTTGCCTGCAACGACGACCAGATCGCCTGGTCGCGCGTCGCGAATGGCGCGCGTAACAGCCTCTTCTCTGTCAATTACCGTGCTCCACGGCGTGTCGCTGCCGGTCAACCCAAGTTGGATATCGTTCACGATCGCCACAGGGTCCTCGGAGCGCGGGTTATCTGACGTAAGTACGACGAGGTCACTCAGTCGTCCAGCTACGGTGCCCATGAGCGAGCGCTTTGTCGTGTCCCGATTCCCACCACAGCCGAAGACGGTGATCAGGCGCCCCTGGGCCAGCGGACGAACTGTCTCGAGCAAACCCCTGAGCGCGTCATCGGTGTGCGCGAAATCGACGAGCACACTGATATCGTCCGCGGCTCTCGAAACAACCTCTAGCCGTCCGGGAACTCGTTCGACTGCAGCCACGCCTTGCTCGATTGCTCGAAACGAGAGTGAAAGTGAGACTCCAGTAGCCACTGCGGCAAGTACGTTGTAGGCGTTGATACGTCCGAGTAGCGCGGATCGTAGATGCAGCAGACCCTGTGCTGTGCGGACATCTATTTCGATTCCGCTGAGTGAGAGCTTGAGCCGCTTCGGCCTCACGTCCGCGCCAGCATCGATGGCATAGGTTACGGGTCGCGCCACGGTCGCTGAGAGCTCGCGACCATACTGGTCGTCGACGTTGATCACTGCCGGTGACGTGTCGGGCAGCATTTCAAATAACTGACGCTTGGCGGCGAAGTACCTCGCCATGTCTCCATGAAAGTCGAGGTGGTCGCGGGTCAGGTTGGTAAAAACTGCAACGCCGAACCGAATCGCATCGGCGCGTCTGAGATCAAGCGCGTGCGAGGAGACTTCCATCACGCAGGCTCGACAACCCGCGTCGACCATCGTGCGCATCATCGCCTGCAAATGCGGAGATTCCGGTGTCGTGCGCTCCGCTGATTGTTCATCCCGTCCAACGCGATACGACACCGAGGTGATTCGGCCGCAGGCAATTCCTGCTGCCTCAAGAATGGCTTCGATAAGATACGTGGTCGTCGTCTTCCCGTTCGTACCCGTCGTGCCCACGACCAGTAACTCATGGCTCGGAGCGCCATGGAACGCAGCGGCCAAAATCGCCATCGTCGCTCGAACGTCCTCGACCTGAATCCAGGGCGCGTCAAAGCTGGGTGGCTCAACGTCCTGGGCCACGACAGCGACCGCACCGCGAGTGCGGGCGTCCTCCGCAAACGTCGTGCCGTCGAAGTGCTCTCCCCGAACCGCGATAAACAGGTCCCCCGCTTTGACGACACGTGAATCGCACACGATGCCGGTCACCGCCATGTCGTGAGCGTCGCCGGCAGGGGTTGGACTCAAACCACTGCGCTCACAGAGCTGACCGAGCGTCACTGGTCTCCCTCCGTTACCTCCAAGCGTCGTCTTTTCATCCAAAGTCTTGCCGTTGTGCCCCTTTCGACGGTGGTCCCGGTCACCGGTTTGTGGTGAGTGACAAAGCCGTCCCCTTCAAGGTGAGCCGTTACCTGGAACGGTACCAAAGCCTCGATCGCTTGCCGCGCACTCATACCCCTCAGGTCAGGCATCAACCGCCGGTCCGACTCAGAGCGAGGGCGGGATGACAACGCTACGGCCGCGTTCGTTAAACGGGCCGCGACCGGCATAAGACGCGGTGCCGTAGACGCCTCGATGAGTAGAGGCGGAGCGGGATTGACCGTGTGCGGAATCGCGAGATGCCAAAGCGCCTCCTCGGCGACACGCTGAAATACGGGCGCCGCGACGCGGCCACCGGTGAATGGACCGCTGCGGGGCGTATCGATCATCACCAAGATCGTGAGAGCCGGTCGTCGCGATGGTACGAATCCGACAAACGACGCATTATGATCGGTGTGGGAATAGCGACCATTGACGAGCTTTTCCGAGGTTCCGGTCTTTCCAGCCACCCGGTAGCCAGGTACTTGCGCAGAGCGTGCCGTTCCCTCTTCGACAACCCGTTCCATGATGCGGGTCAATTCGGAAGCAGTTTCTGAGCTAATGGCCCGACGAATTATTCGGACCGGAGGTTCTGCGCGTATCCCGTTCCGAATGACGGCTCGAACCAGTCTCGGCTCCACGAACTCGCCACCACTCGCCACCGCACTGACCGCCGCCGCCATCTGAAGGGGGGTCACCGAAACCGCATACCCCATCGAAACCGAGGCCATCGCCCGCTCGTTGTCCAGGTCGCTTGGAGGATGCACGATGCCACTGCCCTGCCCAGGAAGATCGCGCGCCAAAGCCTGCCCAAAACCAAACCGGCGAATGTACCGGCTCATTCGCTCGGGACCAAGCCTCAAGCCCACCATAATCGCGCCAACATTGCTTGACTTGACGATGACCTCGTCAAACGTCAGTGGTTCCCGATGGACGGCCATATCAAACACGCGGCTGCGGCCAACACTTATCGAGCCAGCGCTGACGTTAAACCGCTCGGTTCGGGTAACGACACCTTCTTCTAGGGCGGCCGATGCGGTCACCAATTTGAAGGTCGATCCTGGTTCGTAAATGTCCTGAATCGCACGGTTGCGGCGAGCGGCGGACGGGGCATCGGCAAACGCGTTCGGGTTAAACGTGGGCCAGTTAGCCATCGCCAGCATCTCACCTGTATGGGGATCAAGAACCACGATTACACCCGCGTCGGCCCGATGTTCGAGCACGGCCCGTTCCAGCTCACGCTCAGCGATGTGCTGTAGATACGTGTCGATGGTCAGCTCGATCGTGGCGCCGGCGGTCGGCGGTCGCTCGACCCGACTAAACGCCCGCCCACGAGCGTCAGTTTGAACGAGGATTTTCCCTGGGCGGCCTCGGATCTCGTCGTCGTAGGTGGACTCGATTCCACTCAGGCCTTGATTATCGATGCCCACGTAGCCGAGAACATGGGCCGCCAGTTCGGCATTGGGATAATACCGCCGGTTCTCCGGCAGAAAACCGACGCCGGCCAGATTTGCATCAGCGACCCTATGCGCGATGTCGGGTGGCACCTGACGTCCTACGTACTCGAACAGGCTCGACCGGGAGAGTCGTGACTCGAGACTGGCGCGCCTCTCATCAGAACAGCCAAGGGCCGAACAGAGAGCAGACGCTGTACCCGGGGGATCCGAAATCTGGTTTGGTACGGCATAGATCGCGTCCCCGTCGACGGAGTAGGCGAGGACTCGTCCGTCACGGTCGAGGATCTCTCCTCGTTTCGGATGCGCTTCAATACTGCGCCGCTGCTGGCCTTCTGCCCGGGCCGTCAGTTCCTCGTGGCTGACGACCTGCAGATACACCAGCCTGGCTTCAATGCCAACAGCCCACAGCATGAAGCATAGACCGGCCGTGACCAGTCGGCCGCGGACTACTTGCCGCCACGTCTGCACGCTCCGAACAGGCCCACGGCGGTTCCGACGATCGGGGCGCGCCGGACGCGCACGACCAATCACACTGCGCAGCCGTTCGAACCACCTAGCGCCGAACGTCCAGACCGGCCGTCTCGGCTTCTGTTTCGTCAAGTATCTCCTCACGCCGTAGCGCCACGATTCCCGGATTGGGCGCTGCGGATGGAACAACACGCTCGAGGACGATCACGTCCTCACTACCGGGTGCAACCAAGTTCAGTTGCTCGGTAGCAATCTGCTCAATCCGCTTCGGTGACTTGAGGGTTTCGATCTCCAAACGGAGATGTCGATTGACCTCAAGCTCACGGGCCCGCTCCTGCTGCACTTGCTCGATGCGGTAGCCGTGTTGTAGCAGCTCGAAGTGCTGCCAGGCCGAAAACAACAGAACCGCTACCAGAAACACGCCGATCCCGACTGAGCGCCAGAGTTCACGCTGGCGGGCTTGGTCGACCTCACGAATGATCCGGTTGTTGCGAATGTCCCGCTTGATGTCCCGCTCGAAGTCCCGCAGGTGGCTACTCACGCCAACCTCTCGGCAACCCGCAGTTTCGCGCTCCGTGACCGCGGGTTGCGAACAACCTCCTCGCGGGTCGGTCGGAGCGGCCGTTTCGTGAGAACACGCACCCGCATGTCATCTTCCTTTTCCTGAACGAGCTCGCGAAAAACGGTCTTGACGATGCGATCTTCAAGTGAGTGAAACGAAATGACAGCAAAACGTGCACCGGCCCGAAGGCGTCGACAGACGGATCGGAGAAACAGATTCACCCGGTCTAGCTCCCCGTTGACCCAGATGCGTAGTGCTTGAAACGTACGAGTCGCGGGGTCAATACGCCGGTGAGCCTTTCTCGGGACGACCCGCCGGACCAGCGCAGCGAGCTGGGTCGTTGTCAGGAGCGGATCGTGTTGGCGCGTAGCAACGATCGCACGCGCAATCCGACGGGAGAACCGCTCTTCCCCATATTCGAAGATCAGGTCAGCCAGCGCCCGTTCTGGCACGTCACGTAACAGGTCGGCCACGGTCGGACCCTGCGACCGGTCCATCCTCATGTCAAGCGGCTCGTCGCGCCGAAAGCTGAATCCACGCCCCTCTGTCTCGAGCTGCATCGACGACATGCCGAGGTCGGCAACCACTCCGTCGACGGTGGATATTCCCCGTTCATCGAGTAATCGGTCGATCTCCCTAAAGTCGGCGTGGACGAGCTCGACTCGGTTGGACCAAGACGCCAGCGTAGCCCGTGCAAATGGCAAGACCTCTGGATCGCGGTCTAGGCCTAGCACCCGGCCGGCACCTGCTTCGAACAAGGCCAAAGCATGACCGGCTGCGCCAACGGTGCAATCGAGATAGCAGCCGTCCGGTTTCGGCTCCAGATGGGCGACCACCTCAGCTGTCATTACTGGGTGGTGCACAAGACGCGTGGACTCGCCAGATCTCAACACGATCAGATCCCAAACTCGGACAGTGCCCGTGCGTCGTCGTCTGTGTATGGGTCGCGGTCGAGACGCTCGACGAACCGGTCATGATTCCAGACCTCGAGATAGTCGTATTGACCAAAGACGTCAACCTCCCCTACCATGCTGGCCGCCTCGCGAACCCGGGCATGGACCAGTACTCGGCCCTGTTTATCGAACTCGGCCGGCTGACCAAAGAAATTAACCCGATCGAGGAACCGATTGCGTGAAGGATGGGTCGAGGGTACGCGTGCGAGCTTTTCTTCGATTCCGCTCCACACGGGCATCGGATAAATACGGACCGATTCACCGATAATGCTGGTGACAAACAACGCCGAGCCGTACATCTCCTTGATCGGTGCCAGAAAGGCAGTCGGGATCTTGAGGCGGCTCTTATTGT
>CAUZDY010000033.1:0-32300 GCA_963578805.1 Vicinamibacteria bacterium | reverse complement strand
TATCCTCGCCGCATCCATCATCAGGGCGCCCGCCATCACGAGCACCTCCTTATTGGCCAACGCGATGGTCTTTCCAGCCACGATAGCGGCGAGGACGGCTTGGAGGGCCACTGTGCCGGACGTCGCGCAAACAATGACGTCGGCGTCTGGGTGGGTGGCGACTTCCTCGAGCCCATCCGCACCAGCCGTCGCACAGACCGGAAGATTGCCGGTCCCGTCAGACAGCGCTTGTCGGACCTCGTCGATGGCGGTGGTCGACGCCATGGAGACCACCCGCGGCCGGAAGCGCCGTACCTGTTCGGTAAACCGACCGACATTGCGCCCGGCGGCCAGACCAACGATCTCCAGTCGACCGGGGTGTGCCGCGACAACCGAAAGAGCGTTGCAGCCTATCGAGCCGGTGGAGCCAAGGATCGCGATCCGTTTCACGTCGGTGATCTACCTCGTCAGCTCAACGACCACGTAATAGACGGGTGCCGCAAACAAGAACCCATCGAGACGGTCGAGGACGCCGCCATGTCCGGGAATGACCGCCGAGGCGTCCTTTATTTTCGCCCCCCGCTTAAGACTTGACTCGAACAGGTCTCCGGCGATACCCAGACCGGCGATCGTCGCGCCAAGGCTTAGCCGCAGTGCCACATCGACTCCTGGAAGCCACCAGTGACCCACGATGCCCATGACGGCGGTCCCTGCCACAACCCCGAACGCCGCCCCCTCGACCGTCTTCTTTGGACTGATCACTGGCGCCAATAGACGTTTCCCGATGGCGCGGCCACCGTAGTATTGCGACGTGTCGCTAGCCATTACCGTCGCGAGGAGTAACAACAAGACTTCGGCGCCGGCCTGAGCTCTGAGCGCCGCCATCGCTCCAAGTGGAATGGCTAGGTACAGGAGGCTCAGCGCGGCGACAGACGTCGATGCGAGTACCGATTGCGGACCCCGTCGCACCAGCTCGGCCAGAAAGATCCCAACCGTAGCGGCCATCAACACGAGGGGAAAATGAGGTGGAGCGAGACTGAATGCCGCGCACGTCGCCATCGCCGCTGTGGCTGTGGTGACACGCGAGAAGGATACGCCCGTGCGAACGCCGATCTTAGAGTACTCGACGACCGCGCAAATGAGAATCGCCTCGACGAGAATGAGCGTCCAGATTGGAGAAAGAAACCAAATGACACAGAAAACGATCGGAAGAAGCGCCAGGGCGCTGAGGACACGCGTCATGCAAGAGCCAAGGACACTCCACTAGTGTCCAACGGCGGCCGGTTCAGGCTTGATGCCACCATACCGCCGGTCGCGCTTCTGATAGGCAAGAATGCCTTCTATTAGGTGCTTTGAACGAAAATCTGGCCACAGCGTTTCCGTGACCCAGATCTCCGAGTATGCGATCTGCCACAGCAGAAAATTGCTCACTCGCATCTCGCCGCTGGTACGGATCAAAAGATCGGGGTCAGGCTGCCCCGCCGTGTACAACAGTCGGCCAAAACGCTCCTCGTCGAGATCGTCGGAACTCAAGCCTGCCTGAATGGCACCCCGAGCGGCTGCCACAATCTCTGCCCGCCCCCCGTAGTTCAGTGCGATATTAAACAGCATCCCGGTATTAGCCTGCGTCTCCTGCTGCCCGACCAAAAGCTCGTGGCGAATATCCGGTGAAAGCTCCTCATGCCTGCCGATCACGCTAAATCTGACATTGTTGCTGACGAGGGTGGCAAGCTCAAGACGCAGGTAGCGCTTGAGCAACTCCATCAACACTTTAACCTCCGTGGCTGGTCGCTTCCAGTTCTCGACCGAGAACGCGTAGAGGGTCAAGACCTTGATTCCAAGACGCGCCGAGATCTCGACGACGTCGCGAACCGAGTCGATGCCGGCGCGATGCCCTTCAACACGAGGTAACCGGCGCTGGGCCGCCCAGCGACCATTGCCATCCATGATAATGGCGATATGGGTAGGAAGACGGTCGAAGCAAATTCCTTTTGCCAGATCAGCTTCAGCCGACTCCCGGGGAACCCACGCCAGAACCTCAGCAAGACTCATATTACGAAGTGAGTGACAACGTAGACTAACTCCAGATTATACAAGGTGTTAACGAGGTATTCAAGCGTCAGTATAGTCGACGGACACCAGAAACAGCCCATGGGGAGGCGCAGTTTGTCCTGCCCGGTCTCGCGTCCGTGACGTCAGGATCTCGGCCATATCGCCGACAGAACGACGGCCCAAACCGACCTCGACAAGCGTGCCAGCGATCGTCCGAACCATGTAACGAAGAAATCCGTCACCGACAACGTCGACCGCCACGATGTCGTCGGCCTCCGGAACAATGCTGAAATCGAAGATCGTGCGTACCGTGTTCCGGACGGTCGCGTCAGCTGCCGCGGTCTGAAACGCTGCGAAATCGTGCTGTCCGATCAGTATCGCCCCGGCCTCACGCATCGCCCCGAGGTCGAGCGCGTCGGCAATATGCCAGGCAAACCGACGCTCCATCGGATTCGCGACCGGTGTACGGTTAATCCGATACCGGTATGACTTGCGGCGGGCCAGAAAACGAGCATGAAACGACGCCGGCATCGTCCGCGCCTCTCGGACACGGATATCGTCGGGTAGCTTGGCGTTGAGTGCGAGGCTAAGCGAGTGGGTGTCGATGCCGTGCTCGAGCTTGAAACTTGCGACCTGACCCCACGCGTGTACACCTGCGTCCGTTCGCCCTGCGCCATGGACCGTAACCGCCCGCCCTTCGATTTCAGCCAGGGCTGCCTCAAGCCGTACCTGTACTGTATCGACGCCGGCTTGACGTTGCCACCCCGCGTAGGCGGTTCCGTCGTACGCGATGGTCAGCTTAAATATTCGCAAGACGCCAGGAAGCTGGTCCGGGATCACAAACTGGAACGAGACCCAGGCTGTGTAATCGGGAGACCGTCATTACAAAGAGGGCAGGCGCTCTGGGCATACGTCGGCCATGACGCCTCGGCGAGGGCCTCGAAGTGAACGTTCACATCAAGATCTGGGCCACCCCGATTGATAACGGATGCTGCGCCGACAACATCGCCCCCGTAGTCGCGTGCGACGTCGATCGTCTCCCGCGTCGAGTTGCCGGTCGTGATGACGTCCTCGACGACCAAGATTCGTTCGCCAGGGTCGAGTTGAAACCCTCGCCGAAGCGTCAAACAACCGTCGCGACGCTCGGCAAACACGGCACGCACGCCGAGCGCGCGCGCCACCTCGTATCCGATGATCAAGCCTCCGAGCGCGGGGGACAACACCACCTGTGGTGTCCAGACTCGTCCGCGGTCGGCCACTGCCGCCCCGAGCTTCGCCGCATGATCGGGATGCTGAAGAACCAGCGCGCACTGGAGATATCCAGGGCTGTGCAGGCCTGAGGACAGCTGAAAGTGCCCGTTGAGCAGCGCCCCGCACTGCGTGAACACGTCGAGCACCTGAGCGGAAGTCATGGTCGGCACGAGCGTCGTGGGCGATGTCGTGGCTCGCCCAGTATACCGCCTCGTCACGTCCAAAGGCGCCAAGAGATCAGTGATAGACTCGCTGGCGTGGTGGACGTTTCTGTCGTCATTATTACCAAGAACGAAGCAAACAACATCGAGGGAGCGCTCGAATCGGTGCGGTGGGTCGAAGACGTGGTCGTGGTCGATTCCGGGAGCTCAGACGAGACAATCGAGATTGCGAAACGCTACACCGACCGGGTGACGACACGAACCTGGGAGGGGTACGGCGCCCAGAAAAACTACGCCACCGGCCTCGCAGCTCACGACTGGGTATTGTCGCTAGATGCCGACGAAACCGTGTCACCAGCGCTGGCCAAAGAGATCCAAGGACTGATGCGGTCTGCCCCGCCGATGCAGGGGTATCGCATCCCCCGGACAATGCACTATCTTGGTCGATGGATTCGCTCTACCGACTGGTATCCGGACCGTCCACTTCGGTTGTATGACCGTCGCGTCGCCAGATGGAACGACCGCTATGTCCACGAATCAGTTCGTATCAATGGACGAGTTGGCATGCTTCGGTCTGAGCTCTATCACTACTCGTATCGCGACGTGGCGGAGCATCTCACGAGGATGAATCGATACACGACGCTCTCGGCCGCGCAGATGATGGCTGACGGACAGCGCGCCAACTGGTTCGACCTCCTTGGTCATCCTCCTCTCGTCTTCCTCAGGAACTACGTGTGGCGACGTGGATTCCAGGATGGGCTGCCTGGGCTCATCGTGTCGTTGATGAACTCGTACTACGTCTTCTCTAAGTACGCCAAGCTGTGGGAGCAGCAGACTCAATCGGAGAGGACACAAGACTGACTCATGGTGTCGCTGCACGTCGACACCTCGCGTACCTGGCCCGGACATTCTGGCTCCCACATGGTGCCCCCTCGTCGGAAATGTCGCCGCTCTCGATCCAGGCAAGGGCCAGTGATATCTCGTTGATGCGGCGCACATAGTCGTGCGCGAAATTCCAGATGCCAGATTTCTCATCGTCGGGCAGGGTGAGTTCGAGAACACTCTGCGCCATCAGATCAAACACCTGAATCTTGAAAAGCATGTCGTACTCACAGGGTTCCGCCAGGATACCCTCTCACTGCAGAAGAGGTTCGACATTTTTGTGATGTGTTTGTTGAGCGAAAGACTCCGCACGTCGACACTTGACGCCATGGCTTACGGCCGACCCGTCATGGCGACACTGGTCGGTCGTTTACCAGAAGTGGTTGACCACCGAGAAACCGGGCTGCTGGTCCCAGCGCGCGATTCAGCGCCGACCGTTATGATTGACGAGACCGTCGAGGCGTATCGACGTGTGGTACACACACGCCGCGCAGCGGACACTGCTGGTCCCCCTGCGGCCGATTGAACCCGCAAGCGCCCTGCATCCCCAGGTGACACAACGAGAAGTCGTATTTTACGGGATCATCAGGGTCGAGCCGTCTAAGCGTCTCTGTGATTTCACGCGCCATGGGCCAGCCTGGACTTCGATATGACGTGAGTTTGAGGCACTGCCCGACGCGAATAACATGCGTATCCAGCGGTACGACGAGCTTGGACCGGTCGACCCGCGACCAGATTCCGAGGTCGATATGGTCGCGTCTGACCATCCACCGCAGGTAGAGGTTTAGTCGCTTGCAGCCGCTTCCATCAGACGGTTTTGGGAAAAAATACCAGACTCCCTGGCGAGTTGCCGCGGCAGGATACACACGTCGCAGGTCAACTCCACGTGCGCGGGTGCAAAAATGATCAAGAGCCGAGCCGATGTCTTCAGCTTCTGGGCGGTATCCACTAAGAAAAAAGCGCTCGATCGAGCCGGCGGTGTCGACCATGTAGCGTAACACCACTAAAAGCGCCACGAGATCGGATCCGCTAATCCATCGATGTCGCAGAGTCCGGATCGCGCGATGGCTTCGGCGAGGGTCGAACTGCCGAACAAATGCCGCAGGTGACGGGCCCATCACGGACAACAACGCCTCGACGGAGCTGAGGACGCTAGCCACCTGCCCAAAAGCTAGGCCAGCGGCGCAGAAGCCTGCGATCTCCTGGTCCGCTGGATCAGCGTAACGACGTGCCAGATAAACCGGGTCGGCCACTTCCTGCCTGTGGTCGAACTCAAGATACAGTCGATCAAGGGCCGCCTTAACCAGACCCTCAGAGGGTTCAGTCTGCTGCTGCTTTTTGGCTCCCGTCTCCCTTGTCCTCGGTCAGAAAATCGTGATCGGCATACCAGTCGCACACATCGGGCACTCGTCGGCCGAACAACTCGTAGGAACTTTGTACTCGGCCAGTGCAACGTGCGGAACGCCGAGATCAACGACTGACTCCAGCCTGTCGTGAATCGCCATCGAGCCGATAACGTCGCCGCCGGCTTCCACGATCAGCTGGGCACAGCGTCCCAGCGTCTTGCCCGTATTGCGCACGTCGTCTGCCAAAAGGACTCGTTTCCCTAACACGGTCCTGGCATAGGTCTGGCGCAGTGCCAGACCGGTCGACGCTTCCATAGTAAACGGCGCAAACCGTGTCGGAGCGTGCGAAAGATTTCGTCGGCCATCCAACAAGCCAGCTATCGTGTGCGCGAGTAGGGCTCCGCCCGTTACTGGACCAGCGACCACCTCAGCCTGATCGACCAAAATGCCTGGTAAAAGGTCAATGAGGTCCTGGGCGAGGCGCCAAATCAACGAAGGCTCCTGGAACAGCTTGTGAGGATTGACGTAGACACGCCCGTGGTAGCCGTTGCCGTAGTCAAAATGACCGTCGACCATCAGTACGTGATAGCGCTGAAGGTCGAGGCGGGCTTTGGCGCGGACGTCATCCTTTCGGGTCGCCCGCGTGCGGGATGACGACTTAGGCCGCGGGGTGTCCATTCGCCTCTCTGTCCTTAGCGGGCGACCGGATCCTCGAACGTGGCAGCGCCGGCCACGTTGTCGTTGACGTAGACGGTCCGACCCTCGATCATGGTGGCCGCCACGGCGCCGCGAAGGGTCCAGCCATCAAAGGGCGTGTTGCGACCCTTCGATCGAAACGATGCTGCCGATACCTCCACCATGAGGTCCGGCGCTAAAAAGGTGATGTCAGCCGGCGCTCCCACAGTCAGACCTCCCCGAGTTAAACCCAATATTCTGGCGGGATTGATGGCCAGTAACTCGATAATCCGAGACAACGTCAACACGCCGCCATGCAGCAGCCGGTCCAGGACCAGCGAAACTGCCGTTTCAAGACCGACGATCCCAAACGGCGCGCTGTCGAAGTCCACCGATTTCTCGTCCACATGATGCGGTGCGTGGTCCGTCGCGATGACATCGATACTGCCATCAACAAGTCCGTCGAGCATCGCATCCCGGTCGGCATCCTCACGCAGCGGTGGATTCATTTTAAAGTTGGTGTCATAGCTCAGTTGCTCATCGGTCAGGATGAAATGATGCGGCGTTACTTCGCACGTCACCCCAATACCGCGCTCCTTGCCTGATCGGACGGCGCGGAGCGAGTCCCGAGCACTCATGTGTGCGATGTGTACGTGCCCCCCAGTGAGCTCGCTGAGCGAAACATCACGCTCGACCATGATCGATTCTGCAGCGCCCGGGATACCCCTGAGACCGAGCACTGCAGCGTGATACCCCTCGTGCGCCGAGCCGTCTGCTTTCAGTGATGGGTCCTCGCAATGATTGATGACCGGGATGTCGAACATTGAGGCGTACTCGAGAGCCCGACGCATCAACAGCGAATCGGCGACCGGGTACCCATCGTCAGAAATGGCTACACACCCAGCCTTCTGAAGTGCACCGATCTCCGTCAGCTGCTCGCCTTTCGAACCGATCGAGACAGCACCTACCGGATATACGCGCGACAGGCCGGCTTCGGCTGCCCTGTGAAGAATTAACTCGGTAACGCCTGCGTGGTCGTTCACCGGCACGGTATTCGGCATGCAGACTACCCCGACGAACCCGCCGGCCACTGCCGCCTGGACGCCTGTCGCGACTGTTTCCTTATGCTCCTGCCCCGGCTCTCGCAGGTGCACATGAAGGTCAATCAGACCAGGACACACCACGACGTGGGGCGGCACATTAACAACACGTGCGGTATCCACTGGGAGGTTCTTATCCACCTGTGCGACACGGCCGTGCTCGATTCTCACGTCGAACGTCCCGTCTCGGCTATGCATCGGATCTACAACACGCCCGCCCTTGAGTATCACCGCATCCGGCGCAATGGACTGGGGATTCGTGGCTGTCATGCCGTGCCCTCCTCGGTACCGGCCAACAGATAGAGGATCGCCATTCGGACGGCCACTCCGTTAGACACTTGTTCCAGGATCACTGAGTCCGGTCCATCCGCCACGTCGGAGGCAATCTCAACACCTCGGTTCAGGGGCCCAGGGTGCATGACGATCGCATCGTGCTTCGCCAAGCGAAGGCGTTCCCGGGTCAGCCCGAACAGGCTGAAGTATTCACGCCGCGATGGAAAGAAGTGCCCGCGCATCCGCTCGAGCTGAATCCGTAACATCATCACAACATCGGCCTCGCTCACGGCCTCATCAACGGATGTGGTCGCGGTGACCCCGAAACGATCGATCCCACACGGCATCATCGTGGACGGACCGGACACCCACACATCAGCACCCAGCGCATTGAGCAGCAGGACATTTGAACGCAGCACCCGACTATGCGCAAGGTCACCTATAATCGCAACCTTCAGGCCGGCGATCGACGACTTGTGCTCGCGGATCGTGAACGCATCCAGCAAGGCCTGCGTTGGATGCTCGTGCATCCCATCGCCGGCATTAATGATCCGCGAGCTGCCAACGTCAGCCAGTAGATGACACGCCCCGGACGACCCGTGCCGTACCACGATCATGTCGGGGGCCATCGACTCAAGATTTCGCACGGTGTCGGAGAGGGATTCCCCCTTCACGACGCTGGATGTGAGCGCCGCAACGTTGAGTGCATCGGCGCTCAGACGCTTCTCGGCAATTTCAAAGGAGGTACGCGTCCTTGTGCTGGGCTCAAAGAACAGGTTGACCACCGTCTTACCTCGGAGCGTCGGAACTTTCTTGATTGGTCGGGTGCCGATCTCCTTCATAACCTGTGCGGTGTCGAGAATCAAGAGGATCTCGTCCGGTGTCAGGTCGGCGATACTGAGGAGGTGTCGCGACCTCAATCGAACAGAAATCGCAACCGGCTCGCGTGCCGACGCCGGACTCGGGTTGTCCTGCGTACTCACGTCAGATCTCCCTCCAAGACTTTGACTGCGTCAGTCCCATCGATCTCGACCAGCGTGACCTGCACACTCTGTGTAAGTGACGTCGGAAGGTTCTTACCCACATAATCAGCCTTGACCGGCAACTCGCGGTGACCTCGATCGACCAGTACGACCAGTTGAATTGATTCCGGACGTCCAAAATCGATAAGGGCATCAAGCGCAGCACGCACCGTCCGACCGGTATACAGGACATCGTCGACCAATAGAATCCGGCGGTCATCAATGGAAAACGGGATCGCGGTCTCCCGAAGCACCGCCTGCGGTCCGACCGTGTGTCGCATCAAATCATCCCTATACAACGTAATATCGAGCGCTCCGGTGGGAATAGCTCGCCCGACGATTTTCTCAACGTTCCCAGCGATCCGCTCGGCTATCGGTACGCCACGGGTGCGGACGCCAACGAGTGCCAACTCATCAATCGAACGGTTCCGCTCGACGATCTCGTGTGAAATACGCATCAGCGCGCGTCCGATACGATCAGCCTCCATTACGGTCGGCACGATCGACCTCGCGGGTGTTGACGTAATCGAGAGCAGAAAATCTGGAGGGGCGGGGCGTCGAACGCCCGCAACCGAGACAAAACAGGTCTATGTGTGAACAGGTTCGCAGTATGCACCGTTGCCTCTTCGCGACCTCACAGGGTCATCGTTAAAGAGATACACAGAACTCTATCAGGTTCCGGCCGGCTCAAGCGACGCGCTCCGCGCTAGTAAGATGCCACAAAGGTGATTGGGCGCGTTTCAGTAAAGGTCGGCATGAAGATATCCGTGCGGGCCACGCCGTCGACGTCACGAGCAACCGGCACGCCGAGATAGTACAGCACCGTGGGAGCGACGTCGACCACCGACCCGCGGGTATGTGCCGACCTGGCTCGACCTGCGTCCCGTACGCAAGAAGGAAACCATCTGGAGCGTTCTCATGGGTCCCGGTCACGTCCGGATCACCCACGAGGCTGGCAAATAGACGTTTGGATGAGGTGACAGGCTCCATCCCGAAGCCAGACACCACCAGGAACAGGTCGTCGGGACCGAGAAAATCGAGGACCGCGCCGACCTCGTTGTCAACCTGGCGATAGTACGCCTCAAGACTGGCAGCATCACCGCGTTCATCCCCGAGCCCCATCAACGGCAACGGGACCTGTGTCGGTAGGAAACTGTGGCCAGCGAGATCGAGTCCACGATATCGGACGGCAAACAGTCGAACGCCGTCAAAATGAACACGCAGGTGATCAGCGATCCGACTATACACACGGTCTTGCCAAATTGGTGCTGCTTCAGCCGGTGGCGCCAGGGAACCCTCAACACCCGTGGCCTTGGTATTGAGTACGCCCTGCCCGCGGACGTCGCGCATCGCTGCTGCACCGATCGACACAGCTTCCTCCGGATACGCCGCTTCTGCCGCCAGGGGATCGAATAGAGGGTCTGACATTAGGTGAAATCGGTCGCTCACGACGAAACCGTGAATCGGCTGAACGGGATGGGTAAGCGCCAAACCGACGATCCCAACTGAAACACCCTGCCCGCTTAGCACGCTCCACAGGGGACGAGAACGCAGTTCGGCCGACGACGCCGGGGACTCATTAAGAAAGCCGAGGTACACCAGCGCTTGAGCGAAGCAATGGTCAGGCAGGAGCTCCAGACGCGCGAAGTCAGAACCGACCTCGTAGGTTGAGGCTGAAATCACACCATGGCGCGGCGGGTATTTTCCGGTGGCCACCGTCGCCCACACCGGCTCGGGTTGCGTTGGGCGGAGTGTGGCCAGGTGCATTGCCGCGCCTGAATCGAGCATACGGCCAAAATTAGGAAGCCTCCCGTCGGCTGTCGCCAGCGACAGGTAGTCGAGCGATGCGCCGTCGAGCAGGAGCATGAGGACGCGCGAACGTTCGCGGCTCGGCTCGCTCGCACTATCGACGTCGAGTGGATACGAACCGAACTGCCGCGGCACCGCCTCCCCTCGAGCAACGACAGGTAGCGTCACAGACGCCACCACCGCCAGACCAAACAGCGACGCGCCGACCACACTGCCCCGTCGTCCGAAGGAATAGTGAACGACCGCGATGGCGAGCAACGCCAGTGCGCACAACCCCATCGCGAGGGCCCCGACACCCAGACGACGAGCCGCCTCTTCGGCCAGCGCAGTACGGAGACCACGGAGATTGAGCCACATGAGCAGTGTCGCGCCGCTCGCAGCCGCCGCGCTCAGCCACGACAAGAGTCTCAGACTGAGCCAACCCGGCGACAGGAGCTCCGAAGAAAGCACCTGGCGCAGCACGATCATCGCGTAGAAAAACGCCGCGGCATGGATTCCATAGAAGCCGATCACCACAACCAGCAAAGGCCAAAGGGCGGTCAGGTCGGTCGGCAAGTGAGGGTTGAGTTGGAGAAACAGAATGGCGATATAGACCGCCGCTAGCAGTCCAGCCAGTACCGCGTTCGTCAGTATTCGCAAATATCGCATCAACCACCAGCGTAAAGTGCCACCGCGTCCATGATGTCAGAAAACCATCGGGTATACTCCCGATAATGCCGCTTGACATCGACGCGGTGGTCCTGTCGAACGATCGGCTCTCGCCGGATTACAACATCGTCTCTATTGCCGCCCCGGAGATTGCCGCCCAAAGTCGACCTGGACAGTTCGTTATGGTCAAGTGCGGTCTAGACTCGGAGCCACTCCTGCGACGACCATTTTCAGTCTTCGAGATCCTCCGGAATGACGACGGCGACGTGGCAGGCCTGTCGCTCCTCAACAAGGTGGTCGGTGCTGTCACTCGGACACTCTTTACACTCGAGCCTGGTAACCGTATGTGCTGCCTGGGACCACTCGGGAAACCGTTCTCGGTCGTCCCTCCCTCAGACGAGGCGTGGATGGTGGCTGGCGGCGTCGGTCTGGCTCCGTTCTTGACTCTGGCCGAAGCGTTACAGACACATTCGACGGCGACGACCCTGTTCTATGGGGGACGGTCTTCACAGGATTTGTACTACCTGGACCGATTCGAACAGCTGGGTGTGCGTCTCTTTCTGACCACGGAGGACGGTAGCCTTGGCGAGCCCGGCTTTGTGACGACGCCACTCACCCGTGAGCTCGAGGCGACACCCGCTACCCAGCCGGTCACCGTCTATGCGTGTGGTCCAACCGGGATGATGCGTACGGTGGCCACGTTAGCACAGCAGCATGGACGTGTGTCCGAAGTCTCGTTGGAACCCGTCATGGGATGTGGATTAGGGGGATGTTACAGCTGCGTCGTGCCTGTGCGGTCGACAGACGGGTCACCACACCTTGTGCGATCGTGTCTGAACGGTCCCGTGTTTTCTGGCGACCACGTCGTCTGGAACGAGCTTATCTGACGACTCTTCGATGATGTCTGTAGTTGATCTCGCCGTTCAGTTCGGGCCGTTGCGATTGAACAACCCTTTGGTCGCCGCGAGCGGGTGCTTCGGATACGGCCTCGAATACACAGAGACCGTAGACCTGTCGACCCTTGGGGGAGTGGCCGTAAAGGGTCTGTTCCTGGAAGAGCGAGAGGGGCATCCTCCGGAGCGAATCGTAGAGACGCCGAGTGGGATGCTCAACGCGATCGGACTGCAGGGCATCGGCGTCCGCCGTTTCATCGACGACAAGCTTCCCGCGCTACGCGCACACGGGGCGACTGTCATCGTTAACATCTGCGGCTCAACTGTCGGCGAGTATGCCGAACTCGCACGGAGACTTTCTGATGCGGACGGTGTTGCAGCTCTCGAACTCAACATCTCCTGTCCCAATATCAAGGAGGGCGGAATCACCTTCGGGTGCGATTTGAGCGGAACACACGACGTCGTAGCGGCCGTCCGACGGGTCACGCACCTTCCGATCATTCCCAAGCTGACACCCAACGTGACAGACGTGGCGGCCTTTGCGCGGGCCGCCGAAGACGGCGGGGCGGATGGCGTTTCGCTCGTCAACACGTTCCTCGCGATGGCTATCGACGTGGAGACGCGCCGACCCAGACTATCGAATGTGGTTGGTGGTCTCAGTGGTCCTGCGATCCGACCGATCGCGGTGCGAATGGTTCATCAATGCCGGCAAGCGGTCAAGATTCCGATCATGGGCATGGGTGGCATCGCCACTTCTAACGATGTCGTCGAATTCATGGTTGCGGGTGCCACCGCCGTTCAGGTCGGCACAGCCAACTTCGTTGACCCATTCATCTGGCCGAAGTTGCTGAGCGGTCTAAAGTCCTACCTAGAACGCCACGACCACACGTCGGCCGGCGATATCGTCGGTTCGATTAATCTCTCACAGCCCGATGTGACATGGACCAGCTCATAGTTGCTCTCGACGTCGATTCCTCCGCACAGGCGCTCGACCTGAGCGACCAGCTTCAGGGTGTCGCGGGCGGTTTTAAAATAGGGAGTCGCCTCTTCTGCGCAGAGGGTCCGCCGTTGGTACGACGAATGGTTACCCAAGGGCATCGGGTCTTTCTTGATCTTAAGTACCACGATATCCCAAGCACAGTCTCGGCGGCCGTGCATGCCGCCGCCGACCTCGGCGTCTGGATGTTGACTGTCCACGCCACCGGTGGATACGACATGCTGGCGACCGCAAAGGAGGCGGCGGCGAGCCAAGACGAGGGCCCGCAGATCGTAGCCGTCACCGTCCTCACCAGCTTTGATGACACAACACTGCGGGGGTTGGGTGTCTCCCGTTCAGTGCCGCAACAGGTTGAGGCCCTTGCGCGACTCGCACAGTCGGCTGGCGTCGATGGTGTCGTCGCCTCGCCCCTTGAGATCGGGTTAATTCGTGAGGCGTGCGGGAACGATTTTATCGTCGTAACACCGGGTATTCGGAATTGCAGGATGGATCAGATGCACGACCAGAAACGAACAATGGATGCAGCCAGCGCAATCGCCGCTGGTTCCAGCTACCTTGTTGTCGGTCGGCCCATTACGGCGGCGCCAGACCCTCGCGGTGCGGCGGCCCAGATCGGGCAGCAAATCACCCAAGCATGACCGCGTTGACGCTGCTCACTCGAACAGGGTGCCACCTCTGCGAGACAATGAAGATGGTCGTCGCGCAAGTGGATCGACGGTATCCTATCGTGTTGAGCGAGATTGACATCTCCGTGCGGCCTGACCTCGAACGGAAATTTGGAAACGATATACCCGTCCTGATCAGCGGCGACCAGATTATCGCGCGCCACCGCATCTCGGTCTCGCAGCTAACCGCTGCGCTTGCTCCGGCGTCGAAACCAATCGCTGACAGAAAAAAAGACGGGTGTTAGGCCTCGGCAGCCCAACACCCGTCTTGAGATCTATACCGCGAAACGGTTACTTCGCAGTGACGATGAACTGACCGCGCCTGTTTCGCGACCAGCACCCCTCAGATTCAGTCTGGCAGAGCGGCTCCTCCTCGCCCTTACTGAGGGTCTGAATTCGGCCAGCGGAAATCCCAAGACTCTCAAGATAGTCCCTGACGGCAGTGGCCCGTTCGTCACCCAGCGACAAGTTGTATTCGTTCGTCCCTCTCTCGTCACAGTGCCCCTCAATCATGACCCGAGTTGACGACCATCGCCGCATCCAATCAGCGTTTCGTTGGAGAACCGTTCGACCCGCTGGTAAAATTTCAGCCTCGTCGTAGTTGAAGAAGACTGGACTGAGCGGCGACGTATCGTTCAACTCCTCAAGACTCATCCGCTCAAACAGCTCTTCCTCCGTTGGCGGTGGTGGCGGTGGCGGTGGTGGTGGTGGTGGCGGCGGCGGCGGCGGCGGCGGCGGCGGCGGTTCCTCCGGCGGTGGTGGCGGCGGCGGCGGCTCAGGTGGTGGATTCGAAGAACACGCCGCAGCGCTGAATACAAATACGGCGCAAAGGGCCACAGCCATCAGGTTTCGCCATGCGGATTTCATAGTTCTTTCCATTCAGAGACCTAGAGACATCTTTTTAGAGACCTGGAAACATCTTGCTAGTATTATCGGCACTGCGTTACGAAGACCATTAATACTAGCCGCGGGTCAGCGTACAAAGTTTCGAGCAAATCTGTCAATGACTTACCGGCCCAAATTGTCATTTAACGTGTTCTAGCCCTTACGTGTCCCATTCGCCGTCTTTTTCCCAGTTCTTCACGTGGCGGCCCGTTGCATCACCATTATCCGAGTTATCCGAGCGGTCCGTCGCATCCTCCGACTCGACAGCCAGCTCGACCGGCACCACCCTTACAACCTCCAGATGGGTCGCGCAGGCGATACAAATCAGGCGATCGCCGATATCTACGTCGAACTCGTCAAGTTCGTCGGACTCAATCTCGGCCTCACACTCCGGGCATCTAGTCATGGACCCCCACGATCAGCGAAACTGTCAGCCAGACGCATTCTATATAAGATCTCACAATGCAGTCCTTTGCCCCGTCCAAGACAGTAATTGTCGCGATCAACGACGACTACACTCGTGAGCGCTTCACCACCGCTCTTCAGGACGCAGGACATCACACGGTCGAGGTGCGCACCCAGGCGGAGCTTCTTACTTCCGTCCAGGCACCGGTCGGTATGGCCGACCTCATCGTACTCGACCTGCAACTCGCAGAGCCCGGCGCCGAGGCTGCTCGCGCCGTGAAGGTGCACCAATCTAAAACCAGTATCGTCATCCTAAGCGGTTCGGTTCGGGATGCGGGGGAAGTGCGAGAGCTCGTCTCGCTCGGTATCGACTCCTACGTCAACGAATACTGCGCCGACCATCACATCCTTCCATCACTGGCTCCGCGCCTGTTCCCAGACAGCTTCAATCGGCGTACCAGCACGCGCGTCACGCTCGACATTCCAGTCACGTTTCGGTTTGCCGAGACGATCGCGACCGCTCCTACGCTCAACCTGAGCAAGGGGGGTCTGGGAGTCCGGACCATGACGCCTCTCAAGACAGGCACGAAGGTGCACGTGAGATTTCGACTGCCGGGTTCGCAACGCGATCTCAACGCCGTTTCGCGGGTCGCATGGACTGACCACCGCACTGGCATGGGACTTCAATTTGACGAGGTGGGGATGGTCGACCAGTCAGCAATCGACGAGTTCGTCGACCAGTACGCCGTTGGATCCCAGGTCTCGCCGACCTGCAGCGTGCCGGGTTGACAGCACTTCCCTGTCCGTTTATATTGGCAGCATCCGATGTAATTCGCTTATCCAGTGTAGCTTACGGCTGGATGGCCCCACATCATCAACGACAACTGAAGGAGTCACCTCGTGATTGAGGTTCAAAACGTCACGAAACGGTACGGTCCGATTACGGCAGTCAACGACGTCAGCTTTCGAGTCGAACCCGGGGAAATTCTGGGCTTTCTCGGACCCAACGGAGCGGGTAAGACCACAACGATGCGCGTCCTGACCGGGTGTATCCCGCCAACCGAGGGACGAGCTCTGATCGCGGGCTTCGATGTCTTCGACGAGCCGGTCGAAGCCAAGCGCCGCACGGGGTACCTGCCTGAGACTCCCCCGCTGTACCCCGATATGACGATACGAGAGTATTTGACGTTTGCCTCGCGTATCAGCGGAGTGAGGGCCTCAGACCGTGCCAGCCGGATCGACTTCGCGATGAGGCGGACCAGTATTACCGATGTAGCCGACAGACACTGCGGCAAGCTGTCAAAAGGGTATCGGCAACGAGTCGGACTGGCACAGGCCATCTTGCACAATCCCGAAGTGCTAATTCTTGACGAGCCGACTGCTGGCCTCGACCCGAAACAGATCATTGAGACGCGCGAACTCATCAAAGACTTGGCTGGTGATCACACCATCATTCTCAGCACGCACATCCTGCCAGAGGTTGCGCAAACCTGCGCGCAGGTCGTCATCATCAACAAAGGACATGTTGTAGCTGTTGACACGCCCGAAAATCTGACTAAACGTCTCGGAGGTTCAGAGACGATTCGCCTAGAGATCGACACACTCGGGGACGACCCTAGCCTGGCTCTCGAGCAACTTGATGGAGTCGTCAGCGTGTCGGTTAACCCAGAAAGCAACGGCGCCAGCGTCGTCGACGTTCAGGTCGCGCAGGGTGATGATGTCCGACGGCATCTGGCTAACGCGATTGTCTCAAATGGTTGGGGTCTGCTTGAGCTGCGCCGACTGAAGATGAGTCTGGAAGATATCTTCCTCGAGCTCACCACCCAGGACGAAGTGGTAGCGGCGAACGAGACAGCCGTGACAGGACCTGAGGGGAACAGAGGGATAGAGACGTCCCCGGAGGTAGCCGATGAGTAACATCCTTGCTATTGCCCAAAAGGAGCTTCGCTCGTACTTTGTGTCACCGATCGCCTACGTCGTGATCGGCTTGTTTGCCGTCCTGTTCGGAGTCTTCTTCGTAAGCTCGCTGAGCTTTCTGCTTCGCATCAGTCTGCAGGCCGGCATGATGGCGGGCGCGCCGCCCATCAACATTAACGAGTACATGATTCGGCCGCTGCTTGGTAACACGGGCGTAATCATGCTGTTCGTACTTCCCATGATCACCATGCGGTCGTACGCCGAAGAGAAACGTTCGGGGACGATTGAGTTACTCCTCTCATCACCGTTGACTGACTTCCAAATTATCCTCGGCAAGTTTTGCGGCGCCCTCTCTCTCTTTATCTTGATGCTCGCCGTCACGGGTATCCATATCTCCTTTCTGTTCTGGTATGGCGAGCCCGAGCTGGCACCGATCCTCAGCGGCTATTTGGGCCTGTTTCTTATGGGCGCATCGTTCATTTCGATCGGCCTGCTGATCTCGAGTACAACCAAGAACCAGGTTGTAGCAGGCATGGTGACGTTCGCAGTGCTCTTACTGTTCTGGGTGATTAGCTGGCTGGGTGATCCAAGCGGCGGGTCAACAACCAGCCAGGTTCTCGCCTACCTATCGGTGCTCGACCATTTCGACGACTTCTCAAAGGGGGTCATCGATACGAGCCACTTGACGTACTACCTCAGCTTTATTTCCTTCGGACTGTTTCTAACCGCTAAATCCGTCGACAGTGAACGCTGGAGAGGGTAACACTCAGTGTCTGAAAAATTGTCTGGATTGCTTGGTTGGGTTGGCATTGCGCTGGTAGTGGGAGCCTTGATCGTCCGGTTCACGATGCCGGCCCAGCAGGAGGTATGGTGGTGGTCGTCCGTGGCGGGCATTGTCGTCATCGGGCTGTACGCGCTCACCCAGTGGCGTGACATCGTCGGGTCGCTCAGTCGGCGCCAAACACGATACGGAGCTCTAGCCACGTCGAGCGTCGTGCTTGTCCTCGGGATTCTCGTGGCGATCAACTTTGTTCTGCTCCGCCAGAACTGGCGCTGGGATCTGACGGCAGGCGGTCAGTACTCGCTGTCAGATCAAACCGTCCAGATCTTGGAGTCGCTCGAGGCACCGATCCAAGTGATCGTGTTCGGTCGAGATGTGGAGTTCCCGGCTTATCGAGATCGACTGGCTGAGTATGAGTATCGGTCGTCTCAGGTATCGCTGGAATTCGTGGACGTCGACAAGGAACCACTCAGGGCCAGACAATATGACGTGCAATCCTATGGCACAGTGATCTTCGAGTACGAGGATCGGATCGAACGGGTCGTCTCGGATGAAGAGCAGGCACTGACCAACGCCCTTATCAAAGTCATCGAAGGTGAGGAGCTGCGAGTGTACTTCGTCCAGGGGCATGATGAACGAACGCCCAGCGGTAATGAGCGTGATGATTACGGGGGACTAGCAGAGGCACTCCAGCGCGACAACCTCATCGTCGATACCGTCGTGCTCGCTCAGACCGGTGAGGTACCCTCGGCGGCGTCCGTGGTCGTCGTGGCTGGGCCCACCACTGACTACTTGCCCGGCGAAATCGATGCCCTCCGTGACTATCTCGAACAAGGTGGAAAAGCCCTGTTCTTGATTGACCCGGCTGATGATCCAGTCGCCACACCCCAACCCAATCTGATTTCGTTCATCGCGGAATGGGGCATTGAACTAAGCAGCGATGTCGTGGTCGACGTGAGTGGTGTCGGACAGCTGCTTGGGACCGACGCGACCGTTCCCGTCGCGGCCACGTATCCCGTCCATCCGATTACGGAGGACTTCGCGCTACTCACCGCATTCCCGTTGGCTCGCTCGGTGAGTCCGAGCTCAAACGGCGTAGGTGAGCGAGTAGCTCAAACATTTATCGAGACGTCAGCACGAAGCTGGGCCGAAATCGACCTGACAGAGCTTGCGGCCGGCGAAGTCCAGATGGATGAGGACGACATCCCAGGACCAATCTCGATCGGCGCCGCGGTCGCGGTAACGGTCGAACGGCCAGACACACCAGAGTCTGTAGGCGAGGATACGACGTCGGCCGATCCGGCAGCAGACGACGCTGAAGAAGAAGATGCTGATCTACCCACCCCAGAGGCTCGCGTCGCGGTCATCGGCGATTCAGATTTCGCTGCGAACGGATCGCTGGGTATCCAGGGGAACCGTGACCTCGCCCTCAACACCCTCAACTGGCTAGCTCAGCAGGAGAACCTGATCTCAGTTCGACCGAAACAACCTGAAGACCGACGGATCACGCTCACAGCCGACCAGCAGTTACGGATCACATGGCTGTCGCTCCTCATGATTCCGGCCGCGGTCATCGGAGCCGGTCTGTTTACCTGGTGGCGGAGACGGTAGCTGATGCGAGGCACACGATCCACTTTAATTCTGCTCGTCGTTTTCGTAGCACTTGGGACATATGTGTACCTGATCGAGCTCGAGCGTCCCCCGGCCTCGGCGATTCCTCCCAACGAATCGCTACTCGACACGACCGCCGAGGAGTTCAGCCGGCTGTCAATCGGCGTCGGCGATACGGAAACAGTGCTCACGCGAACGGACGACGGCGATGCCTGGCAGCTGACCTCGCCTGTTACAGCGGCGGCTGATGACACACAGATCTCGTCGATCACGTCAGCGCTCGCGTCGCTCGAAATTCGCCGTGTCATCGACGACGCGGCTGTCGACCTCGCACCTTTTGGGCTCAACGAGCCGGTGGTGGAGATCGGTTTCGTCCTGTCGGAGGATTCACAGGAGCAGCGATTCCTCGTTGGTGACGCGACCCCGACAGGCGGTGAACGGTACGCCACGCTAGCCGATAGCGGCCGCATCGTGCTTATTGCATCGAACCTGGATACGACGTTCGGTAAATCAACATTCGATCTGCGCGATAAGGCGATCCTAGGGTTCGATACATTTGATGTCGATCAGTTCGAGATCGAGTCGGATAGCACATCAATTCATCTCGCCAAGAACGCGAGTGAATGGCGCCTACAGGAGCCGTGGGATGTCCGAGCAGATTTCAGCACCGCCGAGGGAATTGTCGGACGGTTAAGCGCCGGACAGATGCGTTCGGTGGCCGTTGAGGGCCCATCTGACACCAAGACAGAAGAGGAGGTTTTTTCGGAGTATGGCCTGACTACACCACGACTGACGGCAACGATCCAGTTCGGCAGCGCGAGCGCAACACTCCTGGTGGGTAGCGAGGCGCCGGATGGTACGTCGTACGCCAGGGACGCCTCGCGGTCGGTCGTCTTCACGGTCGAATCCTCCCTCGTGACCGACCTCGAACGATCGGCAGACGAGTACCGCGACAAGAATTTGTTTGATTTTCGTCCGTTCAACGCCTCCTGGTTGGAGATCGAACACTCGGACGAAACGGCTGCGTTTGAAAAGGCGGGATCGGAAGCTGAGGTATCAGAACCGTCCTGGACCAGGGTGTCACCCGAGTCAGGAGATGTCGACCGGGATCAGATCGATGATCTTCTAGCCAAGCTCTCCAACCTCCGCGCAGAGTCGTTTGTCGAATCACGTGCCGAGCGTGGACTCGACGAGACGACCGCGCTCGCTGCGTTCCGGGTGAGGTTTAATACCGACGGAACCCCGGACAGCGACGATAAAGAACGGGTCACATTGTGGCAATCCGGAGACGCGACATACGGCGTTCACGGCAATGAGCCGGGCGCCGCGGTGCTAGACACAAGGGCCGTGGATGATGTACTCGAGGCACTGGCGGCGGTCCAACGCGCCGAGCCTTGAGCCCCCGCTTCGAGAGACGAGAAAGACGAGGCGGCCAGCCGAGGAGGCCCATTTGACACTCGTCCGTGTAACCATCCTCGGGGCGGTCGTGGCGATGGCAGGCTGTGTCGTACACACGCCACCGCCCCCCGCCAGCTCTCCCGCCGCGGCACCGACGAATCCCACCTCGAACCGGGCGGTACTCCGTCTACAGCGAAATCTAGCTCGACTCTTCAGTGACGCCTCGGCACCTGCGGCGATTTGGGGCGTGCAGGTCCGCTCACCCGACCGCGACGAAACGCTCTACAGTCTGAACCACCGCACGTTGCTGATCCCGGCGTCGACGACCAAGCTCGTAACATTGGCGGCTGCTGCCTCGAGTCTCGGTTGGGACTTCCGGTTCGAGACTCAGCTACTCGCCGACGGGTCGGTCAACGACGGCGTGCTTGATGGCGATCTTGTAGTGAAAGGTACGGGAGACCCAACCATCGGCGGCCGCGGAATGTCGGCTGATTGCAATCCAGTGGATCTTTTCACTGAGTGGGCCAAGACCATCAAGGCTGCCGGTATTCGCCGCATTTCTGGCCGCGTCGTGGGCGACGACCGCGCGATTGACGACGGGGCAACTTGGCCAGGCAGTCGTTTGGGTGACGGGTGGACCTGGAATGACCTTGCGTTCGGCTTCGCCGCGCCCAGCGGTGCACTGACGTTTCATGAGAATGTTGCCGATCTGATCATTGAGCCTAGTACTGCGGCACAGAGGCCGGCTATAGCGAGAATCGAGCAACCAGAGAGTGGTCTCGACCTGGTCAGCTACGTGGTAACCGGACCCACTGACAGCGATGTGGTCCTTCGCCTCTTACGCCTACCGGGCCAATCGACACTCGAATTACGCGGCTCGATTCCGCTTGGCTCTGACCCCTTACGACGGCAGGTGTCAGTCGACGACCCAACGTTGTTCTTTCTTCGGACACTTCGTCAGACTCTCATACGAGAAGGAATCGAAGTGGACGGAGACGCTATCGATATCGATGACGTGGACCTTGGCACGGCGACGGAACCCAGGGAAACAGGGTATGTCTTGAGTCGTCACTTGTCGCCACCACTATCCGAATTGGCCATCGACATGATGAAACGGAGCCAAAATCTCTTTGCCGAAACAATCTTTCGAACTCTCGGCTCCCAGACCGGTGCCGGCACCGTGGAGGCCAGCCGGAACACCATCGGCACCTTGCTCAGTGCCTGGGCGATCGGCAGCAACCAATTCATCATTGCCGATGGTTCCGGTCTCTCTCGTTACAACCACCTGACGCCGGCGGCGCTCGTCGCGGTGCTGGAGCAGATGCGGTCCGACAATCAGTCGGCCGTATTCGAAGCGACGCTGCCGGTTGCCGGACGCGACGGTACGCTTGCTGCTCGGATGGGTGGAACGGCTGCAGCAGGAAACGCGCGTGCAAAGACGGGAACGATGTCCAACGTCAGCACCCTCGCCGGGCTGGTCGACACGGAGGATGGCGAGACGCTCGTCTTCGCCATTATGGCCAACAATTACCGCGCCGGTTCCAACGACATCAACCGCATCATCGACCGGGCGGTCGAGCAGCTCGCAAGCTTCACCCGTTGATTGGGTAGCAACACGCCGCCGAGGCCTCAGTTAAGAAGAGGATCGGGGACACCTGCCTCTGCGAATCCCCGAGCGCGGAGTCGACAGCTGTCACAGTGGCCACAGGGCCGCCCCTCCTCCTCGGGGTCATAGCAGCTGTGCGTCAGGCCGTAGTCGAGACCGAGCTCGATCCCCCGGCGGATGATCTGGGCCTTGCTCCACTCGATCAACGGTGTATGCACCCGAACCGCCGAACCCTCGATCCCGGCCTTGGTGGCCAGCGCGGCAAGTCGTTCGAACGCTGCAATATACGCGGGTCGACAGTCGGGGTACCCGGAATAATCAAGCGCGTTCACTCCGATGACGAGATCCTGTGCACCGAGGACCTCAGCCCATCCCAGCGCAAGGGCCAACAGTACGGTGTTCCGCGCCGGCACGTACGTAACGGGTATCGTGTCCTCGTCGAGCGACCTATCTTTCGGAATCGCCAGTTCCGTAGTCAGCGCGGACCCGCCGATTACGCCAAGATCAACCGCCAGCTCCACGTGGTCGACAACCCCCAGCGCACGACCGACCCGCCGTGCCGCTTCGATCTCCTGTAAATGCTGCTGACCGTAATGTACGGTCAACGCGTAGAGTCTAAAGCCGTCCTGTCGTGCCACCGCCGCTGCTGTAAATGAGTCGAGCCCACCGCTGAGAAGCACAACCGCCTTCACAGCGTCAGACACCCCTGGCTTCGTCACCCCACAGATACTTGTGGAGCTGCACCTGAATACGTACCGGCAGACGGTCAGCGAGGGTCCACTCAGACAACCGATCGGGGTCGAGTACGCGGTGCACCGGGGAAAAAAGCACGGCTGCACAACAATTTTCAAGCCCGTATTTATGAACGAGAGCGCGAGCAAACTCGTAGTCCGATCGGTCACGGATGACGAACTTCACCTCGTCGTGTTTGGCCAGCCGATCCAGATTGGCAAGGTCGTTGTGTTTAACCTCGCCGCTGCCAGGACATTTGACGTCGACCACTTTCACGACGTCGTGCGGCACGTTCGAGATGTCGATATGACCACCGGTCTCCAAAAGCACCGTCTTACCTGAAGCCAGCAACGTCTCCATCAGTGAATACACGTCTCGTTGAAGCAGGGGCTCACCTCCAGTAATCTCAACAAGGGAGCATCCATAGGCGTCGACGGCCGTCACCACCGCCTCTACCGGCTGCCCCTGCCCCGAGTCGAACGCGTAAGAGGTGTCGCACCAGGCACAACGCAGGTCACATCCGGTTAACCGAACAAAGACGCACGGACGCCCAGCATGGCTCGATTCTCCCTGGATGGAGAAGAAGATCTCGTTGACAGTCAGCATCGTCGACTCACACGATCCGAAAGGAACATTCTAACGGGGGACGACCTTGAGGCGAAGTTAAGGTGGAGCATGAGCTCGCGACTCCTCTTCAGCCAACAACAGGGTGGATAACGATTAAACCCCTGCCGCCCAATCTCACGGCCTCGCTAAACTATCCCAGTATTTTGGCAATCTCCAGGATAGAAGAATCCGACGACACCCGTGACTTGGTAAGCAATTTCGGATCCGAACGATATTTATAAAGTCAAAGGGGCCGTTAGCCGCGCGACAGAATCGACATCGACGCTGCTACGCAACTGACCGTGGTGCGGCATCAAATAGCAGACTGTTCGCTCAACGCCCGACGCGGCTAACGCCGATTCTCGGGCACAGAGTTGCGATCGCACACCGTCCACACACCGGATAGACGGGGCGACAGACGTTCTGTCCCCACGTCACGAGATAGAGATTGATCAATGCCCACCAGCGACGTGGCACGACATCATACAGTGCCGATTCCGTCTGCTCCGGCGTCTTCGTACGGACCCAGCCTAACCGATTCGAGATCCGGTGAACATGGGTGTCGACACATATGTTCGCGGTGCTTCTAAGCGCTACGATCAAGACCAGATTGGCAGTCTTTCGACCAACGCCAGGCAGCGTCAACAACTTATCCATTGTAGTGGGAACCCGTCCGTCAAACTTTGCAATTAGCTGGCGGCAAGTCTCCTTCACGTGTCGGGCTTTGTTCCTGTAGAAACTGACGGGATAGATCAGTCGTTCGACATCCGAGACCTTCAGCCGCAGCATAGTATGAGGCGTCGCGGCACGTGCAAACAGGCGAGTGGAGGCATCGAACGTAACTGCGTCCTTGGTCTGGGCTGACAACATCGTCGCAATCAGTACGTGAAACGGATCAGCTCGCTGATCGCCACCAATTTTTTCGATGGCAGGGAGCTCCATCCGGCCGATGGTTGGGCCGAGTGTCCGCAGGACCCGACCTACCGGTGTGCGATTCGTACTGGCATGAAGACGTCCACCCATGTACCGAATACTGACATCTTGTTCGGATAGGTCAGGGCTCGACCGTAACCACGCACTGCTCAATCTGGTCGACGATTCCCAGAATGGCGGCATCGACCGGAGCACCAGGACGGCGTAGCGCAGTGCTGGCGGCACGCCCTTCGATTACGAGTAAGACGGTGTCACCAAGACCCGCCTGGGTCGCATCGATCGCGAGAACGACGGTCCCAAAAGGCTCAGCATTCGACGAAACAGGCTGAACCAACAACAGTTTTGCGCCCTGCAGTTTGTCGTTCTTTTGGGTTGAGACGACGTTACCGATCACCCGTCCCAGCCGCATCTCACCGCCGTTTTCGCCGCGATGCCGCGGGGGGGACATCCTCGGTGTTCCACTGGTCGACGATACCGACCACGCTTGCGTCGGTGGGAACATGGGCAGGATAAAATGGGAGAGTCGCCTCTCGGCCGCGTACGAAGAAGACGTCTTCGCCTTCGCCAGCACCGACGGTATCGACGGCAACGATCGCGCGGCCGGCCGTACGCCTATCTGGAGTCAACGGCTCCAGAACGAGTAGCGTCAGACCGTGAAAGTTGGGGTCCTTCTGGGTGGCGACAACGGTACCGGTTACACGAGCTAGATACATCGAGCTCTCAGGACGGAGTCAGGCTTGGACGGTCACGGAATCGACGATTCCCACGATCGCCGCGTCGACGGGGGCATCCTTAAGCTCGGCGGCCATGCGCGCTGAGCTCCCACTCACAATGAGCACGGTTTCGCCAAAGCCAGCGTCAACGGTATCCACAGCCACAAGATGATTTCCCTGCGCCTTCCCGACAGGGTCAATCGGTTGCGCCACCAGCAGCTTCAAACTAATCAGACGGTCGTCCTTTTGGGTGGCGACCACTGTGCCAATAACCTTAGCCAGAATCATGGATCAGTTACGGGGTACTGCGAGAAGTCTCGCATGGGAACCACCAAGCTAGTTCTTAGCCCCTGACTTACCAATTGGGAGAGCATCCTCCAGGTTGGTGTGGGGACGCGGAATGACGTGTACTGACACGAGGTCTCCAACACGGCGAGCGGCTGCGGCGCCAGCATCTGTCGCAGCCTTGACGGCGGCCACATCCCCGCGAACGATGGCGGTGACGTATCCCGCGCCGATCTTCTCCCAGCCCACGAGCGTCACTTTGGCAGCCTTGACCATGGCGTCTGCGGCTTCAATCATCGCGACAAGCCCTTTAGTCTCTACCAGTCCTAGCGCCTCACCCATGTTGTCCTCTCGTCGGCAGCCCCCTGAAGGGTCTGGCCTGCTAACGCACTTGCTTCACGGCGTCTTCAATCAGCGCCGTCAGTTCGCGGTATGTTAATCGAATTTCTCCGTCTTTACCTAGCGCCGCCAAGTCGGGTGGAAGCGCAGGAGGGCCGACCAGTCGGTCATGCGGCGACGCCGGCGCCTGAAGCACTTGGCACGTCACGTCCTTTGCGTCACCCAACGTCGTCTTGTCTCGCCCGTCATCACCATCGGTGCAGATCGGGGCGGGAGATGCGATCCCATACATGCCCCGGAGATCCTGGAGGCGGTTAACCTCCTCGCGCGACAACATTCGCTCGCCGCCAAGCAAGCGGGCCACCAGACTGATACGCGCGAAATGTTCGATGGTTTCCATCTTGTAGTAGGCCGCGAACAGCTCACCGGCAATCGTGAGGGCTCCGTGGTTGGCGAGCAACAGCCCGTCATGGGCTTTGATGTACTTACGAACCGCATCGGCGAGCTCGGATGTCGATGGTGTTGCGTAGTCGACGATCGGAATGCTCCCGAGCGTTGTGACTACCTCAGCCAGGACCGCGCGGTCGAGTGGGATCCCTGCCACTGCGAATCCTGTCGCCGCGGGGGGATGAGCATGCACCACCGCCATCACCTCAGGTCGATTCTGATAGACCGCAAGATGCATCAGAAGCTCGGACGAGGGCTCACGGTCTCCCTCCACCTTCCGGCCCTCTAGGTCGGTCCCAACGATCATGTCAGGGGTCATGAACCCCTTCGATACCCCTTTGGGAGTCGTCAGCAGACGATCATCTGACAGGCGGACGCTAATGTTTCCATCGTTCGACGCTACGTAGGCACGACTGTGCAGGCGGCGACCTACTTCAACGATATCGGCGCGCAGTTGCTCTTCCTGTCGCATCTATTTTGAGACCCCTAGGCACTCTGCCGAAATGTCCGCCGGCAGGTTTCGGAACAAAAATAGTACACGGTCGATCCGGTCCGGGTTGACACTGCGTGAGACGGCTCGACATACGTACCGCAGACCGGATCCTTGGCGAGCGGGACACTCTTCCGCGACTCACCAGGGTTGCCGGTCGTCCCGGAGCGTGTACCAGATGCGACCCCTCTGATGAAACTGACGACGACACGCAGGATGAGCGCCACCACCAGCACCCGAATGACCCACCCCACCAACATGATGCTCTACCGTTATACCTCTGTTCTCGAATGCCAGCGCCGGGCAACCGGCCGGTGCCTCGAACCTACGCTTAACTACGGTGCCTGACTGCTGCCTTCGGTATTCTCATGAGCCGCCTGAAGCCGATTCAACGCGTCGCGGGCGGCACGAGCCTCGGAACCGTCTGGCGCCACCTCAAGAACCCTCTGCCAGGCCGCCGTCGCCCCCTCAAGGTCCTGGAGACCGAAAGCCTTCACGATACCAAGGGTGACCAGCGTCTGAGCGTGGGTCGGCTCAATCTCGAGCGACCGCGCAAGCTGTTCTACCGCCCGCTCCGCAGACCCAACATAGTAATAGCTGATTCCCAAGTTTGTACTTGCCTGAACATTGTCCGGCGTTATTGTCAAGACTTCCTCATATCGCGGGATCGCCTGTTCGAAACTGTGCGACTCAAAGTACAGTTCTGCCAGCGAGACCCGCGAGTCAAGATCCTCAGCGTCAGCCTCGGCTGCGGCGATGAGATCGGCGACCCTAGCCTCGTCCGGTGGTGGCGGCTGCGTTCCACCCACCGATGCATCGGTCGGCGCGGCGGGAGGCACAGACGCAACGGGGCGCTCGGCCCAGATGATCCACCCCATGATCGCCATCGAGCAGGCGACCGTGAGCCCCAAAATCAGCGATTCTCGTCTCATTGCCAATGCTGGTCGTGTCTCAGCGATGATAACGTGGCTTCGTGTGGTGAAGACAACAGATCTTCACCCCGACGGTGGCGATTCGTCCGGCGGGTAAGACGCGACCAGCGCGTCACATCCTGTGAATAGTCCCAAGATGGCCTCTCAGCGCAGCGCGTCAACCATTTCGAAGACCGCACGTTCCATCCCGACCAGCACTGCCCTGGCCACGATGCTATGGCCGATATTAAGCTCGGCGATCTCATCAATCTCGACGATCGGCCCAACGTTGATATACGTAAGCCCATGCCCGGCCAAGACGTTCAGGCGGTGTCGGACCGCGGCCTTGGCGGCGCGTGCCACACGCTGGAGCTGTTGAGACTGTCGGTCCGCAGAAGCGTCAGCAAACGGACCGGTGTTGATCTCGACCGCGGTAACACCGACCGAGGCTGCGCGCTTCACCTGCGGCCCGTCCGGATCAATGAAGAGGCTCACGACTATTCCCGCACGTTGCAGTCGGGTCACAGTTTTCTCTAGCGAGCCGGCATGACGAATCACGTCAAGCCCTCCGGTCGTCGTCAGCTCATTCGGATGCTCCGGAACCAGCGTCACCTGGTGCGGCTTCAGACGTGTCGCAATCTCGACCATCTCGCGTGTCGATGCCATCTCTACATTAAGCCGTGTCGATACGACCTCCCGAAGCAGCTCCACATCACGCTCCTGGATATGTCGTCGGTCGCCCCTGAGATGAACAGTGATCCCGTCGGCTCCTCCAAGCTCGGCGAGTACGGCCGCCGCAACCGGCTCGGGCTCACGGCTCTTCCGCGCTTCCCTCACCGTCGCCACATGGTCGATGTTGACCCCTAATCGCATCAGCAATGTCCTCGGTACATTCAGCCGACCGCCCCCAGTCGGTCCCGGGCGCATTGGGCAACCGCACGGGCCAGCTCGTCGACCACTGCACGGTCCTGTCCCTCGATCATGATCCTCAGCAGCGGCTCGGTTCCCGAGTAGCGTACCAGGACACGGCCATCACCACCCAGTGTCGCTTCCGCATGTCTAACGGCCTCTGCGATGTGTGGCTCGGTCTCCAAATCAGGCTTAGCTTTAACCCTTACATTGAGCAGGACCTGGGGATAGATCTCGAGCCCAGACCTCAAGTCGGAAAGCTCACGACGAGTGTCGACCATCACCTTGAGCACCGACAGCGTGGTCAGCAATCCATCGCCGGTCGGGAGAACGTCGGAGAAGATGATGTGGCCCGACTGCTCGCCGCCAAGCACTGTGTTGCGCCGTCGCATCTCCTCGAGCACCTGTCGATCACCGACGGGGCACCGGTGAAGGACAATGCCGGCCCGTCGGAGCGCAAGCTCCAGACCGATATTGCTCATCACCGTCGCGACCACGGCACTCCCAGGAAGAGCGCCATTCGACTGCAGGTGGGTGGCACAGATGAACAGCATGGCGTCACCGTCCGCCACGTTGCCTAGGTCATCGACGAGGATCGCCCGGTCACCATCGCCATCGAACGCAACCCCCAGGCGGCAGCCGCGAGAGCAGACGACCTCCTTCAGCCCTTCTGGGTGGGTCGAGCCGCACCTCTTGTTGATGTTTTGCCCATCGGGGTCGGCATTGAGTGCGATGACGTCAAATCCAAGTTGACGGAATAGACGCGGCGCAACCACACTCATCGCCCCGTTGGCGCAATCGATCGCGATACGACTGGACGCGAGGTGGCCGGCGCGACCTAGCACGCAACGCGCATGCTCCATATAGGCGTCGGTCAGGTCCCGCGTCTCGAGCACCTCAACCGGGCTGAATGTATGGGGCCACGAAGTGCCTTGTATGGCCTCTGAGAGTTGCGATTCGAGCTGGAGAGAAGCCTTGGCGCCATAGCCGGTCAGCACCTTGATCCCGTTATCCGGAAACGGATTGTGGGACGCTGAAACCACAAACGCCGCGTCGAACCTCTCGGAGACTGCCAGAAAGGCGGCCGCAGGGGTCGGCATGACACCAACACTGATCAGGGTACCGCGCTCGGCGGCCACACCCGCCGCAAGTTGTCGCTCGATCCAGGGGCCTGATTCACGCGTGTCACGGGCCACCAGCAACTTCGGGCGGCGCGTATTGACAACCCGTACCGTTGACGCGCCGAGCCTGGCGATCGTAGCCTGATCGAGCGGGTACTCGCCGGGTATTCCTCGCACACCATCGGTCCCAAATATCGACGCAGACATCAGAATAAACGTTATACCAGGGTAATCAGCGAACGCTGACTTGAACGGACGGTGGATCAATATTCGTGACGCGGACGTTGTCACTCGACTCGACGGTCACGGGTAAATTGTACTGACCGGGTCGAAGACCAGCAAGGTCAACGTATACCCGGAGGGTGTCGTCGGCTAGATCACGCATCGTACCATCTGCACCCCGAACACTGACCGCCACCCGTGCCGGCTGAAAGACGACCCGTCCAGTATCCAGTGGATCGCGCGACACCACCGTTAGGTCATACAGTGTCCGCTCAACCGAGGCTCGCACAATCTCAACCAGCACCCGAGTGGACACCGGTTCGACCAGTCGTAACGCCGGGTCAGCAACACCGACCGTCACGTCCGTCTCGACGTTTTCTGTCGCGCCGGCTACGGAGACTGGCTCGGTAAACGCCTCCCGAAGCTCAGTCAAAGGAGTCTCGGGACCGATGACGTCGACAGTGGCCGGGTCAGTACGGATCCGTCCCACAATCATGCCATCGGCGGGCTCTCCTTCGATGTCTGGCACGATCGGAACCGTCCGGGGTGCGCCCTCACGTTCGAGCAGCAGCGCAATGGTCGTCGGAACGACGCTTGTGATCTCAATTCCAGACGGTACCTGGACCCGGCCTGCGAACATGTCAAACAGCCGGCGACCGGGACGTTCCTCACCGAGGTCCAAGATCGCTTTCACCTCGTCCGAATCCAACCGGCTGACGACGCGAGAGTTACCGCGAACACGCACACTGACGGTATCGGGGGGATCCCCGGCGATTCCCAAGCCGACCGGCACATTCTCGAATTCGAGCGGGATTTCCAGGCCTCGCTCGACCACGGGATCCCCAGCCACTGTCATCCAAAGGAGAACGGCTAGACAGACCGACACGACCTTCAGCCACACATCACGAAACGGATGGTACGCCATTAGGACTCAAGTGCTCCACGGTTCGCCGATCGTGGCAAGGTCGGCTGGATACCGAGCATCAACGCCTCCAATCTGAACCGCAGTCGGTCCGGGTCGAGGTCGCGTTCGATCTGACCATCCAGGGCGAGAGAGAGGGTGCCAGTCTCCTCCGACGCGATGAGCGCTACGGCATCGGCTTCCTCTGTGAGACCTATTGCCGCCCTATGGCGGGATCCGAGTTCCTTGCTCAGGCGGGGATTGACCGTGAGAGGGAGAAAGCAGGCCGCCGCGGCGATACGGTTCTCTTGAATGATGACCGCACCGTCGTGGAGTGGTGAATCCGGCTGAAACACGCTCAACAAGAGGTCGTAGGTGACGGTTGAATCGAGTGGAATACCGCTCTCGATGTAGCTACGAAGGCCAATGCCACGCTCGATGACGATAAGCGCGCCAATCCGACGCGATGCCAACATCGTGGCGGCCACCACAACCTCCTCGATGGTCTCGTCAGTCGTCGTCGACCGAGTCAGGTACCGGAAGAAAGGCGCCTGCCCAAGTGTGGACAATGCCCGCCTGATGTCGGCTTGAAACAGTACGATCGCCGCGAACACGATGTAGCCGAACATGTCGCGAACCAGCCAATTAACCGTTGGAAGCGGGGCACGCTCTGACGCGTAGTAGAGACCAACAACAAGCAAGACGCCCAAGACCATCTGGGCAGCGCGGGTACGGCGGATCAACTTCAGAAATTCGTAGATGAGCAACGCGACAATCGCGATATCGATGAGGTCCAACCACCCAAGACCAACGTCGGGCCATATCGTCAGAAAGTAGTCACCCATCCGCTTCCCTCTGGATCCCACGACGCCCGGATCTCATCCGTCACCCGGGTAACCTGTGACATCTCGCAGACGCCGTGCACGCGGACGATGTGAGCCCCAAACAACACAGCGGCCGTCACCGCCGCCGCGGTACCCCACTCACGCTCGTCTGGTGGCGCTTTACCCAAAGCGCTCTGGAGAAATGACTTGCGCGACGGACCGACGAGAATGGGTCGATCCAGATCCATCAGACCCGAAAGATTGGCCAACGCCGAGAGGGTGTGCGGGGCCTGCTTGGCAAACCCAAGTCCCGGATCGACAATGATCTGGTCCCGCGAGATGCCAGCGTTAACCGCACGCTGGATCCCGGTCCAGAGCTCGTCTCTGATTTCCCTCACAACGTGCTCGTATCGCGCGTCTCGATACATCTCACTGGACCGTCCCCGATTGTGCATCAACACCACGGGAACTCCGGCCGCCGCCACGACTCTAGCAAGATCTGAATCATAGC
>CAUZDY010000032.1:0-32633 GCA_963578805.1 Vicinamibacteria bacterium | reverse complement strand
CGTCCAATGCCGACAGCACGTGGAATTCACCAGATTCGTCAGTCACACCCATCGATCGGAGCCCCTGCAGATGGGCATTGATCGTCCGACGCGCCGGAAAATCGCCACCTGGAGGGGCCAACCGAACCGTACCGGTCCTGGCGAGCAAGGGACCTACCAACAGTACCGACCCTCGTAACCGCCCGACGAGTTTGACGTCAGGCTCAACGGTCGTAATGGCGCGACAGTGAACTCTCACAGTAGTCGTGCCAACGCCGTCGATCTCCGCACCCAGCCCCTGTAGTAACTCGATCATGACGGCAACATCCCTGATGTCAGGCACGTTGGTCAGCTCGCATGGCTGGTCCGTCAGAACGCAAGCAGCAAGCAGGGGCAGCGCAGCATTCTTATTACCTTCGACGTCGATACTTCCGCGTAGCGGGTGCCCTCCTTCGACAACAAGAGTGGTCAAATCGTGACCATCACCAACTGCAGTTAATCGTGGCGTATATCCGGTCAAAACTCCCCCAAGTAGACAATCTCCTCACGAAGCATGACACCACATTGCGCCTGCACTCCGGCGCGACAAGTCTCAATCAATGAGCGAATCTCGCTGGGACTGACGATTCCATCGCTCACGATAAAATTTCCGTGCAACGCCGATACCCTCGCTTGACCCACCGCCCGCTCCTTCAGTCCAGCTATGTCGATAAGTGCACCCGCCGAGGCCGGAACCCCTTCCGGAATCGGATCGACGGCAGGGTCTGGGTTCCGAAAGATACAACCTGCGCTCCGTGCGGCGAGCGGTTGGGTCCTCTTTCGATATGTAAGGGACTCCCTGGCGGCCGCACGTAACGTCTTCGGATCAGCTTCGCTCACGGAGAACTCCGCCCATAGGGCCGCCGCTTGGGTCCGCTCGAGACGGCTCGAGTCATATCCGAACTCCATTTCTGAGGCGTCTACACTGCGCCTCGTGCCATCGGACTCCACAAGATCGACCGTCAGCACACGAGCGCCAATCAGTTCACCTTGAAAATGAGCATTACCATACAACGCACCGCCAACTGTTCCTGGCGTTCCAGCCCATCGCTCCAATCCGGCCAGCCCGCGATTAATCGTCCAACGCACGAGGCCGTTAAGTAACACACCTGCATCGGCCCGGACAACGCCTGGACGTACAACCGACACCTGGCCATGCCGCATGCGAACAACGAGACCCCTCACACCACCACCACCAACGAGCACATTCGAACCGCCGCCAATTACCGTTACCGGTAGACCGAGCCGTCGCCCGGTCACCACGGCACTAACAATATCGTTTGGGTCAGAACTATCAAGAAACCAGTCTGCAGAACCACCCACTTTAAACGTCGTGATCGGAGCGAGCGACACGTCTGACCGACACCGCTCGCCAAAGACCTCCATTAGACCGTCGCGAACCGCTTCGCGTTGAACCGCACGCGGTTCTCCACTCCTACCGGTCATCCGTTTGCCGTCATTAGGGCCCGCTCTTGTCTGATTAACGCGCGAACCGCTTCGGACGGAGAACACAACTCGAACTCGATCCAATCCGATGCCTTAAGCTGGCCGACCAGCGGCAGGTCGGCCGAAATTACCGTGGCTATCCTGGGATATCCGCCGGTCGTCTGATGGTCGGCCATCAACACGATGGGGAGCCCGTCCGGTGGGATCTGCACCGACCCGATCGGTACAGCGGACGAAATTACATTGAGATCGTCCGAAAGCGAAAACCGTTCCCCCTTCAGACGATACCCCATTCGATCTGACTCGGGCGCCACCCTATACCGAGTTCGCTCGAACGCACGTAGTCTCACCGGACCAAATATTTCAGCATGCGGTCCGACGATTGCCCGCACCCGAATCCCATTGGTCGGCATTTGGAATATCGAAGTGCGACGGGTTCCCTCCACAACCGCTCTCCCGGTGCTCATGGCTACATCGATCGAGTCACCGGTTCTCAGTGCTCGCCCTTTTACCCCTCCCATGCGACTAACCACATGTGTTGAGCGGCTCCCAAGTACAGATGGCACATCAAACCCTCCTTCGACGGCCAAATATCCTCTCACCCCAGACCAACGCCGACCGAATCTGATGACTTGCCCGGCTCTAGCCAAGTAACTGGTGTTCGCTGCGACAGCGGCACCATCGAGACGAACATTAAACTCAGCCCCAGTCACAGCAAAGAGCGTAGGTCGATCACACTGCAGTTCAGGACCGACCAGAGTGATTTCAAGCGTTGCCGCCGACGCTTCGTTACCAACGATGGCATTTGCCAATCGGTGAGACACGGTGTCCATCGATCCGGCGACAGGCACCCCGACGTGCTGATAACCCCACCGACCGCTATCTTGAATCGTCGTGAACAGCCCCGGTCGCAGTACTCGAACGCTCATCAATCAATCGACCGCAAGCTCGTCGAACCGCTCTGGACCAACCGGCTCGAATTGCACCATGTCAGCACCGCGAAACAAAAACGGATCGCTACGCCTAAGATCAAAAGGCAATAGCGGCGTCCTTCCAATCAGCTGCCATCCCCCGGGAGCCGTCAGCGGATAGACACCAGTCTGTTGACCGGCAACCCCAACGGAACCGATCGGCACATTGAGCCGCGGCGTCAATCGCCGCGGCATCGCCAATTTAGGCGGCACGACCCCCATATACGGAAACCCCGGCAAGAAGCCCAACATGTACACTCGATAGACCTCTCCAGAGTGACGCGCGATTACCTCAGCTTCACTGCACGCCGCGAAGGCCGCCATGGCTTCAAGGTCCGGCCCGTGACGACCTCCATAACAGACAGGGACGGTCAACCGTCGTCCGAACGACTGAGACTCGTCGACGACGACCTGAGCGTGCGCCACCTCGACTTCGAGATCGAGTGCGACGGCTGTGGTGTCGGTTTTCAATGGGTCAAAATGAACCGTGACGGCGCAATAGCTCTCAACGACGTCCAGAACACCTGGACGTACCCGCTGACGAACGGCGTGAGCTACCTGAAGGATGCAGGCGTTGAGGTCGGGATCGATCCGTTGCTCGCACTCAACAACAAGCGTAGCATCACCAACGCGAGACAGCGTCCAGCCGTCGATCAAAGCCATCGGGCCAATGTTAGTAGTCTTCTATCGTTCCGCCAGTGCAGCGAGCAACTTGTCATGTATACCCCCAAATCCGCTGTTGGACATCGCGATCACTTGGTCACCCGGTCGCGCGTCCTCAACAACGACAGCCACCACGTCGCCGATGGCTGGCAAAAATCTGGCGCCGACGCCGGCGGCGGTAAGGTTCGCAACGAGCTCGTGTTCAGAAAGACGTTCCGACTCCGGAATGTCCTTTCGGTGCACCTCGGTAACCACAACTTCATCTGCTAATCCGAGCGACTCGGCAAACTCCTTCTGGAAAACCTGACGGCAAGCCGTCGCCGAGCACGGCTCAAACAGCGCCCAAATCTTTCCCGACGGCCTCGTCGCTCGCATTGCCGACAGTGTCTCTCGTACCGCCGTCGGATGATGCGCGAAGTCGTCATAAACCGTGACTTCGCGCGCAACACCTCGGAGCTCTAATCGTCGTTTGACGCCGCGGAAACCCTGAAGAGCCTGAGCCGTTAGCTCCGGTGCCACACCCACCGTCTCGGCCGCTGCCATCGAGCCCAGGGCGTTGCGGACATTGAACGTACCGAGAACCGGCATCCTCACGTGGGCCACCGGTTTTCCCTGTCGCATCACGTCGAATGCAGTCTCCGACGTGTGGTGCTCGATCCTGACTGCTTGCCAGTCGGCCTCTGTTTCAACACCAACTGTCTCTACTCTGCACAGGGCCTCGGCCTTCAGTGCCAGAGCCTCAGGGTCATCAGCATTCAAAATCAGTCGCCCGTTTTGGGGTAGGAGACGGACGAGTCGACGAAAAGTTACCCGAAGCTCTTCGAGGTCACGATAAATATCGGCATGGTCGAACTCAATATTGTTAACGACAACCACGTCCGGAAGGTACTTGAGAAACTTCGCCGATTTGTCAAAGAATGCACTGTCATACTCGTCACCTTCCACCACGAACAGATCACCGGATCCGACGTGCCCGCTGGTGCCGAGATTGCGCGAAATGCCGCCAATCAGAAAAGACGGATCAACACCTGCCTCCCGTAACGTCCACGCTAGCATGAACGCAGTTGTCGTCTTTCCATGGGTACCTGCTACTACAACAGAACGGGCGCGCCATAGGAATTCATTGCGCAGAACCTCTGGAAGCGAGGCATAGCGCACACGCTTATCGAGCACAGCCTCTAGCTCTGGATTGCCCCGAGAGATAGCATTCCCGACGACAACCAGATCCAGATCGCTCGAAATGTGCTCGGATCGATAGCCGTCTAGGAATGTAATCCCGTTATCTGCCAGAAACTGGTTCATCGGTGGATAGATCTGTTGATCGGAGCCACGAACATCAAACCCCCGCTGCTTGAGGAGGACGGCAAGGGTGGCCATCGCCGTGCCGCACACCCCGATCAGGTAGACGGTCTTCATCGAACAGAGCCTTCCTCGATAACGAGCCGCGGTGTCGGGTCAGTCTGCACAGTGACGGCAACTCCGAGCGGAAGAGTCCAGACGGGGCCTGCGGTATGGCCGGTCGGAAAACCAAAGAGCACAGGACCCTCGAATCCCACAAGCGCGCGAGCGATAACATCACGAGCATCGTAGCCGGCCGAGTCATCGCAACCAGGAAACTCGGCACACACGAGACCCGATGCTCGGCGGAGAAGTCCGCTTTGCACCAACTGCGTGAGCATTCTGTCAACGCGATAGGGATGCTCACCCACATCATCTAGAAGCAACACGTATCCGTCAGGAGGCGAAAATGCAAACGGTGTCGACAAGGATGCAAGAAGCTGGGTCAGAGTCCCCCCCAAGAGCAGTCCATGAGCCTCACCTGACCGTAGTACCTGTACTCCGTCCGGTGCCAGCTCACCTAGCGGCTCCCGAAGAGAAACCGATCCCACCAGCGATTGCCGATCGTACCCGTGCTCGCCGTCAGCCAAATTCACCAGCATCGGTCCGTGAAACCCAACCGTCTGGTAGTTGCTCGTAAGAAACACAAGCAAGGCCGTCAGATCCGAACAGCCGACAAACGGTTTTTCACTTAACCCTATTGCCGCGGATTTGAGTAGCGGAAGCAGCTGCGCACTGCCGTAGCCGCCACGAGCTGCAAAAATACCTGCAACCGCTGGGTCGACCCATGCGGCCACCAGTGACTCTGCCCGCTGCGTGACCGAGCCCGCCAGGTAGCGATCGCGTTCAAACACCCGATCATCGAACACCGGCTCATATCCCAAATCTTGGAGTTCGACGATGCCCCTATCGAACACGTCGCGATCGAAGGGACTAGCTGGAGCCACCACGGCTACCCGATCTCCCGATCTTATCCCGCGAGGTTTTCGCATCAGACAAACTGCCTCATGGTCGCAGCAATCTCCGCGTGTTCGTCACATCCGAGCACGGTGCGGACCTTCCTCGACGAAAGCGGTCGACGAACCCTGGTACCGGACAGAAAGCGCGCTTTAACATGATTTTGGCGCCCAAGCGCATCTTCAATCCGAGCGGCCGGAAGAATCTCGTTCTCCACCGCCCGAATGAGTGCCTCGATCACCTGAACCTGCTGGTCTATATTAGGGGCGCATAGCAGTAAGACGTCGCATCCGGCTGCGATGGCCGTCACACTTGCCCGTTCGACCGACCAATCGGCCGTAATCGCCTTCATACTCAAATCATCGGTCGCGATCAAACCTGTAAACCCAAGCTCTCGACGGAGTAACTCGGTCACGACGTTTGGAGAAAGTGTCGCCGGGTACTCCTCATCTAACGCCGGATACAGTACATGTGCCGTCATAATCATGGCGACGTCTCTAGCAACGGCGGCCCGAAATGGAACGAGCTCCACCTCTTCAAGCCGCTCAGGAGGGTGATCAACGACCGGCAGTTCGTGATGAGAGTCGCTGCTCGTGTCGCCATGACCCGGAAAATGTTTTCCGCACGCCGCTACCCCTTCACGCTGCAGTCCGTCAATGATCGCAGCACCCAGGCGAGCCACATCGTGTGCCTGATCAGAGAGCGCCCGGTCACCGATCACAGGGTTTCGTCTGTTGGTGTGGATATCGAGCACCGGAGCATAGTCGAGTGATACGCCGACGGCCAGCAGCTCGCGAGCCAGCGCGCGGGAAAATCGCTTTGCGAGTGACACCTCACCACTGCGCCCCAACGTGCACATCGGCGGCCAAGCCGTAAACGGCTCCTTTAATCGCGAAACTCGCCCACCTTCTTGATCGATACTGACCCAGAGCGGGAGTTCCTGGGACATCTTCTGGGCATCGTACGCGAGCTCAGCGACCTGTTCGGGGGCCTCGACATTTCTCTCGAACAGAATAATTCCCCCCAGGTCAAACTCATGGGCCACTGCGCGAAGCTCGGTAGGCACCGTGGGACCATGAAAGCCAGCCATAATGAGTTGACCGACCTGGCGGTGAATACGTCTCGACATTGAAGGCCAACCTCCGAAGTTAACTCGCACCCCGTGAACAACAGACCGTGACGGTCGGTCGCTGCTCTCGCGGCCAGAACCTGTGCGCTCAGATCTCTGGTGGTTTCGTATTGGACGCGACCACAAACCATATCGATCGCGCTCCTATTATAATGCGGCGTGCTGGTTCACTCGTCAGCACCCACTCGTCTTGATCTTGCTGGTGGGACGCTAGACATCTGGCCTCTCTATCTGTTTCACGCAGGTGCGCAAACCCTCAACGCTGCGATAACGATCAGGGCAGAGTGCACCCTTTTAACAAGTGAAGACGGTGCGTGGCACCTCAGGTCGCAAGACACCGGCGAGTCCCTCACAATTCGTAACCTGGAGGACACCCCTGAGGCATCTCGACACCGGCTGGTTCTCCGTCTACTGCAGCACTTTAAACCAGAGCCGGTCACGGTTGTCACACGCTCGGGCTCTCCGGTAGGCGCCGGCTTGGCAGGTTCGTCGGCTCTCAATATCGCCATCTGCGCCGCGCTGAGTCGACACACAATTACGTCAAACACACCTGAGTCACTGATGACTCTCGCAGCAAATCTGGAGGCGCAGGTCATCGGCGTTCCAACCGGCGTGCAGGACTACCGTCCAGCGATGTTCGGTGGTATCGCAGCGATTGAAATGGGTCCAACTGGGATCACTCGGCTGCCGATCGGCGTCGATCCAGCTGAGCTCGGATCTCGAATCGTCCTCGCCTACACAGGACAATCTCGCGACTCGGGAATCAACAACTGGGAGGTCGTAAAGCGGCACATCGATGGCGACCAAAACGTCATCGATCTGTTTGACGAAATTGCCGACGTGGCGAGGGCGATGCGTGTAGCGCTTGAGACTTCAGCGTGGAAGGAGGTAGGGCGGCAACTCACTCGTGAGTGGAATCTCCGCAAGCAGCTGGCGCCAGGCCTTACCACCCCAATGATCGACGCCCTAGTAGGTCAAGGCCTGAAAGCAGGCGCGTGGGGCACCAAAATCTGTGGGGCTGGAGGGGGCGGATGTCTACTATTTTTAACCGATCCATCTAATGTGAGTTCCCTGCGGCGGACACTCGAAGCCGCTGGGGCAACTATTCTCGACATCCAAATCGACGTCGACGGACTGCAGGTCGAAGTTCGTTAGTCCATGCGATTACTCACCGACGAACATGGATAATCAAGACATCGCTCGGATCTTCGAAGAAATCTCAGACCTTCTGGAGATCAAGGGGGCGAACCCCTTCAAGATACGGGCGTATCGCAACGCCGCCGAGACGCTCGCTAGCATCCCCGAACGACTCAGTGCTATGGATGTTAACTCCCTTAGAGCAATTCCAGGAATCGGTAAGGACCTGGCAACCCGTATTCGAGAGTAGTCGGATGCGGCAGATCAACCTATTACACTGAACTACTTCAGGAGCATCCAGCCTCGCTCCTGGGGCTGCTTAAATTGCAAGGACTCGATCCCAAAACGGTCGGTCTGTTGCACAGCTCCCTCGGGATCAAGACCATCGAGGCACTTAAGAGCGCGGGGCGGGCGGGCCGACTTGGTAAATTGCGAGGTCTTGGAGCCAAGAAACAGGAGCTGATTCTACAAGCGATCGACGAAAGGCACCGCAGGTCGAGGAAACACCTCATCACCGATGCTCAGACCGCGGCGACCGCCGTGATCGATCACCTGCGTGCCACTTGCTCTGGCGGACGGTTTCACGCTGTGGGCAGCCTGCGCCGTGGCTGTGACACCTGCGGCGATGTCGACATCCTCGCCGTCGACATCAACCCGGCGGTCCACGATTCGTTTATAACCTTTTTCGGAGTCGATCGAATTCTCGGTCACGGTGATACAAAATTGAGCATTCTCTTGCGTGATGGGATGCAGGTCGATCTGCGGCTCGTCACTGGTGGGAACGAAGGTGCGGCCTTGCAGTATTTCACCGGATCGAAGCTTCACAATATAGCCCTCAGGGATCGCGCGATCCGTCTCGAACTCAAGCTGAACGAGCACGGTCTGTTTCGGGTATCGGACGGCACTAAAATTACCGTTGAAACCGAAGTCGACGTTTACGAGGCGCTCCGTCTCAGGTTGCTCCCACCAGAGCTTCTGGAAAACCGTGACGAGATCGGCGCTGCGGCATCGAGTGCACAGCTGTCCGAGGGAATCTTCATAGCCACACTACGGCCAGTGACGGTCACGCCAACATCGAGACGATGCCCAAGACTGCCCGAGCTGCGGGGCTCGATACCTGGCCATCACCGGTCATAGTCAAACCTTACCGTCGCGAACGGACTCGATGAAACGCGCACACTCAAGCACGCGCAAGCGATTCGCGAGATCAGCCGTCGCCTGCCGGGGATTACGCTCTTGGCGGGAATTGAGTGCGACATCCGCCCCGACGGGACACTAGACTTACCGGAGGACTGTCTCGCCGAGCTGGATATTGTTACCGCGTCTGTCCACTCTGCATTTGACCAGACGGAGCGCGAAATGACTGACCGGGTAATACGAGCCGTCGAATCATCGGCGATCGACGTGATCGAACATCCGACCGAACGCTTACTTCTTCGGCACGAACCGTATCGTCTCAATATCGAAGCACTCGTCGACTCAGCAGCCAAGCATAGCGTGGCGCTTGAGATCAATGCACAGATTCACCGGCTCGATTTGAACGACACCCACGCTAAACTAGCCCGTGCCCGCGACGTTAAGCTGGTCGTGTCGACCGACGCTCATAGCCCTGATAGCTTCGACCTGCTCGATTGGGGTGTTCTGGTCGCCCGAAGAGCCTGGCTTGAACCGAATGATGTACTCAACACCTATTCGGTCGACCGGCGTCGGGCGACGCTGAAACAAACGACACCCATTCACTCATCACGGGATGGTAGATGAACCAACGTGCAATCAACGAAATCAGGTATCTTTACGACCGGGCAACGGCAGCCACCGTCGAACGTGACTTGACGCGAGCGGTCGAAATTCTCAAGACACTCCCCGATGAGGAGACACGGGAGCGCGCCGCAGTCTTTATGGACGGTCTGTCTCAGATGCGATCCGAGTGGCGGCTGGAGAAACAGCGCCGGGGCCGAAAGTCTAGAAGCGCCCGAACAGACAAGAAACGCCCCCACAAATATCGATCCTGACTCACGGCCCTCCACACTTCCCTGTTAGCGCTTCACGAAGTTTCTATAGTTGTTCCTGTCGATCTCGACGGTAACAACCTGTCCAGGTTCGCCCAGCACCCGCCCACGCTGCTGATTAATCGAAAACCTGAATGCCCCGGCGTCGCCGACGTTGAGGATGATTTGCCTGTCGGCTTCGTACACTTTGCGCTCACCGGCACCCATTACTCCCGCAAACACACGTTTGCCGTCAATTGTGAGCAATACCCAGCATGGTGCAATCGGATAAACGGCCACTGTGAGGGACTCCTCCGCTGCCAGGTCGCTCACCGGGGAAGGGGTGGCCGTGACAAGCCCACCGCTTACCGGCCGGTGTGGCGTTCGGACGCCTACCGGCGGAGAGATCGTCCCGGTCACGACATCGCCAACTGCCACAGCGCCGTCGTCGGTGTCCGCACCTGTGCTGCCCCTGACGTTAAAAAAGAGCAGTAGACCAACGACGACCACACTTATGATTAGTAGGCCAATCGCGGCACCTGATGGACTCAGCTCTTTCCGGCCCCAAAAACGTCCCGCTAGATCGTTGCGTCGCTCGACAAAAGCGCCGTAACCCTGGTTCGGGTGCGCTTCGAGGAGAACGGCGACAATGTGCTCGGGGTCGAGACCGACTTCGGCGGCATAGGAACGGACAAAGCCACGGACAAACAGACCTCCGGGCACCTGGTCAACCTCATTGGCCTCCAGCGCGGTTAGGACACGCGGCGAAATTTTTGTGGTTTCTGCGAGCTGCTCGATCGTCAACCCTTGACGCTCGCGAGCGGTGCGCAGCATACCCCCAAAGTCCGTGGATTTAGGAGTAGACACACGATACCTATAGAAGCGACAACCGTCCCTTGTCAAACTGCTGTCGAAGGTTTTTAACGACTTGGTCTAGCTGGTGGCAGGCATCCACAAACTCGGCAATCGCGGCAAATCCGACCGCACCCGACTGGCCCACCATCCTGACATTGCCCACTTTTACTCCACCTATGGCAAAAACCGGGACAGTGACCGCCTGAACTGTCTCCGCGAGCCCGTCTAGGCCCATCGGTGCCTGGCCCTCTTTGGACCTGGTCTCGAACACAGTGCCGACGATGAGGTAGTCGAGCGCACCTCGCGCGGTCACCTGAACCGCCTCGGCTGGGCTGTGAACCGATCGTCCCACGAGCCACCGACGTGGCGCAAGCCCTCGCACTCGCTCGGCCGATATCGACGTCTCCTTGAGATGGACGCCGGCGGCGCCGGCGGCCAGCGCCACATCTACGCGGTCGTTCACGATGATTCGAGTCGTCGTCGCATTCGTCAGTGCCAGCGCTTGGCACACGACGTCCTTGAGCGTCCGATCATCCAAATCCGACTCGCGAATCTGAATGTAATCAACACCCGCATGGGCCGCGCTTCCGATCAGGCCGAGCAACGACTCGATACCGTCGCCTTCTGCTGACCCGGTCCGCCGACGGTCGGTTACCAGACAGATCGCCGGCGGCTCGAAATCATTTCTCATCGCGGCGTACAAGCTCGACACGCGAAAGCTGGCCGGACGATGCTAGCGTGACGCGTTTGACAGAACTGTACGCCGCCGGAACGTAAGCTCAACACCAGCCGGACTCGTCGAGGCATGGGGGTGCGATGTACCCGGTGGACCAGGTTCGAAGAGCAAGCATGTCGGGAATATGTCGGGGACAGAAAACGTCGCCAAAAGAAATTGAGCTCACCACGTTAGGACGACGGCGGATACACTTCTTCGCTCAATTCCTGAGTGGACAGATCTAGCTCCCGCGTCAAGATCGAGTGTCTCGGGCAGTCGTGCCGCTGGCGCCATCGTTTGCGCAGCCAGGTGCCCACGTCGACCGCTGCCGCACCAAGCGTCACGATTCCGAAACCGCTCACCGCCCCTCGGAGTGCTGGGCTTGCCAACAGCGGCCCCAAGAGTGGTAAAGACTGGACGAAATAATTTCGGTCCCAAAAACGCGTCCAAGGCGCCACGACCAGGACTAGTCCGACCTCGATGAGGTAGACGACTACTAGGACACCATTCAAGCCTTTGATCTCAGCCCCCTTTAATTTTCAAACCCCGCTGAGCGACCGGGGGTGCGATCCTATCAAACCGGACCGGAGTACGAAATGATCTCCGATGAGCCAGAGACCGACCAAACCGAGCGACGGCATCGAGATGCTGGGGTGTCGCATACCCCTTATGACTGCCAAATCCGTATCGAGGGTCACAACTGTGAAGTTTCAGCATCTGGCGGTCACGGGTAACCTTGGCCACAATGGACGCCGCCGCGATGACCGCGCACCGTCGGTCTCCCCCGATAACTCGACGTTGAGGGAGGAACAGACCGGGAATCCTGAAACCGTCAACCAGGACAAAGTCAGGCAAGGGAGCTAGGTTGTTGACGGCTCTCCGCATGGCCTCCAGTGAGGCCCAGTGGACGTTGAGTCTATCAATTTCCTCCGGCGCAGACGAGGCGATCGTCCAGGCATCCGCCCGTTTGGTAATCTCGACATAGAGCCGCTCGCGGGCCGCTGGACTCAGAAGTTTTGAATCGCGAACACCCTTAATTGGTCGATCTGGATGCAGCACGACAGCCGCCACGACGACCGGACCGGCCAGACAGCCTCGGCCCACTTCATCGACACCAACGACTCGTAAGAATCCGAGCCGCCGAACCGCGTTTTCAACCATCCGCGATGCTGTTCGACGTAGCACGAGTCGCCTAGGTACCCGTCGTAAGAGTCGCGTGCCTCATCGCCAGAGTGCTTAGGTTGTGGGTCGTCGCCGCTCGCGCAGACGTGCCGCCTTCCCTCGGAGATTCCTCAGGAAGTACAGCTTCGCGCGTCGAACACGCGCAGACCGAACAATGTCAATCTTGTCAATCACCGGAGAGTGCAATGGGAAAATTCGTTCGACGCCCTGACCGAAAGAAATCTTACGAACCGTGAACGTAGCTCGGGAACCACCTCGATGCTGACCAATAACGATCCCCTCGAACACCTGGATCCGTTCCTTCTCGCCTTCTCGAACCTTGACGTGCACACGAACGGTATCCCCCGGTTGCATCTCTGGGTGCTCACGTAACTGGGTGTCTTCGATCGCTTTGATTGCCTTCATGCGCCTACCCTCGCCCTCCGCTCAGTCTCTGCATCCCGCAGCTGTTGCAGAAACGTTCGCTCTTCCTCATCAAGCCCGGGTCCGTCCTGGGTCAGCAGGTCGGGCCGCCGCTCAAGGGTTCGTTTGACCGCCTCGTGCTTGCGCCATCGCCGAATCTCAGCGTGGTTCCCTGACAAGAGCACCTTTGGAACCGTGTCGCCGTCCACATCGGCGGGCCGAGTATAGTGCGGATAATCCAAGAGCTTTCGGTCGAAAGAGTCGTCACGCACCGAGGCTGCGTCTCCCACTACGCCAGGAACGAGACGACCTACGGTGTCCAGGATTACCATTGAGGGTAACTCGCCACCACTCAACACATAGTCACCAATCGAAATTTCCTCTGAGACGACCCGCGTACGCACACGCTCGTCCACCCCTTCGTAGCGCCCACAGAGCAAGACAATGTGGCCGAGTCGACTCATCCGTAGTGCGGTCGCGTGAGTCAATGGCGTCCCCTGAGGTGACGTCAGGACCACGGCATCCGGAACGCCCCGCTTTCGCTTGATATCTCTCACCGCGTGGAGAAACGGTTCGGGTTTCATGACCATGCCCGGCCCGCCTCCATACGGCACATCATCAACACTCCTATGCCGGTCTGTCGTGAACCGGCGTAGGTCGTGAACCGCTACGTCCAACACGCCCCGCTCAGTCGCTCGCCCGACGACGCCGTCGGCAAGGAACGACTCGACCATCGACGGAAAGATCGTAACAACGTCGAACTTCACCGCGCCCTCATGTCGTGCGAATCGCCCTCACGGCGGTTGAGCTCAAGTAACCCCGGCGGCGGATCGATCACCACCCGCTTCCATTTCGGTTCGACCCGGACACAAATCGACTCCGCAAGTGGGATGTCTACTTCCTCGTCGGTTTCAGCCGCCTGGACGATCAGGCGGCTTGCTCCGGCCACACCCTGCACAGCCACTACGGTTCCAACCAGAGTGTCATCCACTGTCCTGACCTCACAACCGACCAGAGCGTGCTCGTAGTACGCGCCGTCGGGTAGCGACTGCTGCTCAAATATAGGTACTCGAAGCTCATGACCGACCAGAGCTTCAGCTTCCGTGATCGAGTCACAACCTTCGACGGCAATCACCGGACGGCCCGCCTGCAATCGTGAGTCGGTGATTCGAAGCGCCCGCAAAACACCGGCGACGGTCATGTAGACAACACCGTCTGTTCGAAAGCGCCGTTCCGGAAAATCGGTCTCGATATTTACGATAACCTCACCGCGCCGGCCATGCGTTCGTGCGACGCTACCGACAACGACCATGGTGCTCCAGCGAGCCTCAGGCTTATACGCCATTTAGGCTCGTCCGTCTTCATCCAAAAAGTCTACGGTAGCGGTCCGTCCGTCGAGTTCTGCGGCGATCCCTGCCAATGTTCGAATCGCTGTTGCCGTTCGACCTTGTCGCCCGATCATCTTGCCCAGATCACCTTCCGCGGTTCGAACCTCGACATAGGGTCCATCTCGACGTTCGGACTCAGTGACATCCACTCGGTCAGGCTGATCAACAAGCACACGGGCGATCACCTCCACCACGTCGCGGGCTCGACTCACGATCCCGTGACCTCATCTACCGACGGCACCGCTGTCGCCTCCGCGGAAGCCTCACCGACAGGGTGACGTATCAGGAGCGTTCGCAATGTGTCGCTTGGTTGCGCCCCGCGTGTCATCCAATGCTCAAGACGCTGATGATTCATCAGGAAGGTCTCGGGTACCGTGGTCGGGTTGTAGTGTCCCAAGACCTCAAGAGCCCGCCCGTCACGCGCTGCATGGGAATCGATCACTACCACCCTAAAGAATGGCCGCTTTTTCGCGCCCAGCCGCCGCATTCGAATTGCCAGCATATTGGTCCTACCTCATGTCCCCTGAAGCACCATCCTGTATGGAGCTTCACCTCTCGTCTGCTTCAACTTCAACGAAGCGCCTGGCCATGACGGGATCCTGAAAGTCCCAGCCTGCCCGCACGCTGACGCGCCCTACCCTTGCGTTGACCCGTGATACTCTTTGCCGCCTTTAGCATCTTCCGCATCTGTCCGAACTGCCTAAGGAGCCGATTGACATCCGGTACTTCGGTTCCACTCCCGCGCGCGATCCGTTTACGTCGGCTGCCGCTAATCGCGACCTGGTTTCGTCGCTCGATCAAGGTCATCGAGTCGATGATCGCTGCCGTACGGGCTAACCGTTTCGGACCGGCGTCCTTAACGTTTTCCAGCGCCTTCTGCCCGGCAAGACCTGGAATCATCTCTACTAGTTGGTTGAGAGGTCCCATCTTCCGGATCGTGTCTATCTGGCTACGAAGATCCTCGAGGGTAAACGATTCACGTCGAAGCTTCTCGGCAAGACGGTCGGCGTCGTCGCGGCTAACAGCCTGCTCCGCTCGCTCGACCAGAGTCAAAATGTCGCCCATGCCGAGTATTCGAGACACGAGTCGCTCCGGTTGGAAAAGCTCCAAGTCGTCGAGTTGCTCGCCGATTCCGCCGAACACGATCGGAACACCGACAACCGATACGACTGACAGGGCGGCGCCGCCCCTGGCATCGCCATCCATCTTGCTCAGCACGAGACCGGTAATCTGCGTGCGGCGGTGGAACTCGCCGGCGCTCTTAATAGCATCCTGTCCGGTCATCGCATCAGCGACATACAAGAGATCCGACGGGCCGACGGCCGCCTTGATCGCCTCAAGCTCTGACATAAGCTCGTCATCGAGGTGGAGGCGTCCCGCGGTGTCCACTATCACGATGTCGAACCCACGCTGCCTGGCTGTCTCGACCGCAGTTAACGCCCGATGGGTCGGATCGAAATCGTGGCTCGGGTCATGACTGTGCAGCCCAGCTTGCTCGCACAGCACCTCAAGCTGACGGATCGCCGCTGGCCGGCGCACGTCGGTCGAGACCAGTAGTGGATGCCGTCCCTGCCGGACGAGCCATCGCCCCAGTTTGGCGCTGGTGGTGGTCTTCCCGGAACCCTGCAATCCAAAGATCAGAACTACCTGTGGTCGCTGGGCCGTCTGATTCAGACCTCCAGTGGCGTTGCCGAGCAGTTTCATCATTTCGTCGCGGACGATCCCAACGACCTGCTGGGCGGGTGTCAGGCTATCGAGCACCGACCGGTCGATCGCCCGGTCTCGAACCTGATCGATAAACGCCTTAACCACTCTAAAATTGACATCTGCCTCCAGGAGAGCAATGCGGATTTCCCGCAAGGCAGACTCCACCGCCTCTGGTGTTAAACGAACCTCGCCCCGCAGAGACTCGAAGACATCCTTGAAGCGTGTCGTAAGGAAATTAAACATCGTGCTGCCGGCCTTGACGCAGCGCTACATATTTCGATAAGCGCTTTGAAAGCAATCAATTATCGTAGCTGACGAATGTGATCCATGTCAACGAAACGGACGCTACACCGACGAAAGTTTGTGCCCAAGTTTTTCTTTCTTGGCCTTGAGGTAGGCCTTGGAAAACTCCGATGCTGGGATTTCCAGTGCAACTGATTCCACGACCGACAGGCCGTACCCTTCCAGTCCCACGAACTTGCGCGGGTTGTTAGTCAACAGGCGCATCGTCTGGACGCCAAGGTCACCCAAAATCTGGGCCCCGATCCCATAATCACGCTGGTCTGCCTTGAATCCCAGTTGCTCGTTGGCCTCCACGGTGTCCAACCCCGCATCCTGAAGCTGATACGCACGAATCTTGTTCGACAGTCCGATACCCCGACCTTCCTGATTGAGGTAAAGCAAGATGCCCCGTCCTTCTGTCGCGATTCGTCGCATCGCCAATCCAAGCTGGCGCCCGCAATCGCAGCGCGCTGAATGAAACACGTCACCCGTCAAGCATCGGGAGTGTACCCGCACCAACACATCGTCGCCACGCCCAATGTCACCGCGAACCAGTGCCACGTGCGTTTCCCCGTCAATCAGACTCTCGTAGGCGTGGACGTGAAACAACCCCTGTTCCGTCGGCAACTTGGCCTCGGCCACCTGCTTGATGAGCCTGTCATGGCGCATGCGATGCTTGATAAGGTCCGCGATCGTGATCATGAGTAGACCGTGTTGCTTGGCAAACTTGGTCAGCTCTTTGACCCGCGCCATCGTACCATCATCATTCATAATTTCGCAGATGACACCGGCCGGGGAAAGCCCCGCCAGCCGCGACAGATCCACGGCCGCTTCCGTCTGTCCAGCGCGAACCAGTACCCCTCCTCCACGCGCACGAAGTGGAAACATATGACCCGGTCTGGCGAGATCATTCGGCTTGGTCGTGGGATCGATCGCCGCGCGCACGGTCGCGGCTCGGTCTGAGGCCGAGATCCCGGTACTCGTCTCCCGTTTAGCTTCGATCGCGACGGCGAATGCCGTGTCGAATCGAGAGGTGTTCTGAGTCACCATCATCGGGATTTCTAGCTCATCAAGCCTCTCACCGGTCATCGGCAGACAGATAAGGCCTCTCCCGTACCTCGCCATAAAGTTGATGGCTTCCGGTGTGACTTTCTCAGCAGCTATTGTCAGGTCGCCTTCGTTCTCACGGTCCTCGTCATCGACAACGATAATCATCTGCCCATCGCAAATCGCTTTGATCGCGGCATCGATCGGAGCAAACGGACCAGTCTGGCGCTGGACCTTACTGGCAGGCTTCCGCTTCCTAACTGGTCTCTTGGCTTTCATGGAGACTCCTCAGGCGGTTTCGCGAACCGCCCTGACGACGTATTTTCCGATGATATCGCATTCGAGATTGACCGGCGTGTCAGGACCGGCGCTCAGCAGGTTAGTATGCTGCCAGGTGTACGGCACAATCTGAACGTCGAACTCAGCGGGTCGAAGCGCCGCAACGGTCAAGCTGATCCCGTCGACCGCAATCGATCCCTTGGGCGCGAGGATTGAAGTCAGGTTCGGATCATAGTCAACGGTCACTAGATTAAACTCCTCTTGGGGACGAACCTGACGAATGTGACCCACCCCGTCGACATGGCCAAGAACGAAGTGACCTCCCAGTCTCGCATCAACTCGAAGGGGTCGCTCGAGGTTAACCAGTGTCCCCACGGAGAGCCCGCCGAGCGTCGTCACTCGGGCAGTCTCCGGCGAGATCTCGGCATCGAAAGACACGTGACCTTGCTCGACCACCGTCAGGCAAACACCACTCACCGCAATGCTGTCGCCCGGCGCGAGATCTTGAGCCAGTGTCGTACCGATAGATAGTCGGGCACCGGCTGGAATCTTGCGACGTGCGATCACTGCACCCGTGGCTTCAATCAGCCCGCTGAACATAGCCCTCCGTGAGCGTGTCCGGACCATACTGCCGAACAACCCGGTCGCTTAACTCGGTCCACGGCAGATCGACCCACGGCACACCGTCTGGCCCCAGATCGACCGGAGCCATAAACTGTTGCACGCGGTCCACGAGACCAGCCTCCCACGCTGCGCGGTGAATCGTCACGCCACCCTCAAGCACCAACGAGGTTATGTCGAGTAAACCGAGCCGCCGAAATGCTCTGCCGATGGTCGTGTCGTCGTCAGGCATCACCTCCAATTGAACTCCAGCTTCTCGAAGCCGATCCACCAGGTCCGGTTGACCCGAAACCGCGCCATCTGTCGTGAAAATGACTACCGGACCGTGACACAGGGTACCCACGACCCGTGCCGTCAGCGGTATCCTGAGACGCCGGTCGAAAACCACACGTGTGAGCGGACGCAGCCGGTCGACACCGCGTACCGTCAACAGCGGATCATCAACGAGCACGGTCGTCGATCCCACGCCGATGGCGTCAACCTCGGATCGCATCTGATGAATGGCTTCGTTGGTTATGTCGCACGTGAGTGACGTGCGCTCTCCTGGACGGGCTGAGATTTTTCCGTCTCGGCTCGTCGCCACCTTCATCGTTACGAACGGCCGGCCCTGAGTAATCCAAGTTAAAAACGCTTCGTTCAGTCGTTCCGCGGCCGGACGCCCAACGCCGACAACCACATGCACGCCCCGTTCTCGGAGAGAGTCGATACCAGTCCCCCGGACACGACGGTTCGGGTCAACCGTAGCAACCACGACTCGCCGGATACCCGCATCGATAATCCGTTCCGTGCATGGTCCTGTTCGCCCGTGGTGTCTGCACGGTTCGAGTGTGCAGTAGAGTGTCCCTCCTCTTTCTCTTCCCGACGCCATCTCGAGCGCAACCACCTCTGCGTGAGCCTTACCTGCCCGGCGATGGTATCCGGTGCCAACCACGACACCTTCGGCAGACACCACGACAGCGCCGACCATCGGGTTTGGACTCGTTTGTCCACGTCCAAGCTCGGCCAGAGCGAGCGCCTGGGCCATGTGTGACTCGTCCTCCGGACGCTGCACGCCGCCAAACGCCTCAGCAGTCTCATTGCCCGGTTGGACTGGTAAAGAGTCCTTCAACATAGTCCTCAGCCGAGAAAGGGAGAAGGTCATCGACCCCCTCGCCGACACCAACATACCGGATCGGTAATCCAAGTTCCGCCGCGATGGCGACCGCAAGACCACCTTTCGCTGTGCCGTCCAGTTTAGTCAAGACGATACCCGTCACGGCGGAGTGCTCAAGAAATTGTCTGGCCTGGACTAGACTGTTCTGGCCCACGGTCGCATCAATTACCAGCAGCACCTCGTGAGGCGCTCCCTGAATTTCACGCGCGACGACCCGACAAATTTTCTCCAGCTCCCCCATCAGATTGACACGGGTATGAAGGCGACCTGCTGTGTCAATCAGCACAACATCCAGGCCGCGGGCCCGCCCAGCCTGAACGGCGTCAAAGACGACCGAGGCCGGATCAGCTCCGTCCGCCCCCTTGATAACCTCGACCGAAGCCCGCTCGGCCCATACACTCAGCTGCTCGACGGCGCCGGCACGAAACGTGTCAGCCGCACAAACCAGAAGTCTCTCGCCGCGAACGTGAATTAGCTTCGCTAATTTTCCGACTGTTGTGGTCTTGCCTGTACCGTTGACGCCGACCACCATTACGACCCGCGGCCGGCTACCGTCCGAGGTAGGAATCCGTGCGCTGTTGAGAACGTGCAGAAGCTCGTTCCTGAGCTCGTTGCGCAGGCTGCCGACCCACCCTGGCTCAGCCCGGCGGGACTGTAGCCTAGCAATAATTCGATCGGTGGCGGTGACTCCCACATCGGCTTCCAGGAGCAACTCTTCCAGGGTATCGAGAGTTTCAACACTCGCCCGCGTGGTTACGAGGTCTGCGGTTGGGTTAGCCAGTAGCTCATCAACTCGATCACCAAGCTGCTGTGCTGTCCGGCGAAGTCCAGCTCGCAAGCGCTCAAGCAACGCCGTCACGTCGTCTCGGTTTCCGACCGCTGGCGGCGAAGCATCAAATCTTCGACCGCGGCGCGCGGTTTCTTCCGGCCCGCCAATACCTCGGCCATCTGTGCTGTAATCGGAAGTTCAACGTCGTGCCGTATGCCCAGTTCGAGAGCCGCTCCCGTCGTCCTCACGCCCTCGGTGACTGTCGTCATCCCGTCCAGCACGACATCGAGCGAATGGCCGCGACCAAGCTCTAGGCCTAGCCTTCGATTCCGGCTCAGCGTACCGGTGCACGTCAACACCAGGTCACCAAGTCCACTCAAGCCGAACAGCGTCTCACGCTTTCCGCCTACTGCCACGGCTAGACGGGAGACTTCAGCGAGCCCGCGGGTAATGAGGGCAGATCGGGCGTTGTAGCCAAGGCCCATCGCCTCGACAACCCCAGCGGCTATGGCGATGACGTTTTTCATAGCCCCACCAATCTCGACACCGACAACATCCTCGGTGTCATACAGTCGGAAGCCCTGCGATCGAAACTCCCTCTGCACTGCTTTAACCGTTATCCCACAGCGCCCGGCCACACAGACAGCGGTTGGTAGCTTTTGGGCGAATTCCTTCGAAAAACTTGGTCCGGAGAGCACCGTCACGTACCGTAACGATTTCAGTTCCTGCTCGATCACCTCGGTCATCCGCAGAAGCGTCCCCTCTTCCAGTCCTTTCGTGGCGCTGACGATGACAGTACGATCAGTAATCGCGGGTGCCGCGCGCCTGAGGACATCCCGCGTACCATGCGATGGAACGGCCAAGACCACGCACCGAGCGCCGGAGAGAGCTTCATTCAACGAGCTTGTCGGATGCACACTCGGAGGAAGCTCGACCGCTGGAAGATAAATTCGGTTCTCGCGCTTGGCCAACATCTCAGCCACCAGGTCAGGGTTGCGCCCCCAGAGCCTTACCTCTTTTCCGAGACCCCCCAAATGAACAGCGAGTGCGGTGCCCCAGCCGCCGCTACCCAGTACGGCGACCGGCTGCAACGCCGTCGGAGTTGTAGTCATACCCCTCGCTCTCCAAGGCGTCGCTCACCTCCGGCAACTAAACGGCGTACGTTTAAGCCGTGGCGCAACAGCACTAGAATCGCCACCGCCAGCGCCGAGACCACTACAGGCGGCGATGACACCGTCGCGTAGACAAGCGGAGTCAGGGCGAATGCGGCCGACATCGAACCGACGGAAACGTAGCGTGTCACCCAGACGACCAGAGCGAATATAATGACTGCCCCGAGGGCGGCGGTCGGCGCCAGAACCGCGAAGGACCCGCAAGCCGCGGCGACACCCTTCCCTCCTCGAAACTTCAACCGAATCGGGAAAATGTGCCCAGCCACGACAGCCGTGGCGACGAGGCCTTGCATCACCTCGTCGGCTCCGAGACTGCGCGAGACTAGCACCATGACATACCCCTTACTCATATCCAGTGCTAATACCGCCAACGCGACGGAGACTCCCGTCGTTCGCAGCACATTGGTCGCCCCGGTGTGCCCACTTCCGGAATAACGCACATCTGTTCCACTCCAGCAACGGGCTAAAATAAAGGCGAACGGCATGCCGCCGACGACATGGGCGGTGCCCACAAGCCAGATACTCATCGTTCGTTAAGGCGAGCGCGGGGCCACCCCGCTCCCTTCAGTATGCCCTACTAGGGTCGGAATGATTCGTGGTACTCGATTCACGCAGGTCAGCATTTCCTATCTCTTTTTAGCCAGACTAGGGTGACGTACGGATAAATGGCCGTGCCACACAAGCGTAACCCCGTCCTTGGACACGTCCTGCGAAAGAGAAGACAAATCTCCTGCGAGGTAGACGTCGCCTCAACGGTGACAAAGATCCGCGCACCTCTGCCACACGAAGTGGTCCCCAACTACACCCGCTGCAACTCTCGGCGGAGCATATCGAGAGCCGTCTGAGAGGCTTGAAACTTCACACGATCGCGTTCGCCTAGGAATCGGGTGGTAAACGCTTGAATTGGCCCATCAGGTCCAGCGAGGCCAAACGACACCGTGCCTACCGGCTTCTCAGATGATCCACCAGAGGGACCCGCAATGCCGGTAACTCCGACCCCGAAGTCAGCCTGCCCACGTCGGCACGCCTGTACGGCCATCGCCAACGCGACCGGCTCACTCACCGCGCCATACTGCTCGATCACAGCTGCATCAACACCAAGATCAATTTTCGCCTCATTACTGTAGACAACCCAACCAGCCAGTACGTACGCAGAACTCCCCGGCACATCGGTCAGCCGCGAGGCTACCAAGCCACCAGTGCACGACTCAGCGACCGCGAGACGATATCCTCGGTTCGTCAACAGACGACCGACCACGAACTCCAATGATTCTCCATGCGTGCTGGTCAAGCTGTTCCCCAGTACGTCGGCGAGCTCAGCGGTGGCGGTGTCCAGTAATCGCGTCGCTCGGCCGGCGTCGTCGGTCCGGGTTGAGAGGTGGAGTTCGATCTGTCCCAGAGACGCGAGGATCGTCGTATCAATGCACCGTCCGGCAACTCGCCATTGTGAATAGACCGGCTGGATCAGTTCTTCGACACACGACTCCGTCCGTCCCACGATCGTCAGGATACGACGAAACATTCGATGCCCCGCGGTCCGCTCTGCTATGCGTGCTCTCAGAACATCTTCAAACATGGGACACAATTCCCGGGACGGTCCCGGTAAGAGCAGACAAATCACGCCACCGGTCTCTATCCAGAGGCCGGGGGCTGTACCGCGAGGATTTGGCAAGATGACGGCGCCCTCCGGCACTAAAGCCTGGCGACGGTTAAGGTCAGGCATCTTGAGACCGCGTGACCTGAAACGCTTTCGAATCAGGGACACCACATTCAAATCTTCGCAGAGCCTCAGACCAAAAGCTTTTGAAACCCCCGTTCGCGTTATGTCGTCATCCGTCGGACCCAGGCCACCGGTCGTAACCACCAAGTCGGCACAAGACACGACGGCTCGAATTGCCGTGGCGAGGTCATCCTCATCATCACCGACCACTACCTTGTAGCGTACGGCAACGCCGTACGCGTTGAGTTTCTCGGTCAGAAACAACGAATTTGTATCTAATTTGTCGGAAGTAAGGAGTTCCGACCCGATCGCCAGGATCACGGCACTTCTCAGCGGCGCCGACATCGGACTCACACGGTCCCCAGCGAGGCCAATATCCAGACAAACAGACGAACGGTGACCGCCGCGTACACCGCGGCTACCAGATCGTCGGCCATAATCCCGAGCCCGCCGTGAAGTCGCTCAGCATTGCGCACAGGAAACGGCTTGACGATATCGAAGAGACGGAATGCGAGAAAACCCACCAGGGCTGTCATCCAGGTAAGGGGAACCCAAAGCATGGTCAGCAGCATGCCCGCGACCTCGTCGACCACGACAAAGCCTGGGTCTTCCCGAGCGGCGTGACGCTCGCCGACTTCTGACGCCCAGAGACCAAGGGCGACCATCCCGACGAGAAACCCTAGCTCCAGCTCGGGGCCGGCGCAGAACCGCATCGCGACCAAAAGCACCAGGCCGGCCGCCGATCCTGCCGTGCCTGGAGCGATCGGAACGTACCCGACATACCCGGCGGTAGCTACGAACAGACCGAATGCTCGCATCGGTCAGGAAACCTTGCCCCTCCTGTATTCCCGATTAGATCCTGCAATGTCAAGGAGCGGACCAAGAATAGGTTACAGGTCCGAGCCCGGCAACCAGGACAGAGCCGGTTTTCATTTTTCGATCAAGCTGGCGAGAAGTCGATGCACTACTTCGCAGGTCGCAGTCACATCACACACATTCTCGCCGTTAGTCTGGCACGGTACGACGACATCGTGGGCATCTCATCGAGGAGAGTCCCCTCTCGACCCTGTAATGAACACCGGAACTGAAGGTAGTGACAGTAACTGGCGCTGGATTTCCGCTCGCAGCGCGTCGGCTTCTTTGGTAAGGGAATTGCCGGAACCGACCATGGCAAGCACGCCCAGCGCCTCGTGAAGCCGACCGTCCTCAACCAAGCGACGGGCACGGGAAACTCTCACACTCGCACCGAGGGGAAGCGGAAGCGACTCGCCCGTTGTCTGAGCTGGTACGACCATCCGTAGCGACGGTTGGCCCCAGATCAGTGACTCCCATTCACCCCAGGACATCGCCGCATAGCCGACCACAACAACAACGCCCACAAAGAGCACAAGCGGCACGACCCGCACGCGCCGTGGGTCCGGTTGCGCACCAGGGTTGAACTCACGCTGCGTGACGGAGCCCGTCGCTTCGCCTCGCCGTGGCAGTCGATCACCGCCTGCAGCTACTTCGAGCCGGTTTAATCTATCCAGGACCGTCAACGCCTCGTCCCGACCGCCGCCTTTCTTAATTGCGGACGTCAGCAACGAACGGGCTTCAGCGACGTCGCCGCGCTCGAATGCCTCGACCCCCGTGTGCACTAGCTCCTCGGACTCGCGTAGTCGTTCAGAAAGCGCGGCCCGCGCTCGCTCAATATACGCGCGAGCTCTGGCATGTGACCGGTCCAGGAACAGCACACGGGTCCAGATGTCGATCGCGCGTTCGTATCGGCCTTTAAAATAGTGATCGAGCCCGGATAGTAAGAGGCGTTCGATCTTCACGGCGCGATCAGCATCGAATGACCAATCGTGAGACTGTTTGTCGCCGTGAAGCGGATCGACCATAAGTGCTTGCGATTATGGGACAAACCCTATGACCTGTCCAGGCCGAGTCGGAACCGTTCCGTGACGATAATACGCCACCGTGAGAGAACGATTCTGATCGTTTGACTTCAGCTCACCCCAGTCTGCCGTACAATTTTATTGTGGCGATGCCTATCATCGAAGCGGTACCGAACATCAGCGAGGGACGCCGGACAGAAGTCCTCAAGGCACTGGCTCACGCAGTTAACCGGATCCCCGACGTGTTCCTTCTCGACCAGTCAGCCGATCCCTCGCACAACCGCTGCGTGCTGACGATCGTTGGAACCGCCGACCCTTTAATGGACGCCCTCCTTGGCATCTACGATGTCGCCTCCAAGGATATCGACCTCCGTACCCACCGTGGTGTCCATCCGCGTCTCGGGATAGTTGATGTCGTGCCCTTTATCCCTGTTCACGATGCGTCGATGACCGACTGTGTGGAACTGGCACGGCGACTTGGCCGCGCCGTCGCCGCACGCTTTGCGGTCCCCGTGTTTCTGTACGGCGAGGCCGCAACACGACCGGACCGTCGCGCCCTCGAGGTGATTCGCCGCGGACAATTCGAGGGGCTTACCAAGAAAATGGCTAACGCTGTCTGGAGACCAGACTTTGGCCCTGCGATACCTCATCCTTCGGCCGGTGCCTCGGTAGTCGGAGCTCGAGAGCCGCTCATCGCGTTCAACGTTAACCTCGAGACCGACGACATCGACGCGGCGCGTGCGATCGCCCGAACTATTCGGGAACGTGACGGCGGGCTCTCAGGTGTCAAAGCGCTCGGGGTAAGACTCGAGCACCGAGGAATCGTGCAAGTATCAATCAACCTCACGGACTACGAGACGACACCCTTGCATCGAGTCTTTGGCGCGGTCGAACGAGAAGCCACCCGGAGGGGGATTGCTATCGTCGACACCGAGATCGTGGGGCTCGTCCCGAGGGCGGCCATGGCCACGGTCACTAGCGACGTACTCCGTCTCGATCTGTTCAGCCAGAACCAGGTGCTCGAGGCACGGTTGCAGTCACTGGCGGGACCGCTTTCGTATCAGTTCGGCGGGGCGAAATAATGCCGAACGTCCGCATCTTACGATAGAGATTGCTCCGCTCGACCCCAAGCGCCTCTGCCGTCCGAGAGATGTTTCCCCGGTTCACCGCCAGCGAACGCACGATGTAGTCGCGTTCGAATTGCTCTCGCGCGGCGTGCAATGGCTCCATCTTTCCGGTGTGACCCGACTCGGTCGGTAACGCTCCATCCCTGGTGAGAAACGTCAGGTCTGCCGCACCGATTGTTCGACCCGGCACCATGATCGCCAGTCGCTCGAGAACATTGCGAAGCTCTCGCACATTCCCTGGCCAGTCGTGAGATTCGAGCGTGGTCAACGCCGCATCGTCAAGCGTCTTTACGCGATGGCCGTGCTCATGGGCGAACTCCGGTAACAAATGGTTGGTAAGCAGCCGAATATCCCGGCGACGCTCCCTGAGTGGAGGGACAAAGATCGGGATAACGTTTAGTCGAAAAAACAAGTCGTCTCGGAACGTACCGTCGTCGATAGCCGCCCGCAGGTTCTTGTTGGTCGCAGCCAAAACCCGGACGTCGACGCGTACTCCACCACGCGCGCCGACTGGCTCCACTACCTGCTCCTGCAGCACGCGCAGAACCTTGGCCTGCGTCTTGAGACTCATGTCACCGACTTCGTCGAGGAACAACGTGCCACCGTCCGCTGACTCAAACTTGCCCTCTCGGTCTGTAACCGCCCCCGTGAACGCACCCTTGGTATAACCGAACAGCTCACTCTCGATTAGCTCTTCCGGAATGGCAGCACAGTTCACTTCAACGAACGCCCCCCCCGAGCGCTGACTCATGGCGTGGATGCTTCGAGCCACGAGCTCCTTACCGGTGCCATTCTCCCCATGCACAAGCACCCGCCCGTTCGTCGGTGCCGCCTTGGCAATCTCTTCTCTCAAGCGCTGCATCGGCGGGCTTTCACCAATCATGACCAACCGGCGATCGACGTGAGCCCTAAGCACACGGTTCTCGGCCTCCAGTCGATGTTGCCGGAGCGCGTTGCGCGCGACAAGGACTGTCTTCTCAAGCGACAGAGGCTTTTCGACAAAATCGAACGCACCCATTTTGATGGCGCGAACCGCCGACTCTATATTGCCGTGACCGGAAATCATTACCACCTCGGCGTCGACGTTACGCTGCCGTAACTTCTGTAGTGTCACGAGTCCGTCGAGACCCGGTAGCCAGATGTCAAGCACGATCACGTCATAGATCTGTCTGACCACTCGCTCGAGGCATGCCTCTCCACTCTCTACGGTGTCGACGCGATAGCCTTCGTCCTTCAGTACCCCGGATAATGCAGAGCGCACACCAGGTTCATCATCGACGACCAAAAACGATGCCTTCACTCGCCTCCCTCGCCATCGTTACCTATCACACTCGGCACACAACCTACTCGATACAGTCAACAAGGGAGCTCGATTGTGAACGTCGTCCCGTTGGGGGTATTGTCTCCCACCTCTATGCTGCCTCCATGCTCGGCTACAATACGGCGAACAATCGCCAAGCCCAACCCGCTTCCCCGCCGCTTCGTCGAGAAATACGGCATAAATAGCTTCTCGCGGTCAGTTTCCGAAATGCCCGGGCCGTTGTCTCGAACAATAACCCTCACGACCCCGGTGACCTCGTCGTGCTCCGTCTGCACTACAATCACACCCCGCCGGCCATTCGAACTATTACGCAGATGATGTTCGAGCGCATCGACCGCGTTGTCAATCAGATTAACGACGACACGACGGAGCTGTTCCGGATCGAAACGGGCCAATGGAAGTGTGGCGGAGAAGTGGCGTTCTACAGCTATGTTTTTGAACAGCCCATCGTACAAACCTAGCGTCTCGTCGAGAAGGTTATTTAAATCCGCGATCACCGTCCGGGGCGATGGCATCCGTGCGAACTGCGAAAATTCGTCCACAAGTGACTTCAGGGCCTCCACTTCGCCGACAATCGTGGCTGTGCACTCGTCGACCAATTCCCGGGAGGCCGGTGGTGCAGTGCCAAAGTGCCGACGGATCCGTTCTGAACACAACCGGATCGGCGTCAATGGATTCTTTATCTCATGCGCCAACCGTCGCGCCACGTCGCGCCATGTCGCCACACGCTGGGCGCGAATCAGCGGAGTGATGTCGTCGAACACCATGACCGTCCCGTCGACATTACCGGTCTCGCTCGGCAGTGCCGTGGCTGCCACCGCGAGATGCACCTCTCGCCCCTCTCTCGTCAAAGCGACCTCTTGGGCGCTGCGGTTTTCGTTGTGACTACGCGCGTTCATCAACACATCCCCCAACGGCCGCACGTCCTCACGAGAAAATACCGTTACAGCTGGCTGTCCAATCGACGAGGGATCGAGTGCAAGAAGCCGGGTCGCAGCACGATTGATCGTACTGATCCGACCGTCAGCGTCGATCGACACAACACCGGTCGCGATCCGTTCGAGAATTGTTTCGATGTAATGACGGCGCTGATCGACCTCCCGATTGGTTCGCTCGAGATCGCGCCGCGACCGCTCGAGCCGACGACGGCTAGTCGACAGTTCTCCCGCCATGGTGTTGAACGCCTCGACGAGCGACCCAAACTCATCGGTGCTCTGGGGTTCGATACGATAGTCGAAATGACCTGCACCGATCTCACGGGTACCTGCCGCCAGCAGCTGAACCGGGCGCGTGATTCGTCGGGCGACGTAAACACCCAACCAGGTAGCACTGATTAAAATCATTAACGTGAGCATCACAAAAAACGACAAGTAGACCCCGGCCAGTGGCTGTTGGAGCACCCGCAGCTGTTGATAGGCCTCGTAGGCGCCGCTGATCCGGCGTGAGTGAAATGCAACACTTCCGGTAAGCGTATCGCTGGCTACCACTACACCGACCGGAGCGCCGTCCGCCGGAGCGCCAATAATGGCTGCGGCACGCACAACCTCTGCCCCACCCGCCAGGGGCTCAACTTGCCGGACGTCGTCGCCTCCTGCCGCCACCCGTTCAGCCAATCGCTCGGCAGCCGCCCTGGAATAGTCTTGGAGGCCGGCGGGCATCGCGACCTCCAGGAGCGGCTCGATCATCACCCGGCCAGTTTCGTCGGCCGTGGCCGTGACGCGGTAGACTTCGATACTACCGACCAACCCCGCCGCGACGTCCGGTGTGACCAACTCGCGTACGCGCGCTATGTCTTGAGTGTTCAGCGGTAAACCGCCCAGCGAATCAGCAATCCGTTGAGCGTGGTCGCTCACTACCCGCTGCCTGCTCCGATAGTAATCGCGGGCGACCTCGCTGGCCGACGTCAGCACGTCGTCGATCGGAGCAGAGAACCACTGTTCCGCGCTGTTTCGGATGAGCTCGCTCCCGACAAACAACACAAGAAGAGCGGGAATCAGTGTCATCCCAAGCAGTGCCGCCACGAGCTTGGCGCGAAAACGAGCAAACGGCACTGCACGCCGACGCTCAACCCAAAGTTTGATGACATTGCGCGCCAAGATAAAACCGAGGACAACCAACATCGTGAGACAGGCCGCTGAGAGGGCATACAGGACGACCTCGCTAAGGTAGTCCGCTGCTAACTCTGTGGAGCGGTCGGCAACCCTCAGCAGACCAAACAGCGCCGTGATGAAAAGGGCAATACCAAGCAGGATCAGGACAGGACTGTCCCGAAGTGGACGACGTCGGTCCGGCGTCGGCGATGATCGTTCGAGATTTGGATCAGACTCGCTCGCCATGACTGTGGCACGCGTCATCCCGATGTCTACGGAAGATAGGTAAAGCGCGTCACACCGGATGCCGACGCGCGAGCCCACGGCAACACGAACCATTCGTTACGCGGCCGGCGTTCCGCCTAAACCAGTACCTGATAGCCCCCATTCGGCTCAAGTTCGGCTGTACTGAACAGTGGAATACGCTCGAACGTGGTGAGAAGCGTCTGGACCTCGTCCTCCGCGACAACGGTCTCTTCCACGCGGCCGTCAACCATCCTTGCCAGGCTGTACTGCTCCTGGAGACTGTCATAACGCACGGTAGCCGACAACGTCGCCGACCCCACGGTGCTGTCGGGCCAGAAAGCCTCCTCGCGGCTCAACCGCACTTCGTAGTCAAAGGTGGTCTGAAGGCCACTCTGGATCGTCGAACGGACGTCATCCGTGTATGCACCTGAAAACTCCAGCGAGATGAGAACCTGGCCCTCTCGCGTGAGTGTCGACACCGTCAACACTTCAGCCGCCCAGACGGTCGCCCCGGCCACAAACAACACCGGTAAGAGCACCGGCCAGCTCACGGACTGCCCTTGTGATGCATGGTGACCGAAGAGTAACGCCGCGAGACTGGTGCCTCGGTCACGACTCACGAAGACACTCCACTAATCCTTCCCATCCAAAAGACCTCTAAGCTCGGTCATAAATTCACTGATGTCGCGGAAGTGACGATAGACCGAGGCGAATCTCACGTAGGCCACCTTGTCAAGGCTCCTCAATTCTTCCATGAGAAACAACCCGACTTCCTCTGCCCGGATCTCTTTCTCCGGCCGGTCGTGTAGGGTCACCTCGATTCGGTCCGCAACCTGTTCAAGCGCCGCTACGCTAACCGGCCGCTTCTCACAGGCTTTGAGCATCCCCGCGATGACCTTCTGTCGCTCGAACCTCTCTCGCGATCCATCTTTCTTAATGACCATGTACGGGATGTCATCCATCCGCTCATAGCTCGTAAATCTGCGCCCACAGTCCAGACACTGGCGGCGACGCCGAATCACCTCACCTTCCTTGCTCTCCCGTGAATCGACAACCTTATCTTCCAGATGCCCACAGAAAGGACACTTCACGAGCCACTCCCGCCATCTTCGCCCCGCACCAACGGCATCGCCGGAACGCGATCCGACGAGCATGACCCGGCCTGCGAATCGGACACCTCACTCAAGGACTCGCGGTTCGCCGCCAGACGCGACAGACTGCCCAAACGCAGCCCTTCCTGCGCCATGAACACAAGACCCGGAAGCGTCAACGGTAAAAACGCAAGCACATGCATAACCAAAGCGGCGGCTACTGCCTGATCGACGCCCGCACCGTAGAGTGACGTCGCACCAAGCTCGTAGGCAGCATGGTACCCGCCGACGCCGGCCGGCGTCGGCACCGCCACACCAATTGCCACCATCCCCATCAGAATGACCGACTCTCCAAACGATACCTCGATTCCAAACGCCACCGAAGTCAGCCACATCCCATACGCGACAGACAGCCACAGCACGACCGAGAGGCCCATCGCTACGATGAGCGGACCCGGACGCCCGACAACGGCTAGACCCTGTAAAAACCGTTGGCCAACTTCCGCCACGACGCGGGCAGCCCAGCCTGGTGTCACGCAGACGCACCATCGCAGCGCCTGCTCGGTCCGGGCCGGGCTTCTCGCCAGACAGACAACCATCATCAGAATGACCACGGCGACTGCGCCGCCCGTCACCGCGGCCGTGCGCAGTGTGGTCAGGAGTTGAGGATCGTTCGTCGGCGAATCAGCAACGAGAATGAACCCGGCCACTGACAGCACGATAATCAAGAGGTCAAGCAGGCGTTCGAGCACGACTGTCCCAAAGGCAGCAGCGCCACTGAATCCTTCTCGTTTCGCTAGTACATACGGCCTCAGGACTTCACCAATCCGTCCGGGCAAGAGCGCATTGGCCGCAAATCCGATCATGGTCGCGCGGCTGGTGCCCCAAAACGACGGGGCCCCGACCGGCTGCAACAGTCTTCTCCATCGCTCAACACGCACGAGATAGGACACGGCAGCCACGACCAAAGACGCAATCAGGAGATCGACGCGTGCTCCACGCATTGAGGCCCAGACTCGGTCGATCTGCGCGTTACGAAAAAAGAACGCGATCAGGCCGACGGTCAAGCCCGTGATGAGCAAGGTGCGGAGGTGTTTTCGTATCAAGTCATGGGAATGTACTACAACACTCGAATGATTTCCCTCTTGCCGTGATTGCCTCTTCTCGTTAAGCTATGCTTCTTTTCACCCACCTGCGAGGTTCGGTCGTGTCCATACCTGCACCAGTTTTCGAAACCTTCCTTGAAGGAATCGCAGCACATCGACGCGGTAAGGTCCGTGACATCTACGAAGTCGACGAGCTTCTCTTGATCGTCACCACCGACCGTATCTCTGCGTACGACTGCGTGCTAGGGTCTGCGATTCCCGACAAGGGCAAAGTTCTGACGCAACTCTCGGCCTTCTGGTTCGACCGCACCGCCGACATCGTGGCGAATCATATGGTCTCGATCGATCCGGCGACCTACCCGGCGGCACTGCAACCCCATGCGGAGGTGTTGGCGGGGCGCTCGATGTTAGTGCAACGCGCGCGCCCGGTGCCAATCGAGTGCGTCGCGCGCGGTTATCTCGCCGGGTCGGGCTGGCACGAGTACCAGAAATCAGGAAAAGTATGCGGCGTGCTTCTCCCTCGAGGTTTACGCGAGTCGGATCGTCTACCAGAACCAATTTTCACGCCCGCTACCAAGGCTGACAGCGGGCACGACGTCAATATCAGTGAAGCCGAGGCAGCCGACCTCGTCGGTCGCGATCTTGTCAGTCATCTGCGAGACCTTACGCTAGCGCTATATCGCCACGGGGCACAACGTGCCGAGTCGTGCGGAATCATCGTCGCCGATACCAAGTTTGAATTTGGGTTAGTGGACACAGACAACGGTGAATCTAGTCTCGGCGAATCGGTTATTCTGATCGACGAGGTCCTCACCCCGGACTCGTCTCGGTTCTGG
>CAUZDY010000031.1:0-32776 GCA_963578805.1 Vicinamibacteria bacterium | reverse complement strand
GTTTTCAGCTTATGAGTCTGCTTTAGTCACTTTCGTCTCAGCCATTTTGTTACCCATCCGGGGACCCTCGGTTTCGGTGAACGCGATCACGACTGCAGCAAGACTGATTACAAAAGCGATTAGTTTCAGGGGGACGGCAAGCACGAGATTGATAATGGTTACGGCAAAGAACTGGGTGGGCTCATCCAGCCCGAACATCCGGTTTCACTTGACCGAGATGGCTAGGCTCAAGGCTTGACCATCGAGCATGACCGGGCGGCGAGGTATTGCTTGGCGTATCTGCTATTTGTTCTCATTCTTCCGAAACGGTCGAGGCGTTGACAACGCGGGGCTGAATACGCGCCCGGTCACAGATTATGGGTATCACGATGGAGACGACACCGAACAAGAAAAAGGCGCGCCATCGTGGCGCGCCTTCGATGTCGAGTTGGTTCCAGAGTTGGACTACATGCCGAGCTTGGCGTCTGCGATGTGGACGTCCAATTGGTGATTGACTCGGAGCCCGGCGAGGCCATCCGTGTCGAACGATGACCGCGGCTGCGAACTTACTTCCATATCGTTGACCAGAAAACGTACCTGGCTTGCACCAACCTCAACCGTCAGGGTGTTGGTCGAACGTCCGTCCGCGTCGAGCGTTTCGATCGCGTCGTGCGGTGTCCAGGCAATCACGTCAGGTGTCTCGCTGCCCATCCGCTTCTTGAGCAGATACTGCCCATTCTCGCGGATGACAAAGTAGGAGTACCGTTGATCGGTGCCGGAAAGGTCCGCTCCTCCAAAGAACAGACCGTAAGCGTTCGGATGGGAGGAGGGTTCCGTCTGGGTAAAGGTAGCGCTGATCGAGTAGTTGCCGCTGTGCGTGTCGGTCTCACGCCAGAAGATCCCTGCGCCACGGCCAGCGGTGGATGCGTGGAGACCTTCACCCATCGTCCTGAAGTGGAGCACGCCGTTGATATCACCGTCTCGATCGAGACGGCCTTGCCACCCGTCGGCCTGAACCCCACCTTCCTGGGCCTGAAGGCCAAGCGGAATCGCCAGTATAGTAACGGCAATGGTGATGAGTAACCTTTTCATGACCTATGTCTCCTTGAATAAAACGGGTATTAGCCAACCATACACGAAATCATAGCACTCATCACCAGCAGCACTGCGGCGACAGATTCTGTGACCGAGGTGACAGTACTGTCCGCCGTGTGGATACCACTGCCAGAACACGATCTCCATGCGCTAATGTGAGGACCTTGGCGTAATCTCTGCACCGCTTGGGTCCACACCGCGGATGCTTAAGAGTAGATCTCAGACCAGCCAGACCTCATACTGGGGGTGCCGTGGCGTGGCACGCCGCTATCGGTGACTACTGGATTATTTGTACGATTGTCATTCTGGAGATTGACTCAGTGGCCGTGTCGGTCGTGGAGAACGATCAGTACGTCGAATAGTAGGGCCTAGTTACTGGGGCGTCCCGACGCGTTTTTGAGGAGTAAGCCCGCTGCTTTGGCTGAGGTTTCCGTGCCGGTCCGGTCCCGATGTATCGTGTGAACACGGAACACGGAGGATGGTGATGTTCGACGGGTTCGCATCAGGACAATGAAGACTGGGTTCTACCGCTTCGGCCGAAAGGCTGGCATTACATATCGGCGCGCCCGGTGGATGTGGGAGTCGGTCGCCGGGAGCGAAGACGACGCCATTAGGGCTGAGCACAGCGTTGGTCGTGACATGGCGGCGGTTGTCCGTGAGCAGACTTCGTGCCAACCCGACGACGACGGTCAAGCGCTGCTGAACGAGATTGGGCAGCAACTGTCCGGATCGGTTCGCAACCGTCTTCATCGGTTTACCGTTACCCTTGTCGGCGAGGACCAACCGAAAGCGTTTGCTTTGCCCGGGGGATTTGTCTTTGTGGCCCAGGGGCTCGTACAGTTATGCAAACACGATCGGGACGAGCTTGCGTTTGTCGTGGCGCACGAGATGTCTCACGTCATCAGGCGGCATGCGATCGACCGGCTCGTCTCACAGAAAATACTGTCCGTCGCATCCCTCGCATCCCCTGGTAGAGGCGTCCTGGCGCCGTGGATTAGGAAAGTCGGCCTCCATTGGCTCGAGCGGGCGTATTCAAGAGAGCAAGAGTTCGAAGCCGACGAGCTGGGGGTCTTGTTGATGCGCGCTTCCGGATTCCATTTTGAGGCGTCTGTCCGTCTTCTCCACCGATTTAGCGATCTGGATACTGAATCTCACTACTCAAGTCTTGGCGCCTACTGGTCAACCCATCCACCCGTTGGGGAGCGAGTGGGTAAGTTGCGTCAGCGCTTTAGCATAGGGGACTGACCGAGTTCGAGTAATCCCTTGCCCATCACGTAAGGAGGTCGGGCGGTGATCGTCAGGGAAGTGGGGTCGCGACACGAATCCCGAATTGAGTCCAACGCACCAGCTCGTGGCGGTCTAAGGTTGGGTCGATTCTTTGTTCACGTGCCACGAAGAGGTCAACCGCCGTCACGCCGGTGGCGATGCGGAGTCCACCTTCCACATGGCCCCCACGCTGGTCGGAACGGTCTAGCATGAGCGGGTCCACCTGAACCGTGACGCCGTCGACGCTCCAGAACAGTGCGAGCCGTCTATTGAGCGGCCGCACGACACTAGCGTATCCGGCGTACTCAGTCTCGTAATCGACGCCGGCGCGCTCGACAGTCCATAGGGCTCGCAGCCCGGCGTCGACCTCGAACCGACCCAGGGTGAACCGGTCTCCGTAACCGACACCGAACATGTTCCACGAGATGGGGTCGGTCGTCGCTCGGTCAGAGAAGTGGCGAGAGACGTGATGAAAGGTCGAGGAGATCTCTCCTCGTGGGAGACGGACGAATACTGAGACGTCCGCAGTGTAGCTGTTGTGATTGGGATCGACATCCCGGATTTCGCTTCCGACGATCGTTTCGACATTGATGAAGAGATTACCCCGGAAGGGACCGGCGTCGACCACGTCCATATCGAACGAGACATCAGCGTCCCAGTTAAAGTGTGGGTCGGCGTCAATCCCATTAAGATGTTTAACGTCGATTGCGGTTCGGAACGCGGTCAGGAAGCCATACGCTCGTGGCGCCGTGGTTCCCGGCCGTGGGCCACCGAGAACCTGGGCAGACACCGCGGACGGGATTCCAAGAATCAGGCAGAAACTGACGAAGTGCCAGAGAGTGTCCGTCGATGGTTTCACGGCAACGAAGCGGTTGGTTCCCTGAGGCCGTGTAGTCCGAGCCGCTTGAGTAGAGCGTGGTCGGCGTCGACTTCTGGATTTGGTGTCGTCAAGAGCTGGTCACCAAGAAAGATGGAATCGGCACCGGCAAGAAAACAGAGGGTTTGAGTTGACTCACTTAGCTGCAGACGGCCCGCGCTGAGACGGACCCTGGCGTGCGGCATCAGGATCCGCGCGACAGCGACCATACGGACCAGCTCCTCCCAAACGACCGGCTCTTGGTCAGCTAGCGGCGTGCCCTCCGCCGCGACCAGTGAGTTGATCGGGACGCTTTCTGGCTGCGGCTCTTGGCTCGCGAGTTCGTAGAGAAGCGCGATCCGATCCGCGTGTTGTTCGCCCATTCCAAGAATTCCACCGCAGCAGACCTTAAGCCCGGCCTCGCGCACCGTCTTGAGCGTGCGGCGTCGGTCGTCGTAGGTTCTAGTGCCGATGATCGTGCCGTAGAACTCTGGCCCGGTATCAAGATTGTGGTTGTAGTAGTCGAGGCCTGCCTGTCTGAGGCGACGAGCTTGGTGTGGCTCCAGCATCCCCAGGGTGACACAGGTTTCCAGGCCGAGACCTTTGACGGTCCGCACCATATCGAGTACTCGGTCAAATTCCTCACCGTCACGAACGGAGCGCCATGCCGCGCCAAGGCAGAATCGGTCGGCGCCGTTCGACAGGGCCGCCTGCGCTGCATTCTGGACAGTCTTGAGATTCATCAACTCGCTGGCTTTAACCCCGGTCTCGTAGTGGGCTGACTGAGGGCAGTACGCACAGTCCTCTGGGCACCCGCCGGTCTTCACGCTGAGTAGAGCGGCACACTGGATCTCCGCTGGGTTGCGATGTGCGCGGTGGGTCTGGCTCGCCAGGAAGATCAAGTCGAGCAGCCCGCGTTCGTACAATGCTGCGACGTCATCTTGCGTGAGCCGTGCCCGCGGCAGTGTGGTCTGTGACACTGGACAACAATCATATCCTGAGTGTCGGATCGAAAGATTACGCCCTCTCAGCGCAAGGTGGAACCTGTATTGACAGGACCTGTAACATTAGGGCTCCCGCGGCCGACAGACGTTACTAGAACTCTGCGCTTGATATACCCGTACACCGAGGGCCGCGATGCAGCGTCGGCCACATGTCCAGATATATCGAATTCAGGATGCGAGCGTCAGGACCCGAGAGTGTGGTCGATTTCCCAGACGTGTAATGACAGGGCTAGATGATACGCTGGGACCACGGTTGGCCCAGCTCGATGCCAACCATCTCCGGCGAAGTCTGAAGACCATTTCCAGTGGACCCGGGCCCCGAATCTGGATCGGTGGCCGGGAGGTGGTCCAGCTCTGTTCGAACGATTACCTTGGGTTGGCCGCTGATCCTCGATTACAGCGGGCGGCGGCTGATGCCGTTGCGCGACTGGGGTGTGGTGCAGGCTCGTCCCGGCTGGTGAGTGGGACCATGGACAGCCACGCCGACCTCGAGCGTGCGCTGGCCGAGCTCAAGATGGCCGATGCGTCACTGGTCTTCGCATCCGGGTATCACGCCAACATCGGCGTCGTGTCGGCGCTCATGGGTTCCGGTGACACGATCTTCAGCGACCAGCGCAATCACGCGAGTCTCATCGATGGATGCCGCCTTTCGCGTGCGAGTACCAAAGTGTACCGGCACGTTGACCCAGAGCACCTAGGGCAGCTGCTATCGGCCGCTCCCACTGCGGGTCAGAAACTCATCGTGACCGAAACGGTGTTCAGTATGGATGGCGATGTGGCGCCACTTCGAGACCTGGTCGGTCTCGCTCGTCACTGGGGTGCCTGGATCCTGGTGGACGAGGCGCACGCGACCGGAGTGTTCGGGGAGCATGGGGGTGGCGTCGTACAGGAATCTGGGCTTGCGGCTGAGGTCGATGTGCAGGTCGGCACCCTCGGGAAGGCGCTTGGAAGTCTTGGAGCGTTCACGGCGGGAGGAAGACTCCTGGTTGATTGGCTGACGAACGCCGCACGTACCTTTGTCTATTCGACGGCGCTACCACCGGCGGCCGTTGCGGCAGCCCGCGTGGCGGTGGATGTGGTCCGCGGCGAACCCGAGCGGCGGCAGCGGCTATGGGATCATGCGACGATGATGCGTTCCAGACTCACCGATTGTGGCTTCCGTCTCGGTCCCACTTGCTCGCCTATCCTCCCGCTGCTGGTCGGCGACGATGCGCGTGCCCTAAAACTAAGCGCCGAGCTGTTCAAGCGCGGTGTATTCGTTCCGGCGATTCGTCCACCCACGGTTCCGCCCGGCACATCCCGTCTTCGCGTTGTGCCGACCGCGACCCACAGTACCGAGGATATCGAGACTGCGTTGGAAGCGTTTGCGGACGCAGGGCGGGTGTCCGGAGTTCTCCGATGACTGGGAGGAGAGCGGTGCCGTCACCCGAGGTGTTGAGGCAGTGGGACCACCAGCATCTGTGGCATCCCTTCACGCCGATGCAGCAATGGACAAACGAAGACCCACTGGTCATCGTCCGGGGTGAGGGCAACGAGCTGGTCGACCTGGCCGGTCGACGCTACCTCGATGGCGTGTCGTCGCTTTGGTGCAACATCCACGGGCATAACCGTCCCGAGCTTAACGAGGCGATCGAATCTCAGCTTAACGAGGTCGCCCACTCAACGTTGTTGGGGCTGACACATGTCCCGGCGGCAGAGCTGGCAAAGCGGTTGACCGACCTGACGCCGGTGGGTTTGACCCGTGTGTTCTATTCGGACAATGGTGCCACTTCAGTCGAGGTCGCGATTCGGATGGCACTGCAGTTCTGGCAGCTTACGGGCCGACCTAAGAAAACCAAGCTGGCATCGCTGAAAGATGACTACCACGGTGACACTTTGGGGGCGGTCAGCGTCGGTTACACAGAGACGTTCCATCGGTTCTACCGCTCGATATTACCAGAGACCCTCCAGCTCACTCCACCACATGTCTGGCGTTGGCGCGAGTGGCTGTCTGAAGCAGAGGCGCTTGACCGTGCCGTCGACGAGGCCCAGCGCGTGCTGTCGCAGCATCGTGACGATCTCGCGGCGGTCGTCATAGAGCCGGTCATGCAGGGCGCCGTGGGGATGTGGCCCCAGCCGCGCGGCTACGTTCGAGCGCTGAGGGAGCTCACCGCCGAGCACGACATTCTTCTGGTCTGCGATGAGGTGGCGACCGGATTCGGTCGCACCGGTACAATGTTCGCCTGCCAGGGGGAGGAGGTGTCACCGGATCTCATCTGCCTCGCCAAGGGACTGACGGGTGGCTATCTGCCATTGGCGGCAACCCTGACAACGGAGCACGTTTACTCAGCGTTTCTTGGACCTCCAGCCGAGGGGCGAACCTTCTACTACGGTCATACCTATACCGGTAATCCACTCGGCTGCGCCGTGGCGCTCGCCAGTCTCGATCTGTTCGACACCGACCGCGTGATGGCGCACCTGACCGGCAAGGTCGATCGACTGACCAGAGTACTGGCCGACACCATCTCCCCGCTGCAGCACGTCGCCGACGTGCGTCAGCGCGGACTGATGGTCGGAATAGAGCTGGCCGCCGACTCGGCCACCCGAACGGCGTATCCTGCTGCCGACCGAATGGGCGCCCGCGTCACGGACACGGCGCGGGGGCACGATGTCCTCGTCCGGCCGCTGGGTGACGTTGTCGTGCTGATGCCGCCGCTGAGCATCCGCCTCGACGAGCTCGACCGTCTGGTCGCAGCCGTTCACGACGCCATCGTCACCGTTACCGAAGCCTGATGCGCGGACTCTTCGTTACAGGGACTGATACCGGTGTCGGCAAGACGTTTGTCACGGTTGGTCTCGCCCGACTGTTGAGGGGCGATGGCCTCCGTGTGGGTGTCATGAAGCCTGTCGAGACGGGGTGCGACCGACGCGGGGACAACCTTGTGCCTTCAGACGCCGTACAACTCGTGACTGCCACCGGGGGGCATCAGGATCTCGACTTGGTGTGCCCCTACCGGTTTGAGGCTCCACTGGCGCCTGACGTGGCGGCGCGTCAGGAGGGACGAACCATTGATCCGGTCGTGATCCTTGACCGGTTCCAAAAGATCGCGGCGTCACATGACATCGTTTTTGTCGAGGGGGCAGGTGGGCTCTTGGTGCCGATCTGGGAGCGCTACACGATGGCAGACCTCGCGGGTGACGTCGGACTCCCGTTACTGGTCGTCGCTGCATCCCGCTTGGGTGCGGTCAGCCACACGTTGCTGACTCTTGCGCATGCGCGGTCTCGCGGACTTCCGGTTGCTGCCTACGTCCTAAATCAGCTAACCGATGCCACCGACGACGCAATGTCGACAAACGCAGACCTGCTCGGGCGGTCGACTGACGTACCGTGCGCCGGGGTCATCGAGTGGTCGCCGGCCGACGCGGACCGCGGGGCATCGGTTGCGGCGGCGGCCGTGAAGCGTGCGGTGTCGGTGGACGGTCTGATTGGCGCAGGTTGACTCGTGTTGTAGGTTCTTCCAGTGATCGGACTACGTCACCGTCTTTGAGAGTGCGAGTGCTTGAAAGGTGAGGTTAGGGAGCTCCGAAACGAAGCGTGGTCCATCTGACTTCTCTTTCACTCAGTTCCTTGATGAATCGTAGCTGACAATGCCTGTAGGTGGCCGTTTGCAGCCGTACGAGTTTCGAGAGCGGTAGCTGCTGCGGAACCCCCCCCCGCAGGGTGGGGACACGCATCAGATATCCGCCGAACCGGACCGTAGGCGGGGCAGTCGAGATCTCACGTCATCGCTCGACAAGCCGAGCACGTCGGCCGCTGCCACCACGCTGTCTGGATCGACCGGATAAAGGCGGCGTCGCAGCGGATCGGCAAGGCCGGCCACGTTTCGGGACGAGAGAAGCCGCCCCATCGTCTCCAAGCCGGATGACCCTGCGTCGGTCTGGATTAATTGACGTGCTGCACCGACGATTTCTCTGAGCACGGGGTCGGTTGCGCCCAGGAATCCGTACCAGCCCCACTCGCCGTCCAACCCTCTAGGAGGGCTACAGAGGCGCTGGATCGTTTCGCAGTAGCTTGCTGCTACGAAGTAGACCTGGGCGAACGCGTCAAACGTGTCGAAGTCGTGGCGGCAGCGGTATGCTCCTTCGATTAACTGCTGGAGATAGTCTCCCTCGGTCGTGAGCGAGGCGTCGTAGTGCTGTAGCCATTGCGCAAACCGGTCGTTTCCCACTCTGCGTTCCAGTATCAATCCCACACGCTCAACGCCGAGCAGGCTCCACGCGATTCCGGTGGAGAAGAGCGGGCTCCAGAACATGTAGGTATGAGGGAGGGCGGCCCATCGATGCCCGGCGGCGCGTGTAAGTCGGCGCTGTAGGGTTGAAATCATGGCGATGGGACGTGTGGGCCGCGCTCGCGCGAACTGGTGGGCGAGGGTGGGATATCTCTGCAAGAGCTCGTGAAAGGTGTCGGATGGATCGCGGTTGGCGAGAACTGTTGTCTGTAGACTCCCGGCGGCGTCATGTCGGCCGTGTTCGAGGACGAAGCCAGCACTTACCACACCAGTGTCGAATCGGAGCTCGTACATCCATCCTTCATCGATGAGATGGTGCACGGCGCCGTGATCATCCGGAAAAGGTCCTTCCGGGGCAACGGTGTCCCGGGACAGGGTCGAGACGAGTGGTGCGACACCATCGAAATGGCCGTAGACCAGTCCGGTGTGCAACGATTTTTCAACCAGTCGCTCGGATGTGACACCCAGACGTCGTGCCACGACACCTGCTGCCCCCGACGCGTCGATGACGAAGTCTGCCGCCAACGTCAGGGTTTGGTCGAATCGCGTCACGGTCAGGGAGAGCCTGTCTCCATTCGTCTCGACCGCAACCAACATGGTTTCATCCCAGTAGCACACACCCTCGTCCTGGGCACGGCAGACGAGAAAGTGGTCGACGTCTTCACGCATCCAGTGGGCGTCGGCTGTGCCGTCGTCTAAACTTGCGGCCACCAGCAAGCGTCGCGTGTTGAGGGCGTCGCCACGGAACGGTTCCCCGCGTTGGTGCCGATAGAAGGTGAATCCACGTTTCAATCCGCAGCGTAAGTTGCTGAGGTGGGTATGCCATCGTCCGTAGGACGCGAGCTGACGCAGATCATCCAATCCGTATCGGGTTGCCAGACGTTCTAACACGATAGCGGCGAGTGGTGTCGACGATTCCCCGAGCGCAAATCGTGGGTGCCGCCCTTTATCAACGAGGGTGACATCGTGTCCCTGGGATCTTGCGATCCGTGCCGCGATCGTACCAGCGAATCCCGCGCCGACGACTACAATCTGCATGTTTGACAGGCGATCCGCGCCGTGTGATGGCCGGTCCGGTTGATTGCCTGCAGCCGTTCGACTCGTGCCGGGCCACACCGGGCGCAGTCGGCCAGCCGGTCGATGTCCCAAAGGTCGACCGACACCACGACGCCAGTCTGGTCGTAGCAGGCGTCGAACACATCCTCGACCAGACCGAGGGTGGGTGACGCCAGTTCTCTGAGTCCTACAGCGTCGGCGCGTATCGATTCGGTCCGGGTGGGAATGAGCGAAACATGGTTGGCGCCGAGACCGGCGGCGTAGGCGACGGACCGTTGCGTGGAGGCGACCGCATCTCCGGCTGCCACGAACGGAGGCGGCACCAGCAGGAAGAACCGCAGGCCGATTCCGGCAGTCCGTAACGTGGCCGCCGCGTCAGCGACCATGTCGAGTGTCATCCGTTTATTGAGTCGTGCTAGGACATCCAGGTCGGCTGTTTCGAGACCGACGGCGACCTCCAGCTCGCCCGTGAGCCCCTCGGCAAACTCGAGACACCGCCGCTGGATGAATCGGGGATGCGATTCGACGATCACCCGGTCGAAGGGACGCAGGAGCATAGTAATCTCAGAGTCGTCTTCTGGTGGGACGGCGATCGGGTCAAAGAAATTACTCGCGTTATAGAGCTTGACCGACCGTGGCGTCGGTGGGCCAGCTGCGGCGATTGCGGCAGCAATCTGTCTGGGGATCGCGCCTGGTGGTGTGGGGCCGTCGAGTGTCTGACGCCAGAGATCGCAGAAAATGCAATCGAGTGGACACTCTGCCCCGCTCAGGAAAATCGTGAGAATCTGGGTGCACCGGCCGTCCGATTTCCGTTCCTCCTCGCGCAACCATCCGTTGGGCTGGTCGGGGTCGACCGACAGCTTTGGCTCGCGGGGAGCCCGTGGCGAAAGTCGAGTGACTTTCACCACAGACTCCTACGCGGTCGTGTATTGGTCAAGGAAGTGGTGACGGTAAAGGTCGGAGTGACTCCCGAAGACCTGCTGGAAGGTGCGGTCCGTCATCGACCCCTCTTGGAATCGGCGCTTGGGAAACACCGGGAGTTCTCGCCCGAGGGTCAGCCGAATGCCCCTGGCCAGTACTTCGCCTTTGAGCTCATATAGCCGCGCTGTTGACCCCTCGGTCAACAGATCGAACGGTATCGCCTCGGCAACCGAAATCACACGAGACGAGGTGCATGGGCTCACCACCTCGAACCCGTAGTGTCGTGCAGGTGCGTAGCCTCGCACGCAGCCCCGGCTGAGGCCACCCGAGTAGGTTTGTGAGTGCTTGATCGCGTCGACACCCCAGCCTTCCTGATACAGCATCCGATTGGACACGACACTACGGATGGTCAGTTCCGTGTTGTCCTCGATCGGATAGTCCTTCAGGTTTTCGTCGCCACCGTCGCCGTCAACGAGCCAGCGCCAGTCTGGGTATCGTTCACGGATACCCTGTAGCAGTGACAGTCCGGTCGCTGCGCACTCGACGTCAAGTGGCTTGTAGTCCTCGATGATCCGACTCGCCGCGAGAGGGTCCACGGCATCGGCCGAGACGGCGATCTCTTCTGCCATGAATTCGAGTCCCGTCTGGCGGAGAAATGCACGCGCGTTTCTGGCGTCATCACCACCGTTGCCGACCGAGAGCGTGAAGGCCTTTAGTCGCGCCGGGCTCTGGCCCAGCTGTCGAAGAGCGTCATGCACACAGAGCAGGATCGTGCCGCTGTCGAGTCCACCCGAGAAGGTCACACCCAGCGCCTCGGTGTCGGGGATCCTAGACAGCCACTCCCGAAGCTCCGTCAGCACGGCCTCTACGTAGCGCTGCCCGATTGTGTCGAGGTCGGGGGGCAAAGTCCCCATCGGTGGTGTAAAGAACCGCCGATAGGTAGGGTTCGGATCGGGACAGCCGATCAGTTGAATCTCGGTGACATGGTGCGCGGGCGCCATCCGGGTGTAAGTGGGATGGAACTGGTGGGCGTATCCCTCACTGACAAGAAACCGATGAATGGTGTCGATACGGTCTGACACGACCAGTAACGGCCCCGCGGCTTCTTTGGCCAGGAAATACCGTAACGGTCGGTTGAGGCTTCGAGCGAGGCAGACGCGCTCACCGTCCTGGGCCACGAGGGCAAAGGCGCCGTGTATACCGAGCACCGACGCTGGGTCATCGGAGAGCATTCGATTCCGCGCGTCGTCGACCGTCATATTCAGGATCGACTGATCCGAATCTGGGATCAGATTGACGACGCGGTGCACGGCGTAGCCGGATGGGTGCACGGTCGTCATGGAAGTGCGAATACCCACACAGATGCGGTGCGGTCTGGTGGATTCTGGATTTCAGGTACGAGCAAGTTGTACGCCCTTGACTGATACCCTCCCGACCCGACGACCATGGCAACGTAGTCTTTTCCGTTGACGGAGTAGCTGATTGGAGAGGAGCTCGGCACTTCGTTTAACCGGCTCTGCCACAGCTTTGTCCCTGTCTGCGCGTCGAAGGCGCTGAATGTCCGGTCGAGCGCGCCGGCAAACACGACGCCTCCGGCCGTGACGAGTGTGCCTGACGTGATCGGCGCCCGCTGACGTTTGATCCAGACGGTTTCCTTGGTCTCGACATTGACGACCTCGAGTCGACCGTAGTTCCCGTCGCTCTCAGGCCGGGGCCGAACCGTCCAGTTCACACCGGTCGACATGTTCCCTCGCTCACCTTCCGGTACCGGCACGAGGTCCATGCACGCCTCTGTGATCGGGATGTAGAGCAGCTTCGTGTCGGCACTGTAGGAAGTCGGGAGCCATCCTCGGCCACCGCCAACGTGCGGGCAGATCATCTTCGTCTCCCCATCGCCTGGCACGAGTGATGGGTCGACGATCTTTGCACCGGTGGTTGGATCGATCGCCGTGACGACATTCTGTAGCCCCAGATCGAACGAGGTCACGTACGCACCGGTGTCGGCTCGAACGATGTCAAAAATCATCTGCTTACCGCCGGTGATCACCACACGGGTCATAGTTTCATCGATCGAGAGGTCCATCACTTGCCGTTCGAACGCCCAATCGAGATCCCACTGCCCGTTGGCTTGATGCTGGAAGTGCCAGACCAGTTCACCAGTATCCGGGTTGAGAGCCAGCGTGGAGTCCAGGTAGAGCGCATCGTTGGTCACACCCTCCTGATCGATCAGATCGCGAAGGGGGCCGGTGTCATAAGTGTTACCCGGCCCAAAGAACGCCAGGTTGTTCACCGGGTCATAGCTCCCGGGTATCCAGACCGAGCCACCGTTGCGTTCTTCGAGCGGGAGGCCGTTCCAGCTATTTCCGCCGGGTTCGCCGGGTCGTGCGATGGAGTAGAAGCGCCAGGACTCCTCTCCTGTTTCTGCGTCGAGTGCGACGATGTAGGGCCCGCCTTTCATGCGCCCCGTCGTTCCGATCATTACCTTGCCTTTCGCCACGAGCGGTCCACCCGTCATCCGGAGACGTGCGTCAGGGTCATCCACACCCACCGGTGTATCCCAAATGACATCCCCCGTCTTGACGTCGAGCGCCACGACGTGGATGTCAGACGTCGGCACGTAGAGCCGGTTGCCGTAGATCGAAAAGCCTCGCTTGATACTTGGCGACACACCCCTAGGTAGTCGACGTGAGTACTGCCAGAGCAAATCTCCGGTCGCGGCATCGAGCGCCTGTACGTGGTCACCATACCCGTGTATGAACATCACCCCGTCGTGAATCAAAGGCGTGGACTCGTTTGGGCCAGGCGACAGCGACCAGGTCCACGCGACCCGGAGCTCGTCGATGTTGCTTGCGTTGATCTGCGAGAGCGGACTGTAGCCAAACCCGTCGTAGGTTCGGCGCCACAACAACCACTCGCCATCGGCCGGGTCGTGCAGCATCGCGTCGGTCACCGGTTGAATTCGGTCCAGTGGGTTTAACCGGCCCGGGGCTGGCGGCAGAAGGGCGCCTGGTGCGAGGCCACCTCCCGGTGCGCGGGGCCAGTTGGGTGGAGCCATGGCCAGCAGTTCTTGCGGAGTAGCCGGAAGCTCTGCGACGCCAGGCTCTGAGCCGTTCTCCTGAAGGATGTATGCCAGGATGTCGGCATAGGTCTCAACACCAAGGCGCCCCGGGCGATCTTCGGGCATCGTGGTACTGGTCAGGTCGAACAGCTGTTCCATCGACTTCGCCCGCCACCGCTGGCGAAAGTTGAGGCCCTTGAGCGGTGTCGCAAACTCGCCGTCGTCCATGTTCTCACCATGGCAGGAGGCACAGTTCTCTAGATAGGCCAGACTCCCCCGGTCGGCCTGTGTGAGAGTGTAGCTGAGGGGGGGGAGCGCTTCCTGTGCGGTCACGTCACGTGACCGCTCCGGTGGCGAGAACCAGAGACCAAGCCCCGCCAGTAGACCGAACCCGACACGCCACCGCCGATCTCGCACAACAGTCAGAGTCAGTGTTACCTCCAGTATTCCGTAGGGTACCGATACATTAGCGTATCTTTGGCGAAAAGGCTGGGATTTCTTATGCCATGAAATCTGGCCCAGACCGGTACCAGGCCTGTAATTTCTACCGTTTTAAATGTGTTGGTCGCGCCGTCGTGACCTGCGTGATAAGCGCCTCAACCGACATAGAAGCGATCGATTCATCGATCAGTTCGAGCGGTAGCCGCTGAGCTGCCGGTTCGCGTCCGTCACGTCAATACCCGCTGAACCGCTATGCTTTCCTTTGCGGTTGTGAACCATGAACGCCCGGACGACCGATAGGCCAAGATCGCCGTGGCTGTCCCATCGAAGCCGATGAGTGAAGCCGGTGACGCACGTGCGCAGCGGGTCGAGGATCTTCCAGACGGTCTCGTCGCCGGCCTTTGCGGACGCGCCGCCTACGTCCACGATCCGGATGCTGTCGATGGCGTGGCAGTGGTTCAGACCCATATTTCTCATCTATTTCTGACGGCGTCACGTGTCTACAAGATCCGTAAGGCCGTGAGTCTGGGGTTCCTGGACTTTGGGATGCGTGCCAGTCGCAATGGAGATTGTCTCCGCGAGCTCACGCTCAATCGTCGCCTGGCGCCTGACGTCTATCTGGGTGTGGCGCCGGTTCAGCGTTCAGGTTCCAACGTGCGGGTGGGTGCCATCGAGGAATCGGTGTCCTCCCCCGAACTGGAGCACTGTGTCGTGATGCGTCGTCTCTCTCCGGGGCAAGACGCGCTCAGTCTGATCGAGCGGAGGGAGTTTGGCACCGATCATGTTGATGCCATGAGCCGCGTGATCGTCCGGTTCCACAAACGGTATCGGCTTGGGCAGCCGGCGCCGTTCTCGCCAGAGGCATGGCTGACTGCGATCGTTACTCCGGTTGCCGACAACTTCACCCTCATCTCGGGGGTGATCGACGATGCTCGGTTACCGTCTCTTGCCCGGGGCACTCGTGACGTCCTGGACATCCACCGCGACCGATTCGAGACTCGGCGAGTAAAGGGCCGTGCAGTCGATGGTCACGGCGACCTGCATCTCGCGCATGTGTGGTTCGAGGTCGGTAACACCGACCCCCTCTTCATCGATTGCATCGAATTCAGCAACCGGCTGCGGCAAATTGACGCGGCCTCTGAAGTGGCGTTCATGGCTATGGACCTCAGGTATCGCGGATATTCGGATCTTGCCGATCGCTTTCTGCGGCGTTACGCTGCTGATTCCGACGACTTCCATCTCTACACTGTAGTCGACTACTTCATCAGCTATCGGGCTGCAGTGCGCGCAAAAGTCGCTGCCATTATTGCGGTCGAGACTGAAGTGCCGGACGCACAGCGCCGGGCGTCCCGCGTCAGCGCCAGTCGACACCTCGACCTGGCTACCGATGCACTGTTCAGACGCGGATACGGTGCGGTCGTGGTGATGACTGGTGTAGTCGGTACCGGAAAGAGCACGGCGGCTCAGACGGTCGCCGACAGTCTGGATGGGACCGCGGTGATTTCATCAGATCGGGTTCGCAAGCGACTCGCCGGACTTGACCCGTTGGATCGTACCGATGTCGAAGTTGATGCGGATATCTATACGGAAGGTGTCACGCAGCGGGTGTATCACGGTCTGCTGGACCGAGCCGAATCGGTGGTCGGCTCCGGTCGGGTGGCTGTCCTCGACGCGACGTTCTCTAGTCCCGATCGGCGTGCGCAGGCGGCCACGTTCGCTAGGGATCACGGTGTGCCGTTCCTGATCGTCGAAACACGTTGCGGAGAGACGGAAGTGCGGCAGCGACTCGAAGACCGGGAACGGCGTGGTCTGGATGCCTCAGATGCTGGCTCTGAATTTTACACCGTTAGCATGAGTCGGTATGTGCCGGTTCGAATACACGAGGGAGACCATCTAGTGGTCGACACCGATACCCCTTCTTGGCAGCTCAACCTCGGGAGGCAATTACAGTCCTGGCGTCGTCGATCCATTCACGATGGCCAAGGTTGACGTCGAGAGCTACTGAGTTCGCAGCTCGCAGTGCCCTCGCTGACCACTTCGTGGGTGAAGATGGCGGACAGTTCAGGTTCACGGACGATTGAACGGTGGCGACACTGAAGTCGACCGCCGGACCCTGGCCTTCTTCAAGTTCCACTTAATGGGGGCGCCGGCGTCCACTAGGGAGCCTGCTTTTGTGTCGTGCGCAGGATCTGCTTGGCGATCGTCTGTAGTTGCATGTTCGACGTACCCTCGTAAATCTGTCCGATCTTCGCGTCACGGTAGAGCTTCTCGACCGGAGAATCCTTTGTATAGCCCGCGCCGCCAAAGAGCTGAATAGCCAGCGACGTCACTCGCTCTGCCACCTGGGACGAAAATAGCTTCGCCATCGCCGCGGCGGTCAGGAACGGACGGCCAGCATCACGGAGGCGAGCAGCGTTGTAGACTCCGACCCGAGCCATCTCAAGTTCCGTGGCCGCCTGAGCGAGCTGAAACTGTACCGCCTGAAAATCCCCGATCGCCTTTCCGAACTGCTTCCGTTCCTGAACGTAAGCCAGCGCGTGGTCGAGCGCACCCTGTGAAAGCCCCACCATCTGTGCGCCGATTCCAATTCGGCCTTCGTTCAGCGTTTCGATCGCCACTTTGTAGCCCTGACCGGGGTGGCCGAGAACATTTCCCCGCGGCACGCGGCATTCGTCGAGCAGCAGTTCACACGTGCTGCTGGCCCGAATCCCGAGCTTGTCTTCCTTCTTGCCCACCCGAAACCCTGAACGATCGTGTTCGATGAGAAATGCCGTAATGCCTCGGTGCCCAGCCGTGGGGTCGATCGTCGCCATGACGATGAAGAGGCCGGCTTCGCTGCCGTTCGTGATCCAGAGCTTCCGCCCACTCACGACGTAGTCGTCACCGTCTTCGACGGCGCGGGTTGTGAGAGCGAATGCGTCGCTGCCAGACCCGGCTTCGGATAAGGCGTATGCGCCAACGGTGTCACTCGCCAGCTTAGGTAGGAATCTCCGCTTAATCTCGTCGGAGCCCCACCGTATGAGCGCGTTGGCGACGAGAGTATTCTGCACGTCGACAAGAACAGCCACCGACGGGTCGACCCGTGCCAATTCTTCGACGGCGATGACTGAGAGGAAGAAGTGTCCGCCCGCGCCGCCATGCGACTCGGGGATCTCGATCGCCATGATGCCCAGCTCGAAAAGCTGGTCGATCAGTGCGCGCGGAATAACGCCCCGCTCTTCCATTGCTCGCACCTGTGGGGCGATCTCCTTCACCGCAAAGGACCGGACACTCAAGCGGAGTAACTCTTCGTCCTCTGAGAGTTGATTCACGGCGGGAGCAACCTTTACCAGCATGGTTATCGATGCGCTTGTTTCGACTAGAGCGTCGGTGTCTCTTCGTACTCACCCCAGACGGTCCGGAGAGCGTCGCACATCTCACCGATGGTCGCATACGCGCGGACAGCATCAAGGAGAATCGGCATTAAATTTCCGCTTCCGGCAGCGCCGTACCGCAGCCGATCGAGTGCCTTGGAGACTGCCTCATTATCGCGCGTGTCGCGCAGTCGCTCCAGACGTTCTACCTGCTGCGTACCCACGTCCTCATCGATCGAGAGCGTCGAGACCGACGTTTCGAGCTCGTCGGTGTAGCGGTTGACCCCGATGATCGTTTTTTCGCCCGCGTCGACCGCTTGCTGGAAGCGATAGGCGCTCTCCGCGACCTCTCTCTGGGGAAAGCCCTGTTCAATCGCCGGCACCATGCCTCCAAGCGAGTCGATACGGTGGAAGTAGTCGCGGGCACCTTCTTCCATTTCCTGCGTAAGACGTTCGACGAAGTACGAACCGCCTAGCGGATCAACCACGGATGGGACGCCGCTCTCGTATGCGATCAGTTGCTGAGTTCGAAGTGCAAGCATTGCCGCTTCACGGGTCGGCAGAGCAAGGGCCTCGTCGAGTGAATTCGTGTGCAGGGAGTTGGCGCCACCCAGGACCGCAGCGAGCGCCTGAATGGCCGTCCGGACGACGTTATTAAACGGCTGCTGTGAGGTGAGCGAGACACCGGCGGTCTGGGCATGAAACCTGAGCTTCCACGATCGCTCGTTGGTGGCGCCAAACCGGTCTCGCATTATTGTGGCCCAGAGAGTTCGCGCGGCTCGGTATTTAGCGATTTCCTCGAAAAAATCGTTATGAGCATTAAAGAAGAAGGAAATTCGTGGGACGAAGTCGTCAACCAGGAGGCCGGCATCGAGACCGTACTGCACATACTCGATACCGTTCCGCAGTGTGAATGCCAGTTCTTGGAGTGCGGTCGACCCGGCTTCCCTGATGTGATACCCGCTGACAGAGATCGTGTTCCACCGTGGTACCTGCTTTGCGCAAAAGGCAAAGACGTCTGTCACGAGACGCATGGAGGGACGTGGCGGGTAGATGTACTCCTTCTGCGCGATGTACTCCTTCAAGATGTCGTTCTGGAGCGTTCCAGAGAGCTGTGACCAATCGGCGCCTTGTTGCTCCGCTACGACGAGGTACATAGCGAAAATCATTGCGGCGGGAGAATTGATCGTCATCGAGGTTGTCACGTCCTGCAGGGCGATGCCGTCGAAGAGCAGCTCCATGTCGGCAAGTGAGGCGATGTTGGCGCCGCACTTGCCGACTTCACCGAGAGAGAGTGAGTGGTCAGGGTCACGTCCCATCAAGGTGGGCAGGTCGAACGCGACGCTAAGACCGGTTCCGCCGGCCGCGAGCAGCTCTTTGTAGCGTTGGTTGGTTTGCTCGGGCGTGCCAAAGCCAGAGAACTGGCGCATCGTCCAGAGTTTGCCGCCGTAGCCGCTTGCATGAATACCCCGCGTGTACGGGAACTGGCCGGGTCGAGTGTCAGCGGTCGACGGGGTGACGTCGTCGGGGGTGTAGACCTCCTTGATCGGTCTTCCGGAGACGGTCGTAAACGTCGGCGTGGTTGGAGTCGACGGTATGGTAGCGGCCGCGGTTGTCTTTTTCATGAATGTACCTTCGGCGAGTATACAGGCGCCGCCACCGAGAGACTTCTTTGTCGGAGTGGATCGGCCGTATCATCGGAACCGTCCGTACACACCTGTCTTCTAGCCATTCGGACAGATGGTTCGGCTAGATGGTTCGGCTAGATCGAGCCTGGCTTGGCGCCGTGTTCTATAAGGAATTCAATGACGGCCGTGTATCCTTGTGCCGTCGCTCCGTCGAGCGCGGTCCGACCTTCCAAGTCAACTGCGTTCACAGCGACACCGCACTCTACCGCCAGCTTCACGGAGGCCAGCACTTGCGTTTCAAACTGGTTGGGGTCTGGTGCAATCCACGGTCTCAGTCTTCGTCCTCCCATTCCCACCGCAGCCATGAGCACCGTGGTCGCTTCCCGCCGTGGGCGAGAGTCGTATCCATCGGCCACGTACTCCACATCGTGGATGAAGAGGGAATCGGCACCGTACTCAACCAAGCGACGCATGACCGTGGGCTGGGCGAACCTGGCGGCCAACCAGAGCGGAGTCGAACCGACCAGTGAGGGCGAGAAGTTGAAGTCGCGGGAATCTCGCCGCTTCGGTGTCCAGGTTCGCAGGACGACGTTCGGGTCTGCACCATGGGTCAGGAGGACTGTGACCATCCGTTCGTCGCCGCGCATCACGGCTTCGTGCAGTGCGGCAAACCCCGCGGTTGCGACGTTCGCGTCTGCGCCGCTCTCAAGCAAAAACTCGACAAGCTCCACGTACCCTGAGTGCGACGCCAGCACTGTGGCGCTAACTCCCCAGGCATCGGTGTCGTTGACGTTGGCGCCAGCCGCCACGAGTAGCCTGGCCGAGGCGAGGTCTCCGACACGCGCGGCGAACATTAGTGCCGTGTTTCCGCCGTGTGGAACATCGAAGTTGTATTCAGGTCTCCCGTGAGGCGGAACGGCCATCACTTGGCTCCATACATCGGAGCGGGCGTGTGGGTCGGCTCCGTGATTCAGCAGTACATCGACGACATCCGCGTGACGCTGACTCACGGCCCACATTAGCGCTGTCTGCCCACGTGCCGCTCGGGCACCGAGGTCAGAACCCTTAGCGAGGAGCTGTTCGACGACCCGCGGTGCCCCGGAACGCGAGGCGACCATTAGGGGCGTTTCACCCAGACGGAGTGCGGTGTTTGGGTCGGCTCCAGCTGCGAGCAGCGTCCGAGCCATGACGTGACTTCCGTTTTCGCACGCCACCCAGAGCGGGGTGGCTCCGAGGTCGTTCATGGCATCGATATCGGCGCCGGCATCGATCAAGAGCTGCGCGGATTCGACATCATCCCAGTAACTCGCCCAGTGAAGGGCAGTCGTGCCGTCAGCTTCGCTCGCGCCGACCGGTGCGCCCTGCTCGACCAGTACCTGAACCTCGGCGCGGTTGTGTTTCTTGGCAGCGATCAGGAGCGAACGGTCCGTTTGACCCGCCGCAGGGAGTGGGGTCAACGCGACAACCATGAGAAGTATCGCCGTTTTGGTCGGCTGCAGCAGCTGGCCTCTATTCCGTGCGGGTGCAGATGAGTGCGCGAACACCGGCTCACACTCCAGACAACGTGTCGATCGGAAGAGGACCGGTGCTGCCACCGACTCGCTCAACCGGCACATCCATTTTGTCCATTAATGTCACCAGGAGGTTCGCCATAGGCGGAGCATCCGTGTACTTGAGATGGCGTCCACCGTTGATTCGGCCGCCCCCTCCACCGGCCAATAGCAGTGGCAGGTTGTCGCCAGAGTGACGGTTACTGTTTGAGATGCCGGCCCCGTAGAGGATCGTCACGTTGTCCAAGAGCGTCCCGTCGCCGTCGGGGGTTGCCCGAAGCTTCGCGAGATATGCGGCGAAGAGCTCCGTATGATACCGGTTGATCTTCGACATGTGCTCGACCAACTCTGGAACATCTCCGTGGTGAGACAGCGGATGATGTGCCTCGGCGACGCCGATTTGAGGATATGGCCGTGCACTTTGCTCTTTACTGAGCATGAACGAGATCACCCGAGTGAGATCTGCCTGAAACGCCAGCAGCTGGAGGTCGAGCATTAGCTCCAGGTGGTCTTCGAATACCGCCGGTGCGCCTTGCGGCTGATCGATTGCTGGGAGCTCTAGGTCGCTCTGCTCTTCTGCCTTCTGGATTCGTCGTTCGACGTCCCGAATCGCCTCGCTGTACTGTTCGACCTTGTGTTGGTCTTCCGCTCCAAGCTGTCGCTTGAGGTTTGACAGCTTTTCGCTGACCGAATCGAGAAGACTCTTGCGCTGCTGGAGTCTTCTTTCGCGTGCCGTGCGCTCTGTGCTTCCGCTGTCGCCAAAGAGTGTCTCGAAGACCGCTCGCGGGTTCCACTCCATCGGCAACGGTTGAGTGGGGCTCCGCCATGACAGCGTGTGCGTGTAAACACAGCTCAAGTTCCCGGTGCATGCTCCGGCGTTCGCCGGAGGGTCGACTGCCAGCTCCAGCGAAGGCACTTGAGTTTGGTCTGCGAAGTGGCGGGCGAGGAGCTGGTCCATCGACACATCTGCGATGATCTCTATTTCGTTGCGTCCTCCACGAGTCGTGCCAGTGAGAAACGATCCTGAGGCCCCCGCGTGAATGTAGTTCCAGTTAGCCTTTAGACCTGAGAGGACCAGCAGCTGATCGCGGAATGGTGCTAACGGTTCCAAGATCGGTGACAGTTGGAGTCCGTGCCCCTCAGTCTTTGGCGTCCAGAACTCCATCGCCATGCCATTCGGCACGTAGAACGTTTGGAAGCGCCGGATAGGCCCAGCCGCCGCTCCGGCTCGTAGCGACAATGCCGGGGTCATCGCATCGAGGAGCGGTAGCGCCATGGTCGCTCCGAGCCCGCGAAGGACAGTCCGTCTGGGTAACGGTTTGTTTTTCAAGAAAGGCATTGTCTGCGTTCTCCCTTAGTTCGTCCTGGTGTCGGTTGCTCGCATGGTGAAGGCGAAACTTTTGGTAATTCCAAGGACCAGCGCTGACCACCGATAGTTGTCAGCCGCGGCTTCTCTCACGATCTGACGCACGACCGGCTGGTCGAAGTGCTCGAGGCGTCGCCCCAGTGCATAGGCAAGGAGTTTCGCGGTGACGGTGCGAGGGAATTGTTCACGATCGCTCAAAAGGAGATCTCTCAATCCGGTCAGTCCCTCGATTTGCTCCCCGCTCGTGGTTATCCCACTGGCGTCGACAGGTTGACCGGTCGCATCGGTTTCTCTATATCCACCGATCACGTCAAAATTTTCCAGAGCAAAACCAACCGGATCCATCACTGAATGACAACTGGCGCAGGTCGGATTCCTACGGTGCTCCTCTAATCGTTCCCGTACCGATGCCGGAACAGCGCCAGGCGGTGTTTCCAGGTTCGTGTCGACATCCGGGGGTGGGGCGGGAACCCGGATACCGAACAGATTGTCGAGTAGCCACTTACCACGGAGAACCGGTGAGGTGCGATCGGGATACGATGTCGTCGTCAGTATAGAGCCATGAGCGAGCAGTCCACCGCGTTGGGTCGGATCGGACAGGCGCACACGGCGGAATCGGCTGCCGTAGATCCCGGGGATTTCGTAGTGGCGAGCGAGTCGTTCGTTCACAAATGTGTAGTCGGCACTGAGTAGTTCCCGGATGCTTCGGTCCTCCTGCAGCGTGGAGGCGACAAACAGCTTGGTTTCCTCCTCAAATGCTAGCAGCAGGCTCTCATCGTAGTGAGGATAGCGAGCCGGGTCGACCACGGCTTCGCCCAGGCGTCGAAGGTTGAGCCATTGCGCTGCGAAATCGTCTACGAGTGCCTCGGTTGCCCGTGGGTCGGCCAACATGCGTCGAACATGCCGTTCAAGTACGGCTGGGTCTGACAGCTCGCCAGTTTCCGCAGCGGTGAGGAGCGCCTCGTCCGGGATGCTGCTCCACAGGAAGAACGATAACCGGGAGGCCATCTCGATATCACTGAGCGGGTAAGACGTCTGGCCGTCGGACAGGTCGGGTGGGTCCCGATGGATGCGCAGCAGGAAATCGGGGTCGATCAAGAGCCGCTCGAGGGCCAGCTGTATACCGTCGTCGAAACGTCCAGTCGTTTGTCGTCCGGTTTCAAAGAAATCGAGAAGTGGTCTCACATCGGCGTCAGTGACGGGTCGGCGATACGCACGGCGGGCCAACCGAGACAGGATCTGAGTGGCGCACGGCTCCTCGTCCATTGGGTTCTGCGGCTCGCAAACAAATATCTCCCGGCGGCTTGGGGTGTCGCCGATTCCAATGACGGTGTGCGGTCCAGCAATCTCAACCGACCAGACCGCGGCGTGGCCCATGTAAATTTGGTCGTTCGTCAGAACCCGACCTCGTTGCAGCGGCTGAGGAAGTCCCTCCGGCGCCCACTGTGCCCTCACAAACGACACACCGACGACACGCGGACCAGCCTCGACCGGGACACGGATCTCAAGGGCTGCGTCGCCAGTGACTTGCATGTACTCTTCCCACTCGGGATCGCCAGCGAACCCAGGCTCACCGTCACCCGCGTAGCTGGCTCCGGCCGGCCGGCCCTGAGCGCCACCTCCTACCGTGAATCGTTCGAGCAGTGCCCCGTCCAGCCGAAGATCGATCTCTTGTGGCCAGCCCATCCCCATGATGTAGTCCTGATACTGCCTCCGTAGACGGACTTTGATGACGTAATCGCCGTCAACCGGAAAGTTGTAGGGCACGGCGATACCGCCTCGCGATCCAAGCGGTAGCGCGTCGCTCTGTCGCTGGTCCTGAACGACATGCTTTGGAACTTCGAACGTGTCGGCTGTGGAATGCGCCGGGGGGACGCCTGTCGCGAGGCGTGTGACCTGGCGGGCGACGGACAGGTATCGCTCCAGGTGAGCGCGTGAAATCGTAAGAACGTCAGCAAAGTTGTCAAAGCTGCCGTCCGCCGTCTCGTCTCCTGGTAACAGTGCCGTCACGTCGACGTCTATCGCGAGTAGATCTCGGATCGCGTTCTGGTATTCGGTCCGATTCAGACGGTGAACGGCACTGACTCGCCCGGGATTCGGATTGGTTGCCGATGCCCGGTCTAACTCGGCTTCCAGTTGAGTGGCCACCGCGCGATAGGTCGTCGGGTCTGGGCGTGGTCTCCCTGGAGGTGGCATCGAACCGGTGCGTAGCTTCGCAATCACGCGCTCCCACGTGTCCGGATCGGTAGAGGGGCTCCCGGCGTCCATGGTATCCAGAGTGAGACCGCCCGTGCGCAGTCTCTCGTTATGGCACGTGACGCAGTACTGGTCGAGCATCTCCCGTGGCGTGGTCGCCGCCAGCGTGGAAGCCCGATTTTGCGGAGGTGCGGTCTCGACGCTCGACCGCGCGACGATCAGGCAGATAGCGAACAACAGGACGTAAATCGATGCACGAGACAGCCGAGTCCGCGGCCGTGCGAGTGAGCACCGGTGCCGACAAATCGCCATGGTCCAGCGCAATTGTCCTCAATTGTCCAGGTATAAGTAAAGAACTGACAACTTCGGATAGCCGATGTCTGTCTGCATTGTTCGAAAATCGCTCGTCTTGGGGTAAGCTTATCGGCCGCGGACATGCGATCTCACACCGAGCACCTGACGTTTAACCTGCCGGCCCGCATGGCCTTTGAGAACATCACATCAAAGGTCGAGGCGATCGTTTTAGAGAGTGGGATCACCGAAGGGTTGGTCTTGTGCAACGCCATGCATATCACCGCGTCCGTCTTTATTAACGACGATGAGTCGGGTCTCCACGAGGATTACAAAGCGTGGTTGGAACGGATAGCGCCCTTTGATAAGTCCCCCACGCGGTATGCGCATAACCAAACCGGGGAGGATAACGCCGACGCTCATCTGAAACGCCAAGTTATGGGGCGCGAAGTGGTGGTTGCCATCACTGCTGGTCAGCTGGACTTCGGGCCCTGGGAACAGATTTTTTACGGTGAATTTGACGGACGACGTCCAAAGCGGGTCCTGGTCAAGGTGATCGGCGAGTAACCTCGAGTCGTCATTGCCTGCAGTTCAATCGGAGCGGCATCATCGCTTGTTCGTGCTGTTGTCGCACATTGCACTCGACGCTACGATCTAGATGGAACGAACTAACTAATGTCCACAGAGATTTCTCGTGGTCGATTTCCGTGGCACGAGCTCGCTATAACTGACCCGGAGCCGGGGTTCTGTTCCTACAGCAGATTCTTCGAATGGGCGAAGACTTACGGCATGGACATGGGACCGGCCGTGACCTGCCAGATGTTCGGCCGGACTAACGTTCGTTCAGTGGTAGGTATCTTTCGGAAGGCCCCAGAAAAGCCAGATCTATCAGCTTGGTTGCGCCACCTGAGTGTCGACAACGTAGCCGCTCGCAGTCGAGGTGATCACTCGGATGGGTGACCAGGTTCTCAATGGACCGATGGACGTTCCGGGCGATGATCGCGTAGCGCAGTACATGGATCTCCAGGGCACGACCTTTACTATCCATTCGACCGGAAAGATATCTGGTTGACCAAGAAAGAGTTTCTGGCATCAGTCATCGTACGCACGGTCCAGTGGTTGTCGGCGCGGTCAGTCCGGATCCGCCTACTCACGAACGCTGTCGTCGAGCGGCTCTTCGTTACCGAGCAAATGGTGATTTCTCCTGCTCGTCCGCGGTTCACGTCCGACGAATTGATTGCGAACCTGGACGAGTACAACAAGGCGTCGGAACGGTATTTTGCCGACTACAAGGATCACGCCTACTTGGTCGGAAAGCCGTATACCGACACTATGAACTTCGCTCGCCGGTTGTTCGATATTGGCGTGCTCGTACATTGGCTTCGCTTGAGTCCTGGAGAGGTCCTTGTCGAGCTGGGTGCCGGGACCTGCTGGCTGTCTCACTTTATTAATCGGTTCGGCTGTCGAACGATCGCGATCGATATTTCACCGACGGCGCTCGAGATCGGCCGTGCACTCTTCAAGCGTGACGTGCTGACGAACTGGGACCTGGATCCGCAATTTCTCCCCTACGACGGTCATCGCATTCCCCTCCCCGATGGCCATGTTGACAAGATGTTGGTGTATGACGCGTTTCACCATGTGCCCAATCAGTCGGAGATCCTGACGGAAATGGCGCGGGTGCTTAAGCCAGGAGGGATCGTCGCAATGTGTGAGCCAGGCCAGGGCCATGGCGCCTCTGACCTGAGCAAGCTTGAGATGGACGAATGGGGTGTCCTCGAGAACGATATCTTCGTCGAAGAGCTCGGTCAGCTGGCCGTCACGTGTGGTTTTACGAGCGCGAGTGTTGTCCCGGTAAACTTACCACTGTCGGTTGAAGTCCCAACCGATCGACTCAGAGGGTTTCTTCAGGGTAAAGAGCTCCGGCACTATTGGAGCCAGTGGGCGCAGGCGTTTCAGGACGTGAACTACATCCTTTTGTACAAGGGTGAGTACGTGCCGACCACGCGGAACCCGCAGAGGGCGCGCGCTCTGATCGAGTCGGTCCGTGACCAGGTAGACATGCGAGTCGGCGCAGGTGCGGAGCTGAGCGTCCGACTGACCAACACTGGTGATACAAAGTGGTTGACTGGTATTCCTACCCAGGCGGGCTGGACCCGCCTGGGTGGGCACTTGCATTCGCGCGAGCGGGGGATACCCGCCCTTGACTACGACTGGTATCGCGGCGAGCTGAGCCACGACGTGGAGCCCGGTGAGGCGATCACGGTCAATGTTCGGCTGCCCGCCATCGACACGCCCGGTCACTACCGGGTGGTATTTGACCTCGTGGCGGAACAGGTGTTGTGGTTCGCACACCGGGATTCGCCAACCACGGAGCTTCGTATCGACGTGTCCTAGAACTCAGGACACTAGCTAGACCAGTGGCGCCGGGCAATCGACTATCGACGTCGTTCGCCGATCTGTGGCGCCTGTCGGTGAGACACGATGCCGTCACGTCGTCTTGCGCTTCTCTATTCTAGAGCCCAGATCGAGCACCGGGTTGCTGAGCTGGCCAGGACCATCGATGCGGACTACGTGCGACGCGATGTTGTACTGCTTGGGGTACTGAAGGGATCCTTTGTGTTTCTCGCCGACCTCGTTCGCGAGATGGAGTTAGAGGTGCGAATCGGGTTCGTCAACGTCTCGAGCTACAGTGCGGGAACCGAATCTTCCGGTGCATCGGCTGTCCAAGTACCGACGGACTTGCAAATCGCCGGCCAAGACGTACTCGTCGTGGAGGATATTTTGGACACCGGACGCAGCATGGCGGCACTACTCGATGTGCTTCGTGGTTACGCGCCGCGTTCTATTCGTCTTTGCACGCTCATCGACAAGCGCGAGCGACGAGTGACGCCAGTCGAGGCCGACTATGTTGGATTCCAGTTGGAGAACGGCTTTGTGGTGGGGTACGGGCTCGATCATTCAGGTCGATTCCGTACTCTGCCTGAGATCTTCACGCTCGACGTGGAGGCCACAAAGGCATCGTCTCTCAGCGGTCCACCTGAGCAATCGTGACCACGAAACGGCCACGCATCGCTCCGTTCAAGAGCGTGTAGAACGTCTCAGGTAGTCCGCTCAGCGGCACCTCCTGAACGATCGTTTCGAGATGGGTCGGTCGCATGTCCGTCGCGAGTCGATGCCAGACATCGCGTCTCCTGTCGTTGGCACAGGCGACCGAGTCGATCCCCAGAAGGTTGACGCCTCGCAGAATGAAGGGCAGAACGGTAGTGTGCAGTTCGATTCCCGCCGTGAGTCCTGAACTCGCGATCGAGCCGCCCGTTTTCATCGTGCGGGTGAGCCACGCGAGAATCTCTCCGCCCACGGGATCCACGGCGCCTGCCCAGAGTGCCTTTTCCAGCGGACGCGTGCCCATCTCCAGCTGCGACCTGGAGATGATGTCCACCGCGCCCAGGGTGCGAAGGTAATCGTGCTCACTGTCCTTCCCCGTCATGGCGGTTACCCTGTAGCCCAGCGTAGCTAGAATTTTGACTGCCAAGCTTCCGACCCCTCCGGTGGCGCCCGTGACGATGACGGGGCCGTGCTCGGGCGTCAAACCGTTACGCTCCATCTGCACGATCGACAGGGCAGCGGTGAACCCGGCGGTACCGATCGCCATCGCGTCGAATGTCGTGAGCCCGTCTGGGAGCGGCACGATCCAGTCGGCTGGCACACGGACGTACTCGGAGTATCCGCCATCAACCGAAACACCAAGCTCGTAGCCGGTGACGAGTACCTTGTCACCCTCGCGATACCGTTTGTCGGTGCTCGACACGACGATGCCCGAGACGTCGATACCGCCAATCAAAGGAAAATGTCGCAGGATTTTACCCGCCCCGGTGGCGGCGAGCGCATCCTTGTAGTTGACGCTCGAATAGGTGGCTTTAATGACCACGTCACCGGGACTGATCTCGTCGAGCGTCGCCTCAACAAGCCTTCCTTCGATCCGGCCGTCTTCGTCAAAAATACGAAAGGCATTAAAAGTGTCCACCGTTGCTCCTCATTCTTATGTCGGCTTATCAAGGCGGGGTCGAGGCACATCGCCTGCCCATCCTCATCTGTCAGTCAGATCGTGCGAGATCGGTCGGGAAACGTCAACTAAACTGGAATGTCCGCCTCGCTTTATCGATCCAGAACCGCGCTCGTGCTGTGAGTTGAAACCCCAGATCGTCCGCCACGTCGACGTGTGGGCACGTGTCGCCCACGTACTTGAGCCAGTTCTCCCGATAGTCGTCCAGCCAGCGCTCGAAATCCTGCAGGGCGCAACGGCTTACTACGATCGCAAGACCTCTCTGGGCCCAGACATCGAACCTCGCTATCGCGAGGGCGACCAGTCGTGCCGGGTAGGGTCGCGAATCGCGGGCTTGCTCGGGCGCCGCGTCGTTTCGAGCCAGTGTGTCCTTCGCGTGGCAGGTCGCCACGTGCCATAGCGGATGCCGTTCATCGTTTGGCGTAAACGGGTTGACGCACTCGACCGGGTCGCGGTGTGACCATCGCGGAACCGCTGACGATCGGAGAGTGTCGGGGAACCTTCCTAGATCGGACATTGATAAAATCCTACGGCACTAAAATACTACGGTGAAACGGTACAGTTCACGTCGCAAAACGTGAACGTGTCGTTATCGGCGACCTACCGTGACCGCGTAGTAACCGGGCGACTGTGACACGTTGCTCAGACGCCCTTCCACCAGCCGGCGACGCCGGCGTAGCTTTTACAAAGGGTTTCGTCGCTCGCAATTGGGGTAGCCGGGCCTCGGTGTCGGTCGACGACGGCAACTTTCGGATGTAGTTACGGACTCAAGGAAAGGGTGGAACTTGGTTGCTCCAACGCTCGATCGCGCCCGGTCCGGCGTTGTCACACAAATTCAGTTAGGGAGCCCCGCACCGTCCTGGCGCCGTCGGTCACGCCGCGCCAGTGAATGAGAATGGGACTCTGGTACGTCCCTTCCACGATTTCGGAACGCCCGCTTGGATTCGCGTTGGAGACCAGCAGATCGACCGATCGCTTCACTCCAAACAGGCGTTCGGCCGGTTTGGCGAGTGCGCGGGCCAGCCATTGCTCGATGCGAGAGGTTGGGAGCCCCAGAACGTCAACCAGCTGATTCGCCGCTTGCATCACGTCGTATCGCGCGTATGCACGTGCCTTCAGCGGAACGGCGCGGGGCTCGTCCCAGACGTGACGTGCCTTCTCGGCGGCAAAGCGGAACGGCTCATGAAGCACGTCTGTCAGGTCGTGACGCATTAGCAGCGTCTCGTACTCGTTGACTGTGAGACACGCATCTCGTTCGCCGGATGCTAACTCCAGTCTGAGACGGCCCTTGCCCGAGCCGTGGCGAGTGATGAACTCTACGAGTTGTTCGTGAAGCCCGTACCGTGGGTCTTTCAAGTTAACGGCCGCAATTGGATGACCAGAGACCGGGACACGTAAATCAATCTTCGCAACCTCGACCTCGTCGTCGTAGCCGACCAGGACAGTTGTGCGGTTTCTCGGGGTACTGCCGCACATCCCGTCGAGGTCAACGAAATAGACTGGATCCGGCCGTAGCCTATACGAGACACATGCGCGGAGTCCGCCGAGGATGAACCGGAGATGGGAATCACCGTTCAGAGGTTCCCGTAGACGCTGTTCTGTCGTGAGCTCCGTTCGCTCACCGAGTTCGTCGTGACGATAGCCACCCTGCTCAGGAAAAACGGCGCGGTAGAGCGCGAGATATGAAGTAATACCTTCCCCTCGCCCGACGAGCCGCCTCTGTAGGCTCTGGGGCAGATATCCCGCTGTCGTATGCAGGGAGCTGTAGAAACAACGCTTGTAGCGGTGGAGTTCGTCGCCGATCGTTGCCGCGGCGTGGCTGTGAACGTCGGTGAGCGCAAGTCTGGACTGCGCGGTGATGTCGAGTGCGAATTGAAGCGGCGCCATTTGTCTAAATGAGCGGTCCGTTCAAGGGTTCTGCGATGTCTGTTACGGTCAGAGTCTGAGTACGGTATCACGTTGGTGGCCGTGCCGCGAAGAACCCCTGGACGAAGCGTGAGGCCGACGGCGGGGCGTCCGATCACCGGACCGGGGCAACCTGAGTGTTCGGGCAAGCTTTCCCAGAGCCTAGCCTGTTTACAGTTGTGCCGTTTGTGGCTGAGTTAGCGGATCGCTTCTACGTGTCTACCCGAGACAGCCGTGGCAGTCGGTGCTCGAAGACGACTGTGTCGTCCGCCTGGGTCCAGAGGTCAGTGGTCCTTAGCGCAACAGCTCGAAGAGATAGCTGTATTTAAGGGTGAGCGTGCGCCCGGCGCCCGATGGGATCCTCGTGCCGATTCCCTGGATGTCGTTGAAGACAACAAACAGTCCGGTATTGGCATCCGACAGCAGGCCAAACCGGATGTTCGACGACCATAGATCGGCGCGGTCGTTGTACTGGATGAGCGCCTGGAGGAACATCCGGGTCGTAAAGGAGTACGCCACCCGCGTGCGTATGAGATTGGTCGTAAAGTTGCCTCCTGGTAGCTTCAAGTCGTTGTAGGACCATTCGAAGCTGGCGTTGACGGTCTCCCCGACCCGGGCCGCAATCGACGGTTCGAAAGTGACGCGGTCACCGCCGAACCACCCGCCGATGATGGTGTTGGAGTTAAAGCTGAGCGGCGCAGCCAGGTTGGTGTTAAAGGCGAGTTGGGCTTCTTTATGGTCGTAGGTCCCTGGCGGAATCAACACGTCCGGGAAAAGCTCGAACGCCTCAAATACACCCTCTCGAGTGATATTCATACCGGTGTGAACTTCGTAACCATTACGCCACTCGATATGGTTATCGATATGTGTGAACTGCGTCTCGTGCAGGCCGGTCTCGAAATCAAAGAAGGTGTTGTGGGCAACGTGAGGCCGGATTTCATGGACACCACCCATAAAATCAGAGGGGCGGAACGTTGTGAACACGCTGGCGTTCACGCGCCGATAACTCTGGCGTGCCAGGAACCCGACCTCGGGATTGAAGTTCGGGGCGACTTCGGTTAATCCGAGATTGAGGCGGGCGTTCTCCGACTCGTGCTGGGCGGTGAAACCGTAGGCGTGTGTATCACTACTTGGCTTCCCCGGCGTATCGGTTGCTGCTACGTAGCCGGAGAGGGTGCCGCCCTGCCCGATCCCCCAGCGTCCGTCGAAGGCATAGGTCCGGTTGTAGTTGCTGTCGCCAGCCAGGTTCCCGGTGGCCTGCCGATTGACAAAGATGGCGCCGACGTTCGAGCGGTTCGGTAAATCCTGTCTGATGCGTCCGACGGTGAAGTTCTGCTGGGGTGTTCCGGTCGAGTCGACCGACTGCGTCTGCATGTTGAGAAACCCGACGTTGGTGTTCGTCCCGATCTTACCTGACAGGCGGCCGCCCCCGATGATCGGAATCTGTTGGCCGCCGTCAAGTCCGATCCGGCGGCTGAAAAAGATATCGACAGCTCCGGACTGCCCCACGGAGAAGAGCCCAGCGTTTTCGAGGAAGAACGGTCGCTTCTCGGGGAAGAAGAGCGCGAACCGATCAAGGTTGACCTGTTCGTCGTCGACCTCGACCTGTGCAAAGTCGGTGTTGAGAGTCACGTCGAGCGTCATGCTCGGTGTGACGCTGTACTTGAGGTCGGCGCCGAGGTCGCCGAACTGGAGGTTCCGAGAACTCTCGGTGCGATGGAGCGTCTGACCCAGCAAGTATGGTGTGAGCTGTAGGTTCCGTTGAGGTGGTACCCGAAGTCCCTGGAGCTCACCGGCGGCCGAGATCCGGTTGATGTTGTACTGACGCGGTAACGGTGACCAGTACGATTGTTCGTTTCGCGCCCGGATGTTGCGTTGGAAATTCATTCCCCACGACTGCAGTTCGGTCGTCGGATACCGAAGCGTCCGAAACGGGATAGCGATCTCGGCGGTCCACCCGATGTCGGTCGTGCGGGTAGCTACCTGCCACGCACCGTCCCAGTTGATATTGAAGCCACCCCCGGATCCACGCTGTTGGCGATTATTGCCTGGCCGCCCGCTACCTCCCCCGAATCGCCCGCTACCTCGTCCCTCGTTGGTCACCTGGCCGTCGTATTCGACCCCCGCCGGGTTGGTGCCGAAGATGAACCCGTTCTGACCATCAAGGTAGGTGTCAAGCATGATTTGAAAGCTGTCAGTCTCGGTCATGTCGGAGTCGCGGCGGCTGTCGGCTGCGATGATCGAGCTGGGGTCTTCGGTGTAGCAGACGATACCGAAGTACAGCGTGTCGCCCGTATAGATGATGCGCACCTCGGTGCGCTCTGAGGATGGCTGTCCTTCAAACGGCCGGTTCTGGACAAATCCGGTCGCCAATCTGGCGTCCGCATACGCCGGATCGCCAAGCACATCGCCATCGATGACGGGCCCCTCTTCGACCCCCAGAGCTCGGGCCAGTGGAACGCCGCCTTCGGCGAGCT
>CAUZDY010000030.1:0-33224 GCA_963578805.1 Vicinamibacteria bacterium | reverse complement strand
TCGTTGGCGTTGCGACGGCAGTCGTCCTGGGGGGGCCGGGTGCGCTTCTGTGGCTCTGGGTGTCTGGGCTATTCGGAATGTGCACGAAGTTCGCCGAAATCGTAGTCGCGCTGCACTACCGCGAACGCGATGCTTCGGGGATCTTTCGGGGCGGTGCAATGTACGTGCTTAGCACTGGGCTGGGACTCCCCTGGCTCGGGAGTCTGTTCGCACTACTCACTGCCGTTGCTGCGCTTGGGATCGGAAACATGGTCCAAGCCAACTCGCTGGCAGACAGCCTCAACGCCAGCTTTGGCGTCGCACCGGAGGTCGTCGGTCTCGCGCTGGCGGCGACAACTGGTCTCGTGATTCTCGGCGGAATTCGGAGAATCGGCGAAGTGGCCCAAGTTCTTGTCCCGTTGATGACCGTGGTGTATCTGGGTGGAGCCACCACGATTTTGTTGCTCCATCTCAGCGAGATTCCGGCCGCGATTGGTCTCGTCTTTTCTAGTGCATTCACCGGTACTGCCGCAACGGGTGGTCTCGCAGGGAGTACGGTGGCTCTCGCGCTCAGACACGGTATCGCGCGAGGGCTGTTCTCAAACGAAGCTGGACTGGGCAGCGCGGCGATGGTTCACTCTGCAGCCACTACAGACCATCCGGTTCGGCAGGGCCTCTACGGCGTTTTCGAGGTGTTCGTCGACACGCTCTTGGTCTGCACGGTCACCGGATTAGTCTTGATCGTCACCGGAGTGTGGAACAGTGGTGCCGATGGAGCGGTGCTGTCGGGTGAAGCGTTTCGGCAAGGGCTACCCGGTGAATGGGGCGACATGATCGTAACGACCTCACTCGTGCTGTTTGGCTTCTCCACTGTCCTCGGGTGGAGTTACTATGGTGAAACCGCGGTCGTGTATCTCGCTGGCACTCGTGCCGCGATACCTTATCGAGTCGCGTGGCTCTTCTTCATCTACCTCGGCGCCACCGGATCGCTCCAACTCATTTGGAGCGTCGCGGACACACTCAACGGCTTAATGGCCATACCCAACTTGATCGGGGTCCTCTTCTCGATACCACTCCTGCTGCGACTGCAGCGGGAATTTTTCGAGAGACAGAACCGGTATCTATGAACGGGGAGTCCCTGTCCAGTGTGAATCGGTTTTAGTGGAGTCTCCTGGTCAGTCGTTAAGGGAGGTCTGGACTGTGGATCGCTTGACGAATCGCGAGGGCACCCCACCGTCTAGTCTTCTGAGCGACATGGGTTCGGGCGACTGGTCACCAATGTCTGGGACAGAATTAAAGCACCGCTAACCGGACGACCTGCCACCAAATGTTCCTGGATAATCCGCTCAAGTACTTCAGGGTCGCACTCGCGATACCAGGTGCCCTCTGGATAGACGACTGCGATCGGTCCGCCTTCACAGATACGCAGGCAGTTCGCCTTTGTGCGAAGCACACCACCGCCACCGGAGAGCCCTAACTCTTTGAGTCGGCGCTTCAGGTAGTCCCAGGCGCGCACACTGCGTTCCCTATCGCAGCACTTTGGGGTGGTCTGGTCGCAACAGAGAAAAATGTGTCGGTTGGCGGCGTCGACGCCAACGGTGACAGCCACGCCTCGCTGGCTCGCTCGACTGCCTTTCTCTGGAGGTGAACTGGGCATTACTAATGCTTGCCAATCGTAGGCAACGTGAAAACCAGGGATTAAGCGCCGTAGCATAGCACGCAGACCAAGACCTGGAATGGCGAAACAGGCAGGTTCCTTCGGTCTCCACCCAAGGCTCTGGTGCAGATAGGTATTTCCGGCGCAGAACACTAGAATTACGCCAGATGGCACTCGGACGGAGAGATGCAGTGATACTCGCTGCCGCAATCGCATCCCTTTCCGGGGCTGGCCTGGCGTCAGCACCCGAGAACACGTCAATCTCGGCTGACGATCTGCGACGAGACGTGTTCATCCTCGCATCAGACGAGATGGGCGGACGCCTCGTTGGAACCGAAGGGAACAAACGGGCTGCCGAGTTCATTGCCGGTCGCTACGCAGAACTTGGACTGACACCGGTCGGCGTTGATGGCAGCTACCGACACCCTTTTGAGTTAATCGTCCCACGTCTAGGGCAAGCCGGCCGACTCCGCGTAACGCGTGACGACCACGCATCGTCATTTACGTTCGGGAGCGATTACTTTCCTGAACGATTCAGCGGAACAGGCGAGGCGACAGGAGGCCTCGTCTTCGTAGGATTCGGTATTTCGGCACCCGAGCTTGGGCACGATGACTACGGCAAGACCGACATCAGTGACCAGGTGGTCGTCATGCTGGACCATGAACCGGGCGAACACGACCAAGCGAGCCTGTTTGATGGCGATGTGCTGTCCGAGTACGCGCGGTCAGTCAGAAAGGCGCTTGAGGCTCAGCGGCGTGGAGCGTCGGCGGTGCTACTGGTCTCTGATGTCCACAACCACCCCACGATACCACCGCTGAATCGTCCCATAAGTGATGTGTGGCCTCGGGTCTGGGGTCGTGTGCCAGGTTATCAGCTGGGGGCCTGGGTCAGTGAGCTTCGGCTTCCGGTCATGCGGATATCCACCGAGTTGGCGGAGCGTCTTCTGGCGACTAATGGCTCTTCTTTCGGGACAGTGACTCGGCAGGCCGAGACCCCGGGTGGAATGACGCCGATAGCGCATCCTGAAATCGTGGTCAACGTGGCGGCCGAGGTCTACAGAGAGCACGTCCCAGAACACAACGTAGTCGGACTTATCGAGGGCGCTGATCCGCTGCTCCGAGACGAATGGATCATCTTGTCCGCCCACTACGACCACGAGGGGACGACCGACAGCGGCATCTTCAACGGCGCTGACGACGATGCCTCTGGCGTTGCCGGCATGCTCGAAATCGCCGAGGCCTACGCCCTGGCCGCAGCGCGTGGGCACCGGCCCAGACGCTCAATTCTCTTGGCCGCGTGGAACGCGGAGGAGCGGGGTCTGCTGGGGGCGTGGGCTTACACCGAACGCCCCTTGATGCCATTGAGTATGACCGTCGCTGTGCTCAACATGGACATGATCGGCAGAAGCGAAGAGGTCCCGGAGAACGGCGGACGTCGCTTCCACGGCCTGGACCCTCAGACAGCAGAGTCGAATACCGACGCCGTCAACCTGATTGGATACAGCTACAGTAGCGACCTGCGCGCGGCCGCCGAAGCGGCGAACTTCGAGACCGTCTTGGAGCTGCGGTTCAGGTATGACAACAGCCGGTCGAATCTGCTGCGGCGCAGCGACCACTGGCCGTTTCTCGCCCGCGGTGTTCCCGCGCTTTTCGTCCACACTGGTCTGCATCCCGACTACCACACCGAACGTGACCAACCTGACACACTCGACTACAAAAAGATGTCACGGGTTGTGAAACTGGTGCACGAACTGAGCTGGAGCCTTGCCCAAGCCGACGCGCGGCCGATGCTTGACTGACGGCGATTCACCGTCGCTCGCACGTCGCCACGCCACGCCGGTCGGGTTATCGCTCCTCCGGCTCTGAGTGGTCGACGAACTCACAATCGGTCTCCATCGCCATTGCCAGCCACCGCAGATACTGGCGCCGCGATATTTCGATTGCGCCGAACTGAGATAGGTGATGCGTCAACCATTGGATGTCAAGCAGGCGATACTCTCGGGCTTGAAGGCGGTCGATCAATGAGCAGAGCGCTACCTTTGACGCGTCGGTCCTGGTATGAAACATCGACTCACCAAAGAAGGCTCCCCGTATGCTCACACCATATAACCCCCCCACCAGCACCTTCTCAGACCACACCTCGACCGAATGCGCGTAACCTACCTGATGTAACGCGCAATAACTCCCTATGATCTCGTCGTCGATCCAATTCCCGGCGTCGTCTGGGCGCGCCGCGCAAGCCAGAATAACCCGATGAAAGTCCTGATTGACGGTTGTCTGGAACTGGCCCTGCCGCACCAGACGTTTCAGCCTGCGCGGGATGTGAAACTGGTCGAGGGGGAGCACGCCGCGATTCTGTGGAGAGTACCAGCCGAGGCGTCCGCCAACCGCCATTGGGAAGAACCCGGCCCGGTACGCATCCAAAAGCGTGTTGATGGTGATCATTCCAACGTCGTATTATCGAGCGTGAGCTATGAATCACCAAAGCATGGCGTGCATACTTCTGAGGCGGTCACCCGAAACATCCGTGTGCACGTCACGGCCCGCTACTCCCGGGCGCGATCTGAACCGCTGCGCAACCTCTGGTTTTTCCTCTACACGATTGAGATTACCAACGAGAGCCCTGATACCGTACAACTGATCAGTCGACACTGGACCATCACCGATGCCGAAAATGGTGTCGAGGAGGTTCGGGGACTTGGCGTCATTGGTCAACAGCCGACTCTCAACCCAGAGGAATCGTTCGAATACACTTCAGGTTGCCCGCTCAAAACGCCGTTCGGTACGATGCATGGAACGTATCAAATGGTGACGGGAGCTGGCGACCGATTCGACGTTAAAGTGGCGCCATTTACACTGAGTGAGCCGTGCACGATTCACTGAGCCTAATCCGCGGGACTCACTCACGCCGCGCCGCAGCCTGTTTCTTACTCGCGAACGCCACGACGCCAACCCCTGCAGCCTCAAGCCCAGCTCGGAGACCGACCGAGAGTGCTGCCGCGCCCGGCGTATCCCCGTGAACGCAGATCGTGTCGGCATGTACAGCGACCGGCGTGCCGTCGACCGCAGCGACGACGCCACGGGTCACCATACTGACCGCCCGCTCGACTACGCTCGCCACATCGACAATCACCGCGCCATCAGCCGTCCGTGAAACCAGCGTACCGTCCGCCTTGTATGCGCGGTCAGCGAAGACCTCTGAGGCCACGTTTAATCCCGAGGCTTGACCGGCATCGAGTAGCGATGACCCCGACCGGCCAACCAAAACCAGTTCTCCGTCGAATGCCTTCACCGCTCGGACCACAGCGTCCGCGATCGGTCGTTCTTCCGACGCCATGGTGTAAAGCGCACCGTGCGGCTTTACGTGCATGAGTTGTCCTCCCTCGGCACGGACAATGCCAGACAGCGCACCAATTTGATACAGAACAAGATCCTCGATCTCTGCTGGTGACGCCCGTAATGGCCGCCGGCCAAATCCGACCAAATCCTGAAACCCCGGGTGGGCGCCGATCGCGACCGCATGCTCGAGGGCATGCCGCACGGTCACTCGCATCACCGAGGGGTCACCAGCGTGATAGCCGCAGGCGATATTGGCCGAGGTAATACTCGCCATGAGACGTTCGTCTTGGCCCATCGTGTAGGCACCGAACGACTCTCCGACATCACTGTTCAGATCAACACCCGCGTAGCTCCTATCGACATTCATTGCGCCCTCCACGAGACCTCGGTGATTCTCCCCCGAGCGTACAAAAGAAGAGGGCCTCGTAGTATCGTGAAACCCTTTCCCTGGGCGCCAGGCTCTCCAGCGCAATCGGCTCTACGCCGTTCTTCAGACCATCGGTAGAAAACACTGGAGCAATTGCTCTCCGGGACGGTTGTGCAGACATCTTGGCTCCTGACACGCCGAGCGGCAGACAGCCTTGTAACGCAGATTAAGGTGGCGCATCTGAAACGTCAGTGTGCCATAGGCAGAGGCGTCGGGCCCACCGTGGGTTCAGTGGAAAGCTGAAAAACAGACGCTTCCGTCTCGATTCTTCATCACTATCGCATCGTCGGGACGAAAATGCCCTGTCCTGAGATATGATCCGCGGATGTCCGAATCGTCCCATTCCGCAAGTGTGATCGGCCCAGCGACGCCGGCGCTGGAAAAAATCTTGACACCGGAGGCGCTGGCCTTCGTTACCGATTTACATCGAACGTTTAACTCTACCCGTGAGACGCTCCTCACGCAGCGCGACGTTCGACAGGCCGAACTCGACCAGGGCATGGTTCCAGACTTCCTGACTGACACCGTCGGGGTCCGCACCGGCGACTGGCAGGTGGCGCCGACACCTGACGACCTTCAGAAACGATGGGTTGAGATTACCGGCCCTGTGACTCGGAAAATGATGATCAACGCCTTCAACTGTGGGGCAAACGTGTTTATGGCCGACTTCGAGGATGCCCTCTCCCCCACTTGGGAAAACGTGATCGAAGGCCAACAGAACCTGATTGAGTCGGTCCGTCGGACGTTGAGCCTAGATACGGGGACGAAGCAGTATCGCTTGAACGACGAGATTGCGACGTTGCTCGTCCGCCCACGCGGGTGGCACCTGCTGGAGAAGAACGTCCTGGTCGATGGCCAACCGATCTCCGCAAGCCTGTTCGATTTTGGGCTCTTTGTCTTTCACAACGCTGCGGAGACACTCGCGCGCACCAGTGCACCGTATTTCTACCTGCCAAAACTCGAAAGTCACCTAGAGGCCCGTCTCTGGAACGACGTGTTTAATCATGCGCAGGATGCCGTCGGGATTCCACGCGGAACCATACGAGCCACCGTTCTCATTGAAACGGTTATGGCGGCGTTCGAGATGGAGGAAATCCTGTACGAGCTGCGCGACCACTCAGCGGGGCTCAATGCTGGACGCTGGGACTACATCTTCAGCCTCATCAAGAAATTTAGAACACGGAAGGATCTTATCCTCCCCGATCGTGTTCAGATCTCGATGGCCGTACCGTTCATGCGGGCCTACACAAACCTGCTGATACAGACCTGTCATCGCCGCGGCGCCCACGCGATCGGTGGAATGGCGGCGTTCATTCCCAGTCGTCGAGATCCCGCAATTAATAAGATCGCACTGGCGAAGGTAACCGAGGACAAAGAGCGGGAGTCACAGGACGGGTTCGACGGCAGCTGGATCGCACACCCGGACCTGGTATCGGTGGCCAAGCCGGTATTCGAGCAGGCACTTGGCGATCGGCCCCACCAAAAAGGCACGAGCCCGACCGTAACGGTGGAAGGCCGGGACTTGATCGACCTGCGCGTGCCCGGTGGGCAAATTACCGAGGCGGGCGTCCGAAACAATGTCAGTGTCGGCCTACAGTATCTGTCGGCCTGGCTCTCGGGAAATGGTGCCGTCGGGATCAACAACCTCATGGAGGACGCGGCCACAGCCGAGATCAGCCGCTCACAGCTGTGGCAGTGGATACACAACAGCGCCACCACCGACGATGGGAGGACTGTGGATTTGAGCTTCTACGAAACGATTCGGGATGAAGAAATCGAAAAGCTCGGAGGACGGTCAAATGGACGACTTGGTGACGCAGTTGACCTGCTGGACGCCTTGGTCTCCAATCAGACGCTCGACACATTTTTGACTCTGGGTGCGTACGAACGCCTCAACTGACACAGATATTTCTGAGAGCTATGGTCAGCGTGCAAGAATCGACGTCCGATATATCGGACCGGATCGCCAGGCGATATCCGCGTGAGGTGCGCCTGGGCGACACCAGCCTGCAGTTCCGTCTTATGGGCGAATCAGACGTTGATGGAATGGTAAGATTCGCAAGAACTCTTCCGACTGAGGACCTGGTGTACCTCCGGGTAAACATCACCGCCGAACCAGTGGTGCAACAATGGGTCGAGGGAATACGGCAGGGTCGAACGGTCACCGTTCTTGCACTTAAGAACAATCAAGTGGTGGGTGAGGGTACACTCCTCCACAACGCGACGAGCTGGACTCGTCACTTAGGAGAGCTTCGGATACAGATCGCACCGAGCGTGCGTCGTCAGGGAGTTCCGTCTCCAGCTCCTCACCGCGCGGATGACACTCGATCAATCCGAAGCACAATCGGTGTTCAGCCGTCTCGGCTTCCAGCGCGAGGCGGTATTGTGGGACTACGCGATAACACCCGACGGCAAAACAAGAAACGTTCTCGTGGCGACCAAGAGGCTCTAGGCACCTACGTCAGGAACCCAGACGCTATTCAGAGGAGAAGCTCGTGGCAAACAACGATTTCGACGCAAGCCCCGTCTACAACCCCCCGGCACAGTTTTCCGCAAACGCCCACGTCAAGTCACTGGACGAATACCGTGCGATATACGAACGCTCCACCAGCGATCCCGAAGGGTTCTGGGCCGATCAGGCCGAACAACGGATCAGCTGGATCGAAAAGTGGCACACCGTCCGGAAATACGACTTTCACAAAGCCGAAATCGCATGGTATCTCGGTGGTAAGCTCAACGCCTGCTATAACTGCGTCGACCGCCACGTTGAAGCTGGCCGTGGTGGCAACACCGCCTTGATCTGGGAAGGCAACGACCCAGCTGAGAGCAGGGTCTACACCTACGCCGATCTTCAGGCCGAAGTTCAAAGAGCTGGAAACGCCCTCAAGAACCTGGGCATCACCAAAGGCGATCGGGTGTGCATCTACATGCAAATGATCCCGGAGTTGGCGATTGCGATGCTGGCCTGCGCGCGGATAGGCGCAGTCCATTCGATCGTGTTTGGTGCGTTCACGGCTGATAGCCTCGTCACCAGGATCAATGATTCGCTGTGCAAGGCAATCATCACACAGGACACTGGCGTACGCGGCGTGAAACAAGACGTCGCGATGAAGGCAAACGCTGATAAAGCTGTTGAAAGTACTCCGAGTATCGAGAAGATTCTCGTCGTCAAGCGCACCGGGACATCGGTCGATATGACCGACGGCCGCGATGTGTGGTGGGATGACGCGCTGGCCGCCGCTGACGCGATCTGCCCACCCGAAGCGATGGACGCCGAAGACCCACTCTTTATTCTCTACACCTCGGGATCGACCGGTAAACCCAAGGGCGTGCTGCACACCACAGGTGGCTACCTAACCTACGTTGCTACCACGTTTAACTATGTCTTCGACTACCACCCGGGCGACATCTACTGGTGCACCGCTGACATCGGTTGGGTCACAGGCCATAGTTACATCACATACGGTCCGCTCGCTAACGGTGCCATCACGATGATGTACGAAGGCGTGCCTAACTATCCCGATTGGGGCCGGTTCTGGGAAATCTGCGAAAAGCACAAGGTCAACATCTTCTACACCGCACCGACCGCCCTTCGCGCACTGATGAAGGAAGGGAACGATTGGCCGTCAAAATATGATTTGAGCAGCTTACGCTTGCTCGGCACCGTCGGCGAACCGATCAAGTTGCCGGAGTGGACCTGGTATCACAGCGTAATCGGTAAAGAAAATTGCCCAATTGTCGACACTTATTGGCAGACGGAAACCGGCGGCATCCTTCTTTCGCCACTGCCGGGCGCAACGCCAACTAAACCGGGTACCGCAACGTTTCCACTCTTCGGTGTCAAGCCAGCATTGGTCGACGACGACGGTAACGTACTTGAGGGCAACGGCGTCCGTGGAAATCTCTGCATACTGGAGTCCTGGCCCGGTCAGATGCGCGGCGTCTACGGCGATTCACAGCGGTTCTTCGACACCTATTTTGCGCGATTTCCAGGTAAGTATTTCTCTGGTGACGGGTGCCTACGCGACAAGGACGGCTACTACTGGATCACCGGACGTGTAGACGACGTCATCATCGTGTCCGGGCACAACCTTGGCAGCGCTGAGATCGAGGGCGCAATCGGCAGACACCCGTCTGTAGCGGAGGCCGCGGTGGTCGGTTACCCGCACGATATCAAGGGTAACGCGATCTACGCCTTTGTCACACTCAAGACCGGCCAGACGCCAACGGACGAGATGAAAAGAGAGATCGTCAAAGCCGTTCGAGCTCATATCGGCCCTCACGCCTCACCGGAGAAGATCCAGTTTACCGAGGGCGTACCAAAGACACGTTCCGGCAAAATCATGCGTCGCATCTTACGCAAGATCGCCGAGGGTGACGTTCACGACCTGGGCGACACGTCGACGCTTGCGGACCCAGACGTCGTGGACTCCCTGGTCAGCGGGCGGATTTGAGAAGAACAGCCAGGTGAGCAAGCTTATCGCTGGTCGGTCCGTGTTGTTTCGATACTGAGCCGGCGCAAACCACCCTGACGGGAGACGCGTATACTGGCTTTTCGCCGGCGCAGGAAAGTCGATGAAACAGAGACTGATCGTTGGAGGAATTCTCGCACAGTTGATGGTGAACCCAGTGAGTTCAACTCCTGTGCAGACGACTGAAGGTGCTGAGTTGTATGCATGCACCGATACGAGCTCGACCGGTGTCCCAGAAGCAGGGATCACTGTCTGCGACGCGACCGGAACACCGGCGCTCGCGCGTCGGTCTGAGTCAGACAACTTGCAGTCACGTGCAGGTGCGCTGGTCGTATCACTCGAAGACGATGGCGTGTCGGCCAAAGCGGGACTACAGCCCGGAGACATGCTCTACCGCCTCGGCGGCGTTGATGTCGACACCGCCGAGGCCGCGGCCGAGATTCTGTCACGGATTGAGGCACGCAGTGACACCATCGTCAACTTCCTGCGCGACGGACGACCTTATCGCGTGAAGCTCAGGCGGCACTGAGGTGCGCGGAGGGACTTTCCGACGGACAATCGCCAAAGTCGGTACGTTACTCACGCTGCCAGCGTTTGTGGTGCTCGCCACACAGGTCGCACTGACTCAATCATCCGCCGTCGATCAGTTTCGACAAGTGAAGCGACAAGAGCCGCGACTCCGTGAGGTCCTCCCCGATGCCGACTCCTTTGCCTTCGTAAACGCCGGGCTGCCCCACTTCAAGGCCTACGCGACAAACGGCCGCGGCGAACAGACAGTTGTCGGACTAGCATTCTTCACTAATGAGCTGAACCCACAGGTCTACGGATACAAAGCACAATTCTGGATGCTCGTCGGAGTGACACCCAATGGTGTACTGACCGGCGTCTCAGTCGACTACCACGCGGAGCCGTTCGGGTACTTCTCCATCGACCCCCCAGAGTACAGCGAGCAATTCAAGGGCAAGAGCATTCTCGACCCACTCCAAGTCGGCGACGATATCGATGCTGTCTCACGAGCGACCATCACGGTCGAGTCCGCTACGCGGGCGATCCGCCAGGGCTCCCGTCAGCTGGTTCGTCAATTCCTCTCCGAAGTGAGGTGAGCGGATTGCGGCAGTCTGGGCTCGTTGCCTTTCTCACCGGTTTTCTCCTCGTCAGTAGCCTCCACCCACTGTGGTCGGCCGGCGTCACGCAGGCGCAGGACGAACAGACCTTCACCCTCGAAGATTTAGCACAGCTGGACGGACTGCTGGAGGAGGACGAGCAAACCACCCGACTCGTCTTTGATCGGCAAACGACGATCGACGTTGTCGCCCTAATGTTCGTGCTGACGTTCGGACTCGTGAGCTTCTTTCGTAAGAGCGACCTATTGAAGGTCGCAAGCCTGATTCTCTCGGTCGGATACCTGGGCTTTGTCAAAGCGAGCCTCGTCTCTGTGGTCGACATCTTTGGCGCCATCCGCCTGAGTCTTCCGGCGTTTAACTACGCCGTGCCGTACTACCTGCTGATCGGTTTTACCCTTGTATCAACGGTGCTCTGGGGTCGGTTCTACTGCGGCCGCATCTGTGCCTTCGGTGCACTCACCCAACTCCTTGATCGCGTGGTTCCCGACCAGTTCCGCGTCGAGCTCCCACGGTGGCTGGATCGCCGTGCGATCTACCTCAAGTACGTCATCCTCACCACCGCGGTGGTCTACGTGCTTGGAGGTGGAGACACCTTGGTTTACCGATACATCGAGCCATTCTGGATGTTTACACGCAACGGCAGCACCATGATGTGGGTCCTGCTTGGCGTACTACTACTCGCCACCGTCTTTATACGGAATCTGTACTGTCGCTATCTCTGCTCTGTGGGTGCGGGACTCGGCCTGCTGTCGGGCGCAACGGTTTTTCGGATCAAGCGGTGGAACGAGTGCCAGACATGCAAGCTGTGTGAGAAGACATGCGAGTGGGGTGCGATTGAGGGACCGAAGATTCTCGTCACCGAGTGCGTCCGCTGTGACGATTGTGAGCGGCTCTACGCTGATGAGACTAAGTGCCCTCACTGGCTGATCCTGGCTAAGCAGAAGCTGCGTGCAGCGCTTAAGAGACCGAAAATATCTCGAGTCGAAGACGGGGCAACCTGACGGTTATGTCGTTGGGTCCTCACCACGAACAACGTGAGACCGTTTTACTCTCCGACACCCCGTTGATCTGTACCAAAATCTCCGTGGTGCCACGTCTACGGTTCCGTTTTCTCGCCTTCCTGCTCTGTGCGCTGCCACTCGTCGCTGACGCCCATCCTCTCTCATTTACCGAGACAACCGTCACGCTTCACGTTGACGGGACGTTTCAGGTCGATATGGTTTGCGACCTCGATGCCCTGGCGTTAGGTATGCCTCAAGATACCGACGACGCGCAGCTCGTGGCGACATTGGAAGCCATGGCGCCGGATGAGTTTTCTGCGCTCACGCAGCATCTCCGCCAGTTCTTCCTCCGTCGAATACGCGTTCGGTTCGATGGAACTCCCGAGCCGTTCGAAGTCGCTTTTCCCGATCACCTCACACCCCGTACCACCGAGTCGGCTATCCCAACCGTCCTCGGCCTGACGGCCAGACTCACCGGCTTCGTGCCGTCGAATGCGACCGAGTTGGAGTTCTTCGCATCACGCTCCTTCTCCGACGTGCACCTGACCGTGCTCGATGTCGCTCGCGGGACTAGCGTTCGCTCGGTCATGGAGCGCGGGGCGCGGAGTGACTCGTTCACCCTCCGGAGTAAGGTCGCGGCACCCGGTCGAAATGCCGTCGGCTGGCGGTATCTCCGGCTTGGCTTCGTTCACATTGTGCCCGATGGAGCAGACCATCTGCTGTTCGTGCTCGGTCTCTTCTTACTGAGCGTCAAACTGCGGCCACTCGTCTGGCAAATCACAGCATTCACACTGGCCCACGCCATCACATTGACGCTGGCCACGGCCAACGTCGTCGAACTGTCCCCTCGGGTCGTGGAGCCGCTCATCGCCCTGTCGATTGCGTACGTGGCGATCGAGAACACCCTAACCAACCGGTTAAACCCATGGCGGCCTGCCGTTGTCTTCCTATTTGGGTTGCTGCATGGGCTTGGCTTCGCGGGTGCACTCACGGCACTGGGACTACCTGACAACGAGCGGATCCTCGCCCTCGTGACGTTTAACCTTGGAATCGAGCTAGGACAGCTCGCGGTGATCGGAACGGCGCTAGGTACGATCGGATGGTGGCGCTTCAGGCCCTGGTATCGACGACGGATAGTGATTCCATTGTCGGTCGGTATCGCGCTGGTCGGCGTGTTCTGGACATTGCGGCGGGTGCTGATTTAACTCTCAGTGCTCAGGAAAGGCGGCTTGCACCTGGAGTAGAGGATCGAGTGCTATCATCCTCTCCTAAGCAGATGGTGAATATCGCACCGTGCTCCACCCCATCAAGTGAGGATGTCCGAATGAGCAAAGCTAGATCCCACATGCCTGCTCGCGTGGCTTCTGCCCTTCTGGTTTGCGTGTCTCTCATTCCAGCGGTTGGCCTTGCTAGCGACTGGCCAAGCTGGCGTGGGCCGTCACAGAACGGCGTCTCTGACGAAACTGGACTGCCTTCGAGCTGGTCGCCGGAGGGAGAGAATCTCGTCTGGTCGGACGCATGGATTGGGCGCTCGACACCGGCAGTGTTTGACGGCCGGGTATGCGCGAACGGGCGAACCGGTGAGGGCATCAGCGAGAAGGAAAATGTCGCTTGCTGGAACGCCGAGACCGGTACGAAGCTGTGGGAACATGCATTCAGCCTAGCCAACACGACGGTGCCGTTCAACCGGCTGGGCTGGGGTAGCGTCACGGGCGACCCTGAAACCGGGTATCTCTATGCCATGAACGTCGATGGATACCTCAACTGTTTCGATCGGGAGGGCTCGATCGTCTGGAGCTGGCGCCTCGGTGAGGATCTCGGGCGCGCCAACGGGTATGGTGGTCGGACATCCAATCCGGTCATCGACGAGAATCGACTTCTCCTTTCGATCATCGGATCAGGCTGGGGCGATCGCGCCGGAGCCCCGCGGCACCGATACATGGCCCTCGACAAGGAAACCGGTGAAGTCCTATGGTTCTCCACGCCGGGTCAGGCACCAGCAGACATGAACGCACAGTCGGTGCCGATCGTGGCGGTCATTGCCGGACAGCGGCTTATCATCGATGGTGGCGCGGATGGCACGGTTTACGCACTCAGAGCCAGGACAGGCGAGAAGTTGTGGGAATTTCATCTGAGTAAACGTGCGATTAACTCATCACCGGTCGTTGACGGCGACACGGTGTACGTCGGACACAGCGAAGAGAACATCGACACCTCGACCATGGGGCGGGTCGTTGCGATCGACGGCACCGGAGCCGGGGATGTCACCGCCACACATGAAAAATGGCGCATCGACTCGGCAGGTGTCGGGTTCTCGACCCCGACCCTCAACGCCGGAACGCTCTACGCGATTGACAACTCCGCAAACCTGCTGGCGATCGATACCGAGAGTGGGACCATTCTCTGGACTCACAGCGTCGGCACCGTTGGTAAAGCATCGCCAGTGTGGGCCGATGGAAAACTGTACGTGACTGAGACCAACGGCAACGTCCACATCCTTGAACCCAGCCCGAGTGGAGTGACCGTGCTCGACAGTGACGAGCTCTCGATGCCGGATGGACGATTTGCAGAAATCTATGGCTCGTTCGCGCCAGCCTACGGTCGACTCTACTTCACCGCCGAGTCCGGCATCTACTGCCTCGGTAACACGGCAAGCGCCTTTAACACCGATCCCGGGACCGTCCCATCGCTCGGCGTAGAAACACCCACCGGCGCAATCACGTCAATTCAAGTCATTCCGGCCGAGGTAATTGCGTCATCTGGGGACACGCTGCGATTCCATGTCCGTGCGTTCGACGCAAACGGACGGCCCCTCGGCGAGCGCGAGGCTAGCTGGGCGGTCAACGGGCTAGCCGGCGCTACCATCTCGTCGAACGGAACGCTAGCGACGAGCGATCAAGCTGCGAATCAGGGCGGCAAGGTGGTCGCCACGGTCGACGGGCTGACGGCATCGGCTCAGGTTCGCGTTTTTGCTCCTCTGCCATGGGTGGAAAATTTCGAGAGTGGGCGTCCCAGTTTTTGGGTGGGCGGTGGCCCGCGTCTTACTGCGGTCGACCAGGGCGGGGAACAGCTTCTACAGAAAGGACCGTCACCGGTCGGCCTGCATCGGCATTCGGTGTTCCTGGGCCCAACGGCCATGTCGGACTACACCATACAAGCCGACGTCATGAGCACTGTCCAAGGACGACGGCGTCCCGACGTCGGCGTGATCAATAGCGGCTATACGCTCGACCTGCAGGGTAACCAGCAGCGTATTCAGCTCCAGTCGTGGGCCGCGGAGTTGCGTGTCAACGAACGAGTCGCTTTTGCCTGGGAACCGAACGTCTGGTACACGATGAAGCTGCGCGTAGATGTGGAAGGCGACCAGAGCGTCGTCCGTGGCAAGATCTGGCGCCGCAACGAAGCCGAACCGGCCGACTGGACTGTCACCGCTGAGGATCCCTATCCAGTCCGGAATGGCAGCCCTGGACTCATCGGGTACGCGCCGGCCAACATCTATTTCGATAATGTGAACGTGCTGGAGAACCAATGACTCGATACACGTTTGTAATGGGACTAGGTGTGCTGGCTGTCGTCGGCACCGTATCGGCTACCGGTGGTGCGCAGGAACAAGTTGCGGGAATGTTCGGTAACAGCCCCTCCCGCAACATGGTCTCGGATGAGACCGGCTTACCGTCAAGCTGGGACACCTCGACCGGTGAGAACGTGTTGTGGTCACAGCCCGTTGGCTCACAAGCCTACGGTGGCGCGGTTGTCGCGGAAGGTAAGGTGTATGTCGGCACCAACAACGAGGGCCGGCGTAACCCAAGCATCGATGGTGACAAGGGAGTGGTCATGGTCTTCGACGCTATGTCTGGTGAGTTTCTCTGGCAGATGGCGCATGACAAGCTGACGACCGGCCGAGTCAACGACTGGCCACTCCAGGGTGTCTGCTCGACGGCCTACATGGAGGGTGGGCGCATCTACTACGTCTCGAACCAAGCTCATGTCGTCTGTCTCGATGCCGAAGGATTTAGAGATAGCGAAAACGACGGTCCGACAACCGACGAGACGGATACGTCCAATATCGCCGGTGACGTCATTTGGTCATACGACATGATCGGTGAGCTTGATGTCTTTCCCCACAACCTCGCCACGGGATCACCTATCGTGGTGGGAGACCTCCTGTATACCGTGACCAGCAACGGCGTCGACGAGGGGCATGTAACTGTTCCGTCGCCCTTCTCCCCAAACTTCATCGCCATCGACAAGAACACCGGTGAACTCGTCTGGGAGAGCGTCGTCGTCGGTGAGAACATCTTGCACGGCAGCTGGACCAACCCGGCCTACGCAGAGATCAACGGTCGGGGGCAGGTCATCTTTCCCGGTGGGAACGGGGTGATCTACAGTCTGGACGCTCTGACGGGGGAACCCATCTGGCAGTTCGACTGCAACCCGAAAGATTCTGAATGGATTCTCGGTGGTCGGGGAACGCGCAATAACATTCTGGCTACCCCGGTAGTCTACGATAACAAGGTGTTCATCGGAGTCGGCCAGGACCCTGAGCACGGCGAGGCACCGGGTCACTTCTGGGTGATCGACGCGACTGGTACTGGAGATGTCACCGATACGAATGTCGTCTGGCACCGCGGCGGCACCGACTTCTATCGCACCATGTCGACAGCCGCTATCGACAATGGCATCGTCTATATCTCGAGCCTTTCCGGTTTCTTGCACGCACTCGACGTCGAGACCGGCGAGGAGTTCTGGACGTTCGATACATTTGCGGCGGTCTGGGGCTCACCATTCGTCGCCGACGGCAAGGTCTACATCGGTGACGAAGACGGCGACGTCGCTGTGTTACGCGCCGGAAAAGAGCTGGATGAACTAGGAGAGTACAACCTGGGTGCTGCGGTATACAGTACGGCGGTAGCTCGTGACGGGGTGCTGTATTTCCTTACCCGGAACCGCGTGTGGGCTCTGCAGGAAGGCGCCCAGGGGCAACCACTGCAGTAAGTGAGACGCAAGAGTCCTTCTTGCTGGCTAGCCTACTGTCTCGCTTCGGGAACCAACTCCGCCTCCATTCGCTCACCATCGCGCATATACACGACCTGCACCGGCTCGTCGACCCGTAGTAGGTCGAGCGCATAAGTGTAGTCGTAGATGTTGGTAATCGACTGCCCGGATAGCGCGATGATGATGTCACCACCTTGCAGACCAGCGTCGTCAGCCGGTCCACCACCAACGACGCCTGACAACAACAGCCCCTCGGCCTCTTGTGTATAGTCCGGAATCGTCCCTGTAAAGATCCGCATCACAGCCTGACTACCCCGTTGAGCCGGCTGCTCGACCCGCACGAACACCGGTGGGTCGAGTCGTGTCGCCAGCCGCGCAGTCACCGCCGTTGCAAGCTCGGCGATTCGGTCGAGACCCTGAAAGTTGAGCGTGTCGGCGTCGTCCGTTGGCCGATGGTAGTCTTCGTGACTTCCCGTAAAAAAGCCCAGACTGGGTACGTCGACCTGGTTAAGACTTGTCACATCGGTTGGGAGGTACGGGTCCGCAATGAACGCTATATCGAACCCAATCGACTCGTTCAACTCTTCGACCAGCTCCGTCCAAATCGGACTCGTGCCCACCGCCTGCACAGTCAGCCGGTTCTCTCTCAACCTTCCCACCATATCGAAGTTGAGATACGCGGCCATCTCGTTCATTGGGAGCGGCGAGGTGTCGACGAAATCGGCTGAGCCGAGGAGGCCTAGCTCCTCGCCGGCCCAAAACGCCAGAACGACATGGCGCTTACGAGCCGCCTGTGCAAGGTGAGCACCTACCGATAGGACCACAGCCACGCCTGAGGCGTTGTCGTCGGCACCGTTGTGTACTTCGCCGGCTTCGTCCTCCCGGGCCAGTGAATTCCCACCCCGTCCGTGACCAAGATGATCGTAGTGGGCACCGAGCAAGATGTTCGGCTTTTCCACTGCGGTCGCGTCAGTGGCAGGAAGCCAGCCCACGATGTTGTACCCCGTACGAGCTTCCCGATCGATCCTCGTCTCCAAAGTGACGTCGACACCTGGAATCGTGAATCCGCTCACGTGAGGGTTTCCGGTGTCGAGTGCTGCTTGGATTCCGTCAAGCGTCTGACCAGTCAATCCCACCAGTCGCTCACCGATCTCACCCGTGACACTGCCGGCAACGATGTTCGAGCCGGACAGGGCAGTGTCGAACGTCATCGGCACGAGCGTCCCGGCGTTGGGCGAGTGGGGTCCTGTGACGACGACCAATCCCTTGGCGCCACGTTGACGTGCGGCCAGCGCCTTGTACCGAAGACCGGAATATCGCGCCAAGGCACCGCGGAGTTCGCCTTCGGTATCCTCGGGAAAGTAGCGAAACACCAAAACAACCTTGTCGGTTACATCCAGGGTCGCGTAACTGTCATAGCTGACGCCGTCAGTCTCTGGAATCGACAAGCCGTAGCCCGCAAAGACCAACTCGCCCGAGACCGACCCGTCGTCAGAGAACGACAACGCCTGAACCGAACCATCACCCCAGCGCTCAGGCTCGGCGTCTTCAACTGCCAGACTGAAGCTGCTGCCACCGTCGCTCATCCCGGCTGTGAAGTCGAACGGCAAACGGAAGCTCTCAGCGCCAGGAAGCGGCATCGCGCCGATCGCGCGTAACTGATCAATGATGAAGTCGGCGGCGAGACGACTGCCTAACGTCCCGGTCAGACGACCGTCGAGCTTGTCGTCGGCAAGAACCTCGACCACCGTCCGCGAATCGATGGTGACCGGCTCGGTCGGTTCCGAACACGTCACAGCCAGGACGACACACAGGGCGACGGAAAGACGCTGAATGGATGGCATAACCTTAGTCCACGGCGTGACGATGACCAGGCTACGGTAGCCGTACGACCCGTGGTCCAAAATGGAGCGATTGCGAATCGGCGCCCCAGTCAAACTCGTACGTCTCCGGATCTGACGTGTGGATGACGTGACCAGTCCGTGCGTCGACCGCCTCGACCCATGATGTAGCTCCGGAATTGACGAGAAACGCCAGACGCGATCCGTCTGGGGCCCACTGCGGGCTCGACAACGTTCGGTGGACCGATTCGTCGCCCGGAGCCGCACTGTTCCGCGTATCGATCAGATGCGTTGTCAGACTGAGATCGGCTGATAGCACCCACAGGCCATTCGGGGCGACCACTGTCACTCGCTCGCCGTCTGGAGACCATACTGGATCGCATGTCCCTGGTGCCGTTCCAACCAGTCGAGTTTCGATTCCATCGTCAACCCACACGCGGGTCCGCGGTATGAGTCGTCCGCTCTGTTCGAGCGGTGGACCAGGTTCTTCCCCACACATCGCCAGCCTGTTGCCATGGCGGGCGTGGTTAACCAGTCGAATGGCGCCGGACGGAAGCTCGGGAAGACCTGCGTGCGAAGTCGGTGACTGCTGGCCACCGCGCGCCGGCTGCACCGCGCCAACGCCAACTATAAGGCCTGCGGCAACGCAGAAAGTTCCGAGCGGGGCGGGAACAATGCTGATTAGGTTGCGGTGCATGGTGACTGGGGGTCCTTCGGACCAAGCTCCACGAATGCTTCACTGTACCCGATACGTGCAGGGAGTGAAACTAGTGTCCTGGTCGACATGTTTCCCGCGGCACCACTAGAATTCAGACGTGCGTTACCTGGTTTTAATCGCGTTCCTGGGACTGGTCATTCTTGTCGCGTCGACATCGGTACAGCCTTCCCAGGACGGACCCACTCTCAGTAGTCCGACTGCACCGACTAAACAGCACGGTATCGCCTTTGAGCATGCATGGGGGCGCCGTGCAACCACTCACGGCTATGGCACGATCGCATCTGAAAAGTCGCTGACCCATCTACAGAACCTCGGTGTGAACTGGATATCAGTCATCCCGTTTGGATTTCAACGCGCACCGTCTGACACCGTGATTAGATGGAGTGATTCGCACCTCAGTAAAACTGACGAGCGACTCCGGGCAGTCGCCGTTCAAGCCAGGGAGCGGGGAATCAGTGTGATGCTTAAACCACATGTCTGGCTCCGCCCCCCTGCGTGGGTTGGGATGGTGAGCTCCAAGACGGAATCAGACTGGGCAGCATGGTTTGAGTCGTACCGGAGATTCATTCTTCACTATGCGGCCCTCGCTAGAGACACAGGGATCGAAGCGCTTTGCATCGGCAACGAACTCAAGGGAACCACCCATCGAGAGCAAGAGTGGCGGGATCTCATCGCCGAGATTAGAGATGTGTATGACGGTGTCCTGACCTACGGTGCCCACGCCGATGAGGTATGGACGCTACCGTTTTGGGACGCCCTTGACTATATCGGTGTCAGCGCATACTTCGAGCTCACGGACCAACCATCACCATCACGCTCGGAAATGGTGGCTGGCTGGGAACCTCACGTGACGCAGCTCGAACGTCTCGCCATCCTCTGGAACCGACCGGTGCTCTTCACGGAGATCGGATATCGGAGTGTCGACTTCGCCGCACAGTACCCGTGGAAGTTCGATGACACAACAGCCGTGAACCTCCAGCTTCAAGCGGACGCCTACGCGGCCTTCTTCGAAGCCGTCTGGCCGAAGCCGTGGCTTGCGGGGGCTCATTGGTGGAAGTGGAGATCGTCACTCGATGACGGAGGCATGACAAAAGACGACTTCACACCTCGCTCAAAGCCGGCGGAGAAGGTCTTGAAGCAATTCTACAAAGCACCTGAAACCGGAGGCTGACCTCCGATTTCTGATTCCGAACTTCGGCTCCGCATTACCTCAACCCGCTGGCCAGATAACACACGACCCGCTCTCCTGGGGTCACGGTTCCTACCAGATTCAACGGATCCGCCGCCGATGCGCTCAGGGCATTAGACACGTCCTCTGGAGACATCTGCCGATCCAACTAGGCGCCGATAAGCTAATGAAAGCCGCGTGTGCAATGCCAGCGTATTCTAGTGTAGTGAGCAAGACAGATCTTGACCTGGTCGAACGCCAAACCCTCGCGACAGAACCGAACCGGCTGACACGGGCGACGCTACGGGAGGCAGCAGTGCGCCTGGCGAGTGACGACCCTGACCTCGGCCTTGTCTTGAACCGCTACGGACCACCGCCGCTATGGGCACGACCCGCCCGGTACGACACGCTGGTGCGAATCATTCTCGAGCAGCAGGTCTCACTTGCTTCGGGCCGTTCGGCGTTTAACCGACTCACCCGCTGCACTGACCGGATCACACCCGCGCATGTTCTGAGACTCGGTTCGGATAGACTTCGGAATCTCGGTCTGACCCGTCAGAAAGCACGATACATCTTCGAGTTGGCAGCGGCTATAAGCGATGGATCGATCGATCTCCGTCGCGTAAGCCGAATGGGTGATGACGAGGCTCAAGAGACTTTAATGACAGTGCCTGGAATCGGACCCTGGACCGCAAACATCTACCTATTAATGGCCCTCCGCCGGAGAGATGTGTGGCCACGTGCCGACCTAGCTCTACGGAAGGCGCTGCAGGACCTTTGTCAGTTGCCGAATAGTCCGTCTGACAAAGGTCTACAGAAGTTCGCAGAAAAGTGGCGTCCGTACCGGGCGGTGGCGGCTCGGATTCTCTGGCATTACTACCTGTCCTCCCCGAGAAACTGCCGACACTAACGGCCAGACGTAAGAGCCGGTTTCCGACCGGTCGTTGACTCTTTCCTCGAGCGCTGAGGCCGTCCCGGAGACGCCCAGCTCTGGACCTTATCGCAGGACGAGTGGAAACGGCTCAACAGCTGGCGTCCTTCATCTCCCATGATATTGCCAAGCTGTCGACAGTCGGCCTTGGCCCGCTTGAGTTCCTCCAACGCCGCTCGTCGTTCGGCCCCCTCGTCGACACGTGCCCCCATGAGGTTGCTAGCCAGCGCGTCACGCCACTTGGTAGCGAGAATTTCGGCGGGCGAGGTGCCTCCTTGTCCCACCGCCTCAGTTGGTTGGAGTGCCTCGACACGCTCACACAACTTCTTGAGTCGTTTGAGCTTACGTGTGGGGTCAAGGTCAGTGCCGCGAAAGGCGTCAGGATAGGTCTCGACCAGACGGGCTACTGCCTGACTGAACCGTGCCGTGAGCTGTCGACTAAATGTCTGTGGAGCCTCCGGTGCCTCACGCCAGCGCCGCTGAAGGTCCAGAACCCCTGCAGCGAGTTCCTCCGTCGACGCACCGACCGTCTCAGCTGGCATCAGCGACTCCGCCTCGACACACAGCGCCTCGCGGACTGCAACCCGGGCACGAGAGTCGGCATCCTGCTTCTCCTGCACACGCTCAAATACTGCGTCACACGCGGCGCGGAACCGTTGCCACACTGCCTCCGAGCGGTTACGACGAACCGACCCGATCGCCTTCCACTCTGCCTGCGCCTTCTTAGTCTCGTGCACCGCAGCGTCGACATCTTCTCCCTCAACGATGGCGATCATCCGATCGCAAAGTGCCTCTTTGAGGGCAAGGTTCTTGGACCACTCCTTCTTGCGTTCGGCTAGGTCGGCCTTCCTGCGGACAAAGAACGTGTTACACGCATCCCGGAAGCGTTTCCAGAGTTCCTTCTGCTCTCTTCTCGGCACCGGTTTGAGATTTTTCCACTCGGCCTGGAGGTCGGTGATTCTTCGCATGGTCGTGAGCCAAGCGGTGGACGCAGCCAAGCGTTCTGATTCCTCGACGATGGCGCGCTGGCGTGCGAGGTTCTGTTCGCGCTTGCTGTCTTGGGCGTCGATGAATATCTGGCAGCGAGGATGAATCACGTCGTGAGCCTTTTTGAAACGTTCCCACAGATCCGCGCCGCGATCTTTCGGGACGTCAGACGCTTGACGCCACTTCGCCATGATTTCTTGAAAGCGAGCTACGAGACCCGCCTCGTCGCCGTTCAACGTTTCGGCTAGCTCTTCCATACGACGGCAGAGTGCCTCCTGAACACCAAGGTTGGCCCAACGCTGCCAATCGGCGAAATCACGGAGCTCACGAACACGCCCCAAGAGACCGGCGTGTGCGCGACGCAGTTTTCGGGTGACCGACTCCCGCGCGCTTCGCGGGATCGGCCCAGGGTCGTCGATTAGTCGTCGAATACCCCGAAGTTGACGCTCGCCCTCAGCAAGTTTCAGGTTGTCGGACGACATCAGACCCTCGAGCGTCCGGGATCGATGCAAAAGTTGAGCGAGGTTCTCGCGCTCAATGCGGTCCCGCTCAGCTTTGGCCTCGGTCGACAGGGTTTGGCGGACGTCTCTGACAACCTTGTGGCGTCGACGTAAAGCGTCGACCGCGTCAGACTGGTCACTCCACACGCCGGCTGACGCGAACCGCTGCCATGACGATTCACCCGTTTGACCCAGTTGGCGCTCAAGTGCACTGTCGAGCTCTGACCATTTGTCATCCAATGACACATCTTCGGTCTTCGCCAACGTTTGCATTTCATCGATGATTCGTTCCACCTCGATCAAACGCAACTGAAATTCACGGAGTTGGCGCTGCCGCTTCTCGGCGACGCCGAGAGCTCGCTCGAACCGTTGATGGAGTGCCAATAGCTGCTCCGCGTTGGACCGACCGTCTCCAGCACCGTCCTGTTCGGATGAGGTGTCGTCAAGAAGCGCCGTCCATTCCAAACGTAGCTGCTGTGCCGTCTCTGGCGGCATGACGCCTTGGAACAACTCAACGCGACGGCAAAGCGCATCGCGGTCTGAAATCGCCAGGTCCACGTCCTCATCGACGCGCCGTTCGGCAGTCTGCGCCGATTCGAGCTCCGCCAATCGAACCTCGGCCTGGTCGCGCGCACGAGCAAAACGTTTCGAGAGCGAGCCGTCGGTCGGTAGGTCCAAGGCCGACCACTCGGCCAACAAGCGATCGAGCTTTGTTTGACCGTGCTCAAGATCTGTCTCGACGGCCATCGACTCGAGTGTGTCGCAGACAGCGGCATGCCGAAGACCCTCCGCCGGGTCTGGTAACGCCTCGTCCAGCACCGAATGCGCGGCCTTGGCCCGGCGCTGCACCGCCTTCTGCTTGGCTTGTTTGCTAAGCTGTACCAAGATATCTCGGGTCAGATGGCCTGCCATCAGACGCTCGAAAGCCCCGACCGCGATCGCCTTGTCTTCTGATTTCATGGCAACCGTCAGGATCTCGTCGGGATCGTCGAGCCTCGACAGGGCTTCTCTGGCGATCTCGCCGCGTCTGGCGCGGCGGGCAACCGACCCAATTGCTTGAGGATCCTTCAGCTTGGCAAGCGCCAAGCGACTAACCGACGCCAACCGCGCGGAGCGCGCAACAGCCACCAGTTCCCGTTCGGTCGAGATCGCGCCAAGGCCCATCTCTATCGAAACTAAGTTCTCCGCCTCGATCGCCAGGTCGCGAAGTATGACCTCTGCTCCGCTGCGCACCGCCGGGTCACCGTCGTCGCGTGCAATCGACGCCAGTGCGTCCACGTTCTCAAGTCTCAGCACCGCCTCCAGCCGGACGGACGGATCGTCATCGTGACGGGCGATGTCGTCGAGAAGCTCCTGCTCGTCGTCGATGTTCGACAGATTGCGGACCGCGGCAGCACGGACGGCAGGGTCTTCACTACGCCACTCCGGTTGGGACCGGAACTTGTTAAGAAGTTTCATTGTAGACGTGCCGCAGAAAACTGGACAGCTGGTAGAGGATTATGCATACTCTGGGCCGAGTTTTGGCCAGCCAAGCTGGCCCAAAATTCAAGCAATTCCTAAGTGCTCCTGTCAACACTAGGCACCAGGAAATTATAACGATTGGATCGGAGATCCTAAATATTGGATCACCCGGCTAAAAAAAGGAGCCGTCACCAACCCCAAGGAGCGCATGCCATGTTGTTTCGCGCGTTCGTCTTCATTGGTGTCTGTGCCGTGGCATCGGCGACAACGATAAGACGTGCGTGGTGACGGGTCATAACGTCTCTAGCCTAGCGCGAAGACGTGCGTGGTGACGGGTCATAACGTCTCTAGCCTAGCGCGGCGCGGCCGAAGGTTCAACGGGGACGTCTTGGATGCACCCAGCGGACGACGAGGACACACCCTCCTGCCCCTTCATCGACCCACGTCTCGCCGTGTGTGATCACTTTCACAGAGGCTCTGTGCGCTACGTCATGGTGAGCCGGTCCGCGGCTGCCTACAACTGACACCATCGAATGCGGATGAGCCGCAGACATTTGTTCTGACGACCATGACCACACACAGCACTAAGAGGCGGATGACACGCACCTACATGAGGCGTAAACTGACCGGGATGACTTCTTCAATGCTCCGTCGGGTGACACTCGCGGGGATGGTCGCGTTACTCCTGGGGGCCGCTCCGCTCGCCCAGACACCCGAACCTGCTCAAGACGACAGCATCGAGGCGCCCCAAACCGGGGACGCTGTTTGCCCAATTTCTGATGATGAGACCTACGGTTTCCTCGCAAGCAATCCGGTTATGGTTGGGGGTGAAGCTGTTGGCGGTCCCGCAAGAGCGCGCGCCTATCTCGACAATTTGCGTGGCCCTGGCGGCGAACCTATTTTATACGAAAGGGCGGGGTCTATTCCCGCAGATGGCACTTTTCTGGATCTGTACAGCCTGACCTACCCCGGGGGCGAGCCGCTAGGGATTCACATCGACCAATATTTCTTTGAGAACCTGCGTGCCCCCCTGGGCCTCATCTGCGCCGATGCTTTTGTCGGGAGTGTCGCAGTGACACAGAGCGCGCCAGGCGCAGCCGCCCAAGATAACCCGGTCGTTGTAATGGAGACTAGCCTTGGTGACATCACCATAGAGCTACTGCAGAGCGACGCTCCAAAGAGCGTCGAGAACTTTTTAGCCTACGTCAACGACGGGTTCTTCGAAGGCACGGTATTTCATCGAGTGATCCAGCAGTTCATGATTCAGGGTGGCGGAATGACGGCTGACCTAGGCCAAAAACGTACTCGCCAGCCAATCCAGAACGAAGCCAGAAACGGCGTCAGCAATGCGCGCGGCACCGTGGCGATGGCGAGAACCAATGCCATCGACAGCGGGACGTCTCAATTCTTCATCAACACCGTCGACAATGCCAGAGATTTGGACCACAGCGGCCTCAATCCTACTGAATACGGCTACGCGGTGTTTGGTCGTGTCACGGACGGCATGGATGTCGTCGACGCCATTGCGGCGGTCGAAACTGAGACTCAAGAGGGCTTTCCAGATGTTCCCGTGAAACCGGTAACCATCAACTTGGTGACGCTGCAATAAAGTCAGGATCCGAATTCATGAATGCACGATGTATTTTGGCGAGTCTGGTCGGTGTCGGTGTCGGCATTTTTGCCGCGGGTGCGAACGCTCAGGCTCCCCAGCCCCAACCGAACCCCCGGGTCTTGATCGAGACCAGCGAGGGGGATATTACGGTGGAACTGCTTCGATCCGACGCGAGAGTCTCGGTATCCAATTTTCTGGCCTATGTGCGTGACGGCTACTACAACGGCACGGTCTTTCATCGCGTCATTCGGAATTTCATGGTACAAGGTGGAGGACTCGACGAAGATCTCACGCCGAAAGTTGAGGGGCTCAGGGGAGGGATCCTCAACGAGGCCACGAACGGACTGAAGAATCTCCGTGGCACGGTCGCCGTGGCCCGTACGTCGAGTCCAAACTCGGGCTCCGCACAGTTCTTCATCAACACCGCTAATAACTCGGCGTTGGACCACAAGAACACGACCGACGCGGGTTATGGCTACGCGGTGTTCGGGCGGGTAATCGACGGGATGGATGTCGTTGACGAGATCGAACGAAAGCCGACCTATAGCATGGTGACGGGGATGAGCGACGTCCCACGACGGACGATCACTATCAACCAGATTCGGCGTCTTGAATAGCCGACCTTGCGGTGTCTCGCCTTCCGCCACCCAACACCGCGCACCGACGCTGACGTCGTGCCGGATCAGAAACAATATCACCGGTGCCCTCAAACCTTCGGCCTGGATCCGATCGACTCGAGGACCGGGTTCTCCGCATCGTTTTTGATCTCGTAGGTGAGCTCAGAGGACAGGACCTGCCCCGAGAAATCGGGCTCGGCGACTCGCTCGAGCGAGACCTTGGGATCAGTAGCCTCGAGCGGGTTGAGCTCCTGATTCGGCTGGAACGAAGCTTCGGCGTTCAGCTTGGCGATACCGTCATAGCCGAAGCGGAGACTCCGGGAGACCTCGCCGCGGCTATCCTGACCGCCGAACCGAACGTCACAGAAACCTGGTCCGAGCTTCGTCCAGAGCCGACAGTCGCAATCCCTACTCCCTCGGCCGCGCTCACGATCGTGGACGCACTCCAATGGCACGCCGAGCACAATCCCGACCGGGTGCATATCTATTTGCGTGAGGACGACGGCCAGGAGACGCCTCTGACATACGGAGCAGTGTGGCGGGAGGCGACCGCTGTGGCCAATCATCTTGTTGACCGGGGACTCGGACAGCGGGATGCTGTCGCCGTTATGCTGCGAACGGAACAAGCGTTTTTCTCGGTATTTTTCGGAATACTGATGGCCGGATGTGTCCCGGTCCCGATGTATCCCCCGTTCCGCGCAGACCGAATCGAGGAGTACGCGCAGCGACAGGTCCGTATCCTCCGTAACGCCGACGCGAAGCTGATGATCACCTTTGCCGAAATGGAGCGGACCGCCACTCTACTGACCGGTCAAGCACCGTCACTGAAAGCCGTCGTGACGGGCGGCCAGCTCACTGGAAGCGGTCATGAGCTGACTGCCGTCTCACCTCTTCACCGGCTGCGAAAGAGTCACATCGACCGTGAACCGGCGCTGATTCAGTACACATCTGGCAGCACCGGCCAGCCGAAGGGTGTGCTGCTGTCGCATGCCAACCTCCTGGCAAATATACGCGCCCTGGCGACTCGACTCGACATCGGCGCTGACGACGTCGGGGTCAGCTGGTTGCCGCTCTATCACGACATGGGTCTGATCGGGGCATGGTTGGGAACGTTGTATGTTGGATCACCACTGGCGCTGATGTCACCGCTTGCGTTTCTTGCCCGCCCAGCCCGCTGGTTATGGTCACTCCACTCACACAAGGGCACCTTCTCTGCCGCACCCAACTTCGCGTATGACCTCTGCAGCCACCGTATCGATGACGCAGAGCTCGAGGGACTGGACCTCGGTTCGGTTCGCATCTTGCTCAACGGCGCAGAAGCGGTTCGACCCGAGACACTCGCGCGATTCATCACGAGGTTCGAGCCATGGGGCCTTAGCCCGAAGGCGTTGACTCCAGTCTACGGGCTGGCAGAGTCCTCCGTTGGACTCTCGGCACCGCAGCCCGGACGCGGTCCGCTCATCGACTCCGTTCAACGCCGTCACTTTCAGGAAACTGGCCGAGCTCGTCCCGGGGACAAAAATGACGGAGCTGTGCTGCAATTCGTCTCATGCGGACATTCGCTTCCGGGGCACGAGATTCGAGTCGTTGACAGGGAGGGACGCCGCCTGGCCGATCGGTTCGAGGGCCGTGTCCAATTCCGCGGACCGTCCGCGACCGCGGGCTACTACCGTAACCCCGACGCGAACCGGACACTGGTGGGTCCAGACGGATGGCTGGAGACTGGAGACCTCGGGTATCTCAGCCGCGGTGAGCTGTTCCTCACGGGACGGCGGAAGGACCTTATCATCAAGGCGGGTCGCAACCTGCAGCCCCACGAAGCCGAGGAGGCGGTTGCGGGAGTATCGGGCGTCCGGAAGGGCTGCGTGGCGGCCTTTGGAGTGTCAGACCCGGCCCGTGGTACCGAGCGGTTCGTCATCGTGGCCGAAACCCGTCTGACTGAGACGGAGGCCAGGACGAGGCTCGAAGCCACCATCCTCGAGCGAGTGGCCACGACCCTGGGTATTCCGCCTGACGTGATCGTCTTGAGCGCGCCCGGAACCGTACTGAAGACCTCCAGTGGAAAAATTCGGCGCGGCGCCACGCGCGAGGCGTACGCTGCCGGGACCCTTAACCGACGAGCGCCTTCACTCCTCGCCCAATGGACCCGTCTTACCCTGCAAGCAGGTCAGGGTCCTCTAAAACGCTGGTCTCGACAAGTGAGCCGAATCGGCTTCACTGGATGGGTGGCGACCCTTCTCGTCCTGACAGGACCGTTCATCTGGCTGACCCTCGCCGTCGGCCCGGCCGGCCCGTGGGTCAACCGCTTCATAGGACGATGGACTCGTCTACTGTTCAGGCTCGCCCGATGCCGAGTCACGGTGGTTGGGCTAGACCATCTCCGTCATGTGGGCCAGGCCGTCTACGTCGCTAATCACGCGAGCTTTGTTGATCCGGTGCTCATCATGTCAGTGCTGCCCATCGATTTTCGATTCGCTGTCAAGGCCCGACTCACCAGCTATCCTTTTCTAGGTACGGCGATACGAAAAGCGGGAAACATCCCGATCGAGAAAAACGACCTTTCGCAGCGAATCGATGGCGCAAGCGCAGTGCTCACGCCATTACACGCTGGCGAGTCGCTGTTCGTGTTCCCGGAGGGAACCTTCGTCGCCGCCCCTGGACTGTTACCGTTTCGGCTGGGGGCGTTTCGGGCGGCGGTCGATACCGGTTACCCGGTTGTGCCGATTGCAATCAGGGGCACGCGGCGGTTGCTACCAGCCGGCACACTACTCTTAAGACGAACCTCCGTAACGGTCACTATCGGACAACCCGTTTCGCCCCGTGGCACAGACTGGCCCGAGATAGTACGACTGCGCGATACCGCGCGAGAGATGATAGGTCGGGAGTCAGGCGAGGCCGCGTAGGATTCGGTGCCGGACGAACCTGTCCCTTGATAGCTAGTCCTCGTGGGACGCCCCCTCCTGTTCTTCGTGTTCCCAACCGACCAGCCCGTCACCAGGAGACGACTCTGCGGCGAGTGACTCGAGTGCCCTACCAGTTAAGCGCCAGACGGTCCACTGGTCCAATGGTGCCGCACCCACCCGGCGATACGACTTCATCGCGAGCTCGTTCCAGTCGAGCACGGACCACTCCATTCGGCCACATCGCCGCTCAACCGCGAGCCGGGCCAACGCCACGAGTAGCTGGTGACCAATGCCTTGGCCGCGCCATTCGGGCTTGACGAATAAATCCTCAAGATAAAGACCGGGCCGACCGAGAAACGTCGAGAAATTTTGAAAAAACAGTGCGAAACCGACGGCGTTGCCCCCAAGCCTGGCGATCAGGGCTTCGGCGGACGGTTTACTCAAGGACAGCGCGCGACGGATATCACCTTCCGTCGCGACTACCTCATCAGACATTCGTTCGTAGTCGGCAAGCTCCTTGATCAGCGCCAGTACGGCGCCGGCATCAGTCTCAGCGGCCTTCTCGATCCTCAGTTCGCTGTGTCTCGTCATACGGCTGAGCGCTAGGTTGCAATCCTGGCCAACGCCTGATCAAGATCCGACACGAGGTCATCAGCGTCTTCGATTCCCAGCGACAGTCGTATCAGGTCGTCCGGAACCGCCGTCCCGGGCCCTTCCACCGGAGCGCGGTGCTCGACTAGACTTTCAACTCCACCAAGGGACGTTGCGTTTCTGAAGAGCCTCAGGGCGCCCACGATCTGTTTCGCAACTGGCTCACCACCAGCTGGGCGAAACGACAGCATCATTCCGTACCCACCCTGCATTTGTCGAGCTGCCACGCTGTGACCAGGATGACTCTTCAGGCCCGGATACATCACCTGAACAACACCCGGATGCTGTGCGAGCATCTCAGCCACCCGCAGAGCGTTACGCGCGGCAGCCGGCACACGGAGAAACACCGTGCGCATCCCCCGAAGCAATAACCACGCCTCAAACGGACCGAGCACCGCACCTCGAGACGATCGATCGTGACCGATTTGTGTCCACAGCTCATCGTCCGTTCGAGTGACCAACGCGCCCGCCAACACGTCTGAGTGTCCGTTGAGCTGCTTCGTAGCGGAATGCATGACGAGGTCGGCACCCAGCGTCAGAGGTTGGCACAAGACCGGCGTGGCAACTGTGCCATCGACCACGACACGCGCGCCGGCCGCGTGCGCGATCTGGGCACTCGCTGCAATGTCGGTAATGTCGCACGTCGGGTTGGACGGGGTCTCGACCCAAACGATCTTCGTCCGTCCCGGCCGAAGCGTTGACCTCAACCCCTCCAGGTCACCGTTGGGCACGAAATCGAGAACAATGCGCCCGGTCGCCGCCAGCTGTTCCAGCCATCGCTGAATCGTCCAGTACATGTGCCGCGGTGCGACCACGTGGGAACCTGACTCCAGTGTCTCAAAGACCGTGGTTGCCGCAGCCATTCCGGAACTGAACAGCTTCGCTCCGACCCCGCCTTCCAACGCCACCAGCAGCGCTTCAGCCTGTTCGTATGTCGGGTTCTGGTCGCGGGTGTATGTATGGCCGCTGGGGTAACTCCCGTCTGGTGCGCGCTCGTAGGGGGCCGACGGTATTACGGAAGGAACGAGCGCACCCGTCGATGGGTGGCTCCAACCCAGCGCCTGCGCGGCAAGTGTTGAAGGTTTCACATCGGACATAAATATGGTGAATCTCGCCGGCTTATTCTCTAGATCACAGCTGGGCTGTGCCGATATCAACAGTGATGTTTCGCCATCTACCTTGGCGAAATCTGACCACACTCAACCCTGCACGCGCCATGTGTCCGAGTACTATGGCCAACCAGATATCCGCGGCCATAAGATCGCGCGTCAGCGAGAAATAGGTACAGATCCCGATCGGGATAAGGACCTGCGACACCACCGAGATGTAGAGGGGACTGCGCGTGTCCCCGGTTCCCTGCAACCCCCCTGTATAGGCGAGGGCTACGGTGACAAAGAACCCCGAGACCGCCAGATATCCGAGCAGCTGGCGACCCAGTTCATAGGCCACACCATCGTCGAGCGCAAATACCGCAAAAAGTGGGCGTGGGAACATGACGAACACAACACCGACAACCGCTGCGACCGCCAGACCCATGCCTCCGGCCACTACCGCCGCCTGCGCACTCCGATCCGGATGGCCGGCACCAAGATTTTGACCGGCAACTGCTGCTGTGGCTCCCATGAGCCCGACCGATGTCCACGTGATCAGGGCGAAAAGCTGAGAATACGCCACCGCATAAGCGGCCTGTGCCTCCGCACTGTACTCAAGGGCCCCGATAAACCTGAGCATGAACACGCCGGCCAGATTCATGACGATTCCCTGAAACCCAGTGGGCAGCCCGAACCTGAACAGCTCGCGAATGATCGACCAATTCGGTCTGAACGACATCGTTGTCGAAAACCGTATCACCAGCCGCCCTGAAAATAAGAGCCATACAAAGGCGACACCGGTCAGGATGCTCGCGATCGCAGTGCCCATTGCCGCTCCCACGGTTCCATACGCCGGGATAGGGCCCAACCCGCGAATCAAGATGACGTTGAGGACGATGTTCAGCACCGTCATCATGAGCCCTAGACGCAGCGGAGTTCGCGCGTCACCTGCCGACCGCAATGCGCCGCTCATCATGAAAAAGACCAGCATCCCAATACTAAACACGAACATGGTCCGAAGGAACGGCAACGCTTCGACCTGAACCTCAGGAGCCGCGTTGATCATCTCGAGTAGCCACGGCGCGAAGACGTAGCCGACCGGCGCCAAGACTCCAACCGCCATGAAGACTGCGGTCAAGAATGCCTGATACACGACCTGGTTGACGCTGTTCGACTCGTTTAATCCAGCGAAACGCGCCACTAACACGCCCATCCCTGAGAAAACGGACGCGACAAACACGATCACGAGGATGAAGATCTGAACACTCACCCCAATCGCGGCGTTGCCGGCGTGGCCGACATAGTGGCCTACCATCGCCTGATCGATGATGCCCTGGATGCCACCGATAACATTTTGCAACATCGTCGGCCAGGCGATCTTCCACACCGCCCTTGGAAGCGAACCCTCGACGATTGACCGGTCGAAGCGCTTCTGTGGTTTCGGAGCGTTGCTCATGAAATGGGGCAACCCGCAGGTTGGGCTCGCAGTAAACTAGTGCGCTGAGTGCGACAGCCTCGCACACCGTCCTTCGACCAGCTCAGGACGTGCCGAGGCGTACCGGTAGCGATGCGCCAAAATGGCAAGGCGCGAAAGGCGAGCATGTTGGGCATAATTGAGCCCGCTAGAAGGAAGTTCAGCGCCACCCTTGCCGGGATGCAGTGGCATCCGAATATAAAGATCCGTTGCGATCGCTACACTAGTGCACCGTAGTGACACGAGAGTTCCGGACACTCTATCAGATCGAAGAAA
>CAUZDY010000029.1:0-34984 GCA_963578805.1 Vicinamibacteria bacterium | reverse complement strand
ATGTCCGACGAATTGTGGAGGGCGGCAAGACTGCGGTTGTCCTGGCGCTCGAGGGTGGATTCGACATGGAGGGGGACCTTGATGTTCTCCGGCTGTTTTATCGCTTAGGCGTCCGGAAGGTGCAGTTCACGAGTCACAACACGACGAATGCGTTTGTGGATGCCGGGCTTGGTGATCAAGCGTGGGGCGGCATCACGGACCACGGCCGGGCGGTTGTTCGCGAGATGAACCGTCTGGGGATTCTGATTGATGTTTCACATGCGTCGGACGCTGCGCAGTTGGCAATCATCGAGGCGAGTGCGGCACCGGTGGTGGCGAGCCATCATGGACTTCGACAATTTTCGAATCACACGAGAGCCCTGTCGGATGCTGTGCTCACGGCAATGGCTGCCAAGGGCGGTCTGATTGGTATCCATTCCGGTGCCGGGCTTCTCAGTCAGGAGTTTCTCGACTGGTCCGCTGCTCAACCACCTGGTCGCGTGGCCTGTTGTTCGGGTGTTGATTGGCTTCCAGACCTATTCCGGTCGCCTAGTCGAGACTATGGTCAGTACATCGAAGGGCTTGATGCCAAGATGCGAGAGAACTGGAACCGTGATGTCGGTAATCCTGGTGAGAATGGCTCCATCGTACCGTGGCGAGAATTGCAGCAGGAGACCGTCGACGCAGGTGGGCCCCTTCCAACCGAGGAGGACTGGGCGACGACTGTCGATTACGCCGTGAACCTGGTTGGAGAGGATTACGTCGGCATCGGGACAGATATGATCAATGGCGTGGCCAACATTCGCGACTTCGACGCGACCAGCTACCCGCGGTTCACCGAAGCCTTGGTGGGAAGAGGGTATGCCCCTTCGAGAGTCCGAAAAGTTCTCGGGGAGAACTGGTTACGGGTGCTCGATGCGGCCAAGGTGTCCGGTGAGACGATGTTGACACGGCGCTAAGTGGGAGGCTGCACACCCGCGCGACTATCTCCTCCTCCGTTGAACCACTCGTCTCGTCGCGGTAGGCTAACCGCTTGAGATGAGAAGCACGGTAGTATCCCGTCACAAACGGCGGTGATTCAGTGTGTGTGTTATGAGATACATAGCTATTCTGCTTGGACTTGCAGTCCACCCCACCATCATCGCCACAGACGTGTGCGCGCAGGAGGTGTCGGCCGACACCCTTACACGGCCGATAGAGTTGTCTGCTAGGGTCCATACCCAGGTAAGGCTTCAGGACGATCTGGCAGCGCTGCAACAGTATCGACCAACTTATCCGTTCTGGCGCCATATCTTTGCTATTCCGGATGGTCGCATCGTCTACGGCAGTGCCGAGGATGGACGGCTGTTAGCGAATTTTCCGACAAGAGGTAATTGGACTAGTGGCGACGTCTGGGAGGATCCGTCACTGTCAGAGGTCCTGGTAGGTCGGAGGCTTCCGTCTCGTCTCAGCCAACGGCGAGACGAGGTTGAGCGCCTTTTGCAATCAGTAGCCGGTCCAGTGATTCATAACCCAACTCGGGGGCGGTTTCTCTCGCCACATGCTGAACGTTACGGTAGTTTCCTAAGTGAGTGGAGTGAAATCTACGAGCGGTTTGGTGTGCCGGCCGAGGTCGGGTTATCGCAGGCCATCATCGAATCGGGCTTAAATGGTCGTGCCCGTTCGTCGGCACGAGCCCTCGGGTTCTGCCAGTGGTTACCGCGAAATTGGGCTTATTTGAACCGTCTGGCGCCCTACGTCATTGAGGGCTACAACCAAACGACACAAGCGCCTTATTGCGCTGCGTATCTCACCGTTCTTGCGACTATGTATGGCAGCTTTATCCCGGCTTTGTCGGAGCATCACGCCGGTGGGGTGAACGTTGGTCGTACGGTGATCAATGGGGCGCGACTCGGCGGTGATGGCACGCGTGAGCAGTACCTACTCGGTTCGGATTTTGCGCGTGAATTAAGAGGCGTTGCGCTGAGACGCTATCGGCGACTGTATCGAACCTATGGCCGTCGGTCGGCGCTCTATGCCGAGATGGTGTTTGGTAACGTCTTCAACGTACAGCGGTTGGTAGCAGAGACGCCGCAATCACCAATCTACGCGATGCGCGTTCCCCGAAACATCCCGCTCTCGGAAGTAACAAGGAAAACGGGCCTGTCGTCGGATGAGGTCAAGCGCTTCAATCCGGCGTTGGTTCGACAGGTGCCAGCACGGGCTAACCTTTACCTACCCTGGCACGTGTCAGAGTTCGGTCAGGATGTGTCATTTTGGCATCATCCAGCGGATCCGGAGTACGCTGAAGCACTCGACGACTTCGTTCGTCTCGACGCAACTCTAGAAGAGTGGCACCAGGCCTCATTTAGCCCTACGCTCAGAAGCTTCCAGGAGCGCTTTGAAGCGACCGGCACGGAGGAAGGTACCGTGATGGCCACAGTCCTTACCTACGTAATAAATGATCTGCACACAAGTCGGCGTGCAGCGATTCTCGAAGAGTTTCGTTCGAGCGGACGTATTCTTCGCCTGTTTCAGGAAGGGGTTCGCGAGTTGGCTTCGGTGCTGGCTCTGAAGGAGTTGCAACGTCGGGTTGGTGTTGAGGCTGATGGTGTCTGTGGGCCTGTGACCCTTGCCGCGATCAATGAATATGACCCCACTCTGCTGGTAACGTCTTCCGCCTGTCAGGGGCCTTGAGATAGCCTATGAGTAGCGTCGAGGGCGCACACTGAGGAACCGATCGTCACTGTGGGCTAGGCTAGCCGTCTTCTCGCTTGTCGAATACGTTCCATTCTATGCGTGGTCGCCGAGAACACGACTCTGGAGACCCCACTCCACTAAGCGTTGAAGGCGCCGAACCTTACAACGGAATCTTGAGTAGCCTGGCCGCGTTGCCACCAAGCATAGCTGCGCGGTCGGCATCGCTCAGACCTGGCGTCTCGAGGATGTGCTCTACAGGGGTAAAGCGGGGTAGCCTGGGATCACGCGTGGGAAACGTCCATGAAAACGGGTAGTCAGTCCCAATTACGATCTGGCTCGGGCTAGACACGGCAATGAGGTGGCGCAACGCTTCGCTTGTGAACACTGCAGAATCAAAGAAGAGCCGGTCCTGTATGTACTCAGAGGGAAGCCTTTCAGGCACCGGTCCGCACTCACGAGTGCCGCACCCGTAGTCCGTCCTGGGGGCATACGCCGGAAGGTAGCCCCCACCATGCGCCGAAACGAGTTTTAGTCCTGGATACCGATCTAGGACTCCCTCGAAGATCAGGTGGCCAAGCCCAATTGCTGTCGCCACAGGATTTCCAATCGTGTTGCCCAGCATGCCGTTTCCTTGCAGTCGGGGCTGCAGTTCCGGAATACCTACCGGATGGAGCCAGAGGGGTACGTCCAGCTCCTCGGCTTTGGCCCAGAATGGCTCGAACTTTGGGTCGCCCAGTTGCTCGCTCCCGACGCTTGACCCGATAGAGCCGCCACGGAGTCCCAGCTCGTTGACGCCTTCCTCTAGCTGCTCCACCGCGAGATCAGGGTATTGCAAAGCGAGGGTAGCAAGGCCAAGAAATCGACCGTCGTAGCCGGCGCAGATTTTGGCAATACCTTCGTTCTGCACCCTCCCCACCCTTTCTGCCAGGGTCTCGTCGAGGCCGTACAAGTTCGGATTGATACTGAGAACCTCGATATCAATTCCCAGTTCATCCATGGCTACCAGACGGTCTGGGCCAATGGTGGTTGGACCCGTCTGGCTGCTTCCGCCCATCATTTCCGCGACACCTGAGATCGAGCAGTGCGAATGAAAGTCGATAATGGGACCGTTCTGCACTGCGGCCGCTGCTGCCTTTCGGGTACTCGCGTCCATAGCGAGTATTGCTCCTAGGCCGCCCGCCCCTGCTCTGAAGAATTGTCTACGATTCATCATTTACCTCTTTATATGAATCCCATGCTCTAATTCTGCTTGGATGCTCCGTGGGTCCGCAACTTAGTTGGAGCACTTCACCGGACGTGAAGATAGTATTTGAGAGCTGGTCATGGTCAGAATATTTCAATCGCACCGCCCCGCGCACGGAAGCCGTCTATCAACGGGGTCAGTACCGTCTTGAAGTCCTCTCGTGCGAGCCAGGCGGGCTCTCGAAGCGTGAAGCGATTCGCGTTGGCCACCCCGGTCTGGAGTTGGTCGATTCAACTGGCGGCAGCCCCATCCGCCGTTGCCTCAACGAAGGTCATATGGAGGGAGCCGCTGGAAGGAAACGTTCAACGTCCGCGTACGACCGTTCCCAACAAGGAAAAGGTCTCGGCGTGTCATCGGCGCGGACGCACCCACTCTCATGGCTCACTTGCCAACGACTGCAATGTGTTCCGTACCAGATTCTCTGTGAGCGTCACTTTGTAGCCGTTCTTGGAGAGCGGTCGGGCACCGTCGACGGCAAGGCGACCAGCTTCAGCAGCGAGTGACTCTGTGACGCGTTTCCCGGCCAGAAGCTCTTCGACCGCTTCCGGTTGCCACGGGATCGGCGCGACACCCCCGAGTACAACGCCCGCGCGGCGGACGACGTCACCGTCCATCTCTAATGCAAGCGCGACGCTGACCACGGCGTGCGTCCACGCTTCGCGGTCGAGAACCTTGGCGTAGGTGCTCCGGAGCCCGGACGCCAACGGCACATGGATGTCGGCGAGCACTTCATTTGGTTCGAGAATGTTTTCCCGGGAGATATCGACGCGTGGCAAGGTGAAGAAGTCGGACGCTGGCACGACTCGCTCGCCGGTGGGACCAACGATCCGGAAGTTGGCGCCGAGAGCTATAAGCGCAGGGGCAGTGTCGGAGGGATGAACGATATAGCTTGGGCCTCCGCCGAAGATGGCGTTGAACTCGTTCTCGCCGACACGGGAAAAACACCGGTCCCCGCCGTGCTTGTAGCAGGGGAAGTTCTGTCTGAAGTACCAGCACCAGGGTCGCTGGCAGATGTTGCCAGCAACTGTCCCGACGTTCCGAATCTGTGGTGTAGCCACTGACCCCGCCGCTTCGGCAAGGACACGGTATGGGGTAGTGACAAGAGGGTGCGTGCTGAGTTGCGTGAGCGTCACGAGACCACCGACGCGAATACCACCAGCCTCGGTCTCGACCAGGTCAAGACTCCCGCGCTCCCTGAGCCCTTTGAGATTGACGAGCACCTCTGCCGGCGTCAGATTGTCCTTAATCATCCCCAACAGATCGGTACCTCCCCCGACGACCGCTGCGCGCGTGCCGTCGGCTTCGAGGCGTTCGACCGACTCGACCAAGGAAGCCGGCTTGATATTGGTTAGACGCCTCATGCCAAAGCCTCCATGACCCGAGTGCGCGTCATTGGCAGCTCCTTAATCCGGCGGCCGGTCGCATTAAAGAAGGCATTTCCGATGGCGGCGACCACCGGGATGATCGGAGGCTCGCCGACGTTTTTTGCGCCGTATGGCCCGAACGTGTCGACCGGCTCGATGAAGTGAACCTCGATCTCCGGCGCATCAAGGTGAGTCATGACCTTGGCGCCGTAATACCCGGGATTGACCGGAACACCGGTGGCGCGATCGTAGACAAGCTCCTCGTGCAGTGCCATACCGATCCCCATCGTGACGCCGCCCTTAATCTGACTCTCGGCCGTGAGCGGGTTGATGATGCGACCACTTTCATGCATCGCCAGGTATTGCACCACCCCGATGCGACCAAGCTCGGTGTCGACCTCGATCTCGACAAAGTGTGCGGCTGACGCGTATCGCGCCATTCCCTCGATCGTCGGTTCCGGCGTCGCCTGAGCGATGAGAGGCTGATCTCCGACCGACCCGTTGTGCGAAGCGATCTGCCGCTTGAGATCCTCGGCCGCTTTGACAATCGCATACCCGGTATGCGTCGTGGTCCGGCTACCAGACTCACCTACCGAGTACGGGCACCGGTCGGTGTCACCCCAGACCACGGTAACGTCCGCGAAGTCCATTTTCATCGCCTCAGCCGCGATCTGCGCCATCGCAGTCTTGGTCGCCGTACCGATGTCAGTCACACCGATGTGGAGCCAGAGGTGCCCCTGTTCGAGGCGTAGCACCGCGCTGCTTCGGCCCAGGCGTGCCGCAAACATCCCGATCGCCATCCCAACGCCACGCGTCACTCGGCCGGTGCGTCCACTAGGCTGTCGCCAGCGATTCGACCAGTCGAACCGGTCGGCGCCTTCGGTGATGCACTCGCGGAGCGCCCAGCTGGTGTAAGGCGTCTCATCGTTGTACTCGCGTGTGAGATTGTGAAGATGGAAATCGAGCGGGTCGATTACCAGCTCGTGTGCAAGCTGATCCATGACCGATTCGATCCCCCAGACACCCTGTGGATAGGCCGGTCCGCGGAAATTTGCGGAGACGGACATGTTGGTGTACACCGGCGACACTTCGCGTCGTACGTTCGGACAGCGAAAAAGCTCAATTCCTGCGATGCCCCCACCACTCTTCCGGTGAGGTCCCATGCCGCTGTAGCCGTGAAGCTGAACCGCTTGGAGTGTGCCGTCACGGCTCGCGCCGATCTTGTAGTGCTGGGTGGTCGGCCACCGGCCATGGACGCCGAGGAAGTCTTCCTTCCGCGTCAGTTCGAGCTTGACAGGTTGCCTGGCCTCACGGGCCAACACGGCAGCGATAAGGTCGGAATCTTGGCTCTGGTTCTTGTTGCCGAAGCCGCCACCCATGTACTGACAAATGACGCGAACTCGCTCGGGAGGCATGTCCAGGTCCCGCGCCATGTCGCTGCGGGTGTTTGAAATCCCCTGCGTCGGCGACCAAAGTGTGAGTTCGTCCCCCGTCCACTGCGCCAACGCCGATCGCGGCTCCATCTGGGCGTTGTTGTGATGCTTGGAAACGTATGTCTCTTCAACGACCACGTCCGATGCCGCGAAGCCAACATCGAGATCTCCACGCTGGTAGATCTCGGGCAGCCGTTCACCGTCGCGGCGAGGCGACAGGTTGCCACCCGGTTGGATCTCAACGGCTCCAGACGAAAGTGCTTCCTCCTGGTCGAGGACAAAGTCGAGCGCCTGGTAGTCGACATCGATAGCCTCGATTGCCGCTTCGGCGGTGTGACGATCGACCGCAGCCACAGCGGCCACGGGATCGCCGACGAACCGCACCGGGTTGTTGAACAGATACCGCGGGTTCCGAGAGTCCCCACTGCTCCAGGTGATATCGCACTGCTCGCGGGTGAGCACGGCATGAACTCCCGGCATCTCACGAGCGCGGGTAGTGTCGATCCTTGTGATCCGCGCGTGCGGGTGCGGGCTGCGGAGCACCCGGGCGTAGAGCATCTCGGGGACTGTTACGTCGCCGGTATATTGCGCCTGGCCGGTCACGCGCTCTCGGGCGTCGACTCGCGGATAGGACATCCCGACCGTGTCTAGGGGATCGAGACGGTTCGCCCGCTCTGGCGGGCGAGACATGACAGCCGCGACATAGCGGTTGTAGTTCGAACAGCGGCAGATGTTGCCTGTCATTCCCTGCCGTACCTCATCCTCGGTAGGGTCCGGATTAGCCATGACAATGGCTTTGGCCGACATCAGCTGTCCAGATGTGCAGAAGCCGCATTGCGGACCGTCGCCGTCAATGAACGCCTGCTGCAGTGGATCCAGTTGGTCACCATCAGCGAGTCCCTCGACGGTGGTCACCTCTTGGCCGTCCGCCCAGACCGCAAGCTGGCTACAGGAGTAGACCGGCATTCCGTCGAGGTGCACCGTGCAGGCACCGCACTCGCCCCGGTCACAGCCGATCTTGGTGCCGGTGAGTTGAAGGTGGTCACGGAGAAGCTCGACGAGGGTCCACCGCTCCTCGACCTCAACCGTACGGCGTTTGCCGTTAACGGTAAGGGTAATGGTGGTCTGCGGAGCCGGTGCCGGGGTACTGTCGCGCCCCTGTGCTGCAGCCGACACGCGGGTCTGTGGTAATGCCGTCGCCGCGGTGACGGCAACGCTCGACTTCAGAAATGCGCGGCGGGATACCGAATCCATTAACCCATAATAGACCGAATTCGAATGAGCCAGAGCTTCGTGTCACTGCTGCGATAGACGCCGCGCATGCCGCCTTCGCCGATCGAAGCAGTGTCGTCACTGTGGGTGAGTCTGCAGACTCTACAGGGGCGACTGGGCCAACTCGGGGAAGCGGCGAAGCCCTGATATTCAAAGGCAAAACCACTCATTACGGTTTGAGGAATTCGAGTATTAGCCGTAACCCCTGTCCCGGTTGAACCGTCCGCCGCGGTCGTGTTTTCCCTTATTTTTTTGGGGCGGAGTAAGATGACTGTTACTTTCGATGAGACGTGAAATTGGCTTGTGTAGTGAGCGCGATCTCAGAGGTTAAGGACTGATAAGTCTGGAACAGATTCAGGCTAGGCGCCGTCCCGTAGTGGTGAGAGATTAGGTCGACGCGGGGTTGATTACTTCATTAGGTGGGTAACGATGCGAACGCAAACACTTTTGGTCGTGTTGGTGATGACGTTGCTCGGTTGGGGGTTTCTCGAATCGGCTCACGCGCAACGGCGGGGACAACCGGTTGAGTTGCCTGAGGGGATGGGTCAGGAGTTGGTGCAGGCCAACTGCACGCAGTGTCATGGACTCAATATGATACCCAACTCGGGATTCACCACAGATGGTTGGGAGGCTTTGATCGCCACGATGGTCGCGCTTCCCGAGGCGGAGTCCAAGAGCGTGGCCAAGTACTTAGCCACGCATTTCCCCGAGCGACAAGAGCGGCGTCCCACGCTAGTCCCCGGCGACACATCAATAAAGATCACGGAATGGATCGTTCCAAGTCTCGGGCAGCGGTCGCGTGATCCGGTCGAGGCACCAGACGGCTCGATCTGGTGGACGGGGATGTGGGCCAGTCTTGCGGGCCGACTCGATCCACAGACGGGGAAGATGACAGAATTTCCCCTTCCGCCCACCGCACGACCACACACGATCGTTCCGGCCGCGGACGGAAACATTTGGTACACGGGCAACGGCAATGCCACCGTTGGGAAACTGGATCCTAAGACTGGAAAGGTCACCGAATACCAGACACAGGCGCGGGACCCCCACACAGCGGCCTTTCACCCTGACGGCCGGCTTTATTTCACCGCCCAGCATGCAGGGATGCTCGGGCGCCTGCACCCCGAGACGGGCGAGCTGATTGAGATTCAGACCGAACCGAGGCCGTATGGTATGCAGGTGGCCGCGAACGGGACGATCTGGGTCGCCTACAACGGTACCAACAAGCTGGGGGCCCTCGACCCCGAAACGATGAAAGTCCGCTACTACGAGGTTCCGAACGAAGCCTCGCGCATTCGCCGACTGGGACTGACGAGCGACGGTATGGTCTGGTATGGGAACTCCACGCAAGGTCGCATCGGCAGACTCAACCCGAAGACCGGCGAGATCAAGGAGTGGGCTTCACCCAGTGGACCAGAGTCCCACCCCTATGCGTTGGCCGTTGTGGATGATGTCATCTGGTATAACGAGTCCGGGATGAGGCCGGACACCCTAGTCCGATTCGATCCAAAAACGGAACAATTCCAGAGTTGGGCTATTCCCTCTGGCGCTGGCATCATCCGGAACATGTGGGTGACAGAGGCGGGCGATCTACTGATTCATCAGTCCAGCTCGAATAGAGTTGGTTTGGTTGAAATAGGAGAGTAGCCAAGTAAATGAGCAGTTCAAGAGGATCGATGCTTCGACAGGTCTCTGCAGTGTGTCTGGTCGTGGTGTGCCTGGTCGGCCATGCTCGCGCCCAGGACCTCGGCCAGCTCTTCATCGACGTTGTGAATCAGGCGGGTGAGCGCGTCACCGACTTGACGCCAGAGGATTTCACCGTGTTTGCCGGCGGCGTTCAGTGTGTCGTCGTGTCTGCCGAGCTCGGTTCGCAGCCGATGAAGATTGCCCTCCTGATAGACAACAGCCAACCGCTCAATCGCTCGAATGGTGCCCTCACGTCGCTCCGTGCTGGGTTGGACGGGTTTTTGACGTCCCTTCCGGAGCAACACGAAGTCGGGCTGGCTACGATCGGTAGAAATATCCAGTGGCGTGTTGACTTCACGAACGATCGCGATGAGCTCAGGGAATCGGCGGGAGAGATCTTTATCGGACGTGGCGCGGGCCCCATCCTGCTCGATGGCCTCAAGGAGACATGGGAGCGTCGTTTCGAGGATGAGGAATCGTGGCCGATTTTTGTCGTCGTCGCTACAGATGGGCCGGAAGAAAGCAGCAATTACAATCAGAACGACTACGCTGATCTGGCAAACGAGCTTATCGCCAACAGCGTGACCGTTCATGTCATGTTGCTCAGAGGTTCCCTGACGAGAAGCGTTGTGACCGACTATGCCATAAATCTGACCGGGGTCACCGGTGGCCTTTACGAGGTGTTCGGTGTCGGCACGCGGCTGGCCACCGCGCTTCCGGAGCTGGCGACGAAGCTCGGGGCTCACTACGATGAGGTGTCGCAGCGCTACCGAGTCATCTACGAGCGTTCGAATCCATCGGCTACAAGCTTGTCGGTCGGAGTGGAACGTGGCGGTGTCGTCGTACAGTCCTATATCGACCGCCGAATGTCAGAGTGAGGAACACGCTTCAGGTCGTTCGGTCGTACTGACCGGTAGGGCGAACGCTGCGAGACACGCTGAGGCCGTATCTGAAATCAACGGCAATACCTAGCTACGGAGGTCGAATGCGCACACGAATAGACACACTGGTTGGTTTAACGCGGGTTCTGGTGGTTGTCGTGGGACTGTTAAGCCTTGCGCAGGTCGGTCTCAACGGACAGACGGCGGCAGGGATTCGGTCGGATGAGGCACTGAGAACGCCCTGGGGTGCACCCGATCTACAAGGCATTTGGACAGAAGAGGTCGATATACCACTGGAACGGCCGGAGCGTTATGGAAACCGTGAGGTCTTCACGGACGAAGAGTATGCCGAGGCGGATAACGCGCGAGCACGACTGCTTGCCGACCAGACGACCGGCGGAGGAGATAGACGGTCAGCACCAGGCAGCCAAAATGATGTCGCCGGTGCGTACAGCAACGCGCACCTGACGTTCAAACACCTTGGCCGCCGAACTTCACTGATCGTCGATCCTCCGAATGGAAAAATGCCTCCGCTAACGGCGGAGGCCCAGGCGATCGCCGTCGCCGAACGTGAGTTTCAACTTGCCTTGTTGCGGTCTACTGAGACCTGCCGGAGTGGATTGGCGGCGTGCGAGGGCGGAGAGTACAATCCGACTCCTTCACCACGACGGTCTGAACTTCCACCGCGGTACAACACCAATCCCATAAACCGGTATGACAATCCAGGAGATGGCACACCTTCGGATCGCTGCCTGGCCGGCTCGATTATCAATTTCACCCAACTCTTTGCGACGTTCGGCGGGAATTTTCGCCGGATTGTGCAGACCCAGGGTGGCGTGTCCATGTACTACGATGTCGGTCAGGGCCAAGGGTTCCAGCGGAACATTGTCATGAATGGCAGTCCTCATCTTCCCGACACGATTCGTCAGTGGTTTGGTGACTCACGGGGTCATTGGGAGGGTGATACGTTGGTGATCGACGTGACCAATTTCAGCCCCAAGCACGATTTCAGGGGATCTCGAGAAAACCTGCATCTCGTCGAGCGCTGGACCCGGACCGGCCAGGATACCCTCGAGTACGAGGTGACGATTGAAGACCCGACCGTCTGGGTTCGTCCTTGGACCGTGAGGCAGGAATTTCGAAAACAGAGCGACCAAGAGAACCGCATCTACTACGAGCCAAGGTGCCACGAAGGCAACTACGGCTTTCCCGCGTTGCTCCAAGGCTCTCGAATCGAGGAGCAGGATTACGCCGAGGGGCGTGGGCCGCACCCGGCCACCTTCGATAACCGCACCGGGTCTGGGATTACTCGATTCCCGGGAGGGCCATAGGGTGGTCAGGCCGCCAAGGTTAACGTTTTTCGTCCCCAGCTGGATGTCGGCGCAAATAGCCCGGATTGATCCCCGCGTATCTCTTCCAAGAGCAAGCAGGGGTGTCCGGTTGATGTCGGCTAACCCCCGTGACGCTCGTTTCTTGTTCTCTTCCGTTGATCACTCAGCGGCAAAGCAGTAAAACAAGCCGGCCCCTCCAGTAGCCACCAGACCGTCCTGTGTACAACCCCGCGATCCGTGGGCAGAGTTCCAGGAAGAACCTGGTGTCGTGAAGGAGTAGCGGTCGGCATGGCCGAGCATTGCGCCACCCTCATCATTACTGGTCCAGTTGTTACAGGTTTGGTCGTCGCCCGGCGTATAAGCAGTGCCGTCAATTTGTGAGCCGGTCAGAACGTCGTGTACGGTGAAGTCAGGATCCCCGTCTATGCGTGAGGCGAATTGATTACCATTCTCGTCAAGTGTGTGTTCCCAATTGAAAGTCGAGTTGTCATAGTGCAAGTTTTCTACGCTGGTGGCCATGATCAGGCCTTCTACGTTTGCCCAGGGCCCTGACCCAATTCGGTCACGTGCATTGACTGCTCCGGCCCCCTGAGTACTCAAATAGGCCCGCCATGTGCGCTGGTCAGAACCTACCGCGTCGGCCAGTGCCTCGCAATGTGCGTCTGCGCCTGCCAGTCCGCCCAAGTTAGCGCCATCGCCGATACCGACGCTGGTGATAAAGAAACCCATCTCTGGCGGCTCGTCACTCTGCTGCTGTGCAACCGTCGAAAGTCCGGTTAGTGCCAATGCACCCACAGTCGCAGTCACTGCTAACAGGGCTCGTTTGCTATTCATCGTTATCTTCCTTCCGAATTCGTTTTATTTGATTCCGTGACAATCAATCCAAGACACGTTCACAGAAGAGATTCACTGTATATCTGATTGCCCGGGTTGTCTACATTCTCGAATGCCTGCTTGAATCCCGCTACAGGTCGACGATATTCGCCGGATCTGGCCAGTGGTTGAGCCCATGTCGGTAGGCTAAAGGCTAATCCTGGCTATTGACCTGAACAAACGCGAGCGCGTAGTTGCTGTTCAATGGAATGACCAGCTGGTTCTGTGTCGAGTCGTAGCACATGGACGCCGCGCTTGGTATGCCCGAGGCGATGACCTCTGCCTCTTGACCCGGGCGGATACGGGACACACTGCCATAGCGCACGCTGCTCGCGTACTTCGTCCCGTCGGCGGTTATCACGATGCCATCGTTCCCGCCTTCGACGCTATGTTCGATCCGAATAACCGCTCCGTCTTGGTTGTAGGTGATGATGGCGTTGTCACCGACGTTGACCACCACAATGTTGCCGTCCTGGTCGATCGCCACGCCGTTGGGAGCAGCGAGTGGAGCGTCCTCTGCGAACACCGAGACCTCACCGTCTGCGCTGACCTTCCAGATCTGCTCAGGGTTTCGGGTGTTGGAGATGTACACGGTGCCATCATCCGCGACGGCAATTCCATTCAGTATCGTAGATCCAGGAACAGGAATGGATCGCAGGGGTCGCCCTGTTTCCAGATCAAAGAGCCGAACGTGTCCCACATCCACCGTATAGAGCACACCATTACTGATCGCGCTGCCCAGGGGATCGTAGAGTTCCAATCCGTCCCGAGTAGCACCGATCCACTTGGGCGTATGCACACTCCCATCGGGATTGATGAGGGAGACGAAGCCATCATTTTCGCTAGGGTCTCCCCGGTTGCCCGTATTCATGGCCAGAATCAGGTTTTTGTTGGAATCAAACGTGCAGCTTTCAGAAAAATGAAAGCTGCCATAGACCGTGACGTTGTCTGACATCGGCTGCCACAGTCCGGCCTCATTGAGCGCGCCGATGGGCTCACCAGTCGCAAACTCCTGAGCGGCAGCTGGGGACGCCAAGGCGACGGCGATAAGAAGTGCGGGGACGAGTCGCCGACTCGCTGAATGTATCATCGTGGCGTGCATGATCAAGAACCTCTCATTTTCTGCAGAGCGTCGTCAAGTTCCGGCCACTCGACCACGCGGTTTCACTACGACTGTAGACCGTTTAGCGAACCAGGGTCATGAGGCTTCTGGCACCCTGAACGCGACCAGCTCGCCCGAGTAGTTGCCTCCGCTGATGGCGACGACGAGATACTGGACGCCGTTTAGTGCGTAGGTCATCGGCGATCCGGTTTGGGGCGCCGGCATGAAGACGGCGCCCACCTCGGCGCCGGTTGCCTTGTCGTAGGCTCTGAGCATAGCGCCCCGTTGCCCCGCTGGGGTCGTGTGAATCCCGGCGTCGCCGGCGATCAACAGAGTCTGGGTCACCAGCGTGCCGACGCTACCGGGCTGGCCCGTCCGCGGAATTTGCAACCCTTCCAACGCCCGATGGTTCCGGATGTTGTCCGGAGTTTCGCCATGCGGGATTTGCCACAGGATCTCGCCGCGGTCCATGTCGATGGCGCTGATGATGCCGTAGGGCGGTTTGAGCAGCGGCAAGCCTTGGACGCTGAGCCGACCGAATCGCCTCACCTCTGGTGGGATCGGTGGGCGGGGCGGCACGTCAAAGCTGGTCCGACCACCGCCTGCCGACGACCCGGCACCACCTCTCGTGCGCGGACCGGCGATGGCGTTCCCCTGGATGTAGGTCATATCCGACTGTCCCGGGTAGGGGGGCATCAGTCCGAGCGCCCCGACCGAACTGTTGGACGACACGTAGAGGATGTGGGTGTCCGGGTCGTAGGAGCCCCCCGGCCAGTTCGTGCCGCCCCCTGCCGCCGGCGCCATCAGCGTGCCGAGTGGTCCGTCGAGACGGCTCACGACCGGTGGTGTGAAGATTGGTCCCATTTGATAGCGAGACACCAGCTCCTCGGCCTCGGCGCGCAGCTCAGGTGTAAAGTCGATTAGATCATCCAGTGTGACTCCCTGCCGGTCGTACGCGGGCGGCCGGGTGGGAATCGGCTGTGTCGGCGAATACCACTCACCGTCCACGTCGCCGGCGGGGACCGGTTGTTCCTCGATGGGCCAGATCGGCTCACCGGTCTCTCGGTTAAAGACATACAGGAACACCTGTTTGGTCGGCTGCGCCACCGCCTTCACGGTCTCGCCGTCGATGCTGAGGTTGATCAGGATCGGGGCGCACGGGATGTCGTGGTCCCAGATGCCGTGGTGTACCAGCTGGTAATGCCAGCGTCGCTCGCCGGTGTGCAGGTCGACTGCCACCAGGCTCTCGGCGAAGAGGTTGTTACCTGGCCGGTTGGCACCGAAGTAATCACCAGTCGCCGCCTCCACCGGTAGATAAACCAGACCGAGCTCAAGGTCCACTGAGATCTGTGCCCAGACCCCCGTGTTGCCGGTATAGACTGCCGAGTCGGCCAACCATGTGTTGCGCCCGAACTCACCTGGACGAGGGATCGTGTGAAAGGTCCAGAGCCGCTCACCGGTGCGTGCGTCGTATCCACGGACGTACCCTTTCACGTTGCTCCGGCTGCGCGGGTTCCCGCCCGTACGGTGGGCGGCACCCACGACGATCACGTCACCGGCCACGATCGGTGTGGCGTGCAGCCCGATCTCACCTGTTGTCAGGTCGATCTGCTGGTCGTTGTCACGCTTCAGGTCGACCATCCCGTCGATACCGAACTCTGGTACCGGACGGCCGGTCTGTACGTCGAGCGCGATCAGCCGGTAGCCCGGCGTTACGTAGATGATCCGCGCCTCGTCGCGGTCAGGCACCCCGCTCCAATAGGCCAGCCCGCGCCCAGAGAGCTGTCTCGGTGCCGCTTCTCCACGCTCTCCTTCTTCCAAGCTGTAAACCCAGTTCAGCTCGCCCGTCGCAGCATCAAGGGCGACCACTGCGCGCCGCGATCCGCCGGTCGAGTACAGCTTGCCGCCAATTACGAGGGGGGTGGACTGGAACCGAAACTCCGGCATCGGACCGAGGTTGTCGGTCTTGAACCGCCAGGCTATCTCTAGGTCGTCGAAATTGTCAGCGGTGATCTGGTCGAGTGGTGCGTAACGTGTATGCCCCAGGTCGCCGCCGTAGGAGGACCACTCACCGCCTGCGGTGCCTGATTGACCCATGACGGGCGAGACCGCAGTACACAGAACAGCGGCTAATATGCCGCCGGAAGCGAGCGCATAGTGCTTCAACTTGACGATACCTCCAGCAGTGTTCTCTCGACGTCTGACGCCGCCGGGAGTCTGACCTCTGTACCCTAACCTAGTTTGTGTCGTCGACCACGCGATCCACCGTGACAGGCTTCCAGTCTCTGGTCGAGCGTGGCTTGACCATAGTCCATAGACGATGAAAGATGTAAATCCATGCATGCCTCAGAGAGTGAGCCTTCATCATTTAAGCACGTTACCGACGAGAGTCTGCATGACCTCCTGCCCTTCCTTAAGCAGGTTGGGCAAATTCACGACTTTGTCGCCGGCGATCGCCTGATCACACAAGGACGCTCCGATCAGCGGATCTATTGCCTACTTGATGGGGCTGTGGAGGTTCTCCGCGATGGGCAGAAGATCGGGCTCGTCGAGGCCGGAGATCTTGTCGGAGAGTACGCTTTCATCGACAATCGGCCTCGCACGGCCTCGGTGGTTGTGGTGCAGGATGTGACCGCGTTAGTGATCGAGCGCCAAGCGTTTACTTGGGCGCGCGAGCGAGGATCTTGGTAGCGTAACCCGCTTCCTTCAGTTGGCGACGCGCCGGATGGAGGAGCGTGCCACGGAACTCCAGCCGCAGAATACGGACGGGCTTCTCGATCGGATCTCCGCCGAGGCCATCTCACATCATGCGGTCAATCATCCTTAACCTTGAGGCTCTGGCTTCCGGGGACCTTCCCGACCTCCGTTGGGCCTTGTCGGACTTCGGAAGGCATTACTACGGATACTCCGCACACTTTCCGCGGTATCTCACCCAGACGATCAGCCGGCTCTCAGAGCCTCACCATCGCAACGGTCTGCTGGAGAACCTCACAGAAGAAAGCGGCCAGTATGAAGACGAGGAGTTGCACGAGCTCCGTTGCCGTTGAATCGCCCGGCAGCTAGCGGCAGGCTAGGCCGACATGGGTGCGTCCCGCTTCGCCACGTGATCTTGAATGGCGACTAACCGCTCACCAGGGCTTGCGAGAGGGCAGCGAGTTTCTCGTCGTTAGCCGCTCCGGTGCTACGCCACGCGATCAGACCTTCCGCATTGAGCAGCAGTAGGTGAACGTCACTCGTATCCGGAATCGACAGCGCGGCGTTGAACTGCTCGCGGTCGACGTAGATCGTTACTGTGCGCCGCCGGGCGACCTGGTCAGTGATTCCAGCGCGCATCCCGTTATTGAGCCAGAGGCGAAATAGGGTGGAACATTCGTAAATGGTTGGCACCTCGTAGAGGCGGAATTCGGGGTCCTGTGCGAGAAGTGGTTCAACCCTGTTGATCCATGTATCCACCACGGGCTGGTGTTTGCGTTCGAACGCGATGGCCACCAAGTTTCTGCGACCAGCTAGACCAGTCGGTAGTGAGATCTCTTTGCCCTCTAGATCGATCCCAACGACGTCTGGAAAGTTCACTCCCGCCACGCCGCTGGACTGTACAGGAGAGTTGATCCCGGCCGGGATGCACCCGGTAAGGGTCAGTGCCCCAAGAACGCTACCGACGACGGGCGAAATAATTAACTGCATCGTGACTCCTAAGTATGTTTAAGTATGAAGAATATTATTTTACTTACCAAGAACACGTCAACGCTTCTGTTGCTTCCTGAGACAAGAACGGCCTGGCTTGTCGATTCAGACTAAAGACGGCGCGGGTGTGCGAGGAGGGAGTCAGTGTGTTAATGGCCTCGTTGCTTTGTTTATGAGATAAGGAGGGCGCACGAGTGCGGTTGCAGTTCCGGTCAGAGTGGCGTTAGGGATTCCAATCGCCTGTGCGGGTAGCCGAGGCGGAGCAACAGTGAACAAACGTCCCGGCCTCGCGCTCTGCAGAGGCCTAACATTCGGCATCCGCTGGCTCGTATTTGTTCCGGCTTACGTATTCCAGACGGCACGGTACTGCGATCTAACGGGCAGCCTGACCACCCAGAGTGTGGTTGACGTGCTGGGTGACTTAACGGTTCAAAAACTCGCTCTGTTTGTTCCTATTAGGAAATAATACTGGCCACGTTGTTGCAATATTAAGAAAAATAATTTACTTATTAATAACATCGTAAATATAAATAATTGATAAAATGAGGAAACAGAGCAATGAACGACGCGAGGCGTATTCGACAAGCGCTGGCTCAGACTTTAAAAGAGGACTCACGAGCCAAACTTGGGTCGGTGCATGTCGGTCGGCATAGCGACCAGATCGATGAGGCGGCTTGGAGCGAGACGCTAACGGTTGCCGTGCACGCGATCGAAGAGGACTGGAAGAAAAGGCGACAGATCCAGGCCGCCCTTGATCGGGTGCGGTCTGGTCGAGACGGTGTCTGCGACAGCTGTGAGGAAACGATCGCGAATGCCCGTCTAATGGCACTACCGTGGGCCGTTCGGTGTGTCGACTGTCAGGCGCGACACGAACGATTCCAGGCGACGACAACCTCGGTTGAATCGTCGTCGATTCGAGTTGGTTTCGAGCAGTGTTACGACGACGCAGCTTGAGGAAAGGTTTGTGCTGTGCCGACTGGGTTGACATTCCGCTGGATGTTGAGATGGCAAGCTATACCCAACTCGGGCTGACAATGGGTTCTAATTGACGGCATGAGCACACATGCACCGATTCGACTCGGCATCTCCAGTTGTCTGCTCGGAGAAGCGGTCCGTTACGACGGAGGCCACAAGCGTGACCCGTTTCTCGTTCAGACGCTCGGACCGATGGTTGAATGGGTTCCGGTATGCCCAGAGGTCGAGGTCGGCCTCGGCACGCCTCGCGAGACGATCCGACTAATTCATGACTCGACGGAGCTCGACGGCGTCCGGCTCGTCATGGGGAAAAGCGGGGTCGATCTCACGAAGCGCGTACGCCGGTATTCGCGACAACGCGTGCGTGCGCTCGCGAAGGAGAACTTGAGCGGTTACATCCTCAAGAAGGATTCACCGAGCTGCGGCATGGAACGGGTCAAGGTATGGCACGAGCAGGGGGTCAAGGAACGAAACGGTCGCGGTCTGTTTGCCGGCGAGCTTTGTAGGCAGTTTCCGAACATGCCGGTGGAGGAAGAAGGCCGTCTCCATGATCCTCGACTGCGCGAGAACTTTATCGATCGGGTATTCATGTATCGTCGTCTCCGCGCACTGTTTTGTGGTCGGTGGACCATCGGGGACCTTGTGAGCTTCCACACCGCGTACAAGCTGGTGCTGATGGCGCACTCACCACAGGGCTATCGGGAGCTCGGTCGACTGGTCGCCGAGGCCAAGGGTTTACCCCGGGCGGAGCTGGTGCGGTGCTATGAGGACGAGCTAATGGCCGCGATGGCGAAACCGGCTACGCGCGCGCGCCACGCTAATACATTGCAACATACCGTCGGCCATTTTCAGCAGACGCTCGACCAGGTATCACGCCGTGAGCTGGCATCAGTCATCGAAGACTACCGCCAGGGGCTGATTCCACTTATCGTCCCGCTGACCTTGATTCGCCATCACGCCAGGCGTCTCGATGTGTCCTATCTGCTCGGGCAGCGCTATCTCGATCCGGAGTTGAAAGAGCTAATGTTGCGGAATCATGTGTAGTCTCGGTCCCGTCGCTCGTCTGGAGCAAAACGCTGGCCACGCGTGAGGTCGGGGTCCATACGAGTCTAGCGCTGGCGCCTGGTGGCAGCGGCTCCGATGCGGCGCGCGGCGATAGGGTAATTCTTGTAGCTGGTGCCACTGGTTACATCGGTGGTCGGCTGCTGCAGGCGCTTGAGCAGGCTGGTCAGCGCGTGAGGTGCCTCGCTCGTCGCCCGGAATATCTGGCGTCGCGCGTGACGGGCAGCACGATGGTTGTGCAGGGCGATTGCCTCGAGGGGGAGTCGCTGGCCCCCGCGCTGGACGGCGTTGACGCTGCTTACTATCTCGTGCACTCGATGGGGTCGGGGGCTGACTTCGAGCAGAAAGACCGCGAGGCGGCTCGCAACTTCGGCGCGGCTGCGAAAACGGCCGGTGTGCGGCGGATCGTGTTTCTCGGCGGGTTGGGCAGTTCTGGCGATACGCTCTCGCCGCATCTCCGGAGCCGGCACGAGACCGGCCAAATCCTTCTCGCATCGGGTGTGCCCGTGATCGAGTTCCGAGCCGGGATCGTCCTCGGTACGGGCAGCCTCTCCTATGAACTCCTCCGTGCGCTGGTCGAGCGGCTTCCGGTCATGATCTGCCCCCGGTGGGTGGCGACTCACACGCAGCCGATTGGGGTAGATGATCTGATCGCGTATTTGCTTGCCGCCCTGGAGCTGCCGGGGTCGAACAGTGACATTTTTGAAGTCGGGGCCGACCAGAGCGTGTCTTACGGCGAAGTCATGATGGAGTATGCGCGTCAGCGTGGTCTCCGCCGTCACCTGATTCCTGTTCCCCTGCTCACGCCATACCTCTCGAGTCTGTGGCTGGGCTTGACGACCCCCGTATATGCGCGGGTCGGCCGAAAACTGATCGAAAGCCTGAAGAATCCGACGGTCGTCCAGGATACGTCGGCCCGCCAGGCGTTCGCGGTCAGACCCATCTCGATGCCGAAGGCAATCCGGAGGTGCAGGGAACACGAAGACGAGACGTTTGCAGCAATCCGTTGGTCAGATGCGGTTTCCTCGGCGGGGGCCACCCGGCTGTGGGCGGGCGTGCGATTCGGATCTCGGCTCGTCGACACGCGCAGCATTGAGGTGAAGGCTCCTCCGGCGCAGGCGTTCATACCGATCCGTCGGATTGGCGGGACCCAGGGCTGGTATCACCTGACATGGCTCTGGACTCTGCGAGGGTGGATCGACTTACTGTTTGGTGGGGTAGGGATGCGCCGAGGTCGTCCCGACCCGGATCAGGTCAGAATCGGCGACACCGTAGACTTCTGGCGGGTCGAAGCCTACGAGCCTGATGTTCGGCTTCGGCTCGAGGCCGAGATGAAGCTACCCGGACGTGCCTGGCTGGAGTTTGAGGTGTACGCTCAAGACGAGAACACGTCGACGATTCGCCAGACTGCGACGTTCGATCCGGTCGGACTGGTTGGTCTCCTCTACTGGTATGGTATTTACCCGCTGCATAGGTTGATTTTCAACGGCATGCTCACTGCGATCGCGCGGCGCGCACGCTCTGCGAAGGTTGTGGCTGGCATCCGCTCGCCGTGACTTGATGGGTCTGGGTTCATGAATACAGACGGGCGAAAGCGATCAGGGCAACCAACGGCTCCGCGCTAACGAGGCTGGTCACAGAGCGCCGGCAGTTGTCTCTCACGAAGAAGGGAGTCCGACTGATCAAGTCGCGTGTTCTGGCCAACCTGCGGTCGTCGAGTAACCAGAGTCAGCTGGCGTTTCGGTGGGGCGGACATGCGCCACGGACGGCGAGTGTCTGCGAGCCGCAGTCCTGGGCTACGGCGTTCAACGTCCGATCGGTGGAAGATACGAGGTAGTGTGCGACGGCTCGTGGTCGGGTGTGGGTATTTGGGCGAAAGGGTCGCGAGAATTTGGCGCGATGCAGGCGACGAGGTCTATGCGACCACGCGAGGGTGGCGGGTTAAAGCGTTGTCCCGAGCAGGGCTGCGTCCGGTCACGCTGGATGTGACCCATGTGGTCGCGCCAGGCGCTTTACCTGCGGTAGACACGGTCGTGTTCGCGGTGGGGCGATCGGGAGCGACGATGTTTGACATTCACGGGAGAGGGTTGCGCGCGGTGTTGGATGCGCTGCCCGGGTCAACGGGCCGGGTAATCTACGTGAGTTCGACCGGGGTCTACGCGCAGGACACGGGTGAGTGGGTCGATGAGGGGTCGGTGTGCGAGCCGACGCGCGCGGGGGGAAGAGCCTGCCTGTTTGGAGAGCGGACGCTCTTCGCACACGTGCGTGGGCGCGATGCGGTCGTGTTACGCCTGGCAGGGCTCTATGGGGAAGGGCGGGTACCGCACATGGCTGACGTCAACGCGGGAAGGCCGATTGTCGGGTCTCCCAATGCGTACTTGAATCTGATCCACGTGGAGGACGCAGCCCGCACCATCGTGACGGCCGCGGCCTTTGGATCGGTCACCGGTCGAACGTACAACGTGTCAGACGGTCGTTCGCTCACGCGTGGCGAGTATGTGGCACTGGTGGTCAAGCGACTGCGAGTGTCACCGCCGGTGTTCGAGGGCGGGAGCGGTCTAGGCAAGCGCGTGCGAAACGACCGGGCCATTCACGAACTGGATCTCCGGCCGAAGCCCCCTTCCCTCTGTTTAGATATCTTACGAATCTGATTCGTTCGCGGGCCTAAGCAAGCCCACGTCAGGAGGGGTCGAGGTGACCTGCGAGTGTTCAGGCCGGATCGGACGTGCCAGGTGAAATAACGACAAGCGCCCGGCATGTCTTACGGCCAACGCGACGGTAGCCGTGCTGCTGACTCGAGTCGAAGTAGACCGAATCTCCTTTCGCCAATGTCGTTTCCTCGTTGCGGGCGTAGAGCCCCATCTTTCCCTCGAGCACATAGATGAACTCCGCACCGGAGTGGCGGTGCAGCTTCACATCGTCCACCGCCATTGCACGGAATTCGGCCAGATAGGCGTTGGTTTTACGTTCGGTGGCCGAGTAGTCCAGCGATTGGAAGTGAAACGACCCCGGGCTGGTGCCAGGCTTTTCCGGGAAGCGCTGCCTGGCGGCCTCACGCACCACCGCGAACACTCGGTGGTCCTGAGCGAAGAAATGGTTGAGGTCGACGCCGAACACCAGCGAGATCCGCAGCAAGGTGGGGAGTGTCGGATACATTTTGCCCCGTTCGATCTTCGAGAGCAGCGCCGCGGAGAGGCCCGTGTGTCGGCCGAGTTCGACGAGTCCGAGCTTACGGCCAACCCGAAGGTCGCGGATCTTTCGCCCGATGGCGTAGCCGTCGAGACCGTCGGTGAGTGTCTGGTTTAACGGCATGTCCGTCTCGCTTTCCCAGGATGGTCCGCACGACGTGTTGGTCGTCGGGGCACCGAAGCGTGTCGTCGGAGTTTGCGCGTAACTAAATTATATTAACTTGCCAATCAAAGAAACATAAAGCCACGAGTATGGATAATCCGAGATCATCGGCGCCTAGTATCGCGCGCATCAGCGATTCACTTGAATCCAGTTGATCCGCCCGCCGCCTTTACGCTTTAAGTTCCTCGTCGGTGGGATGGGTAGAGGCAGCACGAAGTTCGGCGCGCGCCCGCGCTCATCTCCGTCCCCGTTGAATAGCCCGCCGCCTCTGAGTACGCTAGGCGTCTCGTCGTTCGTTAGGAGCGTCGGCGCATTTCGCTTCGTGTTGCGGAGGCGGTAAGTCTATGGATTCGCTCTCGATTATCTGCATAGCGGTTGGAATTCTCGTTATTGTCCGTCGTGGGCCGCTGATATTCGCGCCGATTGCGACACTGCGTTTCTACGATAAATGGCTTCTCTCGACCAATGCTAGATTTCGAGTAGTCGGTGTCGTGCTCGCAACATTGGCGATGGCACTCCTCTTCTCCGACTTTGGTGAGGGGATGCTGGCCGGATTGCTCTACACCTTCGGATGGTTCATGGCGACCGTGACTCTCTTGTTTTTGGTGTTACCGAATGTCTTCCGGGGTTTCATTCAGACCATATTCGGCTACATCGAAAAGTCAGCAGACGAGAGGATCATGCGCATCGTCGGTTTTTTTGGCGTGGTGTTTGGCCTTGCGCTGATCTACGTGGGGGTCTACGTTGTCTGAACGGCAGGGAGTGATTCGCCGCGTACCCGCGTGACTTACCCCCGTCCCCGTTGAACTGCTACTTTTGTGACGGGCTAAAAATGAGGATGCTCGGACATCGCGAGGGAAGTGGCGTCCTCAAGAGGAGTTGCACTTATGTGGACGCCAAAACTCCAAGGAAAAGGGCAGGTTGCGGCGCGAACTCGGTCTAGCTGTGCTGTAAACAACATTCCATGAACAATGCCCTTCGAACCCGGTCAGTCGGGTAACCTGCTCGGATGCCAGAGAGGATCGCGGAACAAGTCCGGCCTTGCGGTGCGCGAGTGGGCGGCGGGGATCGTGGCAGACCCACAGGTACAAGCCCGCTTACTGGCTGATGCGCTGGCAGACAAACTCCATCCGTCGGTGCTAACGGTGTTGGTGGCCTACGCCGATGGATGTCCGAACCTTCGGGACGTGCCTGAACCGGAGACGTTTATCACCAGCGAGTTGAACATTTCGAAGCTACCGGGCATGATGCGTACAGAATCGACTGGCGGAGCCTTGCCCGACAACTCAATGGAACAGCACGTGGGCCAAGACCAGGGAGGCGAGCAGTCCCGCACCGAATCGCGCCACGCCCCTGTCGGGCGCCGTGACCAGGTTACGCAACGGGATTCGCCATCCCTGGCGCATCATCGTCGGCACGGCCACCGCGGCGAAGCTGAGCACGATGACCCACCCAGACCGCACGAGGTAGCTCGTCTCCGGCCACACGCGCGTGAAGCCGAGGTACATCACCATGCTGCCGAGCAAGGCGCCCAACACGAGGCGTCGTGACGGCCGGATGAGAAAGACGGCGGCGGTCACGATGACGACGAACCCGTTCTTCACGTAGTACGACAACTCGTTAAACCAGTGGGTGAGCGGATCCGCTTGCAGACTTCCGGTCTTGAAGAAGACCACCGTAAAGGCAAACAGCACGCCGGTCACCAACGCCCCCAGGATAGCCATTTTGCCCATCCTGACGATGTCGTACGGGGATGCGTCCCGCCGCAGGTGGCGCTTGTAGATATCGATGGACCATAGCGTCGATACTGAGTTAAAGATCGAGTCGACCGTGCTCATCAGCGAGGCGAAGAGCCCGCAGACGATCAGGCCGCGGAGGCCGGTCGGGAGGAATTGGTTAACGAGGGTAATGTACACCGTGTCCGGATCGTCGAGTGGTGCGTCGGCCAGAATTCCTGCCATCGCGATACCAGGGATGACGATGATGAGCAGCATGACATATTTGAGAACTCCTCCGACCAAGAGTCCCACCTGGGCGTCCCGTAGGCTCTTCGCCGCCAAGGCCCGCTGGAGAATGACCTGGTTTGCACCCCAGTAGTTCAGGTTCAGCAGATTCATCCCAAGCAGAGCGGTCCACGGGACCGTCTGGTGGTCTCGAGGCAGGTGGAGGTGCATGAGGTGCCCCGTCTTGCCGAAGAGCGCTGCCCAGCCGCCGAGGTAGTGCACCGCGACCGTCACCGTGATGAGTCCTCCGCCGAGGAGCAAGACGAACTGCGCGAGGTCGGTCCGCACCACGGCGCGCAATCCGCCCAGATACGTGTACACCGCCGAGAACATCCCGAGGGCCACGATCAGGACGGCCAGCCGCACGGCCTGGTTGTCGCTGATCCACGCCACCATCTCGGTAAAGATGCCGTCAAGCGCGTAGGCCGCCCAAAACAACGCGGTGCCGAGATAGAGGAACGCGTACAACACAATCATCAGCAACGCATACGTGAGCGCGATCTGTGGCCCGAACCGCTGCTCGAAAAACTGGCTGATGGTCACGACTCTCAGCCGGAGGTAGAGTGGGATGAAGAAGAAGGTTGCGACGACAATGCCGAAGATGGCGTTGAGTTCGAAGTTTGCTAGCGCCAGGCCGTCGACGTAGGCTGCGCCGGCCACCGAAAGGAAATGGCCGGCCTCGATGTTGGTCGCGATCGTGGAAATCGCGATGGATGGCCACCGCAACGAGCGTGAGCTGAGGAAGTACTCCTCAGGATCGGCGGTTGAATCGGTTCGGGCCCACAGGCCGATCGTGAAGATGACGGCGAAGTACGCGAGGACGATCCCGAAATCTACCATCGGTCGATTCTAGAACGCCCGCGAGTGCGACACCGCGCACCCGCGTGACTAACTCTCGTCCCCGTTGAACCTGTCGCCGCCGCACGTTACGCCCCGGCACCAGGAGGGTCGATTACCCGGCCGCATTCTTTCCCCGCGTCGTCCTCCGCAGCAGCGTCGGATACCTGACGCGTTGACAATTGGCTGCGAGAGTATCAGACTGACTTCCCCTCGAGTATCTTGAGCGGTCATAGCTGACCCACGTTTGGGTCCAGCATTGAGAAGACCCACAACTATGTCAATAACTCCAAGGGTGAATGTTGAGATCTCTCTGGGCATGGGCGCGGAGGAGAAGCGTGCTTATGTGATGCCATGGAGCAACCACTTCACCGAGGTATCTTCACAGTACGATAAGTTTCGTGAGATGGACGTTCATGCCGTGCATATCATCAGCGAAATGCTCGCGGGCGTTATCGACCAGCGGCGCCCTGTGGTGCGGCTCCTGGATGTCGGCACGGGCGAGGGACGGTACCTGGACGCGGTCAGCGAGTCCTTGTCCGCCTCACTCGCCAACCGGGTGTTGCCCGTCGGTGTGGATCTGTCGCCGGCCATGCTGACGCAGGCCCACGTCCGGAACAGGCACGTGGGTCTGGGTGCACAGTATCTTGTCAGCGCCAGTGAGACGCTTCCGTTTCTGACAGCCAGCTGTGACGCGATCACCAGCTTCAATGCGGTGCACCACTTCGACCTCGACAGGTTTGTTAGTGAGGCGTCTCGGGTACTGATCCCATCCGGCCACCTCGTGCTCTACACGCGGACCCCAGCGCAGAACCGGTCCACGATCTGGGGCCGCTATTTTCCCGAGTTCGCCACACGGGAAACCAAGCTATATCGTAGCTTGGACCTACAATTGGCACTCCAGTCCACTGAGGTCTTTGACTCCGTTCGCGTGCAGGTGATCCCATGGAAGATCACCACGTCGTTGTCTCGACTCATCGAGCAAGTCACCCACTTTCATTATTCGACCTTCCGACTGTATTCAAGCGACCTCCTCCGCGCGGCGATTGACACTTTTCAAGATCGTGTAGGTCAGGCGTTCTCCGACATGGAGCGCATCACATTTGACAATGACCACACAGTGGTGATCGCTCAGCGCTCACCTGCGTAACTAACCCCCGTCCCCGTTGAACCGCCCGCCGAGGGTCGATGGAGGGGCAGGAGGGTGCGTCCTCGTCCTCTAAGCGGTGCATCCAAGCCCTCCCTGTTGCACCGCCCGCCGCGTCGCGGTACGCTAAGTGATCGTCGTGTGTTATGGAAAGTCTATGACTGACCGCTATTTTCGTCTCGTCGCCGTTCCGGTATTTCTACTTGTGACCCTAACGACGACCGGGTTGGCGCAAGAGTCCACGAGTGGTCAGTCAGCCGCCTATAACCAAGTGATATCGGCGAACCCGTTTGGGTTGATCTTGATGCCGTGGTACAACGGCGAGTACGAACGTAAGGCTACAGAAAGAGCCACGATTGGTCTGTCTGGTTCAAGACTGGGTGACGGTAGCGGTGGCTTCTACAGTCTCAATATGGCGTTTCGCTATTACCCAAACGGAAATGCGTTCAGAGGATTCTATTTAGGACCGAGGGTCGGAGTGTTTTGGATGTCGCAAGAAGAGGACGACATCGGTACGGACGAAGATCGAGGGCCACACCTCGGTTTCGGTTTCGAACTAGGACATGCCTGGCTCCTTGGGTCAGAACGACACCTCAGCATTAGCATCGGCGGTGGTGCGACAAGGGTTTTAAATGGCGAGGCAATTCCTGTGCTTCGACTCGTCAATATCGGTTGGGCCTTCTAGTACAGTTAACAATTTCAGAAGCCGGATCTTCGCTGTAAAGACGGAAGGCTTCTTGGGCGATCGCCCGGCGAGGGCGCGAAACATCTGTTGGCTGGATTAGCGCGATGTACCTGTGGCGCAAGTATTGAGGTCAGAATGCGACAGCATGGTCGTCGCCGTGTCATTTTCTATGGTTGCTCTGCGTATCATCGAACAGGGAAGAGCGTATGCAACAACGCTCTCACGGTTCGCGCTGAGGTGCTTGAGAACGCGGTGCTGCGTGAAGTTGAGGGAGTCGCCCTTGGCCCAGTCGTGATCCAAGCGGCACTTGACCGTGCCGTTGAGTGTATCGTCGGTGACCGAAATGAGAGGCTGTGGAACGCATCCGGCGCGGCGTCGAACATCACGGGAGCTGTCCCAGGAACCGCGTGATCGCGGCGAGTATCTCGTCACCAGCGAGCAACTCGAAATCGTTGTGGTCCGCTCCCGCCAGGATGACGAGTTCCTTCGCCGACGTGATCGCATCGTACACCCGACGACTCTGGCCGAGTGGAATAATGCGGTCCCGGTCTCCTGCGAGGACGAGCACCGGGCAGGTCACGCGCTGGATGTCGTCAATCGCCGCAAACCGGTCCTGCAGAAAGAGCCGAACGGGCAAGAACGGGTAGTGCCTCTGGCCCACCTCGACCAACGAGGAAAACGGAGAGCGCAAGATCAGCCCGGCCGGTGGGTCCTCCGCCGCGAGGCCGATCGCGAGCGCTGTACCGAGTGATTCACCGAAGTAGATCAATCGGGAGGCATTCACATCGTCCCGGTCCAGCAGGTAGCTGCGGGCCGCTTGCGCATCTGCCCGGAGACCGGCCTCGGTCGGCTTCCCCTCGTTGCCGCCGTACCCGCGATAGTCGAACAGAAGCACCTGAAACCCATGTTGCTGGAGTGATACTGCGAGCGGCGCACGGTACGCCAGATTGCCAGCATTGCCGTTAAGGACTAGCACCGTATACGCGGGGGGTGACCCTGAGCTGGGAACAAACCACCCTCGAAGTGTGAGACCGTCTGCGGTCGGAAACGTCACCACCTCAGCCCGCGTGAGTCCGACGTCGGGAGGTCCCGGCACGTTACCGAACGGAAAATAGATGAGCGTCCGCTGGAACATCCACGCGAGCGCGATGATGCCAGCGACAACTATAGCCCCCGTGAGTATGAAGCTCATGTAACGGCTCATTCCGCCGATGGAAGGCCCTGTGCCAAGAGCTGGAAGCCAGCAGCCTGTCGCGCCGCGCTTTATCGCTCCCACAACAGCGTTTGCGGTTGAAACTGACTCCACGCAAACCAGAACGCTTCATGCGCTGGACTCTCCGCGCTGTCGATGAACGCGCGTAGACCTCCGGCATCCGACTGCAGTGCCACGCCCGCAAGCGCGACCTCCTCGCCGGCCTCCAGCGCCAAGCGCGTCGCCCCCACCGGGAACGCGACCGGCGTACCATCGGCGGCCACGACGCCCAACACCACGTCGTGCACCCCGAGACGCGGGTCGACGTCCCCGACGGGAAAGATGGGCCCAGCATCGTCGCGGCCACGCAGGGGGTTGCGTGGGTAGCTTCGGCCGATCCCTCCATCTTCAGCAATGATCGTGGTGTTGGGGTGCGCGGCGCGCCACGCCGCCCAGGTGGATGTCACGACGGTGGTTTGATTGAGTCTGACGCCGGCGTCGAATAGTGGTCCGGAGATCGCTTCTCCAGTGAACGTGTCGACCGCGGAGAACGTGGTGATGTCATACATGAACTTGTTGGATCGCGAGAGCAGACCGGACGTCCGCAATAGTGGGCGGAAGCCCCTGACGTCGTCGGTGAAGTATGCCTGTGCGGACAGGCATAGGGTACAGTACGGGATGACGATCTGGCGTCCGCCGAGGGTGTCGTTGACCATCTCATGCACCTCCATGATGTTCTTCGGGTACGCGCGCGCCTGCCGGCCGATCACGATTCCGAACACCAGGTCGTCGTCGGGATACCACGATCCACCTTCGGCGTCGGTAACGGCCGGTTGGTCCAAGGCAGGGATACACCCCCGCGGGCAGGTCTGGCCTGCCGTGGCGTCAGGACGATCGTCGATGAAGACGCCACCCCACCCCACGAGCCGCCAGTCGATCACAGAATCCTCATCATCGAAGAACGGCGCCCAGCGTGGTTCGATGAGAAGGAACAGGTCGCGCTTGAGCAACCGGTAGTCCGGCGGGGCCGGCAGATCCCAGGCCAGAACGCGATCACCCATGACACCAGACAGCTCGCCGGGAAGCTCGGCGTTGCTGAGCTCCTCGAACGCGTCGACCACGATCGGCTGCGAGGTGCGTGTCGCGAACCGCAGTAGGTCGTGCAAGTACCAAAGCAGGCGACCGTCCCCTGACATACCGATGATGCGTACCGCCTCGCTCGGAAAGCGTTGTTGCTGTAGGGATGGCGCGACACTCGCTAGGGCGTCGCGCACGGGACGAGTCAACGCGCCGGTACCGGCCGCTGGAGCAACCGGGAACGCCTTCCGATTCTTGTCCAGCAGTTCGCTTTGAGCTAGGAGAGAGTTGGGAACGCCGCCGCAGACGCCGAGTAGCGCTACCGTCACCAGAAGGGTGCCATAGCGGGCTCGCCGCGGATGCTGGGCACTCATGGAGCCTCCTTTATCCAATTCCTACAGGTGTAGCACACGTACGAAGGAACAGGCCATGGGTCGTTACCACCGCTTACAGCGTGTCTCTGCTCCCTATCCTTGCTCCTAAATCTACGTGAATCAACCATCGCCACGGAGAGATAAATGAGAGCGGCCTGATCACGAGACACCCGAATGTCGCTGTAGAAAACAGGACTGAAGCAATGCCGTGCCAACCCGGGTGTGACGTGTACGGACTCGACGGGCTAACCCCAGCACTGTCCGCTACGCCGTGCATTGGTTCCGTCCCCGTTGAACCGGACACCGTGCCGCGGTAGGCTTAGGGAATCAAGCCGCCGACGAACGCACTGAACGCGATTGCACGAGGTCCGATCGATGCCGCGATTTCCGCTGAAAACCCCGACACTGATTCCTGCCCTCTTTCTCTTCGTGCTGGCCAGCCCCGACGAGGCGGGAGGCCAGATCGTCGCACCGGCCGCGGTCGCACAGGAAGAGTTCTACCTCGAGGAAGCCACGATCACGGACATTCAGGACGCGATCCGCACCGGTGATCTGACGGCCGAGCAGCTCGTCGAGTTCTATCTCGCGCGCATCAAGGCCTATAACGGTACCTGCGTCAACCAGCCCGAGGGCATTCTCGGGCCGGTTACGACGATACCGGACGCCGGACAGATCAATGCGCTCGCGACGCTGAACCTCAGACCCGCGACGCGCGTGCGCTGGGGATTCGACTCCCGCAAGGCCAGGAGCATGACGGACGACGACGACGACGATCCCGCTATGCCGGACGCGCTCGAAACGGCACGCGCGCTCGACGCGCACTTCGCGGCGACGGGCGAGTTCGCAGGTCCTCTGCACGGCGTCGTCACGGCGATCAAGGACCAGTACGACACGTTTGACATGCGCACGACGTCGGGCGCCGACGCCTTCTACGCCAACGATCGGCCGCCAGACGATGCGACGTTCGTGCGCCGGCTTCGGGAGGCCGGCGCGATCATTATCGCCAAGTCGAATCTCGGCGAGTTCGCCTCGGCTATTCCGCGCAGCGCTTTCGGCGGCACCTTCTGCAATCCCTACGATACGGAGCGCAGTCCCGGCGGCTCGAGCTCGGGGTCGGGCTCGGCCGTTGGCGCAAACCTCGTGACCTGTGCCATTGCCGAGGAAACGGGCTCGTCGATTCGGAGCCCGGCCTACGCGAACAACAGCGTCGGCATCTCGGTGACGCAGGAACTCGTGAGCCGAGACGGCATGATCCAGCAGGGCATTAACACGCGCGTCGGCCCGATCTGCCGTACGGTCGAGGACGCCGCACGCATTCTCGACGTCATCGCGGGCTACGATCCGAAGGACGAGCTCACGGCGTTCAGCGTGGGGCGTCTGCCTGCGGACGGCTATGCGAGCCATGCAGAGCCGGGCCGGCTCGAGGGTCTGCGCATAGGCGTCGTCAGAGAATACATGGACAAGAAGGCCTTCACGAAGGAGGACGAGGAGACGATAGATCTCGTCAGCGCGGCGGCCGCCGAGCTCGGACGTCTCGGCGCGACGCTTGTCGACCCTGGTCTGGGCGGTGCGCTCTTCGATCAATGCGTGCGCCGCTTGCATCCGCTGCTGCACGACAAGCAGTTCACGGCCGAGTATCCCGACCGTTTTCCGTTTGAAGCCGACGGTACGCCTTACGGGAATCACATCGCGACGCTGATCGAGCTCGCGGTCGATCCCGATCTTGTGCCCGAGGAGATCGACTTCCGCACGCTCGACAATCCGCCGACGCCGGGGCAGGGCCGCTACTGGCTCGACCGTTACCTGAGCGAGCGCGGCGACGCTAACATTCGCTCGACCGATGATTTACTCAAGAAGGCGAACTTCTACGACGATCCGAACTTTCCAGACCACCGAGCGCGGCACGAGCGCGCGCTCGAAGAGCACGAGCTCGATATGGTCGCGCGCATGCAGGGCCGGTTTGCCGTGCAGACGATGGTCATGGCCTGCATGGCCGAGTTCGAGCTCGACGCGGTCGTCTATCCAACGAGCAACATTCCGCCCGTCAAGCTCGGCTCACCGCGCGGGCCCGAGATCAACGGCCGCGCGGGCGACGGCGTCTGGCGCTTCCTCGGCCGCAACGGCTTTCCCGCGATCACGGTGCCGGCCGGGTTCACGACCGTGATGTACGATCGAATCCGTGTGCCGTCGACGCCTGAGTCCGCTTCGGGCGACGAGACCGAGCTCGTCAGTCCCGTGCCGGCGCGTCTGCCCGTAGGCATGGACATCGTCGCGCGGCCTTTCGGCGAGCCGACGATCCTCAGAATTGCGGCTGCCTACGAGGCGGCGACACGGCATCGCGAGCCGCCCGCCGATTTCGGCCCGCTGTACGGACGCTGACGATCAACAGGTACAAGCGCGGTTGCTGGCGGACACGCGGGCCGGAGCCGGACGCCTGCATCCATCGCTCCTGGCGGCCTACGCGTATGGGCGTCCGAACCTTCGAGACGTGCCGGAACCGGAGACGCCCATCACCATCGAGTTGAATAACCCCAGGCCACCAGGCGTGATGCAGACTGACTCGACGGGCTAATCCAGACATTTTTATCTACGGGGTGTATCCCAACCGTCCCCGTTGTACCGCGACTTTTGTAGCGAGCTACAAAAAGAGGAAGCTCGGACGTCGCTAGAAAAGTGGCGTCCCTAAGCGTTCCGAGTTGGAACCAAGTACTGGGCTGGCTGAAAGAGATGGAGGCGCTGCGGAAAGCCACAGAATTGACGGCCTAACACTGGAATTGTTCAGTATTTTGAGCCGCTACGCCCAGCCGTTGATACTCCCTGTCGGTATTGGCATCAAGTAGTCGCTATCGATTGGGTCCCGCTGCGCTGTAAACAACATTCTAAAAACAATGCCTTTCGAACCCGGCCAGTCAGGAAACCCGCTCGGACGACCCAAAGGGTCATGCAACAAGACCAGGCGTGCCGTACGGGAATGGGCCACGGGCATCGTGGAAGACCCACAGGTGCAAGCACGCTTACTTGCCGATGCACGAACAGGGAAGCTCCATCCATCGGTGTTCACGGTGTTGATGACCTACGCCTATGGGCGTCCGAACCTTCGGGACGTGCCGGAACCGGAGACGCCCATCACCATCGAATTGAACATTCCCAAGCCACCGGGCGTGATGCGTAGAGATTCGACGGGCTAACCCCCGTCCTCGTTGAACCGCCCTGTGTGGAGAGATAGGATTGCACTATATATGACTCGGCGGTCTTTCAAACCTGCGCTCGGTGAGAGGATTGCTAGGACTGTCATGACACGACGTTGGGTGTGTCTCGTCTCACTCTTGGTCCTTGCAGCTATTGCTGCGGGTTGTGGTGGGCTACGGCAACCGATCGCCAGAGCGACTGGACTCAGAACCGGAATGTCGGCAAGCGAGGTTACCTCTTTTATGGGGGGCGCACCAGCTGTCTCTGACGTATCTGGGCGAATACAAGAGTGGCATTACTGCAGTACAGGTTTCGGCAGCGATCGAATGGTGGCGATATTTCTTGTTGATGGCCACTTGTTCGAAACTGTTAATTACTCGGTGACTCTGGCAGACACCGGTGGTGCTACGGGGTCTTGTGAACGCTTCGTAAAAATGGGTGGCTACCGTGAGCCATATCGCGTGACTGAGATAAGGCGCGGTGTACGTAGACCTCCTGCCTCAAGTCGAGCGGGGGATGCGGGAATACCAGAAACGACGGTTGTAACAGGCACGGGTTTTGTGGTCCACCCTGACATGCTCATCTTGACCGCACACCATGTGGTCGATAGCGCAACGTCCATCACGGTCTCGTGCAACGGACAACCTCCTGTGCCAGTCGCGGTGACCTCCAGCTCTCCGGCAGTCGATCTCGCGGTGCTCACTGCGGCGGCAGACCTCGGAACGGACGCGTTCTTAGCTCTAGCACCAAACCAACAAGCGGCACTTGGAGACCCAGTCTTCACCGTTGGCTACCCCACCCCGGCCCTGCTCGGTCGCGACCCGAAATATACGAACGGCACGGTGAGTGCATTGTCTGGTGTTGGAGGGGACGCGAGCTTCATGCAGATCAGTGTGCCGGTTCAGCCAGGAAATTCAGGCGGTCCGCTCGTGAATGAAAATGGCGAGGTGATCGGCGTAGTGGTCGCCACCGCAGACGCTCCGGCGTTTCTTCGTGAAACGGATTCCATTCCCCAAAACATCAACTGGGCGGTTAAGAGCGTTTTTGCCAGCGCGCTGTTTACACCTCCCGCTCAAGGTGCCGCTTCTGCCATTGACCCGGATGATGTGATCGACCACGTCACGGAGGCGACCTGCCTGGTCGAGGCGACCCGCACCCGCGCAACTAACCCCCGGCCCCGTTGACCCGCCAGCCGACCAGATTGTCATCACGGTCCTGCGAGGGGCAACGGCAAGGACGGTAAACAGAAGCGAGCCAAGCCGCTTCTCTAGACAGCCTAGGCGCTATGGTCTCGGCTCTGTATCCAGCAGGTCGATCGTTGTCGGGGGATTAATCGGGCTCAGTGGAATCTTGGTGCTTCGAGATGAGCCTCGCCGGGTACTTCAACGCTCAAACACCGGGAACCGACGCAGCGCCGGAGCCGCGGATGCTTCTGCAGAGGGACAGGACACCCACGTGAGCTCGTCAGAGGCCCGAATCCTTGGCGCTAGAGGTAACCCGATCCTTCGAAGAATCGAATCACTATTTCCCGGTCCAGAATTCGGTTCTGGAACTCACAACTGGTC
>CAUZDY010000028.1:0-37763 GCA_963578805.1 Vicinamibacteria bacterium | reverse complement strand
TGGAGCAGATGAGTGAACCAGACCTCAAAGGAAACGCTAGAAACGGTCCGCCGATATCATCAGGTTACCAAGCATCACGTCCATCGCTTCGCGCCCGGACCGGGCCACCTGGACTGGGACACCCAGCCGAACCCGTTTCGCCGCTACGACGGTGCGCCCCTGATCGGGCTGGACAAGATCCCACCGACGGGGGAGCCGCGTTACGATGAGGCGTTTGTCGAGGGGCGACATTCACCGGTTCTGCTGAACCGGCAGGGTATCTCACAACTCTTCTTCGACAGCCTGGCGATCTCGGCTTGGAAGAGTACGAGTGGCTCTCGATGGGCGCTCCGGGTCAACCCGTCGAGCGGTAACCTACACCCGACAGAGGGCTACCTGCTCTGTGGTCCGGTGGATGGTCTCTGCGCGGTTCCGGTGGTCTGCCACTATGCGCCCAAGGAACATGCGCTCGAGGTTAGGGCGAAGGTTGGCCTAGGGCTATGGGAGACGCTATGCCAGCAATGTCCGCCCGAAACAATCTTCGTGGGGTTTACCTCCGTCCACTGGCGAGAAGCGTGGAAATACGGCCAACGCGCCTATCGCTATTGCCAGCATGACCTCGGGCACGCAGTCGCCGCGGTCGCCATCGCCGCCGCTGGGCTGGGGTGGCAAACGAGATTAATGGATGACCTGGGCACGGCTGAACTGGCGCGCCTCCTCGGCACCGAACGGGAGAATGCCGCCGAACCGGAGGAGCCGGATGTGCTGATCGCCGTAGGCCCTGGCGTGAGGGGGATCACCGTGCGCACCCTGCCCGAGAACCCGGTGCAGCACTTCGCGAAACTGGAATGGCTTGGCACGCCCAACGTCCTCAGTCCGGATCATCTGGACTGGGGTATGGACGCGCCGGCGACCGCAGCCCGGAAACCCCGCGGGCCAAGTCCGAGCACACGCTCGCATGAGTCGGGACCACCTGGTTCATTGCCGACTCGCACCGTCCCGCTCCGGTCCGTCATCCGTCAGCGGCGGAGCGCGGTAGCGATGGATGGGCAGACCAAAATAGACCGAGACCTGTTCTATCGCATGCTTCACAGAACGGTCGCTAGCCAGGACCAGGTCCCCTTTAGCACGCTGCCTTGGACCCCGTACATCCACCTGGCGATCTTCGTGCACCGCGTAGACGGCCTACCCCCTGGGTTATACATGTTAGTACGCGACAAAACACAGCGGTCTGGGCTGGAGGCGGCCTGTACTCGCGCCGCGCCGTGGGTACGCGCTCCTGGCTGCCCTGAAGAAGTCGACCTATGGTGTCTCAGTCAATCAGATACGAGGCGCACCGCGCAGGCGGTCTCCTGCACCCAAGACATCGCAAGTGACGGGTGTTTCAGTCTCGGGATGGTGGCGGAGTTTGAGCGTCCACTGAATCACTACGGCGCCTGGTTCTACCCCCGTCTGTTCTGGGAGGCAGGCGCGGTCGGTCAGGTGCTCTATCTGGAAGCCGAAGCCGCTGGGATCCGGAGCACCGGAATCGGTTGTTATTTCGACGATGCGATGCATGAAATCCTTGGCCTTGAGGACACCACCTATCAGGACCTGTACCACTTCACAGTCGGCGGTGCGGTCGAAGACACCCGGCTCACCACGCTCCCGGCCTATGCGGATTTACTATAGTTCGCTCGCCAGGGCACTCACCATCGGCTAGCCTCGACCACAACCCTACGGGTGTAGATTCCGGTCCTACCCTGGCTGGCAAGGGGTTCAATGCGATTAGCGCGGGTGCGCGGCGTCCCACTCGCTGGCGAGGTGCTGGGCTTCGGCGATTTGCTCGGGGTTCATCGCCGCCGCAATAGTATCGCGAAACTTCAGAGCGCCGTTTAGCGTAACGCCAGTTAGCTGTGCGGCAGAGAGAGTCATCCACATATGCGAGGCCACGAAGTCCTGCAGGACACCGCGCCCAGCGCCGTAGGCCAGTCCGAGGCCGGCCTGCGCCTCCGCATCGCCCTGCTCAGCCGCCAGCCGAAACCATCGCACCGATTCCCGGTCGTCCTGTGCTACCCCCCGGCCCTCGGCATACATGACACCGAGTCGGGACTGCGCACCCGCGATGCCTTGCTCTGCTGCGAGCCGGTACAACTGGGTCGCCTCGGCTTGGTCCTGCTCAGCACGAGTGGGGCGTTCGTCGAGGGACTTGCTCATGCGTCGCTGTGGAACATGTTGTTTGTAATTAAAGGGCGCCGTCTCTAGCCTAGCGCGTGACGGCGGGCGATTCAACGGGGACGGGTCGGATGCACCGCGTAGCGGAAAGTGTCGGGATTAGCTTGTCGAGTCGGTACGCATCACGCCCGGTGGCTTGGGAATGCTCAACTCGATAAGGGTCCTTGTACGAAACGCTTGCGTCTGGATGGTACCAGGCAATCCAGTTGCTTCCGAACAACGCGCTAAGCCCATCAGGAACGCGAGACGACATGGAACGACCCCCAGCTGTCGGGTCGCGGGGTGTCGAGCGAGGGAGGCTCTCCCCCGCCGCCAGGCTGCCGGGCCTGCACCGCCGGCTTCTGCAGCTTCTGTATCCGGGCTGCCCAGACACGCTCGAGCACGCTCTGGCCCATCTCCCGGTTGAGAAGAACGGGATAGACCACCCCGTCGAGACGCAGACGGCCAGGCTGGTCCTCTCCGACGCGCGGACACCAGTACTTATTGTCAAAGGTGGAACAGCTTATATATAGGTCGCCGTCCGGCGTTGCCATGCAGTTCACGTTCACCGAATGGGGCCGCAACATAATACTGATCTGGATCTGACACAGCGAGACGTCGTTCGCGAAGCTCCAATCGGTGACCGGGTCGACGGGCGAGTCACCCAGCAGTACAAAGCCCGGCATGGTCTCGCAGGGGCAGATCGTGGTCCAGACGACGCCGCCACCCAGGACCAGCGTGACAGCAACACCTAGGAGGATCTTCTTGACGGTCTTCGAACAACATATGCCGGCAGTCCCTTGCACTGCGCTCATTGCCACTCTCCTCGTTCTTCCTCGCCGACCGGGTTTGACCCCTGACCGTCGTTACTTGTCAAGGTTACCGCAATATCAGCTCAACAGACGTGTAACCCCTCTAACAATTTCTAACAGTGCCGAGATGTTTACAGACCATGTCGGAGAAACTCGGAGAAACTTCGACACGCTTAATTACCCCCTTTCCCCATAACCCCCGGTATGTAAGAAGCACAAGTCAAAGGACAAGTTCAGGCTTAGCTGTTGAACCAAAAATTTAAGGCTATATATTTCGGTCGGCTATATAGATATTCGGACCCTCGCCGCGGTTGCTAGATCTGAAATAATCGTCCCAGGGGAAAAGGCCGACCGGTGTATCTAAACCCCCATCCCGGCTGGTAACATCCAAGAGCAGCCAGAAGGTTTGGGGACAACTTTGGGGCTAACCCTCTAGGTGGTGAAAACAGAAGTCATGCATTAGGTATGGCCTAGGGCGTCAATTCGACTCCAGCCGTCTTCCTCACTGTCTCTTCCTGAGCTACTAGCAATGGACAGCCATTTGCGACGAATCAGTAAACCCCCGGAGGATGAGTCATGAGTGAAGGGCAATCTCGTGGTGCAATTCGTGGCGTGGCGCTGGCAGCTCTCGTGGTCATACCTATCGCCGCCTTTCTATATTGGTTCCTCGCGTGTCCCTGCGATCGAATGCCCGGTGGCTACTTGCTGGGTGCTGAGGCCGAGGAACAGGTTACTGACTGGTCGTTCGCAAACGAGGTTCAGCTCTGTCAGATTCAGATCAGCGCTGGTTTTCTGCCCCACTCGATCAATCTGAACTGCATGTCGACGAGTGCTGGAGATCTTTATCTTAGTTGTTCCCAGTGCGGTAGCAAGCGTTGGTCCAATGCAGTACTTAGCAACGGTAGTGCCAGATTGAGACTGAACACTACGGTCTACCCAGTGAATCTGACGCGGGTAGTAGACCCTAGCGAACTTGACCGTGCCTGGGGCGCACGCGTGATGAAACTGAATACACTCGTCGTACCCGAGACTTCCCCTCCGCCACCTGGCGCACCACGGCCTGACGATTGGTGGTCCTTCCGTGTCGTGTCTCGCTAGCGATTTTTTTCGAGCAGCGCGCGCACGGTTCGCCGCAGACACCGCGATGGGATCCGAGCGGTTAGTCCTGCTTAGAAATTAGCGGCGCGATTGCACGGTCCACCACGGACACGATCGTCGACGCGACCAGCGCGTAGCAGAGCGCACTGGCCGCTAGGGTTAAGAGCGCCGCGGCATTCCTGAACAGACCGAGTCGTGAAACTGACATGACTAGGAGCGGTACGAAATAAAGCATTCCGTTCCACCGGCCGATTGAGCTCATCTGTAGTTGTTTCTGCTGGTGAAGCAGATAGGAGTCCATCACATATTGGCTAAAAGCCACGACGATCAAGACGGGCAGGATGGGTGTTACAAGTCCAGCCATGGCCGCACCGGCCAGGGCGGCCGTCACGAACACGAAATCAGTGCCGTGGTCAAATAGCTGCCCCCACGCGGAGGCCGTTTCCGTCATGCGCGCCACGCGTCCATCCCAATAGTCGGTCGTAATCGCCACACACAAGAGAAAAAACAAGATGTTGGGGTGCAAGAAGTCTGGTCGGTTAAAGGCGAGGGCGACCGGCGCGACCAGCAGCAGTCGTGCCGCGGTGAGCGCATGTGCCATTACCGCCCAAGCAGTTCACGCTGAGCCCGGGGCCAGAACGCCACTCCGATCAGCGCGTTGAATAGGATGAAGAAGTTGTGCTGCACGAAACCAAACGCCGCCATCTGGCCTTCGTTCTCGGGAAACAGAATGACCCAGAAGGTGATCGCCATCGCTCGCATCGGTGTTGGCGCGGCTGCCGCAAAGAAAATAACCGGCAAGTACCCGAGTAGCGAGAGGAAGGACGCCTCCACGCCAAACAGTCTCAACGCAAGGGTGTAGACAAGAACTGCCGCTAGTAGTGCCGGTGAGCGAAACAGAAAGAACAGCCCGTAGTGTTTGAGTGTCGCCTTCTTGAAGGCGAAGAAAATTTTCCTGTTCCGCAGCTGGTTATCGGCCAAGAACCTCCCCCGAAAATAGAGAATCCACACGATGAAAACTACAGCACCGGCTAAAGCAATGTAGGGGATAAGACTGAATGCGTCTGGAAGTGAATTCCTGGTAAGAGTGAAGCCGATCGTTGCCCAGGCTAGCAGATAGAAGATTTCGCAGAACATGATGAACAGCATCACCGATGCCACTTCCCATCCCGGCACCTGGTCACGTTTGTTCAGGTAAAAGGCCATCGCCCCTTTGCCTATCTGCTCGTTGAAAATTGAGATAATGTAGGCGCTCGCGCGAATCGGTAAGATGTCCTGGTAGCGGATCGGTTTAACGAACCAGTTGAGAGCTCGCGTCACGACCAGCGTATCGACCAAGAAATAGAAACCGGAGTACACCATCATCAGGCCTAGCCAGGGCAGCCACCGTACATTGGAAAACACCTGAGTCATGTACTCAACGAGTGATAATTCCTCCCGAGTGGCGGCGCCGTTCAGGCGGTAGTACAGGTAGGTGAAGCACCCGGCGGTTATGACTAGGAAGACAATACGACCAAGTGTGTTTGAGCTGCGGGATACAGCCGGTTCGTCCTTGAATTCTGTCACTGGCGGTGGGCTTTCTCAAGCAGGAGTTTCTCAAGGGTTACGGACAGTGGTGTGAGTCTGACGCCTAGGTCAACATCTGCGTTCGTTTGCACGGTTTCGTCAGCAGTGATTACCTCGATCACCGTTGGCGTCATACCGCCCCGTCGTATCCAACCCGCCATTGCCGCACCCAGCTTGGCGGTCCAGACTGGCATGGTGCCGATCGAAACATTGTGACCCATCAGCTGCCCTGTCGTAGTTATAAGTTCGCGATGGGTCATAGGTTCTGGTCCAAGGAGTTCGTGGACGGTCACACCGTCCGCCTGTACCCGACAGCAGTGCAGAATGGCGTCGCTCAAGTCGTCCACGTCCAGCGGGCGTAACGAGTAGTCTCCACCACCCAGCATTCTTACCGATGGCCGTGATGCGAAGCGAACGAGTGACTCTGCCCCGGCAGTACCAGGGCCTAACAGCATTGAAGTGCGGATGATGGTGGCACAGACATCAGAATGCATGATGATTTCTTCGGCCACACCTTTTGAGCGGTAATAGCGATTTCCAGAGTTGCTGTCAGCACCAAGGGAACTGACGAACACGATGTGCTTCACATTAGCGTGTCGACACGCCTCCACTACTGCCTGAGTCGGATCTATGTTGGCAGTCTGATAGGTGGAGTGCTTGCCTTCAATGAGAATACCGGCGAGATGTACCAGACAGCTGACTCCATCGAGCAGTGTCGCCAGCGTTTCCTTATCGTCGTAGCAAATCACACATGGGGTGATCCCGGGATCGCTCGGTAGGGTCGCTACAGTCTGTTGTGTGCGAACGCCCGCCCGAGCCTGAAGGTCATCCTGATCCACAATGTGTTTCAGTAAGATGTTTCCTACGCTACTGTTGGCTCCGGTGATTGCAATGCGCACAGGTCGGGTTTTGAAGTCGGTCGGAGAACGGCTATGTAGAATCATCCTACGGTAAAGTATGTGATCGGTGGCCAGTGCCAGAGACGGTTATTTCGTCACCGGTCGATAGGTTCGAGATCAGTCCAGATGTTTTAGAGGAATGGGCTGCCACCATGGAGACGATTAACACTTGTATCAGCAACATGGAAGATAAGACACAGTTACGGCCGTCCCGGGACGAAGCGCTGAGTCTCGTACATGAATCCGATTTGGTAGGGCTCATGGATAGGGCGTCCACTCTTAGAGATACAGGGTTCAGGAACGTTGTAACTTACTCAAGGAAAGTATTTATTCCTCTAACTCAACTGTGCCGTGATGTTTGCCACTACTGCACATTCGCCCAACCCCCTAAGACTGGTGAACGCGCCTACCTGACGATCGCTGAAGTTATCGACATTGCTCAACAGGGCGCTAATGCTGGCTGCCGCGAGGCTCTCTTTACTCTCGGAGACAAACCGGAATTGAGATATCCACAGGCTGGAGAAGAACTAGCTGAGTTGGGATACTCAACAACCATCGCGTATCTCCTTGCCGCCGCCAAAGCCGTTTTTGATGCCACGGGCTTGTTTCCTCACGCAAATCCTGGAGTTGTCACACGCGATGAACTTATCGCATTGAAGGAGACCTGCCCGTCGCAAGGCATAATGCTAGAAAGTGTATCAAGACGCCTGCTTGAGCGAGGCGAGGCCCACTTCAGTTCACCTGATAAAGATCCGGATGTAAGGCTTGGGGTAATGAGAGCGGCTGGCGAACTCAAGATTCCATACACATCAGGCATCCTAATTGGAATTGGCGAAACGCGAGAAGAACGGATTGAATCGCTTCTGGCACTACGTGACTTGAGCGACACATATGGTCACATACAGGAGATCATTATTCAGAACTTCAGGGCAAAAGAAGGCACAAAAATGGCGTGTTCTCCTGAACCTGAGTTGAATGACCTCTTATGGACGATTGCCAGCGCCAGGATCATTTTTGGTCCTCACATGGCCATTCAGGCGCCACCCAACTTGAGTCCGGGAACGTTCAGCACCTTGATCCGAGCCGGAATTAATGATTGGGGGGGGGTCTCTCCGATTACACCTGACCATGTAAATCCTGAGTCACCATGGCCGCACCTGGAACTTCTCGAGAGGAAGACTGAAGAAGAGGGAAAAGTCCTTGTAGAACGACTCACCGCATATCCGCAATACGTAAGAGATGCGGACACGTGGATCGCAAAAGACCTAAGGGCTGCACTAGTACAGGGATCAGATGCTGAAGGATTTGCACGAGCTGATCCGTGGTCGCCTGGTGATGGAGATACTCTACTGCCTCAGAAGTTATTGCGTCGCATTCGAACAGTCTCCACTCTGAACGTTTCGACCCGCACAGAGGAACTGTGTGGTAAGACGCGGCGCGGTCTCAGATTTACGGAGTTTGAAATTGCGGAGTTATTCGCCACCCGAGGTGACGATGTTGTTGCAGTCTTGAGGGCTGCCAATGAACTTCGACACCAGGTTAATGGTGACGAGGTGACGTACGTTGTCAATCGGAACATCAATTACACAAACGTGTGTTATTTCCGGTGTCAATTTTGTGCATTTTCAAAAGGCAAGCTAAGTGAGAACCTAAGGGGTGCTCCCTATGTTCTCGATCTGGATGAGATCAGCCGCAGGAGCATCGAAGCCTGGGAGCGAGGCGGCACCGAGGTCTGCATGCAAGGAGGAATCCATCCAGACTATACGGGGGAGACGTATCTAGAGATTTGCCGAGCGGTGAAGTCAGCTGTACCGGAGATGCATGTTCACGCATTTTCACCGTTAGAAGTGTGGCAGGGCGCTGAGACTCTCGGAATATCGCTCAGGGAATTTTTGGTGCGATTGAAGGATGCAGGATTAGGCACCTTGCCTGGTACTGCTGCTGAAGTTTTGGATGATGAAGTCAGACAAGAGTTGTGTCCTGACAAACTTTCCACGTCCCAGTGGTTCGAGGTGATGGAAACCGCCCACGCAGTTGGGTTTAAGACCACTGCCACAATTATGTACGGCCATATAGATCGTCCCCTACACTGGGGTAGACACCTAAAGAGAATTAGAGAACTGCAAGTGAAGACAGGTGGGTTTACAGAGTTTGTGCCATTACCGTTTGTGCACATGGAAGCACCGATTTATTTAAAGGGTAGAGCCCGGAAGGGCCCTACTTTTAGAGAATCACTTCTGATGCATGCAGTCGCGAGATTGGCGTTGCACCCGGTGGTTCAGAATATTCAGACGTCGTGGGTAAAAATGGGACCGCGCGGCGTGGCTGAGTGCCTAAACGCTGGGGCAAACGATCTTGGTGGGACCTTGATGAATGAAAGTATTACGAGGGCTGCTGGTGCCTCTTTTGGTGAGGAGCTTTCCCCCGAGGAAATGGAATCAGTTATTTCATGTGTGCGTCGAACTCCAAAACAGCGTTCAACGGTATATGGTCAGCCGACGGACCAACAGATGAGACGATCATTTGGCGCTGCAGAACTGCTACCGATCATCCAGACACCTCTTATCGAGCGGTCGCGGTCCGGTTCGGCAGGCTAGCTGAGTCGACGGGACTTGAAATGAGTTTGGAGATGAGGTAGTGAGGTGCTGTTAACCAGTCGCTATACCTTGCTGACGACTTCGCGAAGCACCGTACCGTATCAATTGTCAGGCTACTCGCTTAGCTGGGGTTCGACGAGGCGGTGCCGGACTGTTCCTGAATCGTGCCGTGCCGCGGCCGCATCCGCTACCGGCTGACTGCCACCCTCAGGTAATAGTTGGTCCAGCAGCAGTGGAAGCCGAAGGCATTCCCCACGTCCCAGTCCACCGCCTGCAGCCGTAGCACGTACTCACCCGGTTCGTCGAAGGTGGCGGTCGCCGTGCGCACGAAGTTCTCGCTCTCTTCGGTGACCTCAGTGTCCTCTTCACTGAATACCACGGTCCCGGCTCCCTGATGCTTCCCCCAGATGAGGCGTGTGACACCCAACGGGATCTCGTCCGGGTCGGTCACGGTGAATGAGAGCCGTAGTGGTTCCCCTACCCTTGCTGGGACCGGAGGGCGGCTCATATCAGTCGTGCGGCCTCGGCGAACCGGTTGATCAATTGGCTCCTGGAACACAACTCGCGGAGCACTATTACCCCGTGAGGACTGCAGGAGCTCGTCCATCCGGTAGTGCTCGGCGCTCGAGCCTGGAACGGAGTAGGTTTCGCCTCCCACTCGGAGCGTCCACCGGACCTCTGGTGCGATAGCCAGGTCCGTCACGTTGACGGTGAACACACAAAACCGTCGCCGGTATTCCGGCGGGACTTCGTCGAAGTGCTCCGGCTGCACACCGTTGTATTCGGCCGGCTCGATGAAGTTGTCCGGTCCGAGCGGGATCTCGACTTCCGCTTTGGTATTCAGATTGTGGTATCCGAAGCAGAGCTCGTAGCTACCGTCCGGTTGATGAAACCAGCCGTCGAAGAGCGGAACGACGGGCTGACCCGAGGCCCGGAGATTACGGAGCATCCAATCTCCAGCCGAGGAGGGTAGTTGGTTCTGCGCGGTGACGCGAGTAGGCGCTGCCAACAGCACCAGCAGGAGCGCTACCACGATCGCATGCGTGAGTCTCATGGGGCAGCTTCCAGCCCTGAGTCTAGCGGCTCGCCTGCAGGTCGCGACCCTCCATCCTCGACAGGAGCAGTTCCCTCTCTCGCACGAGCCTCTCGAAATCCTCCTCGTTGTCGAAGTATGTCATGCCGATTCTCGAGTGGGACATCTCGTCGACGGTGCGGTCACCCCGGACCACCCATTGGTTGGGGTCGGGGTTGTTGGGGTTGTCAGCCGTGTTGTCGAAGTGGTTGGTGACGATGAGTACCGTGCCCTTGGGCAGGAGTGGCATCACGTGGTCCTCGTAGAGGAAGGCCGTGTGCCAACCGTGGGCCCAGTTGAGCTTGTTGATGATTTCCCATCGCCCGTCTGGGTACACGGCCTCGATGACCTGGTATTTTCCGCGAAGATGCATATGGCCGCGTACGCTGTGGATCCGGGCAGGCCGGTCCATCACGTAGACGCCCTTGTACGTGGCGGTGCTGTTCGGTGGGATCAGTAGGTCGACCTGGCGCGGGAACTGGGGTTCGCTGCTCGTGCCGCCCCGTCCTCCACCGATGCCTCGATCAGGACCATATGCGCTCGTCGAGGAGGCCTGATGGCCGAAGCCCGTGCTTTGACTGGCTTCGTGGAGCACTTCTCCCGGGGTCTCGAACTCGGGCCGCTCTCCCTCCGGGTACAGCCAGAAACCGAGCTGAAGCACGGCGTCCACGTCGCGTTCGATGGGAAAAAGGTGCATGCCGAACCTGACCCGGGCTCCGGGCTTCAATGGCTGACCGGTATCCTCAGGGAAGATGTACCCCACGGTGCCAGCCGCCGAGTGCCCGACGGCGACACGGCCTCCGTCCTGGAGGATCGAAGGGTTAGCGTGGTGGAAGACGTACCGCGTGTCGGGGTCGGCGGGCCGGATCTCGACACCTTTAATCCACCGGTTTCCCGTAACTCCAGGGATGTCGGTTTCGAGGTCTGGCCAGTGATCGAGCTCGTTGCCTGGCACGGTATAGGTAGGGGAAATCACCACGATGTCAGGCGGGCTACCGAAGTACTCCTCGTACTGCCAGTCGTTCTCGAAGGACGCCCACTGAACCGGCGGTGGCATGTCGGCGGGGTCACCCTTGGGAGCCCCAGCGTCGACCCAGGCGACGATGGTCTCGATCTCCTCGTCGCTCAGGGAGATGTCGTTCTTGAACTCCTGGATGCCGATGGTGTGATCGAGTGGCCACGGAGGCATCACCCGGTTCGCCACGCGGTCCCGGATGCGGGTGCTGTAGCGCCGAGCCTCGTCGAAGGTGGTGAGCGCCATTGGGGCGACCGACCCGTCTCGGTGACACGTCTGGCAGTTTTCCTGGAGGATCGGGGCCACGTCCCGCGTGAATGTCGGGGACGGACCCGACTGGGCGAGCGCGGGGACCGCGGCGATCACCCAGATGCCCACGGCTGCGAGTCCCACTGCACTCCGTGTCTTAGCCACTCTCGCTTCTGCACGCGCACGCCGTTCGGTTTCTGTCTTTATCATCCTGATGTCCTCCAGCGTTATCCACCCATGGGGAGGCCCCGCTCCGTGAACACCTCGGCGGCCACGCGCGCCGCGGTGAAGCCGGTAGACCTACCCGCGTAGAAGGTCACGTTTGTGATGATATCCCGGATCGTATCCTGGCTTAGGCCATTGTTCAGCACTAGACCAAATGATTATACTCGCCCGCACCTGGGGAGCGCTCTGGCGCGGAGTCGGCCGGGCAGCGCATTCTCCGTGAGGGCCACCTAAACCCCGGAGGGGGACTTACCAATGAAGCTGCAAAACGAATGGAGCCGTCGCGACTTTGTCCGGCTGACCGCTAGCGCCGCCGTAGGCGCCGCGGCCCTCCCGGCCTTACCCAAACGCTCGCACGCCCAAGCCCCAGCTGCCACGGCAACACAATCAGACGAGCTAGCGCGACTGACGATCGCTCAGGCTTCCAGGATGATCCGTACGAGAGAAATCAGCTGCACAGAGCTCACGCAGGCCTGCCTGACACGGGCCGAGGCATACAATCCAAAAGTCAACGCTATCATCACGATCATGTCTGAAGAGGCCCTCACGCAGGCCCGGCAGCTGGACGTCGAGGCGAGCGCGGGGTCCTTCCGCGGACCTCTACACGGAATTCCCCTCGGTCTCAAGGACAATATCGACACGGCTGGAACCCGCACGACCGGAGGTAGCCTGGTGTTCGAGGAAAACGTCCCCGACGAGGACGCCTTCGTGGTCAAACGCCTGAAAGAGGCCGGAGCCGTGATCATGGCCAAGGCTGGCCTTCAGGAGTTCGCAATGGGTGGGAGCAACGTTTCCACCTACTTCCTTCCGGTCCGTAACCCGTGGGCGCTTGACCGGATCTCGGGCGGCTCATCTGGGGGGTCGGCGGCCGCGGTAATTGCCGATATGACTCTCGGAGCGTTGGGAACGGACACCGGCGGCTCGGTTCGTATGCCTGCGGCGTATTGTGGCATCGTTGGACTTAAGCCCACGTACGGTCTGGTCTCTATCGGCGGGATCATCCCGCGCACCTATTCGCTTGACCACTGCGGCCCGATGACCAAAACGGCTGAGGACTGTGCGCTGCTTCTGTCCGGCATGGTGGGCTACGACAAGCACGACGTGGCCAGTGTCGAGCACCCTATGCGAGACTACCATGCGGCTCTGAGCCAGCCCGTGAGCGGGTTGCGCCTGGGAATCCCGAGAGAGCCATTCTTTGATTTTCTCGACGCCGAGATCGCGAGTGCCGTGGAGGAGGCCATCGGGATCTTGACCGGGCTCACTCAGAGTGTCAGCGAGATGCGCCTGCCACCCCAGGGGGAATACTCAAGATCGTTCCTCGCCGGGGAGATCGAAGCGTTCCACTGGGAGTGGTACCAGCGCAGCGCCAGCCGCTATTCGCTGAACCAGAGGCGGACAATCGAGGCCGTCCACCGGAGACTCAACGACGTGGCGACGACGCAGTGTTCGACGAAGGTCGTCGACTACATTAAGGCCCAGTGGGAGCTTCAGCGAATGCGGAAGACCATAGATGACACTTTCGTCGATCATGATCTCATAGTGCTACCCACCTGGCGCGTAATGCAACCCACCATCAACGAAGCGCTGGAGAGGGAAGAGAATCAGGGAGACCCGAGGGAACCGTCGGTCACTTCGAACTGCTCCCCCTTCAACAGCTTCGGCCTTCCCGCAGTGTCGATCCCATGTGGTTTTGCGGCCGACGGCCTCCCCATCGGGCTCATGATCGCCGGCCCGCGCTTCTCGGAGGGTAGAGTGCTGGCACTTGCCAACGCCTATGAGCAGGCCACGAACTGGCATACGCGGAGGCCAGTCCTCAGTCCAGACACACCTGTTCCACCCATTGAGCGGAAGGACGGCGCGTAGTTCTCAGAGTTTTCAGGGAAGTCGCAGAGCCACGAGCGATCCGGGTAAGCCCTCTCGCCTCAGACCTGTAGGACGATGTGCTGCTGGCCCCCGTGTAGATACGCCATGAGGCAGTATTGAATCGGTGCCGGAATCTCGAGGGTCACCAGCTCTTTACCGGTCTCCTTGTCGACCGCGCGGTGGAAAGCAATGGACTTAACCCGTTGATTCCGTCTGGGTGCCTCGTTGAAACAGACCGGTGGGGGACTTGACGCTAGTCGAATATTTCGGCGAACTTCTTCCGTTGCTCCAAGCTGCCAAGCATGCTGAGCTGGTCACCAGCAATAAGCTGCATCGATGCGCTGAACCTGGTAACTAGCTTGTCGCTCTTCTGAACCGCGACTAAGCTCAGGCCCGTACGTGACGCAATCCTGGTCTCCGCCAGAGTCTTGTTCTCTAACGATGCCGGCAGCTTCATCTCGAACAGTTCGATCCCTTCTCCCAAAATAAGGGGCTCGTGCCCCTCGATGCGTGACATGACGGATTCCACTCCAAGGGACATGTAGCTGAGCACGAAATCCGCTCCCGCGCGGTAGACCGCTTCGAGATTTCGGTCGTGAGTGACCCGGCTCGCGATGCGGAGGTCAGGCTTGAGTCGGCGGCAATAGACGGTAAGGTACACATTGATCGCATCGTCGTTCGTGGTCAGCAAGACCGCCGACACATCGTTGAGCCCAGCCCTCTTGAGGACGTTCAGATCGTTGGCGTTACCGATGACGACATGATCAGCCATGTCTTTCAAACGCTCTTTCTTGTCCGGGTTGCGTTCGACCAACTGGACGGACACGCCCTGCTCTTTCAGTGCGCGCGTCGCTACTCTTCCTATGGTACCCGCCCCGATGACCATAACGGACGTCCGGTCGTGGGAACGGATGTTGAGGACTGTATTGAGCGAGTCCAGCTGCTTCGAGAGGCCCGCGACGACCAAGATGCTGTCGTTACTGATCAAGGTCTGTGGAAAGGCGGGAGTCAGCCGTCCCCTGTGCCAGATACCAACGACGTTCAATCCCGTCCGTTCTCGCAGTCGTGTATCACTAACAGTGAGGTTGGCTAACGGGGTGTTGCGAACCGACACCTCGGCGACCCGAAGCTCTCGGAAGTTGCCGATGATGTCCATCTCGCCAATGGCGCTGACACGGTTGGCCAGATACTCTCCAAGACGAACCTTGAGCGGTAAGACGTGTGTGCTACCGCTGAGCTCCAGGATGTCGATCGAGTCCTCTTGCTCGGCGATGCTTATGATCGGTACGTCGTCGGAGACCTCACGCACGGTTAACGTGATGTTGGTGTTCGTGGTGTCCTTACAGTTGGCGAACAGCAGACGGGCTTGCTGCACTTGCAAGTCCTCGTAGGTTGTCCGGTTGTCGAGCTCACCGTTAATCACGGAGACGCCTTGGCTTAAGAGATTGCCTGCCGTCTCTGGATCTGACTCGACGACGTAGTAGGGGATCTGACTAGCCCGAAGCCTCTCGATAAGCCCGGCTGCGATGGCGTCGTAGCGGGCGATGATGACGTGATCTCGAACGTTCGTGGGCACTTTCCGGGGCGCTCGACCTTGCAGTTGAGCTTCGAGCCAGGGGGAATAGAAAAACCGGATGAATGTGAACGGCAAAACGACTAGCAGCAGCAGTATCCCTGATATCAAAACGGCAAGACTGAACAGGCGACCGATATCGCTGGAGAAGGTTACGTCTCCAAAGCCGAGCGTGCTCATCGTGACCAGTGTCCAGTAGACAGCCGTGACCCACGAGTGGGATTGTCCCTCCACCTGAACCATGATCAATTGGAACAGCGTTGTGTAGAGAAGAATGATCACAATGAGGAATGCGGCATACAGACGGATCGCTCTTGCATTTCGGCGCATCTCGCCCTCGCCGAAGATATTCAGCAACTTACCTAAGGGAGATTTCATGATCATGTCTCGGCCACAAGGTCAATACCGCCGTCAATGCCCCAGCAACCGGGCCACTTGTCCCAGGATAAACCTGCTTCAGCCGTGCGTGGTAGACGGGGTTGGTCTCAAGTAACAATTTCTAGACCTGTTCCCACTGTGAGCGGTGTCTGTTCGGATCAAGATCGAAGGTGTCGAGGAATGAGGCGAAGCGAGCCTGAAACATTTTAAGTCTAGCCTACTCAGATGTGGCGGTCGGTTCAACAGAAACGGGCTGACGGCTCACACGGGTCGAGTCGAAGAATGTATCGTGTCGGAAGCCCGGTCAGCATACGGAACACAATACCGAGGCGATACTCGACGTTCACATGATCGTGCTCTGTGCAGAAACGGGGAGAGCGAGACAGCCCTCTCGCTCCCTATCGATGGCGACCTGGACCCAGGGGTTCTCCAGGCCTCGGTCATGCCAAATTCGAGGCCGGTGATTCTTCACCACGCAGAGCTCTGGCCATGGGTGTCGAGGCGCGCGACGATGCGGTCATACGAAACTCCACGTGCGTTCGTGGTGGTAACTATCATCGTGCCCGCATTCAAGGGTTGGAAATAGCCGATCACGGACTCGAATATCACGACGACTCAGAACCTAGGGAGTGATGAGGGGGTTGACCCATCCTGCCGGTAACACCTTGTCGGGATCGGGTCGAATACTCAGGTACGTCACGTGGTCCACGATCTCAGTCCACCCGTGAAAAACCCCTCCCGGAATCACAACAATATCGCCTTCGGAGACCTGTCGTGTCTTGCCACCCGTCGCCGACGCACGGTAGCTCTCCCCGACCAGTGTCGTAACGATTTGGCTGTCAGCCGGGATGTCACTGCGGTCACTCAGCGTACCGCCCGTCATTAAGGCTCCACCGCCAGAGTAGATGTAGTAGACCTCGGTCACACGCGTGTGCACAATGCCCACCGCCGAACCGCCGGTTGCCTCAAGTGCATTTCTATGCAGGATACCCACAGCCACGTTGGACTTCCCAATGTCGACAATCTTGACCTGGCGGTCGATCCCGCTTGGTGTTCCCCACGGATCTTCGGGCGCGTTCGTGACCGCCAGATATTCTTCTTTCGTCACGTCAGTCGCCGTAGTGACCTGTCCGAATGCGGCCGACGATACCATCAGACCCACCATGGCACCGATCCCAATTACTGCGTTGCGCATACCAACTCCTTTGGTCACTGTTAGATCTCTGGTGACAACTGACCTCGCCAGAACACGTCATCCTACCGTTGGCTGGCAGGGAGTGCAATGCACGCGACGGCGGCGGTTCAACGGGGGCGGGGCTGACAGTTGTCGGGGTGGGCAGTTGAGGATGCGGCGTGGCTGACATGATTGGCATCCGAGACAGGCATGTCGGGAGAAGCATCGTATGATCAGGGGTATGGCTAAGATCCGATTTTTCCACAACAAGCATTGAGACTCGTCGGTCAATGCCGTGCGCATTGCTGATGAGTTGGGAGTGGAGTTCGAAGAGGTAAACTACATGCAGTTTCCCCCGGACGCTGAGACATTACGGGCGATCATCGCCAAGCTCGAAGATCCTCCTACGGCGCTGGTCCGTCGTGACTCAAAGTTTAGGAAGCTAGGACTCGTGGACGCCGATGTGGCGACCGAAGATCAGATCGTCGATATCCTGGTGAAGCACAAGCAGTTGTTACAGCGGCCGCTGGTCGTGACCGAGGACACCGCCATTATTGGTCGGCCCAAAGATCGTGTGCGAGCACTCCTGAGCTAGACCTCACGGGTTGGGTCGTCCAGGACCCTGTCTCGCAGTTGAGCCGTAAATCCCCGTGAAAATTCACGCCGGTCGGTAGCAGGCTAGATGGCAGCCTTGTCAGGGAGCGCCCATGAAACAGGTCAGATTCTTTAACTCGGAAGAAAATATGTATGCGCTCACGGCGACGACATCCGCCGATAGCCGCCGTGACATCCGACACAGGTGTTATAGATAGCCTCCCCGGCTTCGAGGACCTGATCAGCATTCTTAGACTCTATCGCTTCAAGGGTTAACGTAGCGGAATCGATGATTGCTTGAGACCATTTCAGCCAATTCTTATCGTCCTCTCCCTGAGGATCCTTCTTGAGAAGGCGCCCACCTTCAGCGAGAAGATCGGCTGCGTTTCGTAGCTCCGTCCATTCACTCTCATTCTGCGGAGCTTTCTCCTCAATCCCCTGAGCAGTCACAGTGGTCGAAACGGACCTCCAGATAAAGTTGGCTGCAGGATCTACCATCCTTGCCATGATCTCTTGTGGTCTTGACCTCTGCATCGCCACTCCCAGAAATATTGGAATGGCCACGATTAAAGCAAGCTGTTGCGATCGCATTACGGGAACGACTGTAGCCTGTCTTTGGTAATCAGATCATTCAGTTCGGAGTCTGAAGCGACGGCAAAGAGGAGAGCTAGTCTTTTTGTAGCCCGCTTTAAAATTAGTGGGTCAATGGGGACGGGGGTTAGTTGCGCGGCTGCGTGGCGTCACTCCGGCAGGGCGAAGACGAAGAGCGCGTTTCCCCCTTCGGGCTGGTAGACCTCTGGGTTGAGCTTCGACGTGAGACTGCGGAAGACGCCCCCCAGCGCAGCTGGGACGGCTATGTACTGCCGTCCGCCGGCCGCGTAGGTGATTGGGTAACCGTGTGCCGACGCGGCGAGACGCGTCTCCCAGAGCACCTCGCCGGTTTCGATATCGAACGCCCGGTAGTAGCGGGCGGCGTCACCGGCAAAGACCAATCCACCCGCCGTTGTCAGTGCGGACGTCAGGAACGGTGTTCGCTGCTCGTGGCTCCAGAGCTCTTCCATCGTCCGCACGTCGTAGGCGGCCAGCTTCCCAACGTTGCCGTTGCTGCCCGGCATCTCCAGCAGTTCGTAGCGGCCGGCCGTTCCGCCGCCCCCCTCGGTGAACTCCACCTCGCGCCCGGTCAGGTGCATGCACGCCTGGTGGAGCGGGATGACGAGGGCGCCGGCGCCCGGATGGTATGCCGATGCTTGCCAGTTGTGGCCGCCCAGCAAGCTGGGGCAGGCGAACACCCGCTCGCCGATGGCGATGTCCTGCAGGTTCTCTCTGTAGGTCAGCTCGCCCGTGGTCCGGTCGATCGACTCGAAGACGTCCTGGTGGACCGTTTCACGCAGAGCGACGAACGCACCGGTCCGCCGGTCGAGCTTCCAGAGGATGCCGTCTTTGCCTATCGTAAAAAGCCACTTTTCGTCGTCGGCATCGACCAGCACGCGCTCGTACACGATGTCGAGGTCGAGCGTCTCGCCCGGCGCGTGCTGGAAGTACCACTCCACCTGCCCGGTTCGTGGGTTCAGCGCCAGCGTCGAGTTGGTGTAGAGCGCGTCCTGTCGCGTCGTCATGCCGCGGCTTGCCGCCACCCACGGCTTCGCCTGCGCCGTGCCGATGTAGAAGAGATCGAGCTCCGAGTCGTAGCTGCCCGGGATCCAGGTGTCACCACCCGCGCGGAGGTATGGCGGCGTGTCACCCCACGATCCGTTGTTCGGATCACCCGGTAGCGCAATCGTCGACGTACGCCACAATTCCTCGCCGGTGTCCGGATCGTGCCCGGTGATGAAGCAGGTCTGTTCGGTGTATCGATCGCAGCCGTTGGTGCCGGTGATGACGACCCCGTTGGCGATGATCGGGCCGGCGTTCTGCCGGAAGCCCTGCGTGTAGTCTGTTTTGACCGTTCGCCACACTTCCGCGCCGGTGCGTGCGTCGAGGGCGACGATCGCGGCGTCGGCCGTGGCGAGGAACAGCTTGTCGCTGTAGAACGCCAGCGTGCGGGTGGCACCGGCCACCGCGTCCTCCGGTAGCCGCGCGCGGTACACCCAGATCACGTCGCCGGTCGCCGCATCGATCGCCTGCACCACGTTCCCCGGATTGGCGAGGAACATCACGCCGTCATGCACCAGTGGCGTCGTTTGGTGGGTACCCGACCGGATCGAGATCGACCACGCGAGCTTCAGGTCGGCGACGTTGTCGCGGGTCACCTGATCGAGCGGGCTGTAGCCGTGGCTGTTGCGCGTTCGCCGCCAGCTCAGCCAGTCCTCCGCTGGAGGGTTCGCGAGCATGGCGTCGGTCACCGGGGTCAGCTGGCGCGGCACCTCTTGGTTGACGAATCGCGACGAGCGCCGCCGTAACCGTTCGCCCCTTTGCGCCGCGCGGCGCACCTCTGAGATGTCCGCCGCAGCGCCGATCATCAACCCCGCATCCGCGGTCAAGGTGCGCTCGCCAGGTACGGCGCCGTTGGACTCCAGAAGGTAAGCCACCAGCTCTACGTAGGACTGCTCGCTGAGCGAACCGGCCTGTCCTGGAGGCATCTCGTCGCTGAGGTAGGCCAACAGCTCATCGGTCGTCTGTCCCGCCCAACTGTTCAGGAAATCCAAGCCCGAGAGGGGCGGCGCTTCCATCCCCTCCAGGGCCAGTCCGTGACACTCTGCGCACTGCACGCCGTAGACCGACCAGCCGCTGGCCGCCTGGTCCGCGGTGAAGGCTCCATCCGCCGACGGGGGTTGTGCTGCCGCAACGACGACACCCGGCGGGAAACCCAGTCCGCCGGTCAGGCCACCGGCCACGATCAGTGCAGCGGCTGCCACCCCGACCACCGCCGCCGCGAGATTCGGTCCGCGCCAACGCGATCCGCCTAATCCGACCCAGGTATGCTTTGACATGATCTACAACTCCTCAAGGCCATCAGTTGGCACCTTCACACCGAGTAGCCACTTGTAGCACCTTTATACCACTAAGCCGAAGAAAAGCCGTGCATCAACGCCTCGTTAGCTTGACAGAGCCGCTTTCCAGCCTGCCAGTGCGGCGTCGACGATCTCACTGACGCCCACATCTTTAGTGACTTGTGCGAACACGACTGGCCCGCTGCCGCGCATGTGTGCAGCGTCTCGAGCCATGACAGCCAGATCGGCACCGACGAGTGGAGCCAGGTCTGTCTTGTTGATGACGAGCAGGTCGGATTGTGTGATGCCGGGCCCCCCTTTGCGCGGAATCTTGTCTCCACCGGACACGTCGATGACGTAGATCGTGAAGTCGGCGAGGTCGCGGCTGAACTGTGCGGCTAGGTTGTCCCCACCGCTCTCGACAAACAGCAGGTCCGGGTCAACCTTTACCATCAGTTGGGCGAGGGCATCCAGGTTTTGACTGACATCGTCGCGCACGGCAGTATGTGGACAGCCGCCGGTTTCGACGGCGACGATGCGATCAATTTCGAGCGCTTCGTGGCGGACCAGGAACTCGCCGTCCTCCTTCGTAAAGATGTCGTTTGTAACAACCGCGAGACTGTGGCGGTTTCGCAGCTGGCGACAGAGCGCTAGTAGCAGCGCCGTCTTCCCGCTTCCGACCGGGCCGCCGATACCGACGGTGAAGGCGCGCGACTGGTAGTCGCGCGCGAGCCGAGTCGGGCGGTTCGCGAAATAACCTGGGCTCCGTGGGTCGTGGTCGTGCGAGTGCGGCGTGTCGTGCATCGTAGAGCTCCTGGTCTTTGAATCGTTCGTCCTACGACTGAAACAGTCGGGAGTATAAGCGGTCGTGTCCGGCCTGCAGCAGGTCGAGGATGGGCGCGGTCTGGCAGACATCCTCCGGGTCAAGTGCGCCACACTGCTTGAGCGTGGTGTCGAGCCAGGGTTGGGCGTGGTGCTGCAGCCGCTGAGCTTCATAGCTTCCGACGATGCCTAAACGTACCGCTGCAGCCAGCACGCCTCGGGCCGTACCGTAGAGCATCACCTTTTTCGCCGTCTCGACCGGTAGACCAATCACCTGAAAGACGCAGCCGGAGAGCGGTGCCACGTGTGCGTGTCCGCTGGTCGCCTGGGCAACGAGTGTGGTCATCGCGTCCGATGGCCACACTCGTGCTGCCGTCGCAACGAGTGTGCGACCTTGCACACGACTCGCTCGATTAGTCACGCGGTTGATGAGAAACGTGTCGGCGAGCTTGTCCAGCGCCGCCAATTTATCGGGCCGTCGATAGCCGGCACCTAGAAACGGTAACGCACCGTAGCCGGTTTGCTGGATGGAGGCGTGCAAGAACCGCTGCAACGCCTCGGAGTCGGGCACGTGCCCAGACTGCCAGGCGGCCTCCACGCCCCACGAGTGGGCGAACACGCCGATCGGAAACGCCGAATCCACCACTTGCCAGGCCAGCCAGTCGGACATGGTTAGTTCAGAAGAGGAAGTAGCGCTGGGCAAGGGGGAGCACATCGGCCGCCTCGGCACGCAACTCTTCGCCATCGGCAGTGACTACATAGGTCTCCGGGTTGACGCTGATGCTGGGCAATGAATCGTTCAGCTTCATGTCGCGCTTGCCGATCGAGCGACACCCGCGCACAGCGGAGAGGCGTTTCGTCAGACCGTAGCGATCGAGGTCGCCTTCTTGCAGCGATAGCTCGGAGACAAATGCGAGCCCTGTGGTACCCGTTGCGAGTCCATAGGCTCCGAACATCGGCCGCATCAGTTGGGGCTGCGGGGTTGGGATGGACGCGTTCGCATCGCCCATCTGCGCCCAGGCGATAAACCCACCCTTGATGACCAGTTCTGGCTTGACGCCGAAAAACGCCGGTTTCCACAGCACCAGGTCAGCCAGTTTCCCGATCTCGACCGAGCCGACCTCGTGGGCGATGCCATGCGCAAGGGCCGGGTTGATTGTGTACTTGGCGACATACCGCCGGATGCGCAGGTTGTCGTTCTCGCCCTGCTCACCGTCGAGTCGACCCCTCTCGCTCCGCATCTTGTGGGCCGTTTGCCAGGTACGCGAGATGATTTCTCCCACTCGTCCCATCGCCTGACTGTCGCTTGCGATGATGCTAATGGCGCCGAGATCGTGCAATACGTCCTCGGCCGCGATCGTCTTGCCGCGAATCCGGCTCTCAGCGAAGGCCACGTCCTCTGGAGTGTTCTTGTCGAGATGGTGACAAACCATGAGCATGTCGAGATGTTCGTCGAGTGTGTTGACGGTATACGGCCGTGTCGGGTTGGTCGAGCTGGGCAGGACGTTGGGCTCGCCGCACACACGTATGATGTCCGGTGCGTGTCCTCCACCCGCGCCTTCTGTGTGGTAGGTGTGAATGGTCCGTCCCTTGAACGCCGCAATCGAGGCATCGACGAACCCCGACTCGTTCAGCGTGTCGGTGTGGATTGCGACCTGCACGTCGAACCGTTCCGCTTCGGTAAGGCAGCAGTCGATGGTAGCCGGCGTTGTGCCCCAGTCTTCGTGCAGCTTAAGCCCCATGGCACCGGCTCGGATTTGTTCTTCAAGTCCGTTCGGCATCGAAGTATTGCCTTTTCCTAAAAACCCGAAATTCATCGGCAGAACGTCGGTCGCCTGCAGCATGAGCTGCACGTGTCGGGTTCCGGGCGTGCACGTGGTTGCCTTGGTGCCAGTGGCCGGCCCCGTTCCTCCTCCGACGAATGTGGTGACACCGCTGGCTAGCGCCTCGTAGACCTGTTGTGGGGCGATGAAGTGGACGTGTGCGTCGATACCACCAGCCGTGAGAATCAACCCCTCGCCGGCAATTGCCTCGGTGGTCACGCCCACGACCATCCCATCGGTGACGCCAGCCATCACGTCCGGATTCCCGGCTTTACCGATACCACTGATGCGGCCGTCCTTGATGCCGACATCCGCTTTCCTGATGCCGGTCCAGTCGATGATCAGTGCGTTGGTGATGACGCAGTCGAGCGCGCGCTCATCCGAGACGCCGGTCGCCTGCCCCATGCCGTCTCGTAAGACCTTCCCGCCACCGAACACGCACTCGTCTCCATAGGTAGTGGCGTCCTGTTCCACCTCCGCGACTAGCCCCGAATCCCCTAGCCTGACACGGTCACCGGTCGTAGGACCATAGAGGTCGGCGTAGTGGCGTCGGTCGATGTGATGAGCCATGGTTACTCCAGATTCTCCGACGCTTGGTGCTGGGACATGATGGGCGACTCACGGTTGTCGGTCACCGGACCACTTGCCCAGGCGTTCCCTCCGCGTATGGTCCGTCTGCCGGCAATCGGCACCAGTTTGACGGTCTTCGTTTCCCCTGGCTCGAACCGAACGGCGGTCCCAGCCGGAATGTCTAACCGGTGACCGTAGGCTGCGCGCCGGTCGAACACCAGTGCCAGATTTGTTTCGAGGAAGTGGTAGTGGCTACCGACCTGAATCGGCCGATCGCCGGTGTTGGCGACCTTTAACTCAAGCGTTTCGCGTCCCTCGTTGAGCACAATCTGACCGGGGCGAGCTTGTATCTCGCCTGGCCTTCCTTCGAGCCTCGATGCGGGCCGGCCGGTCGACGCGTCGGCTACGGGCGGGGTCAAGAAGCTACCGTAGAGGGCCAGGGACAGATCTCCGTGCTCGACGACGATTGGGTGATGAACGGTCACCAGTTTGGTGCCATCTGGGAACGTGCCCTCGACCTGCACTTCGTCCACCATCTCAGGGATCCCTTCTAGTACGTCCTCGGTGCCCAGCATGCGACGGCCAAGATCCATCAACTCGGCTACTGATCGGCCGTCGCGGATGAATTCCAGGATCTGCGTCGCGATTAGCGCCACCGCCTCCACATAGTTCATCCTGAGGCCGCGGGCGAGGCGTCGCTGCGCGAGGAATCCAGCCTGGTGAAGGATGAGCTTGTCTACGTCACGTGGTGTGAGATGCATAGCCCTACCATTTCCGTGCCCATGGATCGTCGCCTAGCAGCGTCGGCACAAAGTCGAGGAAATCGACCAGTATGCCACCGACATCCTCGACAGACCGGCCCGCCACACGCAGCAAACAACCGGAGTCACCGATCGGCGCAGCTGCGACCAGTCGACCCTGAGTCTGGCCAACTGTAGAGTCCTCGACCCTGGCCAGGATTCGCTCGGCGACAGGTTCCAGTGGTGTTCCGACGATCAGCACCAAAGCGAGCACGTCGTAGTCACCGAGGCGCGCCGCGAGATCACCGTCCGACGTGCGAAGTGCCAACGCGTCGTGCACGAGTCGTCGACCGCCGAGATGCACGACCGTCCGGCTCACATATTCGTCGAACGCCCAGCGCTCGCCTGATTCACGACGACCGGATGAAATCCAGTCCAGCAGCACGAGCCCGGCCCTCTCATTGAGATCGAATCTCTGCGTCTGATGATAGCGAGACCGAGCGAAACACACCACTGGATCAGGTGCGAGGATGAGCACACCGGTGTCACCCACTTCAGCGGTCATCTCCAGTTGTGTTCCATGCGGCGATTGGTAGACCTTTGTGGACGCCTGCGTCGAGACGAACGCACAGGCGCCGGCCCCGACCGTCGTGTGCATTGTGATCGCGTCACCATCGACCAAGCCTCCGCCATGGCTCGAGGTGTAGACCCAGGCCGCGTGGCCATGGTTGTCCGGCGTCAGGAGACGCAGCGGGCTAGTCGAGAACGCTCGACTCACGACGCTGCAGTCGCGGCGGCGAATCACCTCAAGTTGCCCTTGGCCAGACCTGGCGTCGGTGGATGGAGTCACGACTCTGCTATCTTACGTTGCGGTCAAGATTACACGGCAAGATACTCGCGCACGACATCGTCGCTCAGTTCCTCGATGGGGCCTAGGGCCACGCGGCGGCCCTTTTCGAGAATGCAGAAGTCGCTGGCCACGCGGCGGGCAAACGGGAGCTTTTGCTCGACGAGCAGCACGGTCACTCCGGCCTCACGGTTGAGCTTGAGAATGATGTCACCAATTTCGTGAACGATGTTGGGCTGAATACCTTCAGTTGGCTCATCAAGGATGAGCAACTCGGGCTCGAGCACGAGCGCCCGCCCTATGGCCAGCTGCTGCTGCTGTCCTCCCGAGAGGTCGCCGCCTCGCCGTTTGAGCATCTGCTTCAAGACAGGGAACAGATCGAACACCTGCGACGGGATCGTCCGTCGGCGATCTAAGCGCGCCGTGAGTCCCACTTCAAGGTTCTCCTCGACCGTCAGTTGAGGGAAGATTTCTCGCCCCTGTGGGACGTACCCGATGCCGAGGCGCGCGCGACGCTCAGCGGGGGCAACGCGCAGATCACTGTCGCCGAACGTGATCTCACCCGAGGCGGCCGGAATCAACCCCATGATGCACTTGAGCAATGTCGTCTTGCCCATGCCGTTGCGGCCCAAGAGGCACATGCACGAGCCTAGCTCCACGTCAAGGTCGACTTCCCAAAGTATGTGGCTCCCCGCGTACGATTGATTAAGGCTCTTGATTGATAGGAGGCTCATACTCCGAGATACACCTCGACGACTTGTGGGTCGTTCTGTACCGTGTCCAGGTCTCCCTCCGCAATTACATGACCTTCGTGCAAGACCGAGACGCGCGTTGCGATCGATCGCACGAAGTCGATGTCGTGCTCGACGACGACTACCGAGTGTTTGCCGGCGAGCGACAGCAGCAGCTCCGCGGTTTGCTCTGTTTCCTCTGGCGTCATACCAGCCACCGGTTCATCCACTAATAACAGTTGTGGATCCTGCATCAGGAGCATGCCGATCTCGAGCCACTGCTTCTGCCCGTGCGACAGCGCGCCTGCGAGGGCAGTACGTTTCGCCTCTAGATCGACGATCTGGAGCACTTCGTCGATGCGATCGCACTGGGCGGATGTCAGGTCCGCCATGAGCGTGTGCCAGAAGGATTTGTTGTCACTCAGGGCAAGTTCAAGATTTTCGTAGACGCTTAGGAATTCGAATACGGTCGGCTTCTGGAACTTGCGGCCGATACCAGCCTCCACAATCTCGGGTTCGGTGAGCCGCAACAGATTGACGGCCGTCCCGAAGAACGCCGTACCTGCGTCGGGGCGGGTCTTCCCGGTCACAATGTCCATCATCGTGGTCTTACCGGCACCGTTCGGTCCGATAATACAGAGCAGCTCCCCAGGGTCGACGTAGAGTGTCAAGTCATTGAGCGCCTTGAATCCGTCGAAGCTCACCGTGAGCTTGTCGAGGTAGAGGACATTTCCGCGCATCAACGACGGCTTTCGCTGCGCCACCGCTTCCCGCATGTCACGCATCGAGCCTCGGGTCGCCCGCCCGCCGTGCGGTTGGGGAAGCAGGGAAGTCATTCGGAGAGGCTCCGGTTCGGCACGAGGCCTGCCAGGCCGCGTGGGAGAAAGAGTGTGACGCCAATAAAGATTGCGCCGAGCGCGTAGAGCCAGAGCTCAGGTAGAGCCGCGGTGAAGTAGGTCTTGGCGTAGTTGACGAGGATCGCACCGGCCACCGCGCCATACAGGGTGCCACGTCCGCCCACCGCCACCCAGATGACGATCTCGATGGAATTAATAGGTTCGAATTCGCTTGGATTGATGATGCCGACCTGAGGCACATACAGCGCCCCAGCTATACCGGCCAAGACCGCTGAGAACATGAATAGCCAGAGCTTGTAGGACTCGACGCGATAGCCTAGAAATCGCGTCCGACTCTCGGCATCACGGATCGAGCGAACCACTCGCCCGGCACGAGACTGAACGATAAACCGACACGCTCCAAAGCTGGCTGCTAGCGCAACGACCGTTGCCACCAGTAGCGCCGAGCGCGTGCTGTCACTCTGCAGGTCGAAGCCCAGGAGGTCCTTAAAGTCAGTGAATCCGTTGTTGCCACCGAAGCCCATGTCATTGCGGAAGAAGGCGAGCATCAGCGCGTAGCTTAAGGCCTGGGTCATGATGGACAGGTACACGCCGGTGACGCGCGAGCGAAACGTGAGCCACCCAAACACGAAGGCGAGCGTGGCTGGCACGAGCGCCACCATGATGAGCGCGAACCAGAAGCGATCGAAGCCGTACCAGAACCACGGCAGCTCGGTCCAGTCGAGAAAGACCATGAAGTCCGGAAGGACCGGGTGACCATAGACCCCTCTCGTGCCGATCTGACGCATGAGGTACATCCCCATCGCGTATCCACCAAGGGTGAAGAACGCGGCGTGACCGAGGCTGAGGATGCCGCAAAACCCCCATACCAGGTCCACGGCGGTCGCGAGGATCGCGTAGCACAGATACTTTCCGAGAAGCCCGACGACATAGCTCGACACATGCAGCGACGACGACTCAGGAACTGCGAGATTAAGGAAGGGCACCACGAGCGCCACACCAGTCAGAAGCCCAAAGACACTGAAGCTGGCACGATCGGATTGAAACAAGGACAGGGCCTGATTGCTGAGCTTCACAGGCTCTCCGCAGCTCGTCCGGTCTGCGGAAAGAGCCCTCGAGGACGACGCTGGATGAACAGAATGACTCCGATAAGAACCAGGATTTTACCCAGTACCGCCCCCGTGAACGGCTCGAGTACCTTGGTGACGAGACCCAGGGACACACCGCCAATGAGCGTGCCCCAGATGTTGCCGACGCCGCCGAAGACCACCACCATGAAGGAGTCGATGATGTAGGACTGGCCGAGGTTTGGACCGACGTTAGTGAGCTGGCTTAGGGCTACACCGGCGACACCGGCGACACCCGACCCGAGCCCGAAGGTCATGGCGTCGACCCATCCACTGCGAACGCCCATGGCTCGCGCCATCATTCGGTTCTGCGATACAGCTCGAATGTCAAGACCCACACGGGTGCACTTGAGGACCGCCAGCAAGACGCCGAACACAATCAGGGTAAGCAGGATGATGTACAGGCGGTTGTAGGTGAGTGAAAAGGCTTCATTGAACTGCAGGGTGCCGCTCATCCAGGTCGGGGTCACCACCGGGCGATTGTTCGCCGAGAACACGGACCGCACGAGCTGTTGCAGCACCAGGCTAACCCCGAACGTCGCCAGTAGAGTTTCGAGGGGTCGGCCATAGAGAAACCGAATAAGAGTCCGTTCGATCAATATGCCCATCGCGCCGGCCACGATGAATGCCATGGGAATAGCCACCAGAATCGAGACATCGATGTAATCCGGCATCGCCAGCTGCACGACGTACGTCGTGTAGGCTCCGAGCATCATCAGTTCGCCGTGAGCCATATTAATGACGCCCATAACGCCGAAGGTGATCGTCAGTCCGATCGCCGCTAGCGCAAGCACCGATCCTAGGCTGATCCCGAAGAACATCGTTTCGACGATTGCATAGAGGCTGTGTGCTTCGTTGATGCCTCGTACGGCCTCTTCGGCAGCAAGACGCACCTTCTCATCACGTTCGATGAAGTTGCCGTTTTCGTCTTGTTCGAGAAGCAGTGCTAGGCGATTGCGAATATCGAGACTCAGCCGGTCCCTGAGGGTGTCAATCGCGGCGAGACGAACGCTCGGCTCCTCCTCGTCGAGCGCGACGAGTGCCAGCGCGGTGTCAATCTCGTACGAGACCCTGGCGTCGGTCTCCTCGCCGGCGTGCTCGCGAAGCAGCTCTATACTTGTGGCGTCGAGCGATCGAAGCATCTCCTTGACCGCATCCAACCGAATGTTGATGTCGGAACTCGACAACGCAAATCTAGCGATGCTTGTTCGCAGGAACCGCCGCAACCGGTTATTGGTGAGGACTTTCCTTAATTGCTCCGGATTGGCCGACCCGGCATCCTCGAGCGACACCGGGTCGATGAGCTCGTAGACCTCCCGGCTTTCGTCTCCGGATGCGACGATGACCACTTGCTCGTTCTGTTCGATCAGATAGAGACGATCTTCGAGCAGGGCCGTGAGCACGGTCCTGGCGCTGGAGTGCCCCGTGTCGATCAGCCGGTCAGTAATCGACTCCTTCTCACGGAAGTTGGCGTCGACAAACTCCGCTACGACGGACCGAAATCCGCCGTCGTCCGTCTGGGCCGAGACCGCGAGACCAAACATCCACACGGCGAGCAGTAGCCATAATGGCTGCCACCCGCCGAACGTTGTCCGTCTCATTCGTAGTTCTGTCCAGAGCACACTTTCGTCTTAGTGTTGTAGTTACCGCATTTCAGTGTCACCCAGTCAGCTACCGTATCTTCGCTGACCGGAAGATAGTCTGACCACGCGTCTCCCGCGACCGTGTTGTCAGTCTGCCAAACGACATCGAACTGGCCATTCGCCCTTACCTCCCCGATGTAGACCGGCTTGGTGATGTGATGGTTCGGGAGCACGCGCGCAACTCCGCCGGTGAGGTTGGGTGTTTCCGTACCTGGCAGTGCGGCTAGTACCTGGTCGACATCGGTTGACCCGGCCTTCTCTACCGCCGCGGCCCAGAGGTTAAACCCAATGAAATGGGCTTCCATCGGATCGTTCGTCGTCCTGTCCGCACTGCCGACGAACTCCTTCCACTTACTGATGAATTCCCTGTTAGCGGGTGACCTGACGCTCTGGAAATAGTTCCACGCCGCTAGATGACCAACAAGCGGTGACGTGTCGATACCCGATAATTCTTCCTCACCCACTGAGAACGCTACGACCGGAATGTCTTCGGCCGAGACCTCTTGGTTGGCGAGCTCTAGGTAGAACGGGACGTTGGCGTCGCCGTTGATCGTGGACACCACTGCCGTCGGTTTTCCGGTTGACCCGAATTGCTGAATGTCAGCGACACGCGTCTGCCAATCCGAGTGCCCGAACGGTGTGTAGTTGATGGATATATCCGCCTCCGCCACGCCCTTTTGCTTTAGATACGCTTCCAGGACCCGATTCGTTGTGCGTGGGTACACGTAGTCGGTGCCTTCGAGCACCCAGCGCTCGATGCCTACCTCGTTCATCAGGTAGTCGATCGCCGGAATTGCTTGTTGATTCGGGGCCGCACCAGTGTAGATAACGTTTTTCGAGGATTCTTCTCCTTCGTACTGAACTGGATAGAAAAGGAGGCCGTTATTCTCTTCGAACACCGGAAGCACCGATTTCCTCGACACGGAGGTCCAGCACCCGAAAACAACGTCGACCCGCTCAGACTCGAGCAACTCTCGTGCCTTTTCGGCAAAGAGTGGCCAGTCCGACGCTGGATCGACAACGACCGCCTCGAGTTGTTTTCCTAGTAGGCCCCCCTTCTTATTTTGTTCTTCGACCATCAATAAGATCGTGTCCTTCAGGGTCGTCTCGCTAATGGCCATCGTGCCAGAGAGCGAGTGCAGGACGCCGACCTTGATCGTCTCTTGTGCCCCGGCGGCAGACGGCAATGCCAGCCCGGTGGCCACACCAACGATGAAACAAGCGTGCTTGAATTTCATGGTTCACTCCTGTGGGTAGTCAACGAATGGTTACATCTGAATCTGCAAACCGACACCGATTTGCGTGTCATCCATACGCACAGCCGTGTAGTCGGTTTTCTTAAAAAAGACCATCACGCGTGCGTTGAATTCGTTAAGGATGTAATTGAAGTTCACTTCGGACGTCTTCTGGTCAAAGTTTGGATACGCCGCATTCCTGTCTTGACTGAAGGTCGCCAAACCGTATTTCGCGAGAATTTCGAACTGGCCTGGTCCCGACGTCTCTGGGAACAGGTAGGCGGCCAGTAGGAAGCCGCCCGTCAAGGTTTGATACGCGGAACCCGGAACAGTGGGATACCCCCCCAACCCGTCGTAGCGCACCACTTCGGCTTCGAGCGACACCGCGCTGCCATTGCCAGTCATGCGCTCGAGCAAGAAATCAAAGCTGGAGGCAGTTTTTGTGGTTAACTCGTCTATCAGCGTTCCATCCGTACCCAGCACCGCCGGCACCACATCCCCCGCCTGTGTCTGAGCAGCGAGACCAATCGCCAGGAGATTTCGCTGACCGTAGTAGGTCCCGTTCAGATAGTAACCAGCTTCCGGATCCCAGAAATCCACCTGCATACGTCCTGCGGTCATCAAATTCGTGCTGCTGTTACCAACTCCCGTCGACGACCCGTCGTACGCTCCAGCAGACAGCTTGACCTTGCCGAACTGGCCCCAGTAGGTTGCACCGTTTTGGCGACCCTGGAAGAGGAACGGATAGCCGTCCTGCAGGCTGTCGCTGAAAACGGCCCAATGGTGGGAATAGAAGGGACCGTGAAGGTTTGCACGGTCGCTCGGTGGCAAGTGCCGACCGAACCAGATATTGAATTTATCCGATATTGCAATCTGGGCCACCGCATCGAGGACCTGCACCTCATTGCCTTGGTTCCCAAAACCAGCCCCGCAGCTGCCATCCTTGGGGCAGACAAACAGCGTGCCCCCATAATTGATGTCGGTATTGACCATGAAGTTGATGTTGTCGGACGCCTGACCGTTCAGGTAGAAGCGCAAACTATTAAGTCTGAAGTTGTCTACCGAATCCCCTTCGGCAGGTTGGTGATGAAGGAAGCTGGTTTGCATTCCCGCACCCACCGAGACGTCCTGCGCGTATAACGGCACCCCGGACGTGCCTATGTAAAGCAAGGCCAGCACCGCGCCAGTCCGCCAAATCCGTGTAGTGGTTGTAGTGTCCTCTCGAATCCGTAGAGTCAACAAGATTAGTCATTCCCCCTGTCGCTTGGTTTCCGATGGTGCCGACCGAATCTCGGTGCACACCAGAGGCGGTAACCGCGCTTATGTGGTCCCCGTTACTCGTATCAAGGAGAAGCAAATTCCGTGCCGAAGTTACCCGGACGGGTAAGACTACTTTTGAGGGCCGATAAATGTCAGCAGATAACGCGTAACGGGCGTCATATCACTCCGTTACAGCGACTCGAATGTTTTCGCGTCGCGTCGCGCGGGTACCGAATGAGGGTACGAGCTGGCGACAGTATTGTCGCTATGGCATCGCTTAGGCTACATTTTCGTAGAATTAGATGTTTGTCTTCGTCTGAGATCTGGTCTAATGATCGACTTGGAGTCGAAGTTAACGAGCCGACATTACTTGGTTCTAGACCAAATGTACGGAGCAATCACAAGTGGTTTATGCATGAATCTTGTTTTTACGTTTTCTGCCTCGACAGGAGCGACATCGGCCAAGAACCTATCAGGTAACATTTTTGTCAATTAGGCGAAACATGCCGACATTCTCGTAAACAAGGCAATGACGCCTCACCGAGTGGCATTGCCTTGCACCCCGCTACAGCGGTGACAGGTTTCTGGTGATCGCGAAGCTAGTGCTCGGTGACCGTAGTCAAGAGAGGGTCCGAAACCAGCAAGACAGGGAACGTGTCGAGGCAGGTTACGTAGCAGTAGCCGAAGAGCCCGAGTACTCCGACCGTGACCAGGACCTCCACGATACCCAGCGGCACGCCGACGCCGCTGGGCAGTTTGGCGCGCACGGGCTTTAGCGCTTGTTCGTGATCTGGAATCTTATGCGCTACTTAGTAGCCGAATCACTTGCATGAGTTGATCCGCCTAGACGAATTTCGATTCTTATCTCTGGACTGAGCAATACAAACCCAAGCACACCAACCAGTAGGCCAAGAAGAAAGATTAAAGCGTTTTTCTTGGCCACTATTTTCTCGCTCATCACTAAACCTCCCAATCACTCCACGCCAAGCCTGTCAGGCTATTACGTTGCCGAGGGCCACGCAACTGGGATGGGGCTTGATGTAGCCATAGAACAAGACGGAGGGTAGAATCCGCCAATGAAACGACGATCGTTTCTGGCTCTTGGTGGCAGCGTGTTTTCTGGCTCGCTCCTGTCGCGCACTCCGGTGTTCAGCACGCAGATCCTCCCCGGTGCTAGACCGATTGGTGGGGGTCCCGTGGTTGAGACCTCCACCGGGCGTGTGCGGGGTAACCTCATTGACGGCGTCCAGGTCTTCCGGGGCATCCCCTACGGGGCTCCGACCAGCGGTGCGCGACGCTTCATGCCTCCGGCGCCGCCTGACCCGTGGACTGGCGTCCGCGACATGCTCGCCTTTGGCCGACGTGCCTTTCAACCCTTCCGGCCGATGATTCCTGAGATCGGTGACGCGCTCACGGGCACGGGTCCCATGAGCGAGGACTGTCTGCGGCTTAACGTCTGGGCGCCGGACACCGCCGACCGCCGGCCGGTGCTCGTCTGGCTGCACGGCGGTGGGTTCCGGACCGGATCCGGTAACTCACCCTTCTACAACGGACAGGCGCTCGCTCAAAATCACGACGTTGTGGTGGTTTCACTTACCCACCGACTGAATGCCTTTGGGTTTCTCTATTTGCCAACGCTCGGCGGTGACCGATACGCCGAGTCGGCCAATCTGGGCATGCAGGACATCGTGCAGGCACTCACGTGGGTACGTGATCACATTGACCAATTCGGAGGGAATCCGAACGCGGTCACAATTTTCGGCCAGTCTGGTGGGGGCGGTAAGACGAGCATACTGCGGGGAATGCCTGGGGCGCGGGGACTATTCCATCGGTCGGTCATCATGGCGACACTAGCCGATACGGCGGTCACCGCACTCGAGCCCGAGTCCGCCGAAGACGCCGCTGGGCAGTTCCTGCAGCGGCTTGGACTAAGCGCGGAAAACCTCAATCCCCTCCACACCCTTTCTCCGGATGCCATTCTCGCGGCGCAGGCTAGCCCGGGTGGGGATATCGCTCTCCGATTCACACCAGTCGTGGACAGTCGCGTACTGGCGGTGCATCCGTTTGCGCCCGGCGCCTCTGCCATGGCGGCCGGTATACCGATTATCTGTGGATCGAACGAGACCGAGGGCGTCCCGTACGGCAATCCGGATGACGTCTTTTGGCAGACTGAGCCCACCGATGAGACTAGCCTGGTTGCAGACGTCCGGCGCCGGCTCCGGATTGACGAGACCGACGCGCATACACTCATCGCGCTTTATCGGCGCGGGCGCCCCCAGGCGAGTCACGCTGATCTCGCACTCATCATGGGAGCCGATAATTCTCCGCTCCGCTTGTCCGCGTACACGATCGCTGAACGTAAAGTCGAGCAGGGCGGAGCCCCCGTGTTCATGTACTCGTTTCGGTGGCGGTCACCTGTGCGTGGGGGTAAGCTCCGATCGATGCATGGTATGGAACTGCCTTTCTTCTTTGACCACGTCAACGACCTGGACTATCTCACAGGTACAGAGCCCGACCGGTTTCCTCTGGCGCGGAACATGGCGGCTGCGCTGGCCGCTTTTGCACGCACGGGAAACCCAAGCCACGAGGGGTTACCTGAGTGGCCGGCTTTCAACCCGACCACTCGCCCCACGATGGTGTTCGACACTGAGACCAGCGTCGTTAATGATCTGGATGGCACTGAGCGGCGCGCCATGGCGGCCATGCGCGCACGACGCGACAGCGGCGTGTAGCGTGCCTGTCAGCTGGCGTGTGCTGCGCTGACCTTTCCTATTCGCACACGATGCCATCGCCGTCACCGTCTCGCATGTAGGCATAGGCTGGATGGTCGCGACGCACTGGGGAGATTTCATGTCTGCGCGCTTCAGCGCAGGTAATCCGTCCGTTGCCGTTGTCGTCCCATTGCGCCACCTCCGCAGGTAATGCGTCGAGACGCCCGTCGAGGTCAATACGCTCTGCCGCACTGGTGCCATCACGAATAAGAGTTGTCGAAGTACACGAGGCAAGGACCCGTTCCAGGGCGTCTGCCTCTCGACGATCAATTGAGAGATTGTATTTCTGGCGAACTCGCACGACTCGATCGGCAAACCAGCACCGGTTCAGAATCGGCAACCAGTCTGCCGCGTCATGGGCTCGTTTCTCTTGGCGATTGACGTTCGGGCTGGCCAATGTCAGATTCAAGAGATCCGTGGAGAAACTCCATCGTGTGTTTGCGTTAGCTGCACACAACCCACTGTCGTGGGCTTCCGACCTCGCAACGATATGTTCGATATCTGTTTCTCGTCTATCTGCAAATACGCGTCCGGTATACGGACTCCAGATGCTCTCAAGGCTCTCAATAATGCGTAGCTCAATGGACTGCGGGTAGGAATAATCTGATGCGTGGTAGCGACTGCAACGCGATTCTGGCACCACGCTAAGTCCACGCCACGTTTGCGCCTCCACGGAACTCGTCATCCACAATTCCATTACAACGGCAATCGTGGTGACTCGGACCAGGGTCAGACATCCATCTTGAACAGCCACAGGCTCCTCTAACTACAACAACACACACTGCGGTTCTAGCCTACGACGTTGCGGTATGTTGTCGGGTTACAACACCGTAAATCTCTGGCTCCATGGCGAGCCGCTTTTTCACCGATGAGGGCCTCTAGCGCTCAACCGGCACGAAGATGCCGCGGGCCGGCATGTCCACAGTCGGCAGCGTCTCAGCGTTCATGATAGCGTCGTTCGAGATCAGCCCATTCTTCGCCAGCAGCCAGGCGACCAGCCCATAAACTTGATCGGCGTCGAGCGACCCCGGGGCATTCGACGGCATCGCGCGGTTGATGTAGTCGTACAGTGTCGCGGCATAGGGCCAGTAGTTGCCGATGGTGTACGGCACGTCCGGGCGGTCGCCTCGCCACGCTTCATAGCGTGGGCCGAACGGTGGCGTGCTCTCCGGGTCGGCCCCGACTAGCGGGGCCGCGGTCGCACCTTCCCCTTCGCGGCCGTGACACGACGCGCACAGCCGGAGATAGATCCCGGCGCCGGTCGCGGCGGTGCCTTCGCCCGCGGGCAGACCGTGTCCGTCGGGCATCACGTCAATGTCCCACGCGTCGATTTCGCCGTGTGTCGCGGCTCGTCCGAATCCGAACCGTTCGGGGTAGTCAGATCCCGAAGTGCGCGTCTGGCCGTGGGACGCTGCGGCAATAATGAGGACCCCGGCGATCGTAATCGCGACTGTCCGTTGTCGCCTCACCATGGAGGTTCCTCCTTGTAGAAGACCCGTCCGTCGGGTCGAATTGTCCACGCCGTGACAGGGTTCAGGTGATACCCGCGCGCGCGCCGGCCGCGTGCAGCGCGAAGTGCGTCTCGACTGGGCTGCACGTATCCCGTCTCGTCGACCGCTCGGCTCATGATCTCAGTGTTTGTGCCGTCCCAGTTCCACAAGTGGCGGAACCGGACGTGGGCTTTCGGCAGTACCGGCTCCTGCAGACGCGCGTTTGTCCAGCTCCGTCCGCCGTCGCTGCTAATCTCGACCCGCGCAATGGTGCCACGTCCGCTCCAGGCGATCCCGCGTATCTCCACCCAGCCAGGCTCGATTGTCTCCGGATAGGCCGGCTTCGTAATGATCGACCGGGCGTCGAAGACAAAGCTGAACTGACGCGCGGTCCCATCGGCGAGCGGGTCGGTATATTTCGACGTTTCCTCACGGGTCATGAAGGGCCGGTCCGCCAGCTCGATCCGTCTTAGCCACTTGACGTTGGCGTTCCCTTCCCACCCAGGTAGAAAGAGCCGTGCCGGGTAGCCTTGCGCCGGTCGGATCGGTTCGCCGTTTTGTCCGTAGGCGACCATTGCGTCGTTCCACGCCTTCTCCATCGGCACGCTGCGGGTCATGACGGCAGCGTCTTGTCCTTCCGCCACCAACCATGTCGCGTCCGAGCTCGCGCCGACCTCGCGCAGCAGGGTTGATAGCGCGACACCGGTCCATTCGCTCTGACTGGTCAGCCCGCAGATCTGCTCAGGCTTGGAGTCTGGTCCAGCGTTGCGGCCGTAGTTCCCCGAGCATTCGAGGAAGGCAATCCTGGATACAGCGGGAAAGCGCTTCAAATCGTCGAGCGTGAAGATGGTTGGCCGTTCGACCATGCCGTGCACCAGTAATTGGTACCCCACCGGATCGATTTCGGGGACTCCGGCGTGATGCCGCTCGTAGTGGAGATCGGATGGTGTGATGCTGCCGAACAGATCCTGATGCGGCGTTCTCGAGACATTACTGCCACTGGTCGGTCTGAGCAGCCGCTCATGCGGGGACCGCAGCCCCAGTTCGGTCGGCGGTCCGCCTGGAGACTTTGTTGTGTCGTTTGACTGTGTCTGTGCCGACCCTTTAGACGACCCGATCACCGCCGCGCCAACGGTACCCGCCGCACGCGAGAGCAAATCACGTCGGGTCAGTGGTTGTGTCATGCCTCACCTCCGTATCAGTGCGATTCCCCTTGGGGACGCTATCATTCTTCTTCTTCCGCCGAACCGAACTTAAACACGCCGTCCTCAACGACAAGTACGTCGAGGTTAACTTTGTGCTGACAGTGGGGACACGTTGCTGTTGAGCAACTTTCAAGATACTCCTCGTCGAAATCGTCAAGATCGAGATTGACCGAGGCTCGATACCAGTCTTCGTAGAAGCGTCCGCACTTTGGACACTCGACGGTGATTTCTTCAGGCGGAGAGGTCGTTATCGTCCTCCGATCACAACAACAAACGGCGAGGCGTCCAGTTTACCGTGGCTCACCGGGCGGTTCAATGCGGGACGGGAGCAACTGCGATATTCAGGCGTAGGCGGTACGGTAGGATGCGTCAGGTCGAAGGAGGTTCAGATGCTCGAGATCCTCATCATTCTTGTCATCGCCTTG
>CAUZDY010000027.1:0-39149 GCA_963578805.1 Vicinamibacteria bacterium | reverse complement strand
AAGGAAACACCCCAACGGCACTCCACGCTTGCGTCACCGCGCGCTGCACCGCCCCGCCTGCGCCGTAGAGGTCACCGGCTGCCTGGATCGTTGCGGTGCGAGCTATCGAAAAGGTTGCACTACGGGGTAGCAGCGTGGTGAAGGCCCGATAAAACACTTGTTCGATCTGCTCACGGTTCGTAGCACCGACGCCTTGCACAGCCAAGCCAGAGGTTCGATTAACACCGCCTTCGATCGCGAGAAAAAACGCGTGGTTCGCAATCCCGCTGTTACTGTGAACGCCCCCGTGGTCCCCAGTACCCAGATAGCGTTTCGTGTAATGGTCAGGGTCCCCGTATAGGCCGGGGTTGGCCATCGATCGAATACCGCTGCGCGTTCCCGGGGACACTGCGCGCACGATGTCCTCGCCGGAGACGTAGTCGGCTTGTCCCACGCCGTTTCCAGGTGGATGGTAATAGAACTCAACGCTCGTGCCCATGATGTCGGAGAAGGCTTCATTGAGCGCTCCAGATTCGTTGCGGTAGATCAAACCTGATGTAAAAGACGTAACCGCGTGCGTCAACTCATGAGCCGCTATGTCGAGCGCGCCAGCGAAGTACGTCACGCTGCGGCCGCCCAAGGTGTAGCGGGGAGGAATCCCGTTGCCGAAAAACATTAAACCTTGACGGCTGGGACCGCAGGACGAACACCACCAGGCATTCACCGCGTACACCCCGCGGTCTTGTGGAGGCAAGGTCAGGTACCCTTGCTGCGTCACAGCGTTTACCATGATGTTGATCGGACCATCCTTGCCGTCAATCCCACTGCGGCCGAACCGCTTGTAGAAGTAATCGTAGGTCCAACTCACATGCACATGGGCATCGACAACGGCAACATCGGTCCAGACGTTGTCTGCGTCGTTGGCTCGGTAGCGCGAAGGGGATGGAAGCAGGCCGCGTCTAAGGAGCTTGGCGAGCCATAACTGGCCTTGCATGTCGAATGTTTGGATGATCGGCGGTCGATGGCGGTCGAATGCGATGTAGGTTCCCGCATCGTTCTCAACGCTCAGCTTCTTCTGGTCACCCAAGACGCCGGTGCCGGTGCCAACTGCCTGCTGCCTGTGGATCTCGCTGTAGCGCACCAACTCTGTGCCTGTTTGCGCATCGACAAATGTGCGGATCACATCGCCATTACCGGCAATCACGGCCGTGTAGGCTAGGCGGTAATCGCCGCTGTCGAGCCGACTAATGACGAGTTCGGGCCCAACAAGGAGAAGCGCGTTCGTCCCACCGAGACGAAGCAGCGCTACGCGGGCATCCTCTACCGATAAGGCGGGGTCAGTGGACAGTGGCAGGTCAGGCGACGCTATCTCGCCGAAGATGGATTGCGGCACGCCACTCTCCGAGTCGCGGACGATGTCGGCGCCCCAAATCTGCACACCGTTGTGAAATTGATCAAATCGTTCCACGACCCGCGTGGGTAACAGCGGGTCAACAACCACCGACCGAAGCCGGAGGTCGCCTGTCCGTAACTCGTCAGCGACGAACACATCCCACGTTCGTAACTGGGGGAGGTCTGTCGCCTGGACACTAAGGTGTGGCGGCTGCAGGGTTTGTGCCGGCTGTTGTGCAGAGCCCCGTGGTTGCACGGCGAAGAAAAAGACGCTGACGAACAGGGCACTCAGAAGTAATCGTGTCAGCGTGGATTTTCCTTTCCGCGTTGGCTTCATGATCTGTACCCCTCGCGAATCTTCCTGAATAGGTGTGAATATGGCAGCTAGACTGACCTCAGAGAATCTCAGGTCATGATAGCCGATAGGCATCAAGTCGTTGAAGGCCCACCACGGACGGGAAATCGTCCTTCCAGTGCATCTCTGACGATCGTCTTAACCTCGTCCGAGAAGTCCTTACGGAGTATCCATTCGAGGAAACCTCGGTCGCGGGTGGCCAGATCTACCAGCGAGGTCCCCGCCTGCGCCCCGAACGCCACCGTCGCAACACCGTCCTGCCACAGGAATTTTCCATCTGTGTCGATCCGATTCGGATCGGCAGGATTAAGCCACTCGTGAAGTCCATCCACTGTCTGTGGCAGGTCGGGGTAGGTTTTCAACTGCGCCGCCAGGACGGCTACTGTTGCTTCGACATCGCTCATGGCGTCATGCGCCTGTCGAGTTACCTGTCCCTCCTGGACTCCGTAAAATCGCAACGCGTCGTCCAGACCTCTCGGCTCTTTGCGCACAAACATCGTGTAAGCGTCGATGACGCGTGCGCCGGTCATCGGGTCGTTGAATCCCGCGCGGCGAAACTCGGCGGCGAGCAACCGGCGATCAAACCGCTCGACGTTGTACCCAGTCAGGTCGCAATTGGAAAGGAGTGCCGTGACCCTGGGAGCTAGTTGCGCAAAGGTCGGGGCGGACGCCACCATCGCATCGGTGATTCCATGGATGTTGGTAACCACTGGGGGAATCGGTTGCTCAGGGTTCACGAGCGACGACCATGTTGAGACTTTCCCATCCTGGAAAATGCGGGCTGCCGCAATCTGTACGATTCGGTCGCGTCCGGGCCAGACGCCCGTCGCTTCGAGGTCGACGCAGACGAGCGGTCGAGACAGGGCCAGATGGGCAGCGAGTTCTTGAGCGAGGCGCGCAACATTCATGATGTGGTCTTTGACAGTCTGGACATGACCATGAGCATAAGCCTAAGAATAACGGAGGGTGAGAGCTTTCGTGGTGCAACCGCTCCGTCCAGCGGAGTAGAAAGAGTCAGGAGTGTGCGATTCCACCACGCTAGCCAGAAATTCGGGTGACGGTATATTCTGTAGACTGTCTGTCGGCGGAACACCCCGGCCCCGGAGCGAACTTTTCGAAGACCCCAAGAACAATCACCGAGCGCACCTGGCCACGAACTCTGGCGCTTCCCCCTCGATGAAAACGTTACCGTCCCGACCGCACCGAGCTGGTGCGAGTGACCGTCCGCTGCCGAGAGTCATGCTGAGGTGGCACCTACTTGCCTCCGTCGGCGCTGTTGCTCTAACCACTCTCGCGCCATCACTCGCGTTTGCCCAGGATGATCCTGTCGCACAGGGCCAGTCTGGCGCGCTGGGTCAAGCAGCCGCACCGCAGGTTCCACCGTCCATGGCCGGACGTCCGACAACTACCGCGGTTCGGGTTGAGGAACCGCCGGTCATTGATGGTCGGTTAAACGATCTGGCGTGGCGCACAGCGTCGCGAGTTACCGAGTTTTTCCAACGTCCGGGGCGGACTGTGGAAGGGGCGCCGGCCTCTGAGCAGACGGATGTCTACGTCGCGTATACAGAGGACCGACTCTACTTCGGGATCCACGCCTACTATTCTAATCCGACCCAAATTCGGGCGAGCCGGGTCGACCGCGATCAAATCCAACCCGACGACAAAGTCACTTTTTACCTGGATCCATTTCTCGATATGCAGCGCGCATACGCATTCGCCGTGAACCCGTACGGCGTGCAGCGCGATGCCGTAATGAGTACCACTGGGGGAATGGGCGGCGACGTGTCCTGGGACGCCTTGTATGACACGGCGGCCAGGATTGTCGAAGACGGCTGGATCGCCGAGGTGGCGATTCCCTTCAAGAGTCTTCGTTATCCGGGCCACGGGCCGGGCGAGCTGCATCGCTGGGGACTTCAGATCGAGCGTGATATCGAAAGCAAGAACGAGGCGATCACCTGGGCGCCGATTTCGAGCAATGTGATGGGATTCATCACCCAGATGGGCGTGCTCGAGGGCCTGACCAATCTGTCGACAAACCGCAACTTGGAGATTTTACCGACTTTCACTGCGATTCAGATCGGTACGCTCGATACGACAGCGGGTAGTTTTAGAACGGACCGTGTCCAGGAGGCCGGGCTCAACATGAAGTACGGCCTGACGCCGAATCTCACCTTCGACTTCACACTCAATCCCGACTTCTCGCAGATCGAATCTGACCGGCCGCAGATCGAGGTCAACCAACGATTTCCGATCTTTTTCCCAGAGCTTCGGCCGTTCTTTCTGGAGGGGCAGGAGATCTACGAGATTCCAGGTCCCGTGACGCTAGTGCATACACGCACGGTCGTGGATCCTCGTTTTGGCGCTAAGTTCTCGGGAAAGACTGGAAGAACCACGTTCTCGCTGCTGGTCGCCGACGACGCGGCTCCGGGTAAGGTCGACGATCCCGCTGAGCCAGCTTTCGAGCAGTCCGCGCAGACTGTGATCGCCCGAGCCAAATTCGACCTGTATCCCAGGTCATATCTCGGTGTGACCTTCACGGACCGCGAATTTCTCGACAGCTATAGCCGACTCGCGGGCGTCGATGGCGACTTTTGGTTCGGAGAGAACTATCGTTTCACCTTCAGGGCAATCGGATCGGATCGACGGGATCTGAACAACACGCGGCAAACCGGGCCACAGTGGAACTTTGCCTTCAGAAAGGAGGGGCGAAACCTTGAATACCGTGTGATTCACTACCAGACCCACCCAGATTTTGGGACTGATCTCGGCTTCGTCCGTCGAGTAGACCAGCGGAACTTGATGACGCAGGGTTCGTACACATGGTGGCCGGGGAGCTGGGTCCTGAGCTGGGGCCCCAGCTTCAACTACCAACGGGGCTATCGTTACCATGACGCCACCCTGCAGGACGAAGAGGCTGGGGGAGGCCTCAATATCCAGTTCGCCCGCAACATCCGTGTCAGAGCCAACGTCGACCGCATCTTGGAGCGTTTTCGGACGGTCGATTTTCGGAAGACCCGTTTCTCCGTCTCTGGTACTGTCAACACGAGTCGGAAAGTCGCGTTCGATGTTGGAATTAACGGCGGCGACGAGATTCGTTTTTCCCGCAATCCATTTCTGGGTCGTACGACCGGACTCAATCTTGGCCTCACGCTCCGGCCTTCCTCGCGGCTGCAGTCCGAGATCAACCTGGAGACGAATCAATTTACCGACGTGCGGACGAATAGTGAGATATTCGACATCAAGATTCTGCACGCGGTGACGACATACCAGTTCACCGACCGCCTGCTGCTGCGGAACATCCTGGATCACAACACGTTCGACAAGGCACTGTTCGGAAGCCTGCTGGCGACATACCGCGTCAATGCTGGCACGGTGTTCTTTGTGGGCTACGACGATCACCATCGCCAGGGAGGCCAGCTAGACCCTCTGGTCTTCCCGACGACACGCTATCAGCGCACCAACCGCGCCGTATTCATGAAGTTGCAGTACCTATTCCGGTACTAGCTTTCTACCCAAAAGACGGGCTCTACTGGCTCCGCTCGAGCGACCGGTGGAGATCAGACACAGGACCTAGGCTTGCATGAACTCTTCGGCTTTAGTCACCATCTCGGTAGAGCCGATGAAGAGGGGTGTGCGCTGGTGCAAAGATGTTGGCGTGAGCTCCAGGATCCTCTCGTGACCATCCGATGCTTTCCCGCCGGCCTGTTCGATGATGAACGCCAGGGGATTACATTCGTAGAGTAGACGCAGTTTTCCTTTTGGCGATTTGGCAGTCGACGGGTAAATAAAGATTCCGCCTTTGAGGAGATTACGGTGGAAGTCGGCCACGAGCGAGCCGATGTAGCGTGACGAATAGGGCCGACCGGTCGCGTCATCTTCAACCTGACAGTATCTGATGTATTGTTTGACACCATCGGGAAAGCGCGCGTAGTTGCCCTCGTTAATGGAATAGAGCGGACCGGTTTCTGGGCACTGCATGTTCGGGTGGGAGAGACAAAACTCACCGATGCTGGGATCGAGCGTGAAGCCGTTGACCCCCCTCCGGGCCGTATACACGAGCATCGTGGAGGACCCATAGATGACGTAGCCGGCGGCGACCTGCTTTATCCCCTGCTGGAAAAAATCCTCGTCGGCCGCGGGGCGGTCAGTGTTTGCTCTGCGATAGATGGAAAAAATGGTTCCGATCGACACATTGACATCGATGTTTGACGAACCGTCAAGCGGGTCGACACAAACAACGTACTTCGCATCCTGTGAAACCTTCGTCGTGATGGGTACGAGGTCTTCGTTTTCTTCGCTGGCGATGGCGGAAGTTTCACCGCCTGAGCCCAGGGCGGCAATGAATTGCTCGTTGGCATAGACGTCGAGCTTCTTGACTGGCTCGCCCTGGATGTTCATGGTGCCGTGTTCGCCAAGGATGTCAACAAGCCCGGCCTTGTTTACTTCACGGTTGACGACCTTGGCCGCGATGCCGATGTCGCGCAATAGGCGGGAGAGTTCTCCTTTTGCGAAAGGAAAATCAGCCTGGCGCTGGATGATAAATTGCCCGAGCGTTGTGACCGTTGCCATGTGCGTGAGTGGACAATAGTCTAGCCGACATTTCCAGTTTAGTTTGTCCGCCCTAGTGAAGGGAGCCGCGCCAGCCCACTGTCAGCAACAGCGTTCGACCCGGGATCATCTCCAAGGCCCGGCGGAACGTATCGGGTCCCGCCCGTGAATCCTCCACAATCTCCGTCGCCGAGCCGAGCAGATTGAACGCGTCGAGTGCCAGCGATACGGCGTTTTGGCCCCCGGTGGGCCAGCGATACGACAGGCGCGCGGCCGTCGTCATGTGAAACGTGTGGCGGGGTCCGGGAGTGCCACGCTGGGTCGTCATTACTGCCACCGGTCCCTGAGGTAACGCCTCGACAACGTCGATAGGGGCGAAGGGCTGACCGTCGACGTATCGAGTTACCGTCGACAACCAGAGATCATCTGCCAGCTTACGACCAACGAGGAGCGTCGCACCGTACGCGCGATCGGAGTCGAGGCGCCCACGTGCGTTTATACGTGTGTTTGGGTCAGCCGAGATCTCATGGATAGCCCCCGAGTCGTTACGATCGGCAAAGCTCCCGAACGGCGCGTTACTGACGATGTGATACCCCGACGCGGACAGGTTGAGGAACCAGTTCGTCGTGCCCTCGCTGTGTAACTGGATCTCTCCACCTAGATAGCGGGAGCCGTCCACGTCGTTGACCAGCACGTAAGTCTCGTTGTCAACTCTTGAGAGGTCCTTGGTGTACGCCGCCACAGACTGGTTCTCGGCCGTGTGAGTCTCGACTAGTGAGTACAGAGACGGATCGGAGAGACGGACGGTGTAGCGGTTGAACAGCCACCGACCAACCCCTGCCACCACGACGCGAAAGGGACCAAACTGCGCGGTACGAATCCCGGCCGTGAAATGATTCTCGGTAGGCCTAGCAAGGTCCTCGCTCATCTTGTGATACAAACCCCCGTGTCTCGCCAGAAGAGTCCCCGCTTCACCTGGCTCAGGGACGAGGTCTCCGTCATCGTTCCAGAGGTGTGTGGTCGACGCGCCTTTCGGACTCAGGAATTCACTAACGTCGCGCGTGAGGGCCAGCGGCTGGCGCCGAACCAACCCGAAGCACTCGGCGTTGCCGCAAGGCACTGTCATAGCGGCTCCGACCGCGGGAGACCAGTACCCGAGCTGCGGTCCCTGCCGTGCTCCGGCCGCGGAGTAATCCAGGGAGGTAACCGCCTGCAATCTGACATCTCGGAATCGAAGGTCACGCTCCACGTCGATGCGCGCTTCGCGACCCCACAGGTCGTGACGGGGGGCGAAGTTCACCAGTTTCAGTGAATGCGCGGCCGACCGTCCGCGAGCGGGTCCGCGGAGATATGAGATGCCCTGACGTGACGGAGCGTGAACGTCGATATTGACGCCGGCGTGTGCTCCCCGTATTCGAAGCTGCCAACCCTTCCATCCCCAGTCCGCGGCTACGTCCAATCGCCGCCGCCGGAGATCTTCGGCATCTCGGGGTTGCGCCAGGTACATCCATCTCGACTCGAGATCCGTCACTGACGGCGTTGTGCCCCGAGCATGTTCGTCGTCGCTCCGTGCCGTTAGGCCGACGGTAAAAGCAAGATTCGCTGCAGGACGTGCCCAGGTGAAGTGCGTTCCCCAGGCTCGGCTCGACGTGTCGAGAGTGAGAGGTTGTTCCCATCGGTACTGCGCTCCCTCGTTGGATCGTCCAGTGTTCTGGCCCAGTAAGGTTGTGGTGATCAGTGTGCGTCCGTCGTCGAACTGGTGGCGCAGAGCAAAGGTGCCTCGCTGAGCACGGTCGACCGCATTCTCGCCATCGAGCGAGCGTAACGTTGGGTAACGATGTTTATGCTCGACGAATGAGCCGATCAGGCGAAGTCGACCCGTCTCCCCGAAGCGCCAGGCACGTTCCGCGAACAGCTCGCCCACTGTCCGTACACGGCGGCGCTCGGTGGGTGCGCCATACTCCGTGGCTGGTTCCCGGTCGAAGAGGCCGCCAGGGATCCAGGTGCCGCCGCCGATGTTCTGTCCGGTTACACCGTTTAATCGCCACGTGTTGGAAGCCTCGGCACGGAAGCTTACATCGACTCCGGGTCGAGCGGTCCCGAGTGATCGGTAGGACAGACCGTCCCACGCTTCGTAGGGCAGCTCGAACAGGGGTTCCCCGGGGCGCGCGGGATCGGTGATGTCTATTCCATTCAGATGAAATCGAGTCTGCCGCCACGACCGTCCATGAGAGCTGAGCCTAACCGGATCGAAGAACGCGATACCCCCGCCGCCGACCTGTTGACTGATGACGCGGTTGAACCAGAGATCCAGCACGCCGCCAAGGTGACGGCTCGAGGGTAAGCACCTCAGCGTATCGCGCCCTATTTGGTCACCGGCGATCGGATCAATCTTTGGTCCCGGTAGGCTTTGGGCGCATCCATGGATCGTCGTTCGTGGCTGTGGAGCTGAGTCCTGAGGCTGCGCGGCGACGCTCGATGCAACCAGCAGTGTTCCGAGTAGGGAGACGATCGGGAGGACCACGCTTGTTGTTGCGCGCGATCGGATCGACGTCTCGACCCGAGTGAACGAGTCGTACGAATGCTTGTCAGCGAGATCGGCTAGCATGTGCCGTAACACAAAAGTGGCGGGTGGGCCCGCATGGAGCGCCGCTGGTCCCCGACGTGGAGCATCATGCGTGCGAATGTTTGGTCGATCGCGATCCTCGCGACACTGACAGTGGTCCTCACCGCGTCTTCCGCTACCGCGCAGCGAGAGCCGGATCAGGCCTCGCTGGACTCCCGAAGCCTATCAGAGGCGCTGGACCGGACTCGGCTTGTCGCCCAGGATGGCCAGCTGTCCGATGACCAGGAACCCGCGCGAACGATCCTAGGTGATGTCGCTGGCGACTTTGATCGGTTCTTCACCACCCGTGATTCCGGAATCATCCTTGGGTTGGGCCTGGCGGGAAGTCTGAGCGCCTGGCCGTTCGATGATGCCATTCGGCAGCGCCGCTTCGATGCGCGGCTACCTGGGCACGAAGGCGGCCGCCTCGACGACGTATTCGGAGCCGGAACCCACCTTGGCAGCACCCTCGTCCAGGTCGGTGGCTCGTTCGCAACATACACAATAGGTCGTCTGGTTGGGAAGTCGGACATCGCCGATCTCGGAAGTGACCTAGTACGAGCTCAACTCCTGTCCGGGAGTGTCACCCAAATTTTGAAGCACACTGTCCGGCGGACGCGTCCGGCGGGCAGCGGGAGTAGCCGGACATCCTTCCCGTCAGGTCACACCTCAGGCACGTTTGCCACCGCGACGGTTCTCGGTGGTCACTATGGGTGGAAGGTTAGGATCCCCGCGTTAGGGCTTGCGTCGTATGTGGCGGCATCCCGCGTCGTCGACAACAGTCACTTCTTGAGCGATGTGGTATTCGGGGCTGCGATTGGGATGGCGGCAGGGCGCGCGGTCACGTTCGATAGCGGTACATTGAAATTACGAATCTCTCCCATGCCCGTGGCACGCGGTATCGGCGTGCTAGTGTCGGTTAAGTAATGTCGTGAATCTGTTAGAGCACTGATACGGAGGGAACACATGCCACACACCATTTCCCGAGGAACGGTTCAAATTATTCTCATGGCAGGTCTGCTGGCCGGGTCGGCCGGCATCTCGTCAGCCCAGACGTTGGTCGAACAGAGTGCAGAGGCTCGATTTCAGCTCGACCTCCAGGTTCCTGACGCTGCATTGTTGAGATTCATACCGGCTGGATGGACGCTGAATGTCTCGACACAAGGCAACGCTAAGGGTGCCAACTTACGGGTGATTTTTATCGATCGTCTGACGATTAACGATGCGGACGGTACCCCGGTCGGGCGGACTGGGTCCAGCCGGCTCGTCTATCTTGCCGTACCCGTCACCAATACGGACGGCGAAAACGTGCAGCTGATCATCGGCGGCTTGACGGAAGCAGTGGAGGATGCACCCGGGCCGTTCGGAATGTATCTGCCGGTGACGACGCACCTAATGGAGCGGTCGAGTACGAGCAGTGGTCATTCCGTCATGGATTCTCAAGACTGGGTGTTCGAGGCAGAGACGGGCGAACGGTTGGAGATGCACATCACCTACGAGCGAGGGGTGAACAATCGACGCGCACCCCGGGATGTGAAGTTCTATTCAGCGAAAAACCCTGATTTCTATCAAATTTCTCGACAAGAACAGGTTCTTGAGGTCCTTCGCAATGTCACGATGAATCCGCCTGACCGTGTGACGACGTTCTCTTTCAGCGGAGGAGGAGGAAGCTACAGCGTCCTATTCGATGGTACCGAACGGGTGCTGAGCTGGGACAACATCGTGTGGCTGAACCGATCGGTCCTACTGCCGTAGCTTGCTGCGACCCCCAACTTACTCGCTTCCGGCAGCCTCGTCTCGAGGCCGACGAAGGTGTCGTTGGTGGGGTCAGCATCGCGGTGAGGCTCAGCTTGTCAAAGTCGCCGCCTCCGCTGATCTTGAACCCGACTGAGGCAACTCCGGTCTTTCCGTTCATGTTGGTGCTTGCGCAGGCTCCGGCCAGCGGCGAATCTGGGTGGTCGGCGTCTAAGCCTGGAAGGTTCAATATGACTGCTGCTCGGAGACGCTGAACCGCACTGAGGCCACCCGATTGGCCCAGAAGATGGCTAACCTGCCTCCCGCCGGCGTGATATCCAGAAACTCCCAGTGGAGCTGGTCGTGCGAATACTGCGAGTTGTCGAGCGTCATCGGGACCCGGACCAGGTCTCGGTCTGATGTATAGCCGTAGGCACCAAATACGGAGTTCGGGTCGTCCTCGTCGAAGCCTTGCGTCTGTGCCTGCAGGGTCGAGACAATCAGCGTCCACTCGCGAGGCGCGAGCTCGATGAACAGGGTGTAGTCGCCGGGCTGGACGACCGCACCACCGAGGTTCAGCGCCACCTCGCTGGAGAGACGGGTCGACACGTTGGCGCCGGCCCGCCACACGGGAGCGCCATCATTGAGAAACTCCACGAAGTCGTCAGGGCCAAACAGGTCACGTCCCCTCGTGATCGGACGGCCATATGTGATTTCGATCCACTTGCCGCCGACGTATCCTTGACGTCCGTCATAGGCGTCTCCGCCGATCTGGGTGGCGGAGCGTCCGGTTGGGCTCAGCGGACGCTGACCCTGTTGCGTCTCGACGACACCAGCGATGACGACAACCATGAAAACGGCAAGCGCGCACCTGTTCTTCATCTTAACTGCTCCATAATTTGCAGCCACACGGGTGCATGATTGTGCCATCCTACATGTTGCGACGGCCGCGAGGCTTCTCATGAACACCGCTCTGGGAAGAGGCTTCTCGTCTGGGCGTAGAATGGTGGTAGCACTATTTAATCGAGGTTGATCCGTTATTTGCTCTCGTGGGACGCCTTCTACTTCTCTTCATCGTCGTGCCAGTCTTTGAACTTGTTCTGCTCATCGAGATTGGACAACGTGTCGGCACCCTCACCACTGTCTGGTTGATCGTGGGAACCGGATTTGTCGGTGCGTCACTGGCTCGGCAGCAGGGTATCAACACACTGGCTGGTTTGCGAAAAGATCTTGCCGGCGGCCGATTTCCAGGCGAGGCGATCGTCGACGGCGTGTTGATTCTCGTCGCTGCGGCCCTGCTCATCACGCCTGGCGTCCTGACCGACCTCTTCGGATTCTTTTGTCTGATTCCGGCCTGCCGCCGACTCCTGACGCGTACGCTGAAGCGACGGTTTAACCGCGCGCTGCGAGAAGGTATTGTCACTGTTGCTACCGCGCCCACCGGGGTGGGCCCCCGCCCGCCTCCGGCGCCGATGAAGAATGTGACCCCGCGCACCCCCGGCACTCAGTCAACGGAATCCTGACCAGTCAGCTGACTGTCTGGACGTAGAATGAGTGCCGATGTCGAGGCGTTTACCCAGACACTTCTCGTGGGCGGTTACAGATGAGGCATACCATGGGTAGAGAGACTGAGCGCAAGTTCTTGGTGGACGGGACCGGATGGCGAACGGGTCAGGGGGTTGAGTATTGCCAGGGCTACCTGAGTACGGTCAAGGAGCGGACGGTCCGCGTTCGTCGGGCTGGCGAGAAGGCGTATCTCACAGTCAAGGGGGTGAACGTTGGATCGGCGAGGTCCGAGTACGAATACGAGATTCCCGTGCGGGACGCGGGTGAGATGTTGGAGCTGTGCCGGCGTCCGCTTGTGGAGAAGCGACGATACCGTGTCGAGTACGCCGGCCTGACGTGGGACATCGATGAGTTCACCGGAGCGAACGAGGGGCTCGTGCTGGCGGAGGTTGAGCTGACCAGCGACAAGGTGACGGTTCAACGGCCACCCTGGGTTGGGAAAGAAGTAACTGACGATCCTCGATACTTCAACGCGAACTTGGTCGAGTATCCATATCGGCACTGGTCCAGCGACACTGCTTCGACTGGACTGGCTAACCGGAGTGAGGAGCGGATAAGTGAACGGTGACGGAAATCTTGCAGTGTTCTGCGATTTTGAAAATATCGCTCTCGGGGTTCGTGACGCAAATTACGCGAAGTTCGATATCCGCCTGGTCATCGAGCGATTGCTCTTGAAGGGTAGCATCATCGCGAAGAAGGCCTACTGCGACTGGGAGCGCTACAAGGAGTTCAAGCCAACTATGCACGAGGCCGCCTTCGAGCTGATCGAGATCCCGCACACACGCCAGTCAGGCAAGAACTCGGCCGACATCCGTATGGTGGTCGACGCGCTCGATCTCTGTTACACGAAGGAGCACATCGACACCTTTGTGATCATCTCAGGCGACTCCGACTTCTCACCGCTCGTGAGCAAGCTCCGCGAGAACGCGAAAGCCGTGATAGGTGTCGGGGTAAAGAGCTCGACATCCGACCTTCTGATGAACAACTGTGACGAGTTCATCTTCTATGACGATCTCGTCGCCGACCGGAAGCCAGTTCGTCGGCATCAGCGTGGTGGGAAGGGACGCAGTAAAGCGGTCTCCGGCGCGAAAAGTGAGAAGGGTAAAAAACGGGAGGCGGCGGAACCGTCGGCCAGCAAGACGCAGGACGAGTTGGCGCAGGAGGCCATCGATCTGGTACTTCAAACCGCGGCGGGTATTTCTGCGGAGCGCGGGGACCGGACCAAGCTTTGGGGATCGATGGTCAAGCAGACCCTCAAGCGCCGCCGGCCTGGGTTCAACGAGTCGTTCTACGGGTTCAGCTCCTTCAACGACCTGCTCGAGGAGGCTCAGGCTCGTGGTTTACTCGAGCTGGAACTCGACGACCGATCGGGTGGATACCGTGTCGTCAGCGTCACAGAGGCGTAGGCCGATGTGTGAGGTCACGCTCCTTCAGGTCGAGGCATCTCGGTTGTCCTGGCTACGCTCAAACAGAACCGCGCCTCGGGACGGACCTTGAGCCGCGGGTAGCTAATCGGTTCTTCGCAGGAACGACAAAGCCCATAGCTCCTTTAACTATGGGCTCTAAAGCAGCCTCCGCTCCAAGTTTAGCCAGCCTGTGTTGCGTGTCTTCTGCTACTGTATCGTATCCATTCGCAACAGATACCCGACGGGTGTACTCAGCTGGACCAGCCTCGAACCTTTAGAAGTTAACTACAGTGCCCGAAGTCTTGAAAGGACGTGTAAGAGTTGGAGGCACGATGGTAGAGGTCCGGTTGATATTGGCAGTTGCCGGGTTGATGATTGCCGGTTCGCCGACTGTGGCGAACGACTGGGCTCAATGGCGAGGGGATGGGCGTCTCGGTATTTGGAACGAAAGCGGCGTTGTCGACGAGTTGCCAGCGGCACTCAAGTTTACCTGGCGGGTTCCGATCAAGAGGGGGTTTGCCGGGCCGGCTGTTGCAGATGGTCGGGTCTTTGTGACGGACTGGGAAGAGGACCCGGAGTCACGCACGATGGATGGTACCGAGCGTGCTCTTGCACTCGATGAGCAAACAGGCGAGATCTTGTGGACTCGCGAGTGGCCGACGACCTATCGGATGTTGATGGGGTCATACGCGATCGGTCCGCGTGCAACACCAACCGTTGATGACAATCGTCTCTATGTCGTGGGAGCATCCGGTGCGCTCCTTTGTCTTGACGTCCAGACAGGCGAAGTTGTTTGGCAGAAAGACTACCGAGCCGACTATGACGCCTACGTTCCGACATGGGGCATCGCGAGCTCGCCGTTGGTTGACGGCGATCGACTGATCGCCATCGTCGGCGGTGAACCTGGCGCGCTCGTAGTTGCGTTTGACAAACGAACCGGCGAAGAACTTTGGCGGGCAGTAAATGTCGTCGGAGAGATGGGGTACGGTCAGCCGGTTATCTACACGGCGGGCGGCGTGCGGCAGCTGATTGTCTGGCATCCTGGAGCGTTGATGTCCCTCGACCCCCGAACCGGAGAGGTCTACTGGGAAGAGGCGTGGGAAGCAGGCGCTGGAATGTCAGTAGCCACGCCGATCAAGAGCGGTGACTACTTGTTCGTGACGCAGTTCTACAACGGACCGATGATGATGCGGCTAAGCCAGGACCAGCCGGCGGCGACAATGCTGTGGAAGGGAGATAGCCGCAGTGAGATGCCAGGCGAGACCGATGGATTGCACTCTCTTATTACGACGCCCGTCATTGCAGGCGACTACATCTATGGGGTCGGGAGTTATGGAGAGCTCCGAGGGCTCGACGCGCGGACCGGAGATCGGCTCTGGATGAGCGACGAAATGACGACTCAGGCACGATGGGGGACGGCGTTCATGGTCAGGCACGCCGACCACTATTTTGTCAATAACGACGATGGTTATCTTATCATCGCAGAGTTCACCCCGTCAGGGTATGTTGAACGAAGTCGCACACGGTTGATCGAACCAACCGCCAGCGCAGGGTACGGAGTGCGACGTTCGTTCGACCGAGTGGTCAACTGGTCGCATCCCGCGTATGCCAATCGGCACATTATCCAACGCAATGACAACGAAATCGTCCGAGCTTCCCTCGACGCAGCGGATTACTGACGCCCCGGCAGCGTGCCCCTGTGGGTACGGGGATTCGTGGTCTGTCGCCAGAATGGTATGTTCAAGTCTCGGTGGCTTTCGGAATTCTTGACACAAGCTACCCAGAGAAATTGCAGCTGGAATCTGGCTTCTCTTTCTTTGGAGCTGTGTCATGTATCCGAGCGACCGGCGCAACGCCCAGTCATTGTCACCGCCGACAATGGCCGAGGCAAAACTTGGTGCACTCGCCGGACGTCCAACTGTACGCCCTGCTCGCACCGACACGCCGCCTTTAATGAGCCGCAGACTCGCTTCAAGGCGCGCATGTCCAGCCACAAGGTCTTGATATAACGCTTTTCGCTCTTCAGGGGTGAGCGCGATGACGATCATGGTCGGGCGCTACAAAACCCGGGGCAACCCTATCAAACTGACCAGGTGTATCCGGAACAACAGAGCGGATGACGGTCACATCCGTCTTAGATCTTCCGGGCTAGTGCGGGAGCGGGCCCCCTTCGTAGAACCACCGCAGAGCACGATGGTCAGTACAGATCTGGCTACCAATGGCGCAAAGATGTTCCGAGATCGCCCGCGTCATGCCATCTTCCCTCGCTCCGCCCACCTCACCCCTGCGAACCATGGTACCTGGTCGGAGCAGAGGGACGTCGGTCGCGGTGCTGGCATCGAATTTGATGCCGTTCTGTTTCATCCATGGAAAGGATGTGTACTCCGTAATCGCCTGAAACTGCTCGTTTGTTGGACGGGATCCGATGAAGTCTGCGATTCTTCGGATCGACCCTTGGTGGTCCTGCTTCATGTTGGAAAAGTGCAGGAAGAGAACGTTCGACCTGTTACGCAGTGGCCACCACGACTGCAGGAAGCCGAACAGCGCAGCGTGCATTCCCATGGCATCGATCACCTCATGATAGAAGGCGGGAAAACCGGGCCTTAGCAACGCCCCTTTCGGTGTTTTCCAGAGTTCGTACCATTCGTCGGTGTGTTGTTCCAGAAAGGGTTTGGCCGACACGAGTGCTTCTTCTGGGTTACGGAACACCACGATGTATCGGACATTCTTGTCGCCACCTGGCTCGATATAGGGAAGGACCGGCGGCGCGGCGTGGGTCTTGAAAGCCCGGGGCCGTTCGAGGCTCATCTGACCGAGCCGGTTGAGGAGCTCTTGTATTGGCATCTCGGGTCGCGTCAGGATCTCGATCCAGGGCACCTCCGCGTAAATGTCGGCGAAATCAGGATCGCCACCTGTTATCAACTGGTGCACAATATTCATTGTCCAGGTGGTTCCGCTCTTCATGGGGACCGAGATGAGGATGTCCCTGTCCCGCCATTCGATCTGCTGCTGCATCTCCGGGGCGATCCACGGTGGTGGGCCGCCCTGGTGCGGGGGTGCATTCATCGGTTGTCTCCAAGCCTCAACATGTAGCGTGCCGATTATCTCCTTTTTGTCACTGAGAAGAGCACGATGATTCCTTGCCAATTTCGACTCGAACACTTTCACCTCTCGCGAGTTGACACCGAGTGCTCTGGTAAAAGCTCTCCGTTTGTCGCCGCGCCAGTCTCTTTGACGCCGAGCATGCTGATAGCACACGAGCACATCCCCGTCAGACATAACCTCGAACACCGAGCGAAGCTCGTCCGAGGTCACGTGCGCTGGACCAGTCACCTCCCCTGCCAGCACTATGTTCGGGTCGAGGAACACGATGAGTGAGTCTTCGCTTCGTCGTCGGGCTTTTTGGAAATACGCGGCACGTTTCCCAAAGGGGCTCTTGAAGACTTAGATTTCAACGCCAGAGGGTTTGGCGAGTCGTTGGATAGTATCCAAGTCGCGGAAGTCCCGAAGAACCGGGGTCGGAATATCAACGTAGCCTCGTGATGAGTACAAGAGGGACCGATCGTCGTCCAGACGATAGCGCGCGACGTGAAGAATGGTGGAGCGTTGGCCGCGTTGCGCGAGGTGGATCAGAGCGTCCCACTTCACCAGGTCTCGGTTGTGCCCGCACCACTCGTCCCGCATTTAACTCGGACTGCTAATGGTCGCCGCCGCTCCCGCCTCGACGGTATGCGTTCTGGAGTCTGACACGTTATCTCTTCTTTGCTCTGGTAACGCTGCCTCTGTGCAAAAGTGCGCTTCTTGCGAAACACAATTTCCTCGGTACTGGCGTCTCCGTGTAGAAAAGCATCTCCAAGAAAGGTCTGAAGTCCCGTATCGCGCTAGGATGGTTACATAGAAAAGGAGTTATCTCATGGAAGATGATCCAATTGGTGATATCACACGTCTCGCTCGCTCGAAGTTGACGAATATGCCGCGGCTACCGCATGGTGGAGCCACGGCCCTCGTCGCCCTTGTGGTCCTCGCGGTGACGGGGTTCAGCACGCTGTATCAGGTTCAACCCGAGGAAGTCGGTGTGGTGCTGCGATTTGGCCGCTATGTTCGGACGACGGAACCGGGTCTCCGGGCGATGATCCCGTTCGTCGAGGAGGTCCGCAAGGTGCCGGTCCAGCGCCAGCTTAAGCAGGAGTTTGGTTTCCGGACGGTCGAGGCCGGTATCCGCACCGAATACGCGCCGTTGGAGAGAGACCTCGCGGCCGAGGCGGCGATGCTGACCGGTGATTTAAATGTTGCGGTTGTCGAGTGGATCGTTCAATACCGGGTGTCCGATCCGTCTCAGTATCTCTTCAAGGTCCGCAACCTGGAAGAGACCTTCCGCGCGATGAACGAGGCGGTCATGCGTGAAGTGGTCGGTGATCGCACAGTGACCGAGGTATTGACCATCGGTCGCCAGGAGATCGAAGCGCTGGTCGAGGAGAATCTTCAGGCGCTCGTGAACCAGTACCAGATGGGGGTAACGATCGACCAGGTGGTCCTGCAGGACGTCAATCCACCGGACCCAGTTAAGCCCTCATGGGATGAGGTCAATCAGGCCCAGCAACAGCGCGACCGGTTGATCAATGAAGCCCGTGGCGAGTACAACCGCGTGATTCCTCGCGCGCGCGGTGAGGCCCAGCAAGCGGTGTTGCAGGCCGAAGGCTACGCGCTCGACCGGGTCAACCGGGCTGAAGGCAATGCCGTCCGCTTCGCGGCGATCCACGAAGAGTACCAGCGGGCCCCGGAGGTGACGCGGCGCCGGCTCTATCTTGAGACGATGCAGCGGGTGCTACCAAGAGTCGGCCGAAAGTTATTCGTCGACGAGAATGCGACGGGCGTATTACCACTTTTGTCGCTCGATGGAGGGGTGCCGCCCCAGCTGGCACAAGCGTCGTCGCCCGCGGCGGGAGGTGACCAATGAGTCGTATCACCACCATCCAAATCGTCGTCGCAATCGTACTGCTCGTGGTCCTTGGTCAAACCGCCTATACGGTGAATGAGATCGAGCAAGTCATTATCACGCAGTTCGGTAACCCAGTTGGTGACCCGGTCGTGACCCCCGGGCTGCATTTTAAGGTGCCGTTCATTCAGCGGATCAACGTCTTCGACAAGCGGTTCCTCGAGTGGGACGGGAATCCCAACCAGGTGCCGACTCGGGACAAGCGGTTTATCTGGGTTGACACCTATGCTCGCTGGCGCATCACTGATCCGCTGCTGTTCTTCCAGCGGTTGCGTGACGAGCGCGGTGCTCAGTCGAGGCTTGACGACATTCTCGATGGCGAAACGCGGAACGCCGTGGCACGCCATGACTTGATCGAGCTAGTGCGGAGTAATAACCGAAACGCCGAGGACGTCCCGATCGAGTCCGAGGAAGAGGCCGTGATCCTCGAGAAGATCGAGCGGGGCCGCCAGAAGATAACCCGCGAGATCCTGGAGACGGCCGCGGGACGCACAGCCGACCTAGGGATCGAGCTCCTGGATCTCCGACTGAAGCGGATTAATTACGTTGAGGAGGTTCAGCAGGATGTCTTTGCGCGGATGATCGCAGAGCGCCAACGGATTGCAGAGCAGTTCCGCTCGGAAGGCCAAGGCGAATCGGCTCGGATCCACGGTGAGCGCGAGCGCGAGCTCGCACAGATCCAGTCGGAGGCCTATCGCGAGGCCGAGGAGTTACGTGGTCAGGCCGACGCCGAGTCGGCCCGAATCTATGCCGACTCTTACAATCGGGACGCCGATTTTTATGCCTTCACTAAGTCGCTGGAAACCTACGAGCTAACGATGGACAGCTCGACGCTCTTCATCCTCGGAACCGACAACGAGTTGCTCCGGTTCATGAAAGGAACACGGTAGCGGTAGCGTTCTGACGAATGTGCCTGGTTCTCGTGACACAGCGTGGCAGCAGAAGAGGACGGTGCCTATGATGTAGCGGCGTACAGCTGAGCGAATCGGGGAACTCGGTTGTCAGCGGGTGGTCAGTGCGTCATTGCGTAGACGAGCACATTGATTCCCAGAGAATAGCCGTCGGGCGCGAACGATTCGAAGAACCCTTGATCCTCACTCTCGCGCTCCCAGGCGTCTTGGATGTCCGTGTTGTGGGTCATCGCAACCATGATGTGGCCGTTCGCGTCGAATATCACCCGGAAGTGGGGCTCGGCGCTGTCTGCGCCGCGTTCCGAGGTCCGCCCACCGGAACGACGCCAGAAACCGATGTTGGCGATCTGAGGAATTTCCCAGACAGTGAATGGTGTGTGGAAGAGCTCGTGATCGAGCGGGAGGTCGACAATCGGGTATTGTCCTGGTGGTAGCATTTTGGCGATCTGACTGGCCCATTGATCCCATTCCCAGCTTCCCCAAAAATCATCAACCCAGAGGAAGCCGCCCTTCAGGAGATAGTTGCGCAGGTTCTCTGCTTCGGTCGGCGTCAGGACCATTGACCCGACGGCAGAGGCGATGATGAACGGACAGCTGAAGAGCGTGTCGTCGGTGACCGGCACTACCCAGTGGATCGGCTTGTCGTCAGCGTCGAAGTGCACGTCGGTCGTCGACATCTCCGACAAACGAATCATGAAGTTGATATCGGCGAAAGGGTAGTCGGTCGACCAGCGCCCCATTCCACGGCCGCGGTATGCGCTTGCGTACATCAGTCGGCAGAACGAGAACCCATCGTCGCGTTGGTCGGCGGGCCGAACCCTTGCTGGGTAGCGGCTGCGGCCATAGCCTTGTCCGAACTGCGCGAGGGTAGCGCTCGAGACGACAGCGAGCGCTACGGCGATCGTTGCACAGGCGATGACTCGACGCCTCATCGGGTAATTCTGACACACTGAATACCGGAATGCCGTCACGAACGTACTGCCGAAACCGCGGACACCTCAGCGTCAGGCGGCGGCATTATTCGACCGCTAAATGTCTGGGACCTCCAGTAGAATCTGACCTGCAGACCACGATATGTCGATTCGACCGATCCAACAGATCACATCTGCCGTGCCCACGCTTGAAGGCGCGGGCGTCAAACTTCACCGTGCCTTTGGTTTCGAAGAGACGAAAGGCAGCGACCCTTTTTTACTTTTTGACGATTTCCGGAACGAGGTTCCCGATGACTACCGAGCCGGGTTTCCCTGGCACCCACACCGTGGCATCGAGACCATCACGTACGTACTGGCGGGCAGCGTCGAACATGGTGACAGTCTGGGCAATCGTGGCAATCTCAGAGCCGGGGACGTTCAGTGGATGACTGCCGGAAGCGGAATTCTTCACCAGGAGATGCCGCAAGGCGATGAGTCTGGGCGGATGCACGGGTTCCAGCTGTGGGCCAACCTGCCGTCGGCACTTAAGATGACCCGACCGCGCTATCAGGATGTCGAGGCGAAGGACGTTCCCGAGGTGGTTGACGATGATGGTACCCGGGTGAGAATTGTCGTGGGGAATTTCTGGGGCAGAACCGGCCCGGTGGACGGGGTTGCCGCCGACCCTCGATACCTCGACGTGTCGGTTCCGCCGGGTATCCGCCGTGCGTTACCGGTCGATAGGACTCACCACGCGTTCGCCTATGTTTTCGAGGGGTCTGGATTATTCCGAGACGCGTCGCATCCTCAGGCTGTGGCAACCGAGCGAGTGACCGACTCGGGTGACGAAGTTGTCGACCGTGTGGGGAACCGCTCGCTCGTGCTGTTCGATCGGGGTGATGAGGTCATGGTCCGGACCGGTGATGAGGGTGTCAGGTTTCTGCTTGTCTCAGGGAAGCCGTTCGAAGAGCCGGTGGCGTGGCGGGGCCCGATCGTGATGAATACACACCAGGAGCTGCAGCAGGCCTACGCTGAGCTTCGGGAAGGCTCCTTTATCAAGGTCCGTTAACGTGGTGAGTGAACCTTACCCGTAGAGATCATCGGGGCGGGCCGATCGCTGCGAGCAGGTGATTACAATAGGACTGGCCTCGGGTCGGTATAATCAACCGCCCCACGCGAATTGGCGTGGAGCCCACAATAAGGACCAATTATGAAGCGACACGTGAGTTGGCTCTTCGTCCTGCTGGCAGCAGTTTCCAGTTGCGAGCAGCTGTCACCCGAGATGCAGCTGATCCACGACGCGGCTGACGCGATCGGTGGAGTGGAGATCGTCCAGGGTGTGACGACACTCCGAGTCGAGGGCAGCGGTTCGTATTACCGGCTCGGTCAGAATCGGACGCCGGACTCGGCTCTTCCGGAGGCGGAGGTTCAGTCGTACACGCTCGAGCAGGATCTGCAGAATCACCGGATGCGGACCGAGATTACCAGCGCGAATTTTGCGGGCCGACTGGGTGGTGCCGTCACCGCCATGGACAAGAACGTGGCCTGGGACATCGGGCAGGACGCTCCTCGGCGCGTTGGTGAGGTGGCTGCACGTGAGCGCCATGTCGAGTTCTACCATCACCCGGTCACTTTGCTACAGGCGGCCCTGTCCGATGGTGAGCCGGAGGCGACGGTGAGCGGCCTCCGCCAGGAGATGGGCCATGACCTAGTCGACATCACGACTGCTGACGGCAGCGAGCTCACGCTGCATGTCGATCCCGGGACGAAACAGATACGGATGGTCAGCTCTACGGCCTACAACTCGAATCTCGGCGATGTTGTGATCGCAACATCGTTCAGCGACTATACCGCCGTGGATGGGCTGATGTTACCGCAGGAGATTTCAACGACCATCGACGAGTTGCCGGGCAGAGAGCTTCGTGTGAGTCACGCGGTCAATGTCGAGACCTCTGATCTGATCGCTCCGGCGGAGGTGACTTCAGCCTCGGAGCCGGGGCCTCGTCCCGCAAATGTGACGGACGAGGAGATCGCCGCCTCCGTCTGGCTCCTGGCAGGACAATCGCATCACAGTATCCTGATTGAGTTTTCGGAATACACCGCCCTCGTGGAGGCGCCGCAGAACGACACAAGAGCGCTCGCCGTGATCGCTCGGGCCCGAGAGTTGGTACCTGACAAGCCGCTTCGCTATCTCGTTAATACCCATCACCACTTTGATCACTCGGGTGGCGTTCGGGCGGCTGTATCTGAAGGCCTGACGGTGATTACTCACGAGACCAACCAGGTGCTCTACGAAGATCTCGTGTCTCGCTCGCATACAGTCATGACGGATCACCTCGCAGAGAATCCCGCGGAGCTCGTGCTGGAGACGGTGCCTGGAGACGAGACCCACGAACTGAGCGACGGCCGTCGGGTCGTGGAGATTTTCCGCGTCGGAGATAACCCGCACTGTGACGGGGTGTTGCTCGTGTATTTGCCCGCCGAGCGGATCTTGATCCAGGCCGACCTGTACATCCCGGGACTTGGGGGGGCGTTCGCTGAAAGCGCAGCGGCGCTGCTTCAGACTATCCGCGACCGCGGACTTCAGGTCAGCCAGCTCGTGCCGATACACGGCATGATTCAGTCGTTGAGCGACTTAGAAGAGGCCGTTGCGGCGACTGAAGCTGGCGCGAATTGACGTCAGGGCGGATCCGTGGGGTGTGATGGTGTCACGATCGTGGAGACATGACAGAATCGGTCGTATGCGTAACGACCCGTGAGCGATGAAAGAGGCGGCATGGAAAGGTTCGGGGGAGCGAGAGGAATGATGAGTTCGAACAGCATTCAGCGGAGAGGTCGAGCGTGGCGAGTCAGTTCACTCATGAGTGTGTTGTCGTTGGGCATGACGGTTGGTCTGTTTCCGCTCGTCGCGCACGCACAGTCGCCACGAGTTGTTGACGACGGGGTGTACTCAGCCGATCAGGCCGAAAGCGGACAGGTGTTGTATGCAGACCAGTGTGCGGTCTGTCACGGTCGGTCGCTAGGTGGGGGACTGGGACCACCGTTGTCTGGGGACGGGTTCGTTGCAAGTTGGAGCAGTCAGCCGTTGTCTGATCTCGTGGGCAAGATCCAAGGCACGATGCCAGAGGACGCACCCGGAGAGCTCACACGGGAAGAGACTGCGAGCCTCGTCGCCTACATGCTCCAGGTGGGCGGGTTTCCCGCCGGTTCCGATAATCTGAGTGCCGACGCCGCTGAGCTGAGTCAGATCGAGTGGTTAAATGCGCCGTCTGACCAGACAACACCAATCGGACTGGCTGGACCGTCCGCGCCACCGGTCGGAAATCTCGCCGAAGTGATGCGCGGCATCATGTTTCCGAGTTCGAATCTGCTGTTCAACGTCCAGGGCCAGGATCCCGGTGCTCCGACGGAAGCTTTCGAGGCGTCAGGCAACTTTTCCTGGGTCGACTGGGGTGCCGGCATCTATTCCGGCTGGCAAATCGTCGACTACGCGGCGATTGCGCTAGCCGAGGCCTCACCCCTGTTCTTGACACCTGGACGCCTGTGCGAGAACGGTCAACCCGTGCCCGTCGATCGGCCCGACTGGATTCAAATGACGGCGGAGATGGTGGAAGCAGGCAAGGCCGCCTATCGTGCCTCACAGACGCGAGACCAAGCAGCCGTGAGCGATGTCACCAACCTGATCGCGGAAGCGTGCTACAACTGCCACGAAGCCTATCGCGACAAACCGGGTGGCACTCGGCAGGATCCATCGAACAAGGCAGCGCGGTGTATTCCGTGATCGTGACGGGCGGTGCCTGAGTCCGACGCGATCGAACCGGCGCGTCACCTTCGCCGTCGAGAACCATGAGCGAGTATTTCGTCGTGCGGCGGTGGAGTCGTCTGGTCTGTGTAGTGTTGATCTGCACGTTGCCACTGGTGGTTAGTGGGCAGGTTCGCCTCCGGCAAGATCCCGCGGTGAGGGGGCCGGTCGCGCAGACTGGTGAGTTCGTCTTTACCCGGATCCGCTACGGCGGCTACCGATCGACCTGGAGTCACGACTATCCGCGGGCGGATCTCAATCTGCCACGGATTCTCGACGACGTCACCACCATGGGCGTCCATGTCGGCGAATCCAACGTCTTCCGGCTCGACGATCCCGAGCTGTTCAAGCACCCGATCGCCTACATCTCAGAGCCAGGGTTTTGGAGTATGAGCGAGAGCGAGGTCCGGGGGTTACGGGACTACTGGCTTAAGGGCGGCTTCGTTATCTTTGACGATTTCGAGGCGCACCAATGGGACAACTTCGCCTTCCAGGTTCGGCGCGCGCTGCCCGAGTACCAGCTGCTCGAGATCGATGTCACGCGGCCTATTTTTCAGGTGTTTTTTCAGATCCAGCGGCTGGATTTTCCGCATCCGCTCGTGCCGGTGGAGCCCAGCTACTGGGGCATCTTCGAAGACAACAATCCCGCGAAGCGAATGATGGCGATCGTCAACTACAACAACGACGTCGCTGAGTACTGGGAATGGTCCGACAACAGCGGTTTCTTCCCGGTCGACTTCACTAATGATGCCTACAAGCTCGGAGTGAACTACATTGTGTACGGGATGACGCATTAACCCGGCGTACTCCGAGTTAGATCGATTGACGCGGGTCGACGCGTCAGCCTGTCGGTTCCTATGGCGAGTGCTGTGCGGAATCAGCTGGGCGTGTAATGCTTACCGTCTTTGGACTTCATACCGTCGAAATGGCGTTCGGGAGCGGTCGAAAGTACAGGGTCGGGACGAACGAGCCACGAGTGTTGTTCGTAGCCATCCGAGCGTTCACGGTGTCGCACCTTCAGTAATGCGGTACAGCTTGGTTGCGGTTCGAATGAAGAGACTTCCGTGCGCAATGGCCGGGGTGGCCATGGTGAACTCGTTGAGAGGGTTTTGGCCGATCACGTCGAACGTCTGACCGGCTTGGATGACGTAGGTGTCTCCGTCCTCACTGAGCAGGAAGAGCTTGTCGTCGTAGGCCCACGGAGACGCCGTGAAGGCGGCCCCGACTGCGATCCGTTCTCGGCTGTACACCTCTCTACCGGTGCGGGCATCGTGGCAGGTGAAGAAGCCCCGGTCGAGCAGCGTGTAGTAGTAATCGCCGTAGATGATCGGCGACGTGTTGTAGGCTGCCGCCTGCGGTTGTGACCACGCGATGAATTCGTTACTCAGCTCCGTGCCCTGTAGCGAAATATCACCACTGGCGCCGGGCCGGATCGCGAAGACCGGTCGGGCCTGGTCTCCGACGTATCCCGAGCTGAGATAGAGAAGACCGAACTCGGCAAACGGTGTCGGCACGGTGATCGACGACATTCCGGTCAGCTCCCACAGCAGATTTCCTTGGAGATCGTACGAACGCACCTTGTCGGTTCCGGTTGTGACGATTTCGGTCCGCTGCTCGTTCTCCCAGATGTAGGGCGTTGACCAGTTTGTTCCTTCATCGCGGTTGACCCGCCAGACTTCAGCACCGGTTTCCGCACTCAACGCAAGAAGCGACGATTGGTCTTCGTTATCGTTGACGAGGTAGAGGCGGTCGCGATAGAGCACCGGTGAGGCCGCCGTGCCCCAGCCGAGCCGGGTGTTCGAGGCGTCGATGTCAGAGGACCACTGCACTGTGCCGTTTGTGTCTAGGGCAAAGACGCCGACGTTGCCGAAGTAGACATAAACTGACTCGCCGTCAGTGACCGGCGTTTCGGAGGCCAGAGTGTTCTTTAGGTGGTGTCCGACTCTGGGAGCGCCGCGATGTACCTCGCGCTCCCATTTCACGGCGCCACTCTCGACGTCGATGGCATAGACGAGCCACCGATGCTCAGACTGAGACGGCAACCATGTTTCGCTACCACGGTAGAGCCCGCCCTGTGGTTCTTCGACGGGAGTGGCACTGACGACCGTCGTGAGATACACCGTGCCATCCCAGACGATCGGCGAACTCCAGCCGAGACCAGGGATGTCGGTCACCCAGGCGACGTTCTCCGTCTGACTCCAGCTCGTTGGTAGTCCAGTTTCGTCCGTAACGCCCCGCGACCCCTGGCCCCGGAACTGCGGCCACCGGTCGTCTGCGGCTGTGACTTGACTCAACATTGTCACGACGAACATCAGCATCAGCGCGAAGGCATATCGATTCATCGGTCTCTCTCTTATCTGCGCCAAGACTTACGTGCACCCGCACGTGTTTCAAGTAGTTGCTATTTTACTGGTAAAGGCTCCGATCGCTACCTGATGTCGGGGTGCATGAGGGATGGAAGAAGTAGAATAGGGCAGTTCTATACCAGCCCACGATGGCGATGCCGTCATGGGCCAAAGGGGCACACACAGTCACGGGGGTGGTCGTCGATGAGAGTCCGGCTTGTCACGTACGGATTACTGGTTGCCCTGACGGTTGCGATGACGAGTTGCGCGCGCGGCCGCGAACCAAACACTGAGGCAGTCGACGACGTCACGCCAGCCGTTCCGGAGTACGTGCCTCCGATCGTGACTCCGGAGTCGCATGACCTCACTCAAGCCGACATCGAGCGTCTGATGGACGAGCTATCAAACTGGGGTCGCTGGGGCCCTGATGACGAGCTTGGTGCGGCGAACTTGATTACACCCGCGAAACGACTGGAGGCGGCGTCACTTATTACAGAAGGGGTCACGGTGTCACTCGCGCACCGGCTTCTGCTCGAGGAAGCGGAGGATGTGCCTAGACCATTCGAGCATCGAATGCTCGGGCTTCCCGATGCGGCGGCCGAGGCGAGTTTCATGGGCACGGTTAGCGACAACTACACCATCAGTTATCACGGCGTATCGCACAGTCACCTGGATGCCCTGTGTCACATCATGCACAACGGCCAGATGTACAACGGGGTGTCGCAGGACACCATCACTGAGGACGGCTGCTCCAACGCGGCGATTGACAACTTACAGGGAGGGATCGTCACCCGTGGTGTGCTATTCGACATACCTCGTCTTAAGGGAGTGCCGTATCTCGAACCTGAGACGCCCATCTACATGGAGGATCTCGAAGCCTGGGAGGAGATGGCTGGTGTGACCGTACGCCCGGGTGACGCGATCTTTATTCGCACCGGACGATGGGCACGCCGTGCCGATGTTGGGTCCTGGCCGGTGTCGCAGTCGGCGGCCGGGCTACACGCATCTGCTATGCCTTGGGTCAGGGCTCGGGATGTGTCCTTCCTCGGCAGCGACGCGGCAGCCGACGTTGTGCCCTCGCAGGTCGAAGGCGTCCGTCTACCGGTGCACGTTCTGACGATTGTAGCGATGGGTGTGGATCTGTTCGATAACCAGGACCTCGAAGCCCTGGCAGAGACGGCGGCTGAGCTGAACCGATGGGAATTCATGCTGGTCGCATCGCCGCTCGCCGTAGAGGGTGGCACTGGTTCCCCGCTCAACGCGTTGGCGGTCTTCTGAGTGTCGTGAGGTGTCCGGTTGTTCCGCGTCTGTCGAGTGACCGGTGTGACCGTCCGTGGGGTTCCCTTGACGCTGCAACGGTGCGGGCGCAAGATGTGTGGGTGGGCGCGGTTGTTGGGATATCCCGTGCGGAGTGGGTCTAGTGGACAAAGGTAGACGAACATTTCTCACACACGCGGTCTTGGCTTCATCGGCGCTTGCTGCCTCGAAGCCCATTTCGGCTCAGAACCGAGGAGAATACCGGCGTATTGCGGTAGAGGAGACGTTTACTATTCCGGAAGTCCTGGATGCCTTTCGGGAGCTCGTCGAGCGCGATCCCGATCGGGAGCCAGGTCTGACGGCGCCACCGTATGTCCTCACTGATACGATCCAGGCCCTGTACGACCTGGGTGAAGACCGGATTGCTGCCATGGATGCGGCACGGATCGATAAGCAGGTGCTATCTCTCTGGTCGCCTGGTGTTCAGGTGTTTGACCCTGAACTTGGCACGGAACTGGCGCAACTGGTTAACGATCGACTTGCGGAGGCGATACGCCAGCATCCGGACCGATTTGCCGGGCTTGCCGCGGTGGCGACTCAAGACCCAAGGCATGCTGCCCAGGAAATCGACCGGGCGGCTTCCGATCTCGGCTTGAATGGTGTGCTGATCAACTCGCATACGAACGGCGAGTATCTTGACGACTCCAAGTTCTGGCCGATTTTCGAAGCCGCGCAGGCTCTGGGTATGCCTATCTATCTGCACCCGCGTACCCCACCGGTGCAGATGTACGACGCATTTGCGGACTATTCCATGGACGGAGCTTTATGGGGGTTTGCCGCCGAGACATCGCTCCACGTGGTGCGCCTGCTGATGAGTGGCGTCTTTGACGAGTTTCCCGAGCTGACGATTGTGCTCGGCCACATGGGCGAGGGGCTTCCATACTGGTTGGACCGGCTCGATAAGGTCTCTGCTCGACCTGGCATGCCAAAACTTCAACGCCGACCCAGCGAGTACTTCCGGAGCAACTTCGTCATCACGACGAGTGCCATGTTCTGGGATCCCGTGCTCCTGTTTTGCCGATCCGTGCTGGGAGCAGAGCGAATTATGTTTGCGGTCGATTCCCCGTTTGCCCCGAGCGAACCGGCGACGCGCTGGATGGACGCCGCCCCAGTGTCGGATACAGAGAAGCGAAAAATCTATCAGGAGAATGCTGAAGCGATCTTCTCGCTGTAGCGTCATCGGCGTGGCGGTTCTGCTTGGCTCGAGCGGATGCGCCCCGGCGGTCCCCGACCCGCCGGCGGTCGTCTTCACGCTGGAAGAAGCGACGATCGCCGATATCCAGGAAGCGTTTGATAGTGGCGTGCTGTCGTGCGCGCAGCTCGTTCAACTGTATCTGAACCGCATCGCCGCCTATGACGACGATGGTCCTCGGCTGAACAGCCTCATCACCGTTAATCCGCGGGCCCTGGACACCGCACGAGCATTGGACGAAGAGCGAGCGTCCAGCGGCCCGCGAAGCGCCTTGCACTGCATTCCCGTCGCCCTGAAGGACAACATCGACACCGACGACATGCCGACCACCAACGGTTCGGTCATCTTGAAGGATGCGATCCCTCCGGATGACGCGTACATTACCAGGGTGCTACGAGACGCTGGCGCGTTGATTCTTGGGAAGGCGTCGTTGGGCGAGTTCGCCGGAGGGAACAGTTACAACTCCGTCGATGGACAGGTGATTAATCCGTACCATGCAAGTCGCCGCGCCGGTGGCTCGAGCAGCGGCTCAGGGGTGGCGGTGGCGGCTAATCTCGCGGTCGTCGCGGTTGGAACCGATACCAGTACTTCGGTGCGGAATCCGGCCTCCCTCAATGGCATCGTCGGTTTGAGACCCACCACGGGGCTGATTAGCCGAGATGGCATCGCGCCAAAAAATCTGAACTTCGATACCGCGGGTCCAATGGCGCGGACGGTCAGCGACCTGGCGATTTTGCTCACTGCCATCGCCGGCCCGGACCCGGCCGACCCGGATCGTCTGAATACGATCGTCTACGCCGACCACCCGGCAGGCCCCCTGGCCGAGGAATTCGACTATTCACAATTTCTGTTGCGCGGTGCGCTCCAGGGTGCGCGGCTCGGTGTGGCCCGTGATTACTTCGGAGGCGACCCTGAAATAGATGCACTTGCCGAGGCTGCGATCGGCACCCTGCGAGAGCTAGGCGCTGAGCTTGTCGACCCCGTGACCTTTGATGGGTCGTTCGTGACGAATGTCAGGAGAATTGCCGATTATCGGTTTAAGGCGGACTGGGAGAGTTATCTAGCGACTTTTGGACCCGAAGTGCCCAAGACGGTGGCCGAGTTCCTTGAGCGCTACGACACGGAGGTGGCCGAGTCAACATTTCCCGTGGAGGCGTCGGTCATAGATTTATTGACCCGCGCCAGCGTCGCATCGACCGACGATCCGGACTACATCGCCCTGATTGATATCATCCTGCCACGGAATACCCAGCTGAAGCTGGACTTGTTCGAGACCTACAACCTTGATGCCCTGGTGTTTCCGTACCACGCCAGTTTCGCCCCGCCGATCCGCAGTCCTATCGGGAATGTTGACGACCCGACATTCGTCCCGTCTGGTGACGTCCAGAGCCCGTCAACTCTAGCCGGCTACAGCTCGGTCGGTTTTCCGGGCATTGTCGTGCCGATGGGGTTTGGTACCCAGGGGCTTCCGATGACCATCTCGTTCTTTGGTCGGCCGTATGACGAAGGTAAGTTGATCGGTTATGCCTATGACTATGAACAGGCTACGATGCACCGTCGTCCGCCGCCGCTCGCCCCTCCGCTTCCAAGCGAGGTCATTGAGCGTTGAGCAATGAAAGCGGAATGCCCTCGTGGCAACCATCCGAAGCGATGGTGGCGAGACAATGTTGGATCACCGTCTGATAGTTCTCTTCTGGTGCGGTTGGGTTCACCAGGCTAGCTGGAGTGGAAGCTGAACATGACTCATCGAACTGCTACTGTCGTGAGCGGTGTCGTGACTGCGATCGTCGCGCTTGTTTCCGTATCTGTCGCGGGGCAAAACCGGGCGGCCGAGTTGGCGACCGGCGGAGTACTGTCGGCCGATGCGATTCGGACGCCGTGGGGCGACCCTGATCTACAGGGTATCTGGACGACTCAAACCCTGACCCCGCTGGAGCGACCTGCCGAGTTTGCTGGTAAGGAGTTTCTAACGCCAGAGGAAGCGGCGGCCTATGAAAGCGAACGGAGTGTGAATCGTAATCAAGATCGCCGTGACGGAGGAGCGGAAGTCGACATAGCCCGCGCCTACAACGATTTCTGGTGGGATCGGGGGACGAAGTTGGTTGAGGACCGACGCACGTCATTGGTCATCGATCCCCAAGACGGCAGGATTCCTTACAATCCTGAGACGCGGACACGAGCCGAGGAGCAGCGAGCCTACCGAGTGACTGGTCCCTTTAACTCATTCCTTGACGTCGACACCGGTGAGCGTTGTCTGACGGACGGCCTGCCGATTGTACCCGGAGCGTACAACAATAACTTTCAGATCCTGCAGACTCCAGACTCGGTCGCTATTCTCCACGAAATGTTCCGTGACCGGCGCATTATTCGTCTGGAAACGCAGTCACGTTCAACCATTCGCCAGTGGTTGGGGGATGCTCGGGGCCGTTGGGATGGCAATACACTGGTGGTTGAAACGACCCATTTCGACGACAAAACCGCCTTGCGGTGGGCCGGGTCCTGGCGTATGCCGACCAAGACAATGCGTATCGTCGAGCGGTTCACTCGGGTGTCGGTCGACACCATAGACTACGAGTTCACCATCGAGGACCCCAGTAAATTCACAAGCGCGTGGACCGCATCCGTTCCGATGACGACTGATTATCTCGGGCGTGGAGTGACGGGAGGGCAGCTGTACGAGTATGCCTGCCACGAGGGAAACTACAGCCTCGTGAACGTCCTGACCGGTGCTCGCACCTCGGAAGAGTAAGACCGGTTGAGTCCCTGTCGAGGTGTTGTGCGGGCCTTCGCAACGGTGCGTGGTGGGCCTGTCGTGGCGCCAGCAGGCGACGAGGATCAGGGGAGGCCGAAAGTGATGCGGCTATACATGAAGATCATAATCGTGGTCGCGGCGATCATGGTTGGCATCCCACCTACCGATGCTCCCCATCGGATACTGGCCGAGCCACAGACGTCTCCAGGTGGTATCGATACGGTGCTGCCGACTGATATCGATCCGAATTCCATGAACCGTCTTGCTGCCCTCTCGAGCGACTCCCCAAACACGACGCAAGGGGTAGAGGCGATTCGGCGACGAGGGGTCGCCGACGCTCGGTGGGCGTCGCCCTTGGGCCGCCGGTTGACTGAGCTGGCCATACTGATCACAGGCCGCGAACATGATCAGCCATACGAGTGGTCACTGCATGAGTTGGAGGCGATTGCCGTCGGTCTCAATCCGGAAGTCATCGACGTCGTTCGCCACCGCCAGCCGCTTGCCGGACTTGGCGATCGGGAAGCAGTGGTTATCCAGCTCGGGCGCGAGCTCTTTGGTTCGCACGAACTGAGCTCCGTTACCTATGCTCGCGCAGTCAGCCTCCTCGGTGAGAGCAATCTCGTCGATCTGGTTGTGCTAATGGCGCGGTACGCGGGGATCGCCGTTCGGTTGACGGCCTTCAATCAGTACATGCCACCGGACTGGCTGCAGCTCCTTCCGCTGCCTTTCGAACAGCCTGGCGATATTCATCCCGAGTCACGGAGTCGTCTTCCTTTGTTGAGAAGCACGGAACCGGCTCCGCAGGGCTCCCGCGATCTTTATGGTCGGACACTCTCTCCTGAGGGGACCGGACCGGGTCACATTGCTCGGCACGGGGCCGGAATCGAGTCGCTGGAAGCCAGTGTCGGGAAACCGATCGTCGGACTGGCAGCCCTTCTGACCGCTCGGGCGCTCGACTCCCAATACGCCTGGACTGTCAGTGAGGTCGCTGCCAGCGAAGACGGCCTCGACCCGGCGGTTATTGACGTCGTGCGCTACCGCAGGCCCCCGGCTGGACTTGGTGAGCGGGAGGCAACCCTGGTCAACTTCGCACGCGAACTGTTTGACCGTCGGTACGTCAGCGCCGAGACCTACGCCCGGACCGTAGATGTCTTCGGAGAGCGGGACCTGGTTGACTTGGTTATCGTCATGGGGGAGGAAACGGGAGACATCGCACTGCTAACCGTCTTCGATCAAAATCTTCCCGCCGGGCAGGCCAGACTTTTTCCCCTACCGTAACGTGAGCGTCCGTCATCTTGGGTTGACCGGTCTCGGTTCCACCGGTAAAGTGACCGAGGTGGACAGTCAAGGTCGTGACTGAGTGATTGCCCGTTAGCATCATGACGCCGCCGCGGCGTTGACCCTCTCCAGAACGAAGTATTCGCCGAACTGCACTATGGCTCCGCTTGCGCCCCGCTCTTAAAGAGGAATCTATCTACAATGGCTAACGTGCTCAGAAATTGGATGACGGTAATGGCGGCCGTTGCTGTTATTGCTGTTATCTCGGTCTCGGTGAAACCCATATCGGGTCAGTCTCCAGCGTCTCAAGTCCAAAGGACGACGGACGGGACGCCCGACTTCAGCGGTATATGGCAGGCGAATAACACAGCCAACTGGGACCTGCAGACGCACCTGGCACGTCCGATGGTTGCTCAACCTGGGGTGTATTCGGATGTCCCTGTGCTCGCCGCCCCTGTCGTCGCGCTGGGGGCGATGGGCTGGATTCCGGCTGGCTTGGGGGTCGTGGAAGGTGACGAGATCCCGTACCAGCCGTGGGCTGCACAACGAAAGGCGGAGAATGCCGAGAACTGGCTTGATCGGGATCCTGAGCTGAAATGTTTCATGCCAGGGGTGCCCAGAGCCATGTATCTGCCCTACCCGTTTGAAGTGATTCACAGCAACGACAGAGTCATGATGAACTTCGAGTTTTCTGGTGCCACGCGCTTCATACATCTGGAGGACGTCGAAGGGTATCCCGGTGACGCGTTCATGGGACACTCGGAGGGCCACTGGGAGGGCGACACTCTCGTCGTCGATGTGACCAGTTTCACGCCGAATACATGGTTTGACCGGTCCGGGAATTTCCACAGTGACGCGCTGCATGTCGTGGAGCGGTACACGCCAATCAGCCGCGATGCGATCCAGTACGAAGCAATGATCGAAGATGAAAAAGTGTTCACACGGCCATGGAAGATCAGCATGCCGCTCTATCGCCGCCTGGAAGGCGACGCTCGGCTGCTGGAGTTCCGGTGCGCAGAATTTGTCGAAGAGACAATGTTCGGGCATCTTCGTAAGGAGCCGCTGGTCAAGCGTTGGGAGGGTGAGACAATGATCGTTGATATCACCCGAAAGATCCCTGAGGATGAGGATGTCCTCTACAGGCGCCATTTTTCTGGCAATCCACCCCAATAACGGGTTTAGACCTTAGTTTGCAGGAGAATATCCGATGAGGAACAAACGACTTCCTATAAGCGCTATGTGTGTAGGCATCGGGCTACTGTTGGCCTTTGCCTCGGAGCCGGTGCAGACCCATCATGCCTTTTCGGCAGAATTCGACGCCGCCCAGCCGGTGACGTTCGAAGGCACCGTCACGCGAATGGAGTGGATCAATCCGCACTGCTGGATCCATATTGAGGTCACGGCCGAGGACGGTACGACCGAGGAGTGGGCGATCGAAACTGGAACACCGAATGTGTTGTTTCGGCGGGGGCTGACTAAGGACGCGCTCCTTCCTGGCACGGAAGTCATCGTCGAGGGGTACAAGGCGAAGGACGGGTCGCGGCGAGCCAACGGGAGGGACGTCACGTTCGCGGACGGAACCACCGCGTTTGTCGGTTCATCGGGCACCGGTGCTCCCTACGAGGCACCCCAGCGCTAGAGAGGGAAGGGAGAAATAGTATGAGACGTCAATATTTGTCGCTGTTTGGTACCATCGCCCTTGTCATCATGGTCATGCCGCTCGTGCCGGTCTCGATCTCTTCGCAAGAACCAATTCGTACACCTTGGGGTGAGCCAGATCTGCAAGGCATCTGGAACAACCCGGTCGTGATTCCCCTGGAGCGAGACGAGGCGCTCGGGACGAGAGAATCGCTGACCGCGGAGGAGATCGCTACCGCTGAGCAGGAGCTCGTCCAGGACGCCCAGGCCGTGGGTCGAGATAGCCGCGAAGGACGTGGAACCGAAGTGGACGTCGCCCGCGCCTACAACGAGCACTGGTTTGGCGACCCCTCACTGACCCGAAGTACACGGACATCGATGGTCGTGGATCCGCCGAACGGAAGAATTCCCCCGTTGACGTCAGAAGCCCAGCAACGACGGACGACGAAACGAGAGTATCTGGAAGCCCTCCTGCAGGGCACACCCTCGCGGCCAGGAACCGACGTATCGCCACGGAGGGCCGAGCCGTCCCCCGACTACAATTTAGCCCGGATTAATCGTTCCGACGGCCCAGAGGACCGTAGCGGTTCCGAGCGCTGTTTCGGAAACAGCTTGCCAGTTCTGATGCGCTCCGGAACGTTTGGGGGTGTCATGCGGATCATGCAGTCCCCTGGTGTAGTGGGAATTTACTATGACATCGGTCAGGGCCAGGGGTTTACCCGCAGTGTCCCGATCACGAACCGTCCGCCACTACCCGATCACCTCCGCCTTCGCCATGGCGATTCGAGGGGCCGCTGGGAAGGTGACACACTCGTCGTGGAAGTGTCCAACTTCACAAACAAGACGAATTATCGAGGGTCTCGAGAGAACTTGCAGCTGATTGAACGTTATCGGCGTATCGATGAAAACACACTGTCGTTCGAGGTCACGGTCGAAGACCCCACGACCTGGACAGGACCCTGGACCGCCGTCCAAGAGTTGGCCTTGAACAGCGACCAGGCGAATCAGGTGTACGAGGGCGGATGCCATGAGGGTAATTACGGCATGACCGGTATGCTCGCGAACACTCGAGCGGCTGAGCGAGCTTTTACCGAGGGTCGCGGGCCAGACCCGGCCACTCAGGACAACGCTACGGGGGGCGGGGGCCGCCGGTAGAGACGGGTACACTCATGGGAAAGATCTAGGCGGGGCGTTGGTATCCCCCCAGGACCTCCCTGTGGTGATTTCTTCAGCGGGCCTGCGTCGATGTGTTTCCCTCGACTCGCTCTTCAGCGCGTGCGCCGGCGAGAAGGTTCGTCATCCCGTAATTCCCCTCGTGGCATGAATACTCGAACAGCAGGTCATCGCTCCGCTTCATCGGAACCGCAGCGGTCCAGGGACGTGCCCACGTCGTCTCGTCGTTGAATGTGAACTCGTAGAGCAACGTGTCGGCATCTACACGGGTGAAGCGCTCGACGAGATGCAGGTTTTCGGCTGACCCTGGGGCTCGCGTAGCTCTGGTCTTGTCTGTGAAGTTTCTTGTGTCTACGACCAGCGTTGTGCCGTCCCAGTGACCGCGTGAGTCCCCGACCCACTGACGCATGTCGTTCGGAAGCCGGGGTCGATCGTCCAGCGGAACAATGCGTGCGTTGTGCACCATCTCATTGAGTAGAACGACGTAGCCGGGAGCCTGCACGACGCGGACATTATTGTTGTAGGCACTGGGCATCATTGGTGGGCCAGAATTGAAACCCAAGATGCAGCGCTCGGAGACACCTCGATCCTCTGGGTCGTCGGCCGGGCCACGCCGGTCGATGTCGGTGGCGTTCCATTCTCGCCGCTCTGCTTCCCTGATCGCTGCCTTTCTCTGGCCCTCCTGTGACAGGGCTGGAATGCGCCCGTCCGGTGGGTCGACAATGAGAGAGGTGCGGCGGTCGGAGACAATATCGGTTCCTCGATCCCACCAGAATTCGTTGTAGGCACGGGCGACATCCGTCCGTCCATCCGATGCGACCTCGTTGGTCCCGGCGCCGTCGCGGCGATCGCGGTTCTGCTCGTTGGCCCAGTTCTGCTGCCATTCGGCCGCCTCTTCCTCGGTGAGGACGGCCTTCTCGGCTAGTTCGTCCGGCCTCTGCAGTGGAGTGATTGTACGGAAGTCCCACACCCCCTGCAGGTCGGGATCGCCCCACGGAGTTTTGACGGTGTTCGCGCTGGGCGACGCAGACTGGGCAGCAGATTGGGTCGCACATAACGCGATGCCGACCAAAAGCGTGAGGATGGTGATCGCTACGGGTAGTCGAGGGTGCATCAGACTCTCCTCTTGATCTTACTTATCTGAACAAGGATCCGATTTTTCGAGTATAACGCAGCCACAGGAACCGTGGTCGTGACCGCGGGCAGCTGATTTTAGTGTGACGCACCTTGCTGTGCCTTCTCGCGGCGCATGCCCGACAAAACTCTTCAAGAGGCCGCAGTTTCTTAATGACACTCGTGCTCGCAAGCTGTCCCGTTAAACCGTAATTTTTCTCGTGACAGGTGTAATCGAACATCTGGAGCTTTGGATACCATCTATGCTGTCCATCAGTGAGTCAAGCGGTTGCAACGGATATGCTGCGGTCCACGATTTTTCCCACGTTGACGAAGTGTCGTAACATGCTGGTGATGACCGGTCGATATTCGGTCACGGCAGTTAATCTCCCGTCATTGCAGTCCTCGAGAAAAGAACGGAGGTTCTGATGAGGAAGCGATATCCTGCCCAGCTGTTCACGGTCGTGATCGTTCTATTGCTCGCATCGTTCACGGCGATCGGCCAGGCTCAGGCACCGTCGTCGGACGCTTTCCGCCAGCTTCAGACGCCTTGGGGTGATCCTGACCTCCAGGGAATCTGGACAAACGTTACGATTACACCGCTGCAGCGTCCTCGAGAGCTCGCCGAAAAGCAGGTACTGACCGAAGAAGAAGCCGCCGCCCTGGAACGCGCCACGGCAGAACGCCGGGTCGATGGCCCGCCGAGGGATGGCGACCCCGGAACCTACAACCAGCACTGGTTCGACCGTGGTACGAGGGTCGTCGGGACTCGACGAACGTCGCTAATTTTGGATACCCCAGACGGAAGGATTCCTTGGACGGCGGAAGCTGAAAAGGCGAATGCGGAGCGAAATCCAGGACGGGGGAGCGACTACTGGAATTCGTATACCGACCTCGACACGGGCGAACGGTGTATTACCGACGGTATGCCATTCGTGCCGTATGCGTACAACAACAACTATCAGATCTTCCAGTCGCCTGGATACGTAGCGATTCTCCACGAGATGTTTCGGGAGCGCCGAATCATTCCCCTCGACAGCCGTCCGCATACAGGCGAGAGTGTCACTCAGTGGTTTGGCGATTCTCGCGGTCACTGGGAGGGCGACACACTTATCGTCGAAACGACCAACTTTAACGACCGAACGAGCGATCGCTGGGCTGCCTACTGGCGGGCCCCCCGCCCGACGCTACATCTGGTTGAACGCTTTACGCGCATCGACCCGCAGACGATCGACTATCAATTCACCGTCACCGATCCGACGATGTTTACTCAGCCCTGGACCGCGGCCGCTCCGATGAGTGGCGATCAAGAGGGTATGGGTGCCACTGTCGGCGCCCTCTTCGAGTATGCCTGCCACGAAGGGAACTATGCCATGGCGAATGTTCTCGCCGGTGCGCGTGAAAAAGAGAAAGCTGGCAGCGGTGTCGGTTCGCGGTAGTTGACGGGTCTACTTACTGTCTGGTGTTCGGTTCGCTCCTACGGTAAGGCAAAGACCCAGACGACACCATTGCCTTCGGTGATGTCGATGCCTGCCAGTGGTCCGAAGGACGTTGTCTGCGCGATACGACCTCCGGCACCGACGGCCAGGTACTGCTTCCCGTCAACCTCAAAGGTGACTGGCGCACCCGAAATGTCACCGTTGAGGCGGGTCTCCCACAGGTGTTCCCCGGTGTCGGCATCGAGCGCGAACAGTTTCCGGTTTGCGGTGCCTCCAAACACGACGCCACCGCCCGTGGCGAGCGCCGAGGCGGTCATGACGTCGTCGTCGACCGGACGATACGTCCATGCCCTGTCACCCGTGATCGGATTGAACGCCACAAATTCTCCGACATAGTCCAACTCAGGCACGCGTTTTGTGGCCGTACCGACTCCAGAATATCGGCCGCCCTCCTCGTACTCCTCCGTGACGAAGATGACATCCATGCAGGTATTATTAAGTCCCACGTAGTACAGGCCGGTGGTCGGGCTATAACTCGGTGCGTTCAGGTTTCTCGTCCCAACCACGTTCGGGCACACCTCGAACACCCGGCCCGAATCGACATCCTCACGTGTCGGGATGAGGTCGGGATTAAATGAAGGCCGTCCTCCGTCAGACCACCCAGTGATGAGGTTGTCATATCCGGTCCGGAACGCGT
>CAUZDY010000026.1:0-41096 GCA_963578805.1 Vicinamibacteria bacterium | reverse complement strand
CCAGATATCTCGACTCCCATCGCATGTAGTGGAGCTGTGCGAGTTTCTTCAGGCGATGGGAGTCGAGATATCTGGTGCGGGGACACCGACGATCCAGATCAGCGGTGGGATGAAGCTCGGAGGAGCCTCGAGGAGACTTCGCGGTGACTACATCGAGGCTGGAAGCTGGGCAGTTGTTGCCGCGGTGACGAGAGGCGATATCGAAATCCGAGGTGTCGAGGTGTCTGATCTCGAGCCGGTCCTGGCGATTCTCAACCGAATGAACGTGGTGTGCTCCGTCGACGGCGACCGCCTGATTGTGCGCCAGTCTGAGCCTCGGGGTGTCCGGCAGATCACGACGGCCCCCTGGCCTGGGTTCCCGAGTGACATGGTGAGCCTGGTGAGCGTACTGGCTACCCAAGCCATAGGTCGGACGTTGATCCATGACTGGATGTACGAGCTCCGCCTCTTTGCGCTTGAGCAGTTGAGCGGCATGGGAGCCGATCTGTTTCTGTGCGATCCACACCGCATGATCGTGAATGGTCCAGGAAAGCTGAGGGGACGTCACCTTGACACACGGGATCTCAGGTCTGGGATGGCGCTGATTGCAGCGGCGCTGGCGGCCGATGGCGTGAGCCGAGTTGGGCCGCTCGGTACTGTCGAACGCGGCTACGCGAATCTTGTGACCCATCTCAAGGCACTTGGGGCACAGGTCGAGGTCGAACAAGTCTAGTGGACAGGCTCACCGAAGGAATGGGTCATCCGAGACGACGTCGGTATTGTCCGGGATAGTGAACTCGAACTCCGAGTCGGGCGGATCCTGATTCTCTTCAAGCCCAGTAAAGATGTAAGTCGACTGCCCCCCTTGAAAGTCCAAGGTTGACAGTCGGGTAATGCTGAGGCTAGGTCTGTTAACGGTCACGACAAGCCACTCATAGTCGGCATCGCTGACCCGTGGAGTCAGTCGGATTGTCCACGAATCAGGGGAAGCAGGCGCGTCTTCGTACGACGCGTCGAAATCTTCCGAGAGCCTTCCCTGTCCCGCTAGGAACAACGCGGCTGTCGATGCCTGTTGATCTTGATGGACTTGTGTCACGATGACCTGTCGGTCGAGCGGAAAGTAGGAGTAGAACATCTCACCGTTGGAGACATAGAGCTTCTCTTCTGCCGTGGTGTAGCTCCATCGCATCTTGCCCGGTTTCTTGATGAGCACGGTTCCGTGCTCGACAAGCGAGACGCTGAGGACACCGCCGGTGTACCTATGTTCGAAGTCGGCCGAAAAGTCACGTACCGTGTCGTACTTCGCTTGGATGTCGCGAACGAGTTGGTCGAGTGTTGGAGCCTTAGGGGGTTGTGCTGCAACGCTCGATAGGGTGGCGATTAAGACGGTTCCTGCCAGCGCACATGCCACGCCGCGGTGTCTGCGCAGGGCTCCTGGGTATCGGGTGGGCCCGATACAAGGAGTCGTTAGCCGAGGGCTCCGGCCACCGGAGGCTTCTGCTTGGGAGCTGCTTTTTCTTCGGTAGGGAGTTTTGCTACAAGCCATTCTGAGATGCCTCCCTGAAGAGCACTGGCCTGGCGCCCCTCTCGGAGCAACTGGGCCACCGCGCGAGCGCTCACCAGCTCTTCGGGATCCGAGTCGTAGACGACAACGTCACGGTCGCGTGGCAGCGCAGACATATCAAAATCTGGCGGCGCCACCCGGATTGCGCCCGGTAGCTTTACCGTGCTGTGCTCATACGGGTATTTCAAACGGACATCGACGAGACAGGGCGGTGCGTCGCCCTCGAGCTTCTTTTGAAGTTCTTCTTTGGTGATGCGGGGCACAGCCATATTGAAAAATCATAGCACGCAGCCGGCGTCGACTAGTTGGGAACGACCTTGTCGACCGCTTTGCGAACCACATCGTAGTTGTTTGGGAGCTCTTGTGGCAGATTTGGACGCTGCGCGGTTATTTCGAAAAGTCGGTTCTCGTGGTAGCCGAGCTTGAAGTCGGTGAACTTCAACCCGCTTGCTGTAGATATCACCACGACGCGGTCGCTTGAAGCGATGACGCCTCGTTTTCGTAGTTTTACGAGTGCGGCAAGCGCGACTCCAGTGTGGGGGCAGTTAAACATGCCGGTGCGGTCGGCTCGAGCGGCCGCCTCAGCGAGCTCGGACTCGGTAGCTTGCTCGACGATCCCGTTGTACGTTTTAAGGGTCCGGATCGCCTTCTGAATTGAGACGGGGTTGCCGATTTGGATTGCCGAGGCTTGTGTGGGCTGCGCGTGTACCGCGGTGAACGACCAGTCCTTTGTATAGGCTAGATACAGTGGATTTGCAGCGGCCGCCTGCGCCACGACAATCCGGGGCTTCTTTGTAATGACCCCCAGGTGGCGCATCATCTCGAACCCGGCGCCGAGGGCGCTGACGTTTCCCAGATTGCCGCCTGGGATGATCACGACATCCGGCACCTCCCAATCGAATTGCTGAACGATCTCGATAGCGACGGTTTTTTGGCCTTCAAGTCTCAAACTGTTCATCGAGTTTGCCAAGTAGATACCTTCATCCATCGCCAGGCGGGTAACGATTGCCATACAGCCATCGAAGTCCGTGTCGAGTGCGAGTACATGTGCACCGTTGGCCAGAGGCTGCACCAGCTGGGCCGTTGACACCTTCCCCCGCGGCAGGATCACGATGGCCGGAATTCCACCGGCGGCCGCATAGGCGGCGAGCGACGCAGAGGTGTCTCCGGTCGAGGCACAGGCGACCGCTCGAACCGTACGACCGTTGGCGATCATCTGCTTAACGACAGACACCAAGACGGTCATGCCTAGGTCCTTGAACGACCCGGTGTGCGAATTTCCGCACAGCTTGACCCAGAGTCCGTCGAGACCCAGTTCGTCGCCGAAGCGTTCTGCCCAAAATAGGTTGGTGCCACCCTCGTCCATCGAGACGATACTTGCGTCACTGACGACCGGACAGACCCACTCCTTTTTCCCCCACACCGAAGAGCCATACGGCCAGGTGGTCCGCTTGTAGCGTTCATCGAAAAGGCGAATCCATGCACCGGGAGACCGACCCCGAAGTGCGTCAAGATCGTGAGCGACCTCTAACAGGTTGTGACAGGTTGGGCAGCGATAGAGAGGTTCGCTGAGCAGATGCTCTGCCTTGCAGCCGGCGATACATCGGAACACAGCACTGTACGGCATAGGGTTAACAGTTTACCTGTCCTTCATCCCAGGCCACAGTGTGGGTAGTCGCCACGTCCTGATCGACCGCACGAGGAGAAGAACGATGCGCACCATCAGTTGAGTGTCATCGACTTGATGTCGCCGGTGGAGAAGTTACCTAGTCGACCGCCACTTGAATAAGCAGGTGTGAGTCCGTCTTGCATCCTCTAGAACATCGCGATCGGATTCACTGGACTACCGGTGCCACGCGCCACCTTGAGGGGTAACCCCATGAACATGAATTCGTAACGTTCTTCTTCGGCGCAAGCTTCAGCAATCGGCTCGAGGAGTGCGTTATCGAGCAGAGCCACACCATAGTTAAAGAGGACGCCGTGTACCGGAAAGGCCAAGCCATACAAACCTGGTCGCGCGTCCATCATGTCCCAACCGAGGAGCGATACATCGTGATCCCTAATAAATTTAGCGCAGGTGACACTCAGTCCGGGACGGTCGCCTCCACCGTAGTTGCCGCCTGCCTGCACGAATTTATCTTTGCCGCTGTATACGAGGAGGGCATCGCCGGGCTCCAGGGTAACGTTTTGAGCACGTGCGATCTCGTCGATCTCCCACCCATGCACGGGGCGGTCTGGGGTCACGTGCGACACGCCGCGGTGACGAGGTACGTCGATTAGGACGCCGCGGGTAATAATACCATCGGACCAAGCATCGATGGCGCCGAAGTTTGCGCCCCGGGTCGTGACCTCGACGTCAGGGTCGCGACCCTGCCACATGCCGTCGTTGTCCCACATGTGACAGAGAGCGTCAATGTGCGTGATCGTCTGGCCGTGGTAGATGAAGCCGTAGTAGTCCACTACCGAACTGGAGCCATCAGGACGCGGATTCTTGCGAATAAAATGCTGCTCCGGCTCAAAAATTCGGCTCATCGAGACCTTCCTGCCCTTACGCACGAGTTTTGCCGCTGCCGCACTCTTCTCGGGTGTGATCAAGTTAATGGCACCTCTCTGGTCGTCATTGCCCCAGCGTCCCCAGTTGCGGCGGTCGGTGTACCATGATCTGACTTCTGCAGCGGTGGGCATCCGCGGGTCGGACTGTATCTCGCCGGCGGTGTGTCCTGCGGTAACGCTTTCGACCGGGTGTGTATTCAGCAACGTCGTCGGAGAGAAGCTCTGTTGGTCAGTGTTGGGATGGGCAGGAGAACCGTTCCACGTAGAAGCGCGCCCTCCGAGCAATGCCGCGCCTCCGGCTGTCGCGGCGCTGAGCGTCGTCAGAAATTGACGTCTTGAGGATGCCATGTGCCGTCCTTTCAATATAGATGGTCTGCAATTCTAATAGTGGGCCAGTCAGGATAGCTCCACTTTATTAGGCGGACGAAATTCGAGCGGATCGTCAAGTGAACTTCCGGTTCCTGGCTCGTGGGCTTGTCGTGTCGGATTATAGACCCCTCGTCAGCTGGCTCTGGTGTTCGACAAAGGGCAAAGCGGATTTTCGTCTTGTTCATTGACAGTGACTTCGCCCTATGAGATAAGACAATCAGGCAATTAGAGTCTCAGCCAGGAGGGACGCTGTTTATGGTTCGCTTTGGACACTTACTCGTGCCGCTGTTGGTGATCGGTCTTGTGATGCCAGGTATAGCGATGGCGCAGACGGACGCGGCAGCGACAGAAATCCCCAGGAACGCATGGGGTGACCCGGACCTGCAGGGGGTCTGGAACTATTCCACCCTTACGCCGTTGGAACGACCGAGTCTTTTAGCTGACAAGGCAGAGCTGACTAAAGAAGAGGCCGCGGCTTTTGCTGAGGCGCAGCTTCAGCGCGAGAATCGGGATTTGATCGATTCTGCTGTAGGCGGTCTCAATTACGCCCCAGAGTCAGAGGGCGGTGTCGTTCCCTATAACGAGTTTTGGTATGACCGCGGGACGACGGCCATCACGTCGAGCTCTCTGGTCATCGATCCGCCTGATGGTCGCTTGCCACCGTTGACAGCCGACGGAGAGAGGAGAGCTGAGGCTCGGAGAGAAATCGGGCGTGAGGAGCAGCGGGGACGGCCTCGAGCGGATGGTCCGGAGGACCGAGACATTGGCGACCGGTGCATTACGCGCCTCCTTCCGCGTCTACCTGGCGCTTACAACAACAATTACCAGATTGTTCAGACACCGGAACATGTGGCCATTCTGGCAGAGATGAATCACGACATCCGGATCATCCCGCTTGACGGACGTCCCCACCTCCCACAAGATCTCCGGCAGTGGCTCGGGGACTCCCGGGGGCGTTGGGAAGGAGATACCCTGGTTGTCGAGACCGTCAATTTGCAGGCTGGAGGTAGGAACTCCAGCGCGGACACAACACTCGTCGAGCGCTTTACCCGTGTGGACGCCGAGACGGTCAAGTACGAAGTCACGGTCAATGACCCTGCAACATGGACGGGGGCCTGGACTGCGGCGTTTCCTCTGACCAAGAGTCAGGTTCCGGTTTACGAGTACGCGTGCCACGAGGGAAACTACAGCCTGGAGACCGTTCTTCGCGGCGCTCGCACCGCTGAAAAGGCTGATGGACGTCGTTACTAATTGAGCACACTTCTCGTGACAAAATCGACAGAGACAAGAGTAACTATTCCAACTTGCTTGGGTTTGTCATCGGCCATCCGCGCCGAAAGTCTTGCCACGCAGCTTAGTGGCTAATAGGGGATTAAGCAGATGCAAAAACGTTTCAAGGATCCAATTCTAATGATTGTCATTGCTATTCTCGTGGGTGTCGTGTGGCTGGCGGTGAACCCAACCGCTCAGGCGCCGTCATTCGAGCCAGCGCGTCTACAGGGAACGTCGAACCCTGATCTGAACGGCATCTGGCAGGCCCTAAACACCGCAAATTGGAACCTTGAGCCACATGCGGCGTATCCTGCACTCGAGACTGAGGCCGGTCCGGCCGGTCGTGTGCCGGCAGCATCGGTGCTTGCACTTGGTGCGATTGGCGGCGTTCCTGGGGGAATGGGTGTCGTTGAGGGTGGCGAGATTCCATACTTGCCGGCGGCTGCGGCTCAGAAGCAGGAGAACTTCGAAAACGCGTTGGCTCGTGATCCGGAGGTTAAGTGCTTTATGCCCGGTGTGCCCCGTGCTAACTATCTCCCTTATCCGTTTCAGATCGTTCAGAGTACAAACAAGATCCTGATGGTCTACGAGTTCGCGTCGGCCAGCCGCACCGTCCATTTGGACCCGGTTGGACCGCCGCCAGTTGACACCTGGATGGGGCACAACGTCGGCCACTGGGAGGGAGACACACTAGTCGTGGAAGTGACCGACCAGATCGCAGACACGTGGTTTGACCGGGCCGGTAACTTTCACAGCGATGCGTTACGGGTCACGGAGCGCTACACTCCTGTCACGCCCGATCACCTCCAATACGAGGCAAGGATCGAAGATCCGAACGTTTTTTCACAACCCTGGACCATCAGCATGCCACTGTACCGCCGCAAGGAACCCAATGCTCAACTGACGGAGTACAAGTGCGTTGAGTTTGTTGAAGAGCTGTTGTACGGCCATCTTCGTAGGGAACAGCTTGTCCGTCGCTGGGAAGGTGATCTGGGTGAGCTTGGTCAAAGGTTGATCATCGACGTCACTCGCACCCTTCCGCCAGAATTAAGGTGAATGGGTGAACCGCGGAGTCAGGAAAGCGACATTTAGGAGCAACCTGAAATCTCACGGTTCGGCACGGCGTGTATTTAGTTGAAGGAGTTTCGGGTCGCTACGTCGGCTGAGTTTCCGAGATCAGGAAGGAGTGCTATGCGTCATCTAGCTTTTGTGTTGGTGAGCGTGTGTGCCGTGTTTTGTGTGGTGATGGGGACGGCCGCACAAGCGTCTGCCCAGGCTACGTCGAACGGTGAGAGCACATTTCAAACGCCCTGGGGAGACCCAGACTTGCAGGGTGTTTGGGCAAACGACACCAGTACGCCTCTTGAGCGTCCTACTCGGTTCGAAGGGCAATCTGAGCTGACTGCCGAGGAACTCGCTAGCTTCACCGCGGAACGGCAAGGGTCACGTGACGAATGGGACCGTCGGGACTACGGGTCAGGTAATGTCACCGATGTTGGTCGAGCGTACAACGCGTATTGGTTTCCGATTCCAGGGAACCCAATCAGCCGAACGTCGCTAATTGTCGATCCACCGGACGGCAGAGTTCCGCCCTTGACACAACAGGCGCGAGAAAGATTTGCTGCCTTTGCCGAGACGAAAGGGTTGTTTAACACTGCCGCGAACCCCGAGGGATCACTGTGGAACGGTGGCAGGACAGACAGTGAGCCCTTAGATGGCACCCAAGGCGGCGTGGACGGGCGGGGCAGCCGTGCCGACAATCCTGAAGACCGACGCCTGTCCGAGCGATGCATCCTCTGGAATCCCCTACCGAGACTTCCCGGCGGCTACAATAATCACTTTCAAATCGTACAGAGTCCTGGGTATGTGACGATCGGTAGCGAGATGATCCACCACACGCGAATCATTCCCCTGGACGGGAGATCGCATCGGTCACAGAACGTCCGCCAGTGGATTGGAGACTCTCGCGGTCACTGGGAAGGCGACACTCTTGTGGTCGACACTACCAATTTCACGGACAAGGCGCCTTTTAGGGGATCTTTCGGGGGGTTACATCTGGTTGAACGCTTTACACGTCTCGATGCCGAAACGGTTAGCTATGAAGTCACGGTTGAGGATCCAACAACTTGGGCGAGGCCTTGGACAACCGCGTACCCTCTGACGAATCTTAGGACGCTTGTTGGAGGCGTTGACGAGCAACAGGTCCCTCAAATGTTTGAGTATGCGTGCCACGAGGGAAACTACGGCTTGACCGGGCAGTTGTCAGGCTCTCGTGCCGTTGAACAAGACGCCGAGAAAGCGACAAGACAGCAGTGAATTAACGGAGGTTTTGAATGAGTCATCGAGCGCTAGTGCGAATATGGCTGCTAGCCGGGGGTTTTGTCGTCGTGGGGCTAACTTCGACACTAGTTTCCGGTCAGGGTCAGACCTCCGCTGCCGACGCGTCGATGCCGGTCCTTACGCCCTGGGGAGACCCAGACTTGCAGGGTGTTTGGGCAAACGACGTGAGTACGCCGCTGCAGCGGCCTAGTCGGTTCGCGGGAAAATCAGAGCTAACCAACGAAGAACTTTCGAGCTTCACCGTGGAACGGCAGCAGTCGCGAGAGAACCGAGACCGACGAGATTTCGAGCCGGGTACTGTTACGGATGTCGGTCGTGCATATAACGCACATTGGTTTCCAGTTCCCGGTGACCCGATTGATCGTACCTCGCTGATTGTGGAGCCGCCGAATGGAAGAATTCCTGCCTTCACGCCGGAAGCGTTTGAGCGGTTTTCCACTTGGGCGGCTACGAAGGGGCGCACGGGAAGCGCGGCGTCGCCGTTGGGGCGTCCGGAGGGTCAAGTAGATGGGCAAGAGGGTGGTGTCGACGGACGTGGTCAGCGTGCCGATCATCCGGAAGACCGACGGATGAGCGAGCGCTGTATCGTGAGCAGCTTGCCTAAGCTTCCCGGCGGTTACAATAATCATTTTCAAATTGTGCAAGCACCTGGCTATATCGTGATTGAGCACGAAATGCAGCACCATGTGCGGGTCATTCCTCTGGACGGACGTCCGCATCTACCGCAAGGTGTCCGCCAGTGGATGGGAGACTCTCGTGGCCGGTGGGAGGGGGAGAGCCTGGTTATTGAGACGACCAACTTTTCGGATAAGACGCACTTTAGAGGATCATTTAATGGTTTACATCTCGTCGAACGTTTTACCCGGGTCGACGCGAGAACTGTCAGCTATGAGTTTACGGTCGAGGACTCGACGACATGGGAACAGCCCTGGAGTGCGGCTTACCCGCTGCGATCGCTTGACTCCCTGATGGATGGCATCGATGGCATGCAGATACCCCAGATGTTCGAGTATGCGTGTCACGAGGGCAATTACGGTTTAACAGGGCAGCTGGCCGGATCGCGCGCTGTCGATCGCGCCGAAATCGGCGCGACAAGGTAAGTGGGGGCTTCATGAAGTTCAACAGGTATCCGAAAAGTGTTTCGAGTTTGACCCTGCTGGTAATGGCGGCGTTCGCGGCCTGTTCTCCAGCGGTTGACTCGGACCCGCCCGAGCAGACGATTCCCTCCGCGAGTGTGCATTGGGTTGGGAGCTGGACCGCCGCACAGGTGGCGCGTCCCATACCCGAGATGGTTCCTGGTGAGGAGGCGGAACCGGCACGAGGCTACTCAGACTTGAACATCTCGAATCAAACTCTCCGGCAGATTGCCAACATCAGTCTGGGCGGTGATCGGTTCCGCGTGGTATTAACTAACGCGCTCGGTACCGCAGCACTCGATGTCGGCGCGGCGCACTTGGCTCTTCGCGACGAGGGCGCGGCGATCGTTCCTGGGTCGGGTCGAGTCTTGACATTCGGTGGGAGTCCGACCACGAGTATTCCGGCTGGCGCTGTGATCGTCAGTGATCCCGTGGCCTTGACCGCGCCGGCGCTTGCCGATCTCACGATCGACCTGTTCATACCTGGAGATATTGGAGCGACGATGTCGCCACCCACGATTCTCCCGGCTTCGTGGCAGACGAACTATCTCTCCCCATCCGGTGACCATACCGGGACGGTCGAGATGCCGGTTGAGGTGGAAACGACCTACACTCGAGGCGATGGCACTCTCACGTCGACGTGGTTCTTTCTGGCGCGTGTAGAGGTTGAGGCTCCCGAGTCGGTCGGGGCAGTTGTTGCGCTCGGGGATTCGATTACTAATGGCAGTCGGTCTACTATCGACACGAATAACCGATGGCCGGATCACCTCGTTCGACGCTTGGTGGCGAACGGGACACCGATGGGAGTGCTCAACGCTGGCATCGGCGGGAACCGCGTTCTCAGCGGTGGGAGTAGCCTAAGCGGACTCGCTCGATTCGACCGTGATGTTTTGGTGCAAACCGGGGCGACACACGCGATTGTCTTGTTGGGTACGAACGATATTGGTTTTGCGAGGGAGAACCCGGTCCCCACTGTGGAGGACCTCATTGCGGGCCACATGCAGCTCATAGAGCGCGCACACGCCCAGGGACTCACGATTTACGGGGCGACGCTGACACCGTTCGAAGGAGCCAACTACTGGACATCGGAGGGTGAACAGAAGCGGCAAGCGCTCAATGAGTGGATTCGGACAAGTGGAGCGTATGACGCCGTCATCGACTTCGAGGAAGTTCTGCGCGACCCAAACGAACCGACAAAGATTTTGCCTCAATTCGACCCTGGCGACCACCTGCACCCGAATGACGCGGGATATGAAGTGATGGCGTCGGCTATCGATCTTGAGTTACTGACGTCACCCTAGGGTTCTTTCCAGATTCCGATAGTGGCCGATTACACACGGCCTTTTCACCCTGGCGCTTGCCGACGGCATCCCAGCGCGTGAGGATCAGCGCGGACGTCCCCGGGCCGAGTTATACGTGGACGGACGGCTGTCTCCTGATGGAGCACGCGTCACCGAGGCTTTCGGATGCGTACAACAATGATGTTCAGGCGTTCCAGACTTTGGGATACGTCGTGCTCTTAAATGAGATGATCCACGACACGCGTATCACCCCTCTGGACGGGCGGCCGCATCTCCTGAGGCACGTCCGCTCTTGGCTGGGAGATTCTTGGGGCCATTGGGAGGGAGATACCTTGTCGTTGAGACGACGAATTTTAGCGGCAAGCGAAGCTTCCGAGGTTCAAGCGAAGGCATGAACATGGTCGAGCGTTTCCGGCGCATCGACGCCGACACGATGGCCTACGAATTTACGGTCAATGATGCATTCACGTGGACGGTCGCATTTTCCCTGTCGAGGATGCAGGACACAATCTACGAATACGCGTGTCACGAGAGAAACTACAGCATCGCAGGCGTGCTCGGTGGTGCTCGTGCCGTTGGCCGATGAAAGATGCGATGACGCTTAGGGTTTGAAGACTGCTCGACTCATCTTCCCGGCTTTGAACAATCTCCCCGGATCGCGTGATTGCTGATGTCCAAGGGTAAACGTCGAGCGCGTGGACCTAGCGTCCTCCCGATGTTGTGGATCCGTTGGCCCGTTCTTGGACCCTGGCCCCACCGAGTATTCCCTCCATGGAGTAATTTCCTTCGTGGCAAGCGTACTCAAACATGGGATCCTCTGTCTTGGTCATCGGAACCACGGCGGTCCATGGAGACGTCCAGGTCTGTGGATCATCGAGGGTGAACTCGTAACTGAGAGTGTCAGGACTAATCCGCGTAAAGCGCTCGACTACGCGAACGGCTGAGCTGGATCCTCTGAAGCCTGATTTGTCGTTGAGATTAGTTGTCTCCACAACCAGCGTATCTCCCTCCCAATGGCCCCGAGAGTCGCCGACCCACTGGAGGATCGTCCCATGTGGACGGCTGTCCAACGAAACGATGCGTGCGTTGTGAACCATCTCGTTGAGAATCACCACGTAGTCTGCGGTCTGGAATAGCTGAACGTTATTGTTGTAGGCACTGGGGACCATGGGGGGACCCGCGTTGAATCCGACGATGCAGCGGTCTCCGACACTGCGATCCTCCCATGAATCAGCGGGGTGAACGCTTCGGTATTCCCGTCTCGCCGTTGCTCTCTGCTGTGCTTCGGGCGTCAACGGTGGAATTCTTCCGTTCGGCGGACTTACGATTAGCGACGTTCGTTTATCTTCGACAAGCGACGTGCCCCGGTCGTACCAAAACTCGTTGTACGGTACGACACCGCCCTGAGACTGTGGCGCGTAATTGAGGCCACCCACCTCGGGGTCGATCAAGTCACGATTCAGTCGACGATTTTCCTCTCGTTGGAAGCCGGCGGCTTCCTCGTCGGTTAGTACCTCCTTATCGGCAAATTGACTAGGTCGCTCCATCGGTGTGATCGTACGGAAGTCCCAAACGCCCTGCAGATCAGGAGCCCCCCAGGTTGTAAGAGGGGGAGTGGAGTCACCGGACGTGGCAGACCGTGTCTGGCCAGCGGCCGCTACCGGGATCAACGCGACGATTATTGCTACCGTCAACAGAACCCTGAGACATCTGCTGGCTTTCATGTGTAACCTCCCTTTACGTGTTCGAGTGTTGGACATCACGCAAGATGTCCCCTGGCAGCCATGAACGCGAACGGTTTATCAGCGACGATGCAGGTTGCCGTCACTGACCCCGTGCGATCGTCCATGGCTTAGTGGTTGAACCTAACCTGTTGACGTCTCCAGTATACGCTTCGTGTTGAAATCTGTGCGTTCGGTCGAAGTCGTATTCGCGCTTGCGATCTTTCAGTTCGAGTACCGGACGTCTGGTGCCGCAGAACCGGTAATGTGGCCAAGCACGGTGGTGGCGAGAGTAAGGACCACGCGAAAGCTATATCGACGAATTTCGCGGCACTCATATTTTACTCTTCTGAAACGTGGGGTTGTCAGTGTGTAATTTGCAGAACAAAGGACGTCCGCTCAGCGATTTCGCCTCGAATCATGAGCTCACGCAGGACTGTCGCTGCCGTCGGTCGGCAGAAGTTAGCAAGTAAACGTATGGAAGCAGAGACTAATGGACGACAGATTACCGACGGTTCTCTCTTTGTGTCTCAACCGTTCGCGTGCCCCTTCAGTATTCGTGTTTCTGTGCAATTGACTCACTGGGTCAGCATAAGCCACGCAGTCGACTGAGCGTAGGTGCCGAACTGGGTGCGGTTCACGCGCCTCAAGGACGAGCCACGGCAGCAAAACGAGTTCCCCCGGTTGCGAATGGTTGGCGCAGGACGCTATGATCGAGTCCGATACCGGCTGTGTACGGCGTGCGAGGCGGTCACCGCTTTTTGCGGGCAGCGCCAGACTTTTAAGAGGGTGAAATTACGATGACGAAAACGACGACTCGATCGGCCGCTCCCGTCGGCGCACTGATGTTGGCGCTGACAACTGGGGTCCTGATGACGATGTCGACATCAGTCGCGGGACAGTCCAAGGAAATCCGGATCGTGCAAACCAACGCGGCCGGTGACAACGTCCACCTGATCGATCCGAAGACTAATGAAATCGTCGCGGAGATTACCGGTGTAGAGGTCATCCACGGTGTGGCCGCGTCACCGGATGGGAGCAAGCTGTATCTTTCCAATGAATCCACCGAGATGCTCGACATTGTGGACGCGAAGACCCTGAAGATAACTAATTCGATCCCGCTCAGTGGTCGGCCCAACAACGTGGCGATTCACAACGATGGACATCGTATCTATGTGGCCATCCAGGGCACTGGTGGCGGTGTGGACGTCATCGATACGGTGAATGAGGAGCACGTGAAGTTCATTCGTATCCTGCGAGGCGTCCATAACACCTTTATGACTCCCGATAGTAGATATGTGGTTGCGGGGTCGACCGGTGGTGGGGGAGCAACGGCCATTGATACGGAGTTCGAGAGGACTCGGTGGACCATCTATTTTGAAGGACGATGTGACCCGTGTGGTGTTCGACCGTTTACGTTTGACACCAATCCAGATGGGTCGACCAAGAATATGTACGTGCAGGTGACCAACCATCATGGTTTTGCCGTGGTGGACTGGGATTCGCGAAAGGAGATTGCACGGATTACCCAGCCTGAGATTCCCGAGTCGGAGCGTAATGGAGATGGAATCCAGGGTGCTCCAGCCCATGGCATCAAGGTGTCGCCTGACGGCACGTCTATCTGGTCTACTAGTAAGATCAACAGCGCCGTTTATGCCTACTCACTTCCGGACCTAGAGTATCTGGGTGAGGTGAAGGTGGGAACGGTACCCGACTGGTTGACTTTCACTCCGAACGGCGAGTTCCTCTATGTGGCCAATGCCCACGACAATTATGTGTCAGTTATCGACGTTGCGAATCGGCGTGAGGTGAAAAAAATCAAGGTCGGGCAGGTACCCAAGCGAAATATTACAGCCAACCTTGTGGTAGGTCAGTAGGGGAGAGCCACGATGCCACGTTCCGTTTGTTGGCTAATTATGACCGCCCTCTGTGTAGTGATAATGTCCTGGACCTCGGCGCCAGATGCCGCGGCGCAGGCAGGTTCTGGTCCGTCACAGTCTCTCGACTTCGACCTATATCGGGACACGGTTGAACCGATTTTACTGGCGCGGCGCGCCGGAAACGCCCGCTGTGTTGTGTGCCACTCGCGGGGGGGTGGCAACTCGTATCTTGAGCCATTAACACCAGGGAGTGACAGCTACGATGAGGAGCAGTCGCTGCGCAACTTCGAGCGGGTGCGGCGGCTAGTTGTTCCGGGTGCACCGACTGAAAGCGTTCTGCTAATGAACCCGTTAACCGAGGAAGCAGGTGGCAGCCATTGGCACGCGGGAGGCAAACACTGGGAGTCGCAAACTGACCCAGAGTGGGAGACCCTAGCCAGTTGGGTCAACACCACGGTGGCGACGCTCGATTTCGACTTCTATCGCGACAATGTCGAACCGATACTTCTGGCGAAGCGGCCTGGTAACGCCCGCTGCGTGGTCTGTCACTCACGCGGTGGAGGGAACTCGTATCTCGAGCCGCTGTCACCTGGTATCGACAGCTATGACGAAGATCAGTCGGGCCGAAACTTTGAACGTATTCAGCAACTTGTCGTTCCGGGTGCGCCACTTGAGAGTACCCTACTGGTAAATCCTTTAGCAGAAGAAGCGGGCGGTAGCCACTGGCATGCCGGTGGCAAGCACTGGATTAGCCAGGATGCGCCTGAATGGCAAACGCTGGCGCGCTGGGTTCAGGGGGCGACCGGAGGCGACGGTCGATAGTGACGGGGCTGGGTCGGCGCGCTTTCCTAACCGTACTGGCACTGGTTGGCTTGGGACGCTCGAATCTCGCGCAAAGGCGGTATCGGCTGCGTTATCTGCCGCTCACGCGTGCTGTGCTTGTGCCATTGGTTTCGATGCCCATACCTGGGCGCGTGCGGCGGTTCATAGCGCAGGGGGTGGCGCCAGAGAGTGCCGCTGACCCGGGCAAGGTAGTGCGAATCAGCGGAATGGTCACTCGCGTCTCTGAAGGGGACGATGCCGCCGAACGGTTCAAGGCGGTCTGCCGGGTTTGTCCCCACGAACAGTGTGAGGTTGACTACGTAGCTGACCCGGAAAACCTCGACTCGCTTGTGATCGAGGAAATCGGCAGGGTCGAGGCCCCTGTCTACATCTGCCCCTGCCATAACAGCACCTTCACGACCGCTGACGGTGCCCGTCTGGGTGGGCCGGCACCGCGCGGACTCTACCAGTTTCGGGTCACCAACGTAACCGACACGCACGTGGAGATCGGCGAAGTCGAAGAAGACGTGCTCCTGTTTTTTTAGCGCTGGACCGGGCTGGCTCTCGAACTCTACGCGGTTGCTTCGCTGGGACTCCTGAATATTTTGTTTAGCCGTCTCCGGGATTCTCTTCACCCTGTAGATGGATTGAAGAAATGGTTTAACCCGGTTGCTGTGACATGGCCTGAGACCGGCAGCAAGGCGTGCGATCGGTTCACTCTTGCCATGTGACGTATTCCATGCCTGCCAACCTGTTATTTTTCTGAGTTTCAGTATCTTCTTAGATCCGTACAGCCGAACCTTAGAAAATGGAAGCCTTGAAGCCGTTCTCCGGCGCGACAAATGCGTCACAGCAGGACTTAAGCAATAGGACTAAGTCTGGTGGACCGCATGGGACTCGAACCCACGACCTCCGCGTTGCGAACGCGGCGCTCTCCCAGCTGAGCTAGCGGCCCAAAACAGTTTAGGTGAGAGGAACCAGCGGCTCATTGTACATCAGGCGATCCAGCTTCTTTCTCCGAACGGAAGCAGCGGTCAGTGTGCTATCTCGCAGACTATTGACCTGTACAGTTGAGAAATGACAAATACCACAACAGACGACACGACATCAGATCGGTTTCCACGTCGGATCGGATTACTGACGGGAGGCGGTGACGCGCCAGGTCTGAATGCTGTCATCCGGTCTGTCGTTAGGTCGGCGACATTTTGCGGTTGCACCTGTCTCGGCATAGAGGAAAGCTTCAACGGACTTATGAGTTCCGGGGGCAGTCGTACATTGACGTTGGACGATGTGATTGGGCTAGAACGGATCGGTGGGACAATTCTAGGTACGTCGAATCAAGGCAATCCCTTCGCGTATCCTGCTGATGGGTCGTCCCAACTGAATGACTTCTCGAAGGACTGTTTCGACAAGTTTAAAGCCCTCGAATTGGAGGCGCTGGTTGTTGTCGGCGGAGACGGCACACTGGGCATTGCCCACAAGTTTCATCGGCTGGGCATGCCGATCGTCGGCGTGCCAAAGACGATTGATAATGACATCGTCGGCACAAATAGCACGTTTGGCTTCGATACGGCGGTCAGCTTCGCGACAGAGGCGATCGACAGACTGCACACTACTGCCCACGCGCATTCCAGGGTGATCGTGGTAGAGGTAATGGGCAGGCATGCCGGGTGGATCGCACTGCATGCCGGCGTGGCCGGTGGCGCCGACGCGATTCTTATTCCAGAGGTCGAATTTGACCTGCATCGGGTGGCAGAAGTCGTTAGCGAGAGGGAGCAACGTGGGCGTCGATCAACTATTGTGGTGGTCGCAGAGGGCGCGATTCTGAAAGGTGGTTCAGTGATCATTCAGGAGGAGGGAACGGAGGGACGGCTGGACCGCCTCGGCGGGATCGGCGCGACGGTTGCTGCGGGGCTAGAGGCGCTAACGAATAAGGAGGCCCGGACTGTCGTTCTGGGTCACCTGCAGCGGGGAGGCGTTCCCACGAGTTTTGACCGTGTCTTGGCCACACGCTTCGGCGGAAAGGCGTTTGAGCTCATACAGCGTCGCGTATTTGGGGTGATGGTGGCGAACCGCCCACCAAATCTTGTAGCTGTTCCGCTTGCCGACGTCGTCGGCAAGACGAAACACGTACCGCTTGATCTCGACTTGATGCATACGGCCCGCGGGTTGGGTGTTTCGTTCGGAGACTGATGCGGATAAAACGGGGAAGGCGTGGCGTTGATGTGGATGCTCTGGTATAACGGAATCGTAGGGCCAAGTCGCCGGCATTCGAGGCGAAGGATCACGGGGTGCCGGCGAACAGGTTAATCAGCGCTGCAACAGCTCTTCGTCTTTCGTTTTCTGAAGTCCGTCAATTGCCTTGACATGTTCGTCGGTGATCTCCTGGACGGCGCCTAGCGCGTGGCGTTCCTCGTCTTCTCCAAGCTTATGGGCTTTGTACAGCTTCTTGAGAGTGTCGTTCACATCTCGTCTGACCTGGCGAACGCTGTTTCGACCGTCCTCGGTAAACTTGTGAACGAGTCGGGAAAGCTCTTTGCGCCGATCATCGGTCAGAGGGGGGACTGGAATCCTGATGACTTTTCCGTCGTTGCTTGGATTGAGTCCTAGGTGGGCGCTGCGGACCGCTTTCTCAATGGCGCCCATCTGAGATTGATCGAAAGGGTTCGCGACAATGAGGGTCGACTCCGGCACCGAAAGGCTCGCGACTTGGTTCAGAGGAAGCTTCGAACCGTAGGCCTCAACCTGGACTGAATCAAGGATACCGACCGACGCGCGACCGGTCCTGATGCTGCTCAACTCCACACGCACGTGTTCGACGGCGGTCTCCATCCGATTTCGTGCCTCTGTATACGCTTCTTCGGGTCCGCTGACGTCCATGCTTCCCTCGCAACAGTTGAAATCACACCGTGACCATTGAGCCGACCGTCTGTCCGAGGACGGCTCTTCGAATATTGCCGTCTGTTTTCAGATTAAATACGACAATCGGGAGTTTATTGTCCATACACAGTGAGATGGCGGTGGCATCCATGACTTTGAGTTGCTGCTCGAGGACTTGAAGGTGCGACACGGTATCAAGGCGGGTGGCGGTTGGATCAAGCACAGGATCGGCAGTGAAGATTCCGTCAACCTTAGTCCCTTTTAGGATCACTTCGGCCCGAATCTCCATTGCCCGGAGCGCAGCAGCCGTGTCTGTGGAAAAGTATGGGTTGCCGGTGCCGGCACCAAACACTACCACCCGATCCTTTTCCAGGTGCCGAATTACCCGTCGCCGAATAAAAGGCTCGGCGACTTCGCGCATCTCAATCGCGGTAACGACGCGAGTCCTAACGTCGTATCGTTCGATCGCGTCCGATAGCGCTAGAGCGTTGATGACGGTGGCGAGCATGCCCATGTAGTCCGCCGTCACGCGGTCCATCCCACGGGCGCTTGCGGCCAGGCCGCGGAAGATATTGCCACCGCCTATAACCACGGCGATCTGCACGCCCAGCTGGCTGACCTCGGCGATGTCGTGGGCTATGTTCTCGGCGATATCTGAGTCGATACCGAATGACTGCGAACCCATGAGGGCTTCGCCAGAGATTTTGAGAAGAACTCGCTGATACTTGGGCGGGGTCATCAGCCTAAGTCTATTCGGTTCTCTCGCCTACCTTGAATCGCGCGAATCTCGATATGGTGATGTTTTCCCCAAGTTTGGCGATAGCTGCCTTTACGAGGGACTCGATCGTTGTCTTCGGGTCGCGGATCGAGAGCTGATCAAGCAGAACAATCTGTTCGTAGTAGCTGTTGAGCTTCCCTTCGACGATCTTGTCGACGAGGGCTGGCGGCTTGTCGGAGTCCTTAAACTGCGCACGGTAGATCGCACGTTCACGGTCCAGTTCCTCTATTGGAACCTCTTCGCGTCGAACATACAGAGGGTCTGCCGCGGCGACATGCATTGCAATTTCTTTGACCAGTATTTGAAAGTCGTCGGTGCGAGCCACGAAGTCGGACTCGCAGTCGACTTCGACGAGCACCCCCACCTGGCTGCCAGGGTGGATATAGCTACCTACCAAACCTTCGGTCGTTGTGCGACCAGCCCGCTTGGCCGCCTGGGCCTGACCGCGGGTCCGGAGAATGACCACCGCTTTGTCGAGGTCGCCGTTAGCTTCGGTGAGGGCGGCCTTGCATTCCATGAAACCGGCTCCCGTCATGTCGCGGAGCGCTTTGACTTGTGTCGCACTGATTGGCATCGTGTCGAAGTTCCTCTAAGCAAAGAAAGGTTGAGGCTGTGCCTGGCAATATACCGCGAGGATGAGAGGTTGCCGGTTCTAGTCGTGCGACTTTTGAGGCCGTCAGACGGAAGCCGGCGCGGAAGGCGCGACGACTGTGGCGGCTTGTTCGCCGTTTTTCGCTGTCTCTACGGTCTCGCGAATATCCCGCCCGGAAATGACGGCGTCCGCGATGCGGGTCAAAAAAAGTCGAATTGAGCGCAAAGCGTCATCGTTCCCAGGAATAATGTAGTCGACATCGTCCGGGTCACAGTTGGTGTCGACGATTCCGATTACAGGGATCTTCAGTTTTCGAGCCTCGTCAACGGCAATCTTTTCTCGCCGTGTGTCAACCACGAAAACGGCAGCTGGCAGCCGCGACATCTTTCGGATGCCATCGAGGTTTCGATGCAGCTTCCGCTTCTGCTTCTCGATACGGGCGATTTCTTTCTTGGAGAGCGCCTCATATCGGCCATCTTCAGCCATTGCCTCAAGCTCTCGAAGGCGGCCGATACTACCCTGGATCGTCATGAAGTTAGTCAGAAGACCACCGAGCCAGCGGTGGTTAACAAAGTACATTCCGCAGCGCTGTGCTTCTTCTTGCACGATGTCCTGGGCCTGACGTTTGGTGCCGACGAAAAGGAGTGTCTGACCATTCTCGGCCAGACGTGACACGAAGTCTTCGGCTTCCTTAAAGAGCTTTGAGGTTTTCCCAAGGTCGATGACGTAGATCCCGTTTCGCTGACCGAAAATATATGGTTTCATCTTCGGGTTCCAGCGTTTTGTCTGATGACCGAAATGTGCTCCGGCCTCCAGTAAATTTTCCATCGAAATCGGCGTCAAACTACCTCCATTCAGCTGGGACACTACCGCTTGCTAAACTGGAATTTTTTCCGCGCACCTGCCAGGCCGTACTTCTTTCGTTCCTTGATCCGCGCATCACGAGTTAGGAAGCCGGCTTTCTTGAGCTGCGAACGAAGCTCTGGGTCAAAGCGCAACAACGCCCGGGCGATACCCAAACGCATCGCGCCTGCCTGGCCGGCGAAGCCGCCACCAGACGTCGTCGCGAAGATATCGACCTTGTCGAGGGCTTCGGTCAGTTCGAGTGGTTCGATAATTCGCTTTCGGATCGCTGCGGTGGGAAAGCGAGCATCCAGTGGCTTCTGGTCGACAGTGATGGTTCCAGTGCCTAACCTCATGAATACTCGGGCCGTCGACGACTTCCGTCGGCCCGTTCCGTAGAAGGGCTGCGAGGATGCTGCTATTTCTGGTGGGGTTACTTCCATTGCCACGCTTAGGGCACCTCGTAATTGGTCGGCTGCTGAGCTACGTGTGGATGGTCAGGTCCTGCGTAGACGTTAAGTTTTCGATACATGGCGCTACCAAGTTTGGTCTTTGGCAACATGCCACGCACCGCGCGCTCGACGATCCGAACCGGCTGACGCTGGCGCACGTTCCTGGCACGATCCTCCCGAAGGCCACCCGGATATCCACTGTGGTGCCGGTAAAGCTTCTGATCTTCCTTGCGACCGGTCAGCCGAATTCGCTCGGCGTTCACAATGATGACGTGGTCGCCGAGGTCAAGGAATGGCGTGTAGCGGGATTTGTGTTTACCCTGAAGTAACTTGGCCGCTTCGCTTGCTATTCGACCCAGAACACGCGACTCCGCATCGATGACGTGCCAGCTTCGACTGATATCTGTTTGCGATGGTACGAACGTTGCCATATTGGTGAACGTGACGCATTGCCACACCTGCGGCGAACGCCGTAAACAAAAAGGTAACAGAGAATTAGAAAGGCTGTCAAGAAACCCAGGCCGTGACGAGCTGCTTGACCTGAGACATATTTACTCTGCTCAGTTTCACATTTCTGGTAGCACCGGAAGGCTCTGAATTGAATTGTTCATCGTGGCCATAGCCCTGACCGGGGAAGAGTCTTTGACCGATACTTGAACTAGGGAAAAGATCGAGATTTACCGTGCCGGGCAATCGACCCGCTGGCAGGACAAAGAAATGGCCGTATTCAGGGGTACAGAATGAGGAATAGATCGTTGGTCGGGACCGGCTTCGGCCTCGGATCGCGTGGGGGTAAGGTGGTGAAGTGGCGCCGCAGCGGCACCGCCGTTGACAACGCCTTCGAGGAACGGCTCACTGCGGCCAACGCATCGGCCACGGTCGGACTATTTCACACCTGATCAAGGTAACGCCGCAAGTAATAATGTGCCAAACCAACTGACAGTCCGACATCACGCACTGTGTGGGCGACTGGCTGAGCATGCTCTCGATGCCTTACTGGTGACACATCTTCCGAATATCGCGTACCTCACGGGGTTACGTGCGAGCGCTGGAAGCGTGCTTGTGGCCCCCGACCGCGTACATCTCGTCATCGATTCGAGGTACTCGACGGTCGCTGCTACTCTGGTCTCGTCGGCGTGGGCGCCGGACGGCCTCCAGCTTGTGCGGGTGAATCAGTCGTACGAAGAAACCATTCGTATTCTTCTCGGTCGATCGGGTCATCGCCGTGTCGGCGTGGAATCGGAGTCGATGAGTTTGCGGCAGTGGAACTGGCTCAACGATAGCCTGCAGGGCACCGAGGTGACACTCGTGCCGGTCGAGGGTCTGGTTGAGGCCGGTCGTATCGTTAAGGATGAGCAGGAGCTGGCATCATTTAGGGCCGCGGGTCAGCTTATTTCGGAGGCGGTTTCCCCGATTTTGAAATTGGTTCGAATTGGAGGTCGTGAGCGTGAAATCGCGGCTGAAATAGATCTCACACTGGTAACGCACGGGTTCGAGGATCGGGCGTTTCCAACAATCGTGGCGTCTGGGCCGAACAGCGCGTTGCCCCATGCTCACCCGTCAGAACGGGCCCTCGAGGCCGGTGACCTGGTACTTCTGGACTTCGGAGGTGTGTACGACGGATACTGCGTCGATCTCTCGCGGACGGTCTGCATCGATCCGGTTGACGAAGAAGTATCGAGGGTGCACGCAGCGGTTTGTGAAGCCCAGCAGGCGGCGATTGCAACTGTGTGCCCAGGTGTTGTGGCAAGCGAGGTTGATGCTGCGGCACGCTCAACGCTGGCGCGTTATGAGTTAGCTGAGACGTTCGGCCATGGAACTGGCCACGGGCTTGGTCTCGAAATCCATGAAGCCCCGCGCGTCGGGCAGTCTGGGCAGCCCGGGACCGGAGCCATTCTCAGGCCCGGCATGGTATTCACGATAGAACCGGGAGTCTATTTGCCGGGTGTCGGCGGGGTGCGGATTGAAGACGATGTGGTCGTGACCGAGGATGGCTGCGAGCTCCTCACCAACGGTTCACGAGACTTGACCACGTGGTGAAATCAGAATTGACTGTACGGGTGGGGAACTGACACGGAGGTTAGGGGTTAGGTCGACGTACTAATGAATGATTTCGACGATATCGAACGGATGGTGGAGTTGATGGACGCGCACGGACTCGAGGAGTTTGAGCTCGAGCAGGAGGGTCGCCGTGTGCGCCTTCGCAAGGCATTCCGTTCTCCCGACGTCGCCGTGGAGATGAATGAGCCGGTCTCGGTCACACCTGTCCCGGGAACAGAATCGATTGATTCACCGGGGACGATGGACGATGAGGGCGTTGTAGTTGTCAAGTCGCCGATCGTGGGCACCTTCTTCAGAGCGCCTGATCCAGATGCTGAGCCGTTCGTCGATGTGGGCTCGTCGGTTCAGCGGGGCCAGGTGCTATGCCTTATCGAGGCGATGAAGCTGATGAATGAGATCGATGCGGAAGTTAGGGGTGAGATCGTGGATATCTTCGTCGAGAACGGTCAGCCGGTGCAGTATGGTGAGCCGCTGTTTGCGATCAAGTCCGCCTAGAACTCTCACCTCGTTTCAACCATGCTCAGCAAGATTTTGGTCGCGAACCGCGGTGAAATCGCGCTTCGGGTTATTTATGCCTGTCGTGAGCTCGGCATTCGTACGGTTGCCGTTTATTCCGAAGCCGACGAGCACGCCTTACATGTGCGTTTTGCGGATGAAGAGGTATGCATTGGTCCGGCCCAGCCGCTGCAGAGCTATCTTAATGTCCCGGCGATTATCACAGCGGCACAAGTGACCGGTTCGGAAGCGATTCACCCAGGCTACGGATTTTTGTCGGAAAGTCCATATCTGGCCGAGGCGGCCGAGGCGTGTGGGATAACGTTCATCGGTCCCCCCCTCGAAGCACTCCGCTTACTTGGAGACAAAGCGCGGGCTCGGCACGCGATGAAACGGGCTGGGCTCCCGATACTCGCCGGCACTGCCGACCCACCGGAGACGTTGTCGGCGGCGTTGAAAGCATCGCGTAAGCTTGGGTTTCCGCTGATTATCAAGGCATCGGCTGGTGGTGGCGGCAAGGGCATGAGGATTGTTCGCGACGCCACGGAGGTCGAGCAGGCATGGACGACGGCCCAGCGCGAGGCGACAGCGGCGTTTGGTGATGGCACGTTATACCTTGAGAAATATATCAAGGCTCCTCGGCATATCGAATTTCAGGTACTGGCCGACAGCCATGGTCAGGTGCTACATCTCGGCGAGCGTGAGTGCTCGATCCAACGCCGGCATCAGAAACTTGTCGAGGAAGCCCCGTCCGTCGTGTTAACTGACCGCCAACGGCGGAAACTCGGGCGCCTGGTGGTTGATGCTGCACGGGCTGTCGGCTATCAGAACGCAGGGACGTTTGAGTTTCTGATGGACGAGCGCGAGCGGTTTTACTTTCTGGAAGTGAACACGCGTCTTCAGGTTGAGCACCCCGTTACCGAAATGGTGACTGGCGTCGATATCGTCAAGGAACAGATCCGGGTCGCGTCGGGTGAGTCTCTCTCGTTTCGACAGAACGATGTCTCAATGAGTGGACATGCGATCGAGTGTCGTATCAACGCCGAGTCATCCCACACAGGTCGACCCAGCCCTGGCATCGTTCGGGTCTTCAGCATGCCGGGCGGTCCGGGGATTCGTATCGACACGGCGGCTCACACCGACAGCACGATCACTCCGTACTACGATTCACTCATCATGAAGTTGATCGCCCACGGACGTGACCGCAGCGAAGCAATCGCTCGGATGCAGCGCGCGCTAGAGATGACTGTAATTGAAGGCATTGAAACGACCGTGCCGCTGCAGCGCCGCATTCTTGAGGATCCTGATTTCATTGCGGGCCGACTGAACACCGCATTTATGGACCGTTTTAGTGGTGTATGAGTCTGTCCGGGCTTTACGCGATCGTTGACCACCGTACCGCGACCCAGCATGGATGGCGAGTTTGTGATCTGGCAAGAGCTTATTTGGCCGGTGGAGCCCTGGTCTTGCAGATTCGGGCGCCTGAGGTGGCGAGCGGAGAGTACCTGGAATGGTGTGACGAGATCATCAAGGATGCCACGGACGTCGGGGCGCAGCTAATAGTGAACGACCGCGCCGACATTGCTGCCATGGCCGGCGCGGCGGGTGTACACCTTGGCCAACAGGATCTAGGCCCGGAACTGGTCAGGGAAATCGTGCCGGCCGACATGGTGCTGGGGCTATCAACCCATACTCGCAGTCAGCTTGACAGGTCAACGACCACGGCTGTTGACTACGTGGCGGTGGGGCCGGTCTATAGGACCGCCACAAAGGACACCGGTTACGCGGCGGTGGGGCTCGACCTGGTGACGTATGCCTCACGTCTGCTGCCCGAACGACCGGTTATCGCTATCGGGGGCATAACCCTCGACTGTGTCGAGTCAATCATGTCGGCCGGTGCGGCCGGCGTTGCCGTGGTCTCCGACTTACTCAGCAGCAACGATCCGACCCGTCGCGTTGCCGACTACGTGCGCGTCTTGAGGGCGTCACCCTCGAAATAGTCGTGGGTTAAGCGTCGGATCGTTCCGACAAGGAACAAAATCCCCACGAGATTGGGAAACGCCATAAAGCCGTTGAGGAGCGTGCCCAACGCCCAGACAAGTTCGACGGAAACGACGGCTCCGACCAGAATCAAGAGTGTGAATACGATGCGGTAGGGGACAACCGCGCGCGATCCCGCCATAAATTCGACGCACTTCTCACCGTAGTACGACCACCCGATGAGGGTAGAGAACCCGAACAGAAATGAACACATCGCGACAACGAGAGAGGCGAAAGGAAACGATGTTGAAAGGGCTGCGGCGGTCAGATCGCCGCTCGCGTTTTGATAGGCCGGGTCAGTCCAGAGGCCGGAGGTTAGAATCACAAACGCGGTCAAGGAACAGACGACGATCGTGTCGACGAAGACTTCAAAGACGCCGACCAAGCCTTGCTCGCACGGGTGATGAACCTGCGCGATACCGTGGGCGATCGGCGCGCTTCCGAGACCGGCTTCGTTCGACAGGACGCCGCGGCTCACTCCGGCGGCGATCACCTGCGATAACGACGCGCCGACGAAGCCGCCCACGGCGGCCGACGGGCTGAGCGCACTGCCGACGACGAGCATGAAGACGCGCGGGACCTCACCGAGATGTAGTACCAGATAAGTGAGAGTCGTGGCGAAGTACAGAACGATCATACTTGGCACTAAGCGCTCTGCCACTACGGCAATCCGACGAATTCCACCGAGCAGGACCGACCCAACCGCTGCGGTAATGAGTAGTCCAGGAATCCATGCCGGGAGTTCCACTCCGCCAACCGTCCGGGCGGCCTCAAGAAACGTCCGAGCAACCGTGTTGGATTGCGCCATGTTCCCGGTGCCTAGTAGTGCCGTAGACGCACCAAAGAAGGCGAACAGATAGGAAAGGGGGCGGCCGATCCCAGCGAGCGGAATGCCCCGTGCGATGTAGTACATGGGGCCACTGGCTAATTCGCCTGTCTCGCGCATCACTCGAAAGTGCACACCGAGGACAGCTTCGGCATATTTTGTGGCCATTCCAACGGACGCACAGACCCACATCCATGCGATCGCACCGGGCCCGCCGATCAGGATCGCCGTGGCTACCCCTCCGATGTTGCCGTTACCGACAGTCGAAGCGAGGGCGGTTGACAAAGCCTGAAACGGGGTGATGGTGCCCTCTGCATTGGTCGTTTTGCGGAACGCACACGCGGCCACGTGCCGCACAGCGAGCGGAAAGCGACGAATCTGTACCGCACCAGTTGCCAGAGTCACTAAGCCCCCGACGATGACGAGTACGAGCGGCATCGCGAAGGGTTGCCACACGAAGCTGTCGATGGCCTGGATCTGTTGGGTCAGTTTGTCCACGGAGGCTCAGTTACGAGAAGATGGACAGCACGGCCGGGACGATGATCGCTAGGATTCCTAGTGGGCAGATCCACCGGATCAGAAAAGCCCAGAGACCGGGGGCCGGGAACCAGGCATGGTGCGCGAGGAGTTCTTCCAGAACTCCGTCGATTCCCCAAACTCGCCCGACAAAAATTGCAGTAAGTAATCCTCCAACCGGCAACGCGAAGTCATTCCAGACGGTAGACATGAGTGTCAGAAAGTCGAGGTTTATCCCCGGTAGATTCGAAAAGAGCGGTACCGCACCCGTGGCAAGCGCGGATGGGATCGAGAGCATCAGAACCGCAAGTGTGACGAAGAGCACCGCTCGCCTGCGGTTCCAGCCGCAGCTATCGACAAAGTGTGAGACGGGGACCTCCAGTAACGAGATCGTCGACGTCAACGCGGCCATCGTAAGCAGAAGAAAAAACGCCGCACCGAACAGCTGACCGCCGGGCAGTGTCGAGAACAGTCTCGGGAGCACGGTAAAGATTAGTCCGGGTCCGCTGCTGCTAGGGTCGAATCCTGGGATCGAGAATCCGGACGGAAAGATGATGAAACCTGCCAGCAAGGCGACCGACGTATCGAGGAGGACGACCCATGCCGCGGCACTGGCGATCCCTTCTCGTTTACCCAGGTAACTGCCGTAGGTGACCATACATCCCATTCCGAGGCTCAACGAGAAGAATGCTTGGCCCAAGGCTGAGCTGTAGAGTGATGGGTCCAGCAGGCGTGACAGATCGGGTTTAAGGTAGTAGGTCAGACCCTCCGCTGCACCCGGAAGTGTCGCGGCCCGGCCCGCCAGTAGCAGCAGCAGCGCAACGAGCGCCGGCATAAGCGCTTTGGTGACGCGCTCAATACCGGCCCGGACACCACCCAGAAGCACGGCCGCGGTAACTCCGAGGAACAGGAGCGTTAAGCTGATGGAAGCTGATGCGTTCGCGGTAAACTCGGCGAAGAAATTTCCGATTGCCTGTTGGTCACCGGCAAGCTGACCGGTTAGCGCGAACCAAACATAGGCGACTGTCCACCCGGCTATCACACTGTAAAAGGAGAGAATACCGGCACCGGTCATAACCCCGAGAGCCCCGACTAACCACCAGCGAGTTCCTGGACGGATTAGTGCGAACGATCCGACCGGGGACTGCTGAGCGTGCCGCCCAATCGACAGCTCGCCCACTAAGATGGGAAAGCAAATCAGCAGGACACAGAGGAGATACACTAGGACGAACGCTGCACCGCCACCTTGACCAACCTGAGTTGGAAATCCCCAGATATTCCCAAGTCCGACGGCCGAGCCTGCCGCGGCCAGAATGAATCCGGTGCGGGTTCCCCACGTGCCACGGTCAGCTGCCATAGTGCCTGTCTGATCGGTCGCCTCACCGGCAGTGCCAACCCACGCATGCGGTGGGGCTTAGCGTCACGTGACAGGAGGAATAGTCGGCATTCTACTTAAACTCGGCCAAAACCTGAAATAATGATAACCGGAGTTACGGTGACCGAAGATTCGTCCGAGACGCTTATTCCTAAAGTATCAACCGCGCGGCGCCTGGACGGCACGAAGGTGGCCTCGGAGATTCGAGAGAGCCTCCGTTCGCGCATTGACAGGTTTACGCAAACAGTTGGCCGTCCGCCGACGCTCGGAATCCTATTGGTGGGTCATGATCCGGGTTCTGAAATCTACGTCCGGAACAAAATCAAGAGTGGTGAGGCGCTGGGAATGGCCACCGATCTGTGCCGCCTTGATGACACCGCATCGATAGACGACGCGTTATCTATTGTTCACACGTTCAACAGGAGTGACCGGCACGACGCCATCCTCGTCCAGTCGCCGTTACCAGACAGAATGGGCCGGGATGCCGAGCAGCAGGTCTTCGATGCCATCGACCCAACGAAAGATGTCGATGGGTTCAATCCTGGCAACGTCGGACGCCTGGTTCAGAAGAGGTCGTCGCTGGCGCCATGCACACCGTCTGGAGTTATTGAACTCCTCGACCGAAGTGAAATCGAGATCGGTGGAGCGCGAGCCGTCGTGATCGGTCGAAGCGACATTGTCGGCAAGCCGATGGCTATGCTGCTGCTTCACCGGAACGCCACCGTGACCATCTGTCATTCCAGAACGGTCCATCTATCGGAGGTGGCTGCGTCAGCCGACATTCTTGTGGCAGCGCTTGGCAGGGCCGCGTTTGTCACCCGAGACTTTATCAAGCCGGGAGCGACGGTGGTTGACGTCGGGATGAACCGCCTGAACGATCAAGCCCAGGTCGAGGCGCTATTCGGTCGTGGCTCGAAGAAGATGGCCGCGTTCGAGAAACGAGGATCCGTGGTCACCGGAGACGTTCACCCGGAGGTCGAATTCGTGGCAGGGGCGCTCACCCCAGTGCCGGGCGGTGTGGGCCCCCTCACGATCGCCATGCTGATGTCGAACACGGTCGGTGCCGCCGAAGCGCGGCTAGCGCGCGGTGAGCCCTGAGTTTGGTGAGGTGCTAGCGGTTTTTGACCCCGGAAGTGGACGCCCCGACCATGTGTCGCCCGCGATAGGCGTCCCGCCGCCGCTCTTTTAAACCAATGACCGTTGCCCGTGGATCCCTGACTTTTGACCCAATGCTCGCACGATTTCGTCTACCTGGTGCTCTGTGTTTGCCTCGCTCACATCGGTGTGAATCACGAAGTCGGCGGCGGCCACTTTGTCCTCGGCTGGGAGCTGCGCGGTGATTCGTTGACGCGCCTCGGTCTCGCTGATGTGATCACGGGCTGTCAACCGCTCAAGCTGGAGACTCGGCGGACAGGTAGTTACCACGACGTGGTCAAAGTCTCCTTGTCGGCCAGTTTCAAAAAGGAGAGGGATGGCGGCGACCGCAAACAAAGCCTGCCCATCAGCTTCGACTTTCGAAAACCACCGGTCGATCGCGGTTCGCACGCGAGGATGAACGATCGCCTCAAGAGTTTTTCGTTCCTCCGAGTTGTTGAACACTCGCGCACCCAGCCTCTTTCGGTCGAGTCCACCATCGGGGCGAAAGACTTCGTCTCCGAATCGCTGGCGGATGTCGGCCGACGCTGGTTGACTCGCTCGCGTCACATGGTGGGAGATCGTATCGGCATCGATAGTTGGTACATCGAGAAAGGTAAAGCGGGCCAGGACCGACGACTTGCCGGTGGCGATACCGCCGGTAAGGGCAACCCGGAGGACAGTCACGAGTTCCTGGGGCAGAGAACCTGAATGCTCACGCTGGGGTCTCCTCGCTGTCTTTCGCTGGGGCAATTCGCTCTTCTACGAATGTGTTCCATTCATGGCACTGGGGACATTGCCACAAGAGTTCAGTGCTTCGATACCGACACCGCATACAGACGTGGGGGTCAAGATAAAAGACAGCGTCGTGGGTCACTTCGACGTATCGCCGCACCAAAGCGGGATCGAAGTCGAGGGCCATCAATGTTCGCCAGATCGCTTGGTGGATCGCGAGAGCGTGCGGGTTGTGGACCAGTGACTCGAACAAGAGATCAAGACCACGGGTTGGTTCGCCGTGTGCGGCGTGATATTGACCAAGTGCGAGGCGAGCGCGCCAGTCCTGAGCATTTGCTTCAATCAGGCGACGACAAAGGTCGAGAAAGCGCGACACCAGACCCCTGGCGGTGAATGCTGTTTCCAGCCGACCAAAGGCAAGGTAGGCGCGTTCCGGTGCGACCTTTAATATCTCCTGCCAGGTATCGATGGCCGCTTGGGTATGACCCCGTTTAAGGTGGACATCGCCAAGATTGAGATACGCTGGGACCGTCTGGCGGTCGAGGTCGACCGCGGTCTCGAAGTGCCGCACCGCCTGATCGAGGGCATCGCCGCGCATAGCCTGCAGACCGAGCTCGTTCTCGAGGAAGGCCAGGATTGCCTGGTTTTGCGGTCCCTCGTTGTCCATTGTCGCTTCCGCTAGCCGCTGGCGGAGTAATTGGGCTTCACGCCATTGATGCTGTTCTTCGTGAAGTTTCTCAAGGTTTAGAAGGGCGTAATGGTTTCCGGAGTCGAGCTTGACGACTTCAGAGAAGGCTTCAAAGGCTCGGTCGACGAACCCGCCGCGCTTAAAATCAAGACCGAGACAGAGCAAGACGTAAGCATGTTCCAACTTCGTGAGACGTGGGCGCTGGAGCAAGCTCTGGTGGACCTGGATCGCTTTACTGACCTGCCCCTTCTCACGATAGAGGTTGCCCAGGATGAGATGGATTTCAAGCGCGTCAGCGTCAAGGCCCGCGGCCTTCGTCAGTTCCTCGATTGCGAGATCGAGTTGATTCGAAACGAGGAAGTTGAGTCCGAGGATATAGTGGGGCGACTCCCGCGCCCGTCGGCGATCGATCCATCGACCGTCCTGCAGCTTGTACCGCTCCCACGCTTTTCCGGCGGCCAGACCAATCAGTAGTGCCAAGAGCGGAAAAAGGAAAACGAAAGTGCTGGTCATGACCGTGATTCTCTAGAACAGTTCAGTGCGCCAGAGATCGTGGAGGTGCACGACTCCTCGAATGCGGCCGTCGTCGACCACAACCAAGGACGTGACACGTTTGGTTTCCATTAAATTTAATGCCTCAGCTGCTAACATCGATTCCGTAATCGTGTGAGGCGAGTTCGTCATGAGAGTCGCAGCTGTTTGTCTAATCAGCGCGGTCGGGTCAGAAAGTCTTCGTCGCAGGTCGCCGTCGGTGATGACACCGGCCAGGCTTCCGTCCGGGCGTATAACGCACGTCATTCCAAGGTGTCTGGAAGAGATCATGGCGACGACCTCTGGGAATGGCGCCGACGGGCCCACGATGGGAAGCTTGTCACCGGTGTGCATCAGCCGTGACACGCGGAGCAGGCGCTTGCCGAGATGACCACCTGGGTGCAGATTAGCAAAGTCTTCTTCGCGGAACCCTTTCTTCACGAGAAGGGTCATGGCCAGCGCGTCACCGAGAGCCAGCGCAGCGGTCGTGCTGGCCGTTGGCACGAGATTCATCGGGCATGCTTCGGTATCAACGTGGCAGTCCAGTGTCACATCGGCCGACTGACCTAACGAACTTGACGGTGTCCCGGTGATGGCGATGAGCTGGGAGCCGAGCCGTTTGAGTGTCTCGAGAAGTCGCAAGATCTCTGGTGTCTCACCGCTCTGCGAGAGCGCCACCAGCAGATCGTCGCGCTGAATCACACCCAGGTCACCATGGACAGCCTCGGCCGGGTGTAGAAAGTAAGCCGCGGTCCCGGTGCTGGATAGAGTGGCGGCGATCTTTCGAGCGATGATTCCAGACTTACCCATACCGGTCACAATCACTCGACCGCTACAGGTCGCCAACAATTCGAGCGCGGCAATGAACTGGCCGTCGAGGCGGTCACTCAATACACGGATCGCCTCGGCCTCAATCTGAAGTACGGCTTGCGCACGTTTCAGAATTATTTCAGTGTCCGATAAGTCACTCATGGCTGGCACGATTTACTCGGAGTCGAGAAAGTTGGCTTGTCGAGGCCGGAGCTGAGCAAGAGCGACGACACGTCGCAGTAAGGGTTCGAGTCGGTCGAGGGCGAGTGCGTTGGCTCCGTCACTCCTCGCCAGGTTCGGCGCTTGGTGTACTTCCATGAAGAGCGCGTCGATTCCAGCCGCGACGCCGGCCGAGGCGAGCGTTGGGATGTATTCAGCCTGGCCGCTGCTTACCCCGTTACCGCCACCCGGTAGTTGCACACTGTGTGTCACGTCAAAGACAACGGGGAATCCCATGGCTCGCAGCACCGGAAATGCCCGCATGTCCACGACGAGATTGTTGTATCCAAAGCTGGTCCCACGCTCGGTGACGACGATTTTTTCATGTCCAGTCGAGGTGATTTTCTTGATGATGTGCTGCATATCCGGCGGGGCCAAGAACTGTCCCTTTTTGACGTTCACGACGCGCCCGGTCGCGGCCGCCGCCACCAGCAAGTCTGTTTGGCGGGAGAGAAACGCCGGAATCTGGATAACATCCGCGACATCGGCGACCCGCGTGGCCTGATGCGCTTCATGAATGTCGGTCAAGATTGGTACTCCAACCTCCCGCTTCACTCGCCCGAGCACGCGGAGGCCTTCCTTCAGACCCGGGCCACGAAACGACGCGATCGACGTGCGATTCGCTTTGTCGAATGAGGCCTTAAAGATCAGCGGGATACCGACGCGGTCGACAATCTCGCGGAGCATGAAGGCGGTGTCGAGGGTATGGGACTCGCTTTCGATGACACAGGGTCCCGCGATTAGAGCCAGCGGCTGTCCGTCGCCGAGCGTTACGTCACCGACGGCTACCTGGTTCACAGCCTCATTATAGACAGTAGCTGGCGATACCGGGACCTCACCCGGCGGTGTCACGCCAGGCCGTGCCACCTGTCTTAGTCGACCACGGGCTGGACTTCCCTGGTCGCCGACATGGAATGACGATGAACCGCCTTGATGAAGTCGGAGAACAGAGGATGCGGGCGGAGCGGTGCAGACTGAAATTCAGGGTGAAACTGTACTGCGACAAACCAGGGGTGATTAGCGAGCTCGAGCACTTCAACAAACTTTCCGTCCGGCGAATGGCCTGACACCCGGAGGCCAGACTTGGTCAACGGCTCCTCGTATTTACGGTTGAACTCGTACCGGTGGCGGTGTCTTTCGTGGATCAGTGTTTCGCCATAGATGCGATGTGCCAGCGATCCAGACTTAAGCTGACAAGGATAGCTTCCGAGTCGCATGGTACCGCCGAGGTCGTCCACGCCGAGCAGGTCCCGAAGTTTGTAGATCACCTTGTGAAGGGCGTTCTCACGGCACTCGGTTGAATCGGCATCCTCAAGGCCGCACACATGACGAGCAAATTCGACAGCCGCCCACTGAAAGCCGTAGCAGATACCGAAATACGGGATCTGGCGCTCGCGTGCAATCCGTGCCGCGTGCATCATTCCTCGGCTGCCACGGTCTCCGAACCCGCCAGGGACGAGAATGCCGTCAGCGTTCTCGAGAAGACTCTCGGCGCCCTCAAGCTCTAACGCTTCGGCTTCCACCCACTTGATATTGACTTTGACGCGCTGATTGAAGCCACCGTGATACAGCGCCTCGGTGAGGCTCTTGTAAGAATCCTCATAGCCAACATATTTGCCGACAACGTGCACAGTGAACTCGTCCTTGGGGTGCCGGATGATGTTGGCCAGTTCTTCCCACTGTCGGATGTCGCATTGGGTATCAGAGGGGAGGTGGAGGCCTTTGAGCACGATGGCGTCGAGTCCTTCAGTCCGCAACACGAGCGGGACCTCGTAAATGTTGTCAACGTCTTTAGCGGTGATGACCGCTTCTTCGTCGACGTCGCAGAAAAGAGCAATCTTTTGGCGAATCTCGCGAGGGAGAAACCGATCGGTGCGGCACAGCAAGATGTCGGGCTGAATACCGATCGACCGCAGGTCCCGAACGCTGTGCTGGGTCGGTTTCGTCTTGAGTTCGCCAGCCGTGCGGATGAACGGCACCAGCGTAAGATGGACATAGAGGGTGTTCTTTCGTCCGACATCGCGGCGGAACTGGCGGATGGCCTCCAGGTACGGCTGACTTTCGATATCACCGACAGTCCCGCCAATCTCGACTAGGACGATATCCACATCCTTGCTCACCGACCTGATTCCGTCCTTGATCTCGTTCGTGATGTGAGGAATCACCTGTACGGTTCGTCCGAGATAGTCGCCGCGGCGCTCCTTATGAATCACCGACGAATAAATCTTGCCGCTCGTCCAGTTGTGGTTGTGGCTGGTGACCGTGTTTGTGAAGCGTTCATAGTGCCCTAGATCCAGGTCGGTTTCGGCCCCATCTTCCGTTACGTAGACCTCGCCGTGTTGATAGGGGCTCATCGTGCCCGGGTCGACGTTGACGTATGGGTCGAGTTTTTGAAGCGTCACCCGATATCCATGGCCTTCAAGCAGGCAGCCGATTGATGCGGCCGCTAGCCCCTTTCCGAGCGAGGAGACGACGCCACCCGTCACGAAGATGTATTTGACGGGGTCGGCCTGGTCAGACGTTCGTTGATTCATAAAGACCCTCCGGTAATCATGATTCGTCGAATCCGCTCAAGGTCGGATGGGGTATCGACACCGATGGAGTCATGTGAGGTCGTAAGGACCTTGATTCGATACCCGTGCTCCAGGGCTCGGAGTTGCTCAAGATTTTCTGCGCACTCGAGCGGAGTCGGTTCGAGTTCGACGAAACGTAGCAGGAAATCACGCCGGTAGACGTAGAGACCGACGTGCTTAGATGGGCCGGTTGCCCTCTCCCCCGGGTGATCATTTCCGGCCGGGGCATCCGTATGCGGTATCGGCGCGCGAGAAAAATAGAGTGCAAAGTCGTCACGATCGACGACGACTTTGACCACATTGAGATCGTGGAGGTCGTCGAGACTGAGCATTGGAGTTCTCAGCGTCGACATGCACAAGGTCGGATCGTTCGCGAACGGGCTAAGAGCCAAGTCTATGGCGAGTGGGTCCACAAGAGGCTCGTCACCCTGCACATTGACGACCAGGTCGCACGTCAGGTCGCGCGCAACTTCCGCAACTCGTTCCGTTCCATTCCGATGACCTCGCTCGGTCAGTTGGGCGTCGCCACCGAAAGCCAACACTGCGTCTCGAACCCGCTCACTATCGGTGGCCACGAGAACTGATGCGGCTCGCGTCGCCCTCGAAGCACGTCGATAGACGTGCTCAATCATCGGATGACCGGCGATGTTGGCCAGCGGTTTACCCGGTAGTCGTGTCGATTCGTATCGCGCAGGGATAACGACGACAGCCGTGCCTGGAGAGCGTGTTGTGGTCCCCTGAGGTGTCACGGGGTGCACAGCGAATACTACCACACGGTGAGTTACGACCATGTGGCGACCACGTGGAGGTGTGACCGACCTGGCGCGTTAGATGCGAACGAGCCGGGCGCCTAACACGGCCGGAATTTGCTGGATTTCCTCGACTACGTTGTCGCGAAGGCCACCGTCGTTTCTAGTGTCCTCGACGTTGACTACGCCCACAGCTCCGGTGGTGCTCCGTCCGAGAGCGAACGTAGCAATGTTCACGCCGTGGTGTCCCAGAATCGTACCGACCTCGCCGATGACTCCGGGTTGGTCATTGTTTTGGATGACGATCATCGGACCGTCGAGTGTTGATTCAATTGCGACTCCATCCAGAAGAACCAGACGCGGTTCATTGGGAGCGAACACGGCGCCCTCAGCCCACCGTTCGCCAGCATCCGTGTGGAACTTGACTGAGATCAAACTGGTGAAGTCTCTAGCACGTGAACTCTGAGATTCGGTCACCTCGATCCCACGCTGCTGAGCGATCGAGCGCGCGTTGACCAGTGTTACGGTCGACGAGAGGACTTGTCGGAACAGACCTACTAGTACCGCTCTGACCAGCATGTCGTGGGTCTTTCCTGAAAGCTCGCCATAGTACCTGACGGCAACGCCTTCGATGCGGTCCTCTGTGAGCTGGCCGAGAAGACTTCCGAGCCGCTCAGCCAGGGTGATATAGGGCTGTAGCCGCTTGGATTCCTCTGGTGGAATGGCCGGAAAGTTGACCGCGTTGCGCACGATACCGGATCGGAGGAAGTCACGGACACAGCTAGCCGTCTCGGCTCCCACTATTTCCTGCGCTTCCTTTGTGGACGCCGCGATGTGAGGTGTCGCTACAACCTGCGGCAGTCCGGTGAGAGCAGTGTCGGGTGGCTCCACCTGGAACACGTCAAGAGCCGCGCCTGCTACTTGTTTTGATGCGATGGCCTCAGCCAGGGCAGTTTCGTCGATTAAGTTACCACGTGCGGTATTGATAATCCGCACACCCGGTTTGCACCGAGCGAGGCGCTTGCGGTCGAGCAGTGGAGTCGTGCCGGTGCTCGACGGGACATGCAGGGTAATGAAGTCGGCACGTGAACAGAGATCATCGAGCGACAGCAGCTCTACGTTGAGGTCTTCGGCGAGCTGGCTCGAGATAAATGGGTCATGGGCGATGATTGTCATCTCGAAGGCCAGCGCGCGGTGTGCTACCTCTCGTCCGATACGTCCCAGTCCGACGATCCCGAGCGTCTTCCCTCGCAGTTCGGTTCCCTGAAGTGACTTTTTTTCCCAGCGGCCCTGCTTCATCTGAGCGTCGGCGATCGCCACCGAACGAGACAGGACCAACATTAGTGCGCAGGTATGTTCAGCGACGCTGATGCTGTTTGCGCCGGGCGCGTTGACGACGAGAATGCCCCGCTCGTCGGCTGCGGTGAGGTCGACGTTGTCGACCCCGGTGCCTGCACGTCCAATGATACGGAGTCGAGGTGCCGCCTCGATGACCTGTTTGGTTACCTTGGTTGCACTTCTGACAATCAGACCATCGGCGTCAGCGATATCGGTTAGAAGCTCCTCGAGTGCACGACCGGCACGCGCATCGACAGTCCAACCTTGGTCGCGGAGCAACGCCGCAGCTGAGTCCGCTAGAGGGTCTGCGATGACAATCTTCATAAGAGTCGTCGTGAGTATCTATCCTTGCGGTTTATGCGGTTGCGGGGGGTCAGTCTGTGAGAGTTGAAGCCTCACTCACAACCTGCCCACGCGTAGCGCAACCGGTACAGTATAATGGCTCGGTTTTTCGTCCAACCTTTACATCCGTGACCTTGCTCGCACCACGATGGTGCAAATCGCTAGATCGGTCCGGTTGGAGCGGTTCGACCTTGAGTAACGAGACATTTTTCCACAAGGTTTTCCACACATTCTGTTGAGGAGTTTGCAACGTGCCACGGGGACGTGACCTAAAATCTGACTTATGTGCACTCTGTCGATCACGCCAAGCACACTGAGTGTTTTCTCGACGAAAGAAGGCGACGTCGCGCGCGGCGTGGAGGGAGTTTGAAAGTTATGAATCGTAAAGTTTCGGTGATCGGATCGGGTAACGTTGGCGCGACGGTCGCGCGCAGCATTGCCGATAAGGAACTGGCCGACGTTGTCATTCTGGACATCCTGGAGGGGATCCCCGAGGGCAAGGCACTGGACATGCTTGAGGCGTGCCCGGTGGAGGGATCCGATGCCAGGGTTTTAGGGACAACTGACTATGTCGACACCGCAGAATCCGACATCGTTGTAGTGACCGCGGGCCTCGCGCGGAAGCCGGGCATGAGTCGGGACGATCTCCTCCAGAAGAATTACGCGATCATCAAGAGCGTTACGGAACAGGTGGTCAAGTACTCGCCGGAGTGCATTATCGTGCCGGTAACGAACCCGCTTGATGCAATGTGTCAAGTCGTTTACCGGGTAAGCGGCTTTCCCCGTGAGCGGGTGATTGGCATGGCGGGGGTGCTCGACTCCGCGCGCATGCGCACGTTCATTGCGCAAGAGCTCAATGTGTCCGTTGAAAATACCCACGCGTTCGTCCTTGGAGGACACGGCGACACAATGGTTCCGCTACCACGCTATTCAACCGTAGCGGGGATTCCGATCACTGAATTATTAGATACCGCCACCGTTCAAGCTATTGTGGCTCGCACGGCGGCAGGGGGAGCCGAGATCGTTAAACTCCTTGGAAGCGGGAGTGCCTACTATGCGCCGGGGTCGGCAGTAGTGGAGATGGTCGAAGCGATACTCAAGGACAAGAAAAAAATTCTTCCCTGTGCCGCATTCCTTCAAGGGGAGTACGGGGTGTCCGATCTCTTCGTCGGTGTTCCGGTCAAGCTGGGCGCCGGTGGCATTGAGGAGATTATTCAGATCACCCTGACCGGTGACGAACAGGCGGCGCTGACTAAATCGGCCGACGCGGTCCAGGAGCTCGTGCAGCTCATCAGCGTTTAGATCACGGTTGGTATGCGGTGAAAATTCACGAATATCAGGCAAAGGCTATCTTTGCTAAGTTTGCAGTCTCTGTCCCGCAAGGGGACGTGGCCACGACACCGGCCGAGGCGCGCGCGATTGCACAGCGCCTTGGCGGCAAGGTCGTTGTCAAGGCACAGATTCACGCGGGTGGTCGAGGCAAGGGTGGCGGAATCAAGGTCGTGAACGACGTCGAGACTGCTGAACAAGCCGCAAATTCGCTAATAGGAAGCATGTTGGTTACACCTCAGACGGGACCCGAGGGTCGGCTGGTTTCCAGGGTGTTGGTTGAGGAGCAGCTGGCGATAGACCGCGAGCTGTATTTGGGACTTTTGATAGACCGTGCGCTTGCTCGGCCTGTCATGATGGCGAGTTCAGCCGGGGGCATGGACATCGAGGAGGTTGCGGCGGACACGCCCGAGCTTATTCTGCGCGAGTCGATCGAAAGCGACAACGAGTTGGCGGCCTTTCAAGCGCGTCGATTAGCGTTCGGTCTGGGTCTAAACGGCCGGGCGATGACGCAAGCGGTTCGTGTGATGCGGGCCGTGTATCGGATGTTTCGTGAGACCGACGCCTCGCTCGTCGAAATCAATCCACTCGTGGTGACCACGTCGGGTGATGTGTTGGCGCTCGACGCCAAGGTGAGCTTGGACGATTCCTCATTGTTTCGGCATCCAGAGCTCGTGGAACTCCGGGACCTGGCAGAAGAAGAGGATTTAGAGATCGAAGCATCCAAACACTCGCTGAACTACATCCGTCTGGATGGTAGCGTGGGATGCATGGTTAATGGTGCAGGTCTGGCTATGGCAACCATGGACATCATCAAGCTAGCGGGGGGGAACCCGGCCAACTTTCTTGACGTCGGAGGCGGGGCCAATGCTGACCAGATTCAAAATGCGTTTCGGATTCTGATGGCCGATGCCAACGTTAAGGCCGTCCTTATCAATATCTTTGGTGGCATTCTCCGGTGTGATGTGTTGGCGGAGGGTGTCATTGAAGCTGTCAACGAGCTGGACGTCAAGGTCCCGATTGTTATTCGAATGGAGGGAACCAACGTCGAGGCCGGAAAGCAGATGCTTCGCGACAGTGGGCTCAATTTCACGACCGCGGACACGATGGGAGAGGCGGCCGAGCGCGTGGTCGCGCTAGCGGTATGAGAGGGCGGTCTTCCGTGCCGGGGATTTACGAACTGCGACCGACACCTCAAGAGAAACCTTCGTGTCCGTACTAATTGATCAAGATACGCGTCTGCTCGTCCAGGGCCTGACCGGTCGTGAAGGCACCTTTCACGCTAAACAGGCGGTGGAATTTGGTACTAGGGTAGTCGGTGGCGTTACGCCGGGCAAAGGCGGGTTGACCCATGAAAGTTGGCCGGTCTTCAATACCGTCGTTGAGGCGGTCCGCGAGACTGGCGCCAACGCGTCGGTTGTGTTCGTCCCGCCTCCCGTCGCGGCCGATGCGGTCATGGAGGCCGCTGATGCTGGAATCGATCTGGTGGTGTGTATCACCGAGGGGATTCCGACAATCGATATGCTGGCAGTGATACGGTTCCTTGAGGGAGGCCATACGCGGCTGGTTGGACCCAACTGTCCAGGGATTATTTCTCCTGGGAAGGCTAAGGCTGGAATCATTCCTGGGCACATCTGTCGCGAGGGACGCGTCGGGATCGTGTCAAAAAGTGGCACACTGACGTATGAGGCGATTCATCAGCTGACTTTATTGTCGCTCGGACAGACCACATGCATCGGCATCGGTGGTGACCCGCTCATCGGGACCAGTTTCGTTGATGCCCTCCAGCTGTTCCAAGCCGACCCTGCCACGGAGGCTGTGGTGCTAATTGGGGAAATCGGTGGGACGGCCGAGGAAGAGGCGGCTGCATTCATAGCTGAAGGGTTTTCGAAGCCCGTGGTCGGTTTTGTTGCGGGGCAGACCGCTCCACCAGGACGCCGCATGGGGCATGCGGGAGCGATCATCGCCGGCGGGAAAGGCACGGCTGCGGAGAAGATGCAAGCACTCGCGACCGCAGGGGTCACGGTGGTCAGTAGTCCTGCCGACATCGGGTCGGCGGTGGTGGCAAGCCTTGGCACCCTCTCGTAAGCTGACAGTGGCGTTTGTTTTCATCCTGAAAAGATCTTCATTGCTTCCACAGTGCCCGTGACACACGAGCATGCTAGACTCCACGGTTGTTTCCTTGATTAATTACGAGGCCATACATGGCTGTTCCTGACGTAGCGGTTAAAGAGATCGCAAGGCTTACTCCTTCTCACCCTCACCGACTGGTTAACGATTTCAGCATCCGGGTTGCCACGGTCAACGGCTCGGGCAGTCAGACCGCAAACCTTGTGCTGTTGCGCTCGATTTTCCAGACGGGTGTGCCGGTATCCGGGAAAAATCTGTTTCCGTCCAATATCGCTGGGCTTCCGACGTGGTTTACCATCCGGGCCAACAAGGATGGTTATATCGCGGCGAAGAAGCGTGTTGATCTCATGGTTGCGATGAACCCAGAGACCGCACGCGAGGATGTGTTGTCTCTGGAGCCAGGGGCCGCGGTGGTGTACGACGAGCCGCTGCAGTTGAGCAGTCTACGCGACGATCTGATTTTTTACCCTGTGCCGTTCGATAAATTGGTCGCAGACATTTGTCGCGACGCCAAACTTAGACGGCTCGTGCGGAACATGATCTACGACGGTGTGCTCGCGAAGTTGCTTCAGATCGAAATGTCTCAGATGGAAATTGCGCTGAAGAAGCAATTCGGCCGGAAGCAAAAGGCAGTTACGCTGAATATGGGTGCCCTCGAGGTCGGCTTCCGGTACGCCACTGACGAACTCGAAAAGCGTGATCCACTAGTCGTCGAACCTATGG
>CAUZDY010000025.1:0-41339 GCA_963578805.1 Vicinamibacteria bacterium | reverse complement strand
CATCGATCACGGCAAATCAACGCTTGCCGACCGGTTGCTGGAAGCGACCGGAGCGTTGCGGCCACGCGAGATGGAAGCTCAGGTGCTCGACAGCATGGATCTCGAGCGCGAGCGCGGAATCACGATCAAGGCCCAGACGGTCAGGTTGTCGTATACGGCCGGTGACGGTGAAACGTATGTGCTGAACCTGATCGACACTCCCGGCCACGTGGACTTCTCCTACGAGGTGACTCGGTCGCTGGCAGCATGTGAAGGTGTGCTGCTCCTCGTCGACGCTTCCCAGGGGGTCGAAGCGCAGACGGTTGCCAACGCGTATTTGGCAATCGACAACAATCTCGAGATTATTCCGGTGATCAACAAGATAGATTTGCCAGGGGCGGAGGTTGATGCGGTGGCTCTGCAGATCGAAGACCTTGTGGGCCTCGATGCGTCATCCACAATTTTAGCGAGCGCCAAAGGCGGGAGCGGTGTTCCAGAAATCCTAGAAGCTATCGTGTCCCGTGTTCCACCGCCCCAGGGCCAAACCGACGCTCCGCTCAAGGCCCTGATCTTTGACTCCTGGTACGACGAGTATCGCGGGGTGGTTATATTGATCCGTGTCGTTGACGGGGAGATTCGTCCAAAAATGCGAGTGCGATTCATGGCATCCGCGCTGGATTACGACGTCGAACAGATCGGAATTTTTTCGCCCAAACCTATGCCCGTGGAGAAGCTCGGTGTGGGTGAGGTAGGCTTTGTCATCGTCGGCGTCAAGAACGTCGGCGACGCTAAAATCGGTGACACCGTCACCGAAAGCGCGCGGTCAACGACCGGTCCGCTTCCCGGCTTCATGGAGCTGAAGCCGATGGTCTTCGCCGGGCTGTATCCGGTCGAGAGCCACCAATATCCGGAGTTACGGGACGCACTTGAGAAACTCCGGCTCAATGATTCCTCCTTTTTCTTCGAACCCGAGACATCTGTGGCGCTCGGGTTCGGATTCCGGTGTGGGTTTCTTGGGCTGCTGCACATGGAGGTCGTGCAGGAGCGGCTTGAGCGAGAGTTCGACGTGTCATTGGTTACCACAGCGCCGGGCGTGTTGTATCGGCTGACCACGACCGACGGCCAAGTCACAGAGATCGACAGTCCAGCTAAACTCCCAGACGCAGGAAAAATCGCCAGGGTCGAGGAGCCGGTGATCACCGCGATGATCCTGACACCGGCCGACTACGTGGGCGCTATTCTGACGCTGTGCCAGGAAAAGCGCGGAGTACAGAAGGCGCTCGAATATCATGCCTCCAATCGGGTGATGATCTCCTATGGGCTCCCGTTTAACGAGGTCGTGCTCGATTTCTACGATCGACTCAAGACGATTTCCCGCGGGTACGCCTCCCTCGACTATCATCTGACAGGCTTCTGGGAATCGCCGCTGGTGAGACTCGATCTCTTGGTCAATGGGGAGCCGGTCGACGCGCTGTCGGTGATCGTCCATCGGGACATGGCATTTCAGCGTGGTCGCACACTGGCGACGAAGATGCGTGAGTTGATCCCACGTCAGATGTTCGATGTGGCGATCCAAGCGGCGGTTGGGACCCGCATCATCGCGCGCGAGACGGTCCGCGCACTTCGTAAGAACGTGCTGGCAAAATGTTATGGGGGCGACATCACCAGAAAGAGGAAGCTGCTTGAAAAACAGAAGAAGGGCAAGCGTCGGATGAAGAGAGTTGGGCGCGTAGAAATTCCACAGGAGGCTTTCCTGGCCGTCCTGAAGATTGGGACAGAGTGATGACGTTGACCACGTTTCGCAAGTCAACGTTTCGCGAGTATTTCGAGTCGATAATCATCGCGGTGATCTTGGCGCTGTTCATCCGGACGTGGATCGTGCAGGCCTTCAAGATCCCAACGGGTTCAATGGAGAAGAGCCTCCTCATCGGTGACCACCTATTAGTTAACAAGTTCGTTTTCGGCCCCACGTCGACCCTTTTCGAGCAGGTCGTGACGCCAACGACGGCCGTGCAGCGTGGTGATATCCTTGTGTTCAAGTATCCGCAGGAACCGGAACGCGACTTCATCAAGCGGGTGATCGGGCTGCCCGGTGAAACCCTTGAGGTCCGCCACAAGCAGCTGTATATCGACGGTGTAAGGCTTAATGAGCCGTACCTACAGGACCAGATACCGGTGCTGGAGCCAGGGTTGATCGCGCTCGACCGTCGCGACAACTTTGGTCCGATCGCTGTGCCTGCCGACCACTACTTCATGATGGGTGACAACCGAGACAACTCCGAGGACAGTAGGTTCTGGGGCCCCCTCCCACACGCCTACGTCAAGGGTAAGGCGATGATCATCTACTGGTCGTATGAGGACTCCCGCCCGCTTTTGCCTGAAACGGGCCCTGGCGCGACCGCCCGTCGTATCGGATCGGTCTTCCTGCACTTCTTCAGCGGTACTCGTTGGAACCGTATGTTTCAGCAGGTGACTTAGCGGCATGCCGCCGTTGCTACTTCAGCGATATCACCAGACGGGCCCGGGACGTCGGATGCCGACAGACTCTCGATCTCGACGAACTTAGTCCGGGTGCGCGTGCCATGCTGGATACGCAACGCATTCCGGCTCACACTCAGTGCCTGAGACAACAGAGTGATGAGCGCTTTTATTGACCGCGCTATCCCGCGGTGTGGCGGCCAGACGACACAGCAATGCATCGTTATGGATCCCAGTCGCGACCGTGCGTCCAGCTCTCGGGATGACCCGCACTGTCATCTGGGTGCCGGACGATGTTCTGACAAAGGTGAGCGGGCTGTGGGGAATCGGGTGTGTGGGCATGAGGTCAGAGAGGACGGGGCCCAAAGATCGCCGTGCCAACTCGCACGATCGTGGCACCTTCCTCGACCGCGACCTCGAAATCGTGGCTCATTCCCATCGACAGCTCCCGTAGCATTTTCGGGTCCACTCCATCTTGAGCCAATTTGTCTCGAAGCTCACGCAGACGCGCAAAATAAGGTCGGGTCAACTCGACGTTCTCTGACCACGGCGGGAGCACCATCAACCCACACATCTTGACCTCAGTGCACTCGCTAGCGGCGTCGAGAATCCGGCGAGTGTCGTCGACTGGTGCTCCGTGTTTCGTGGCCTGGTTCGCGAGGTCGATTTGGACCAAGAGTTTGGGGTGGGTCCCCGCGGCTTTGGCGGCTCCTTCAAGTCTCGTCAGGAGCTCAAGGCTGTCGACCGAATGGATCCAGTCGAATGTCAGTGCGGCCTTCCTTGCCTTGTTCGACTGCAGATGACCGATCAAGTGCCACGTGATTTTGAGAGGTTCTACTGACTCGATCGCGTTCATTTTCAGCACCGCTTCTTGGACTCGATTTTCACCAAGGTCGGTCAGCCCAGCGGTGACTGCGGACCGAACAAGCTCCGCCCCGAACTTCTTGGACACTGCGATGAGTCTGACCTGAGATGCTTCACGGCCCGCTCGTGCCGCGGCGAGTGCGATCCGGTCCCGCACCCGTGCAGCGTTAGTGGCGATTGTGTTGGCGCAGCCGGTGTCGGCAGGCACGACTGATTTCAGGGTTCAAGCTTCTCGAGACGCTGCCTGACCTCGGCGGCGAACTCTCCGCTTGGTGCCAGTTGGAGGTAGCGTTGGAGAGCGGAGCGTGCGGGAGCGTCTCGGCTCGATTGCTGAAGTGAAAGCCCCAACCGATAGTGTGCCTCAGGAAGAGTTGCATCCAATTCGATCGCCATTTCGAACCGCCCAATCGCATCATCGACGTTGCCCGCATTGAAGAACGTCACGCCGCGTCTTACGGCCTCTTGGGCCTGAGCCCGGCCCGCGGCCATTCGCTCGAGAGCAAGACGATTCGCCTCGCTGCGAGCTGTCGCCGCTTCGGCCTCTCTACCTTGACGCGTGTAAATACTTGACAGCCCATAGTACGCCGCAGCGTAGTCCTCTCTGAGGCGGAGCACACTCTGAAATTCCAGCTCGGCATCGTCAAAGCGACCGATGTTTGTATACGCAATCGCCAAATTGTAGTGGCACTCCAGGCAGGTCGGGCTCAGGTCCAAGGCGGCACTGAAGGCGTCGACGGCGACCTCGTATTCGTCTGAGCGACTGGCTGCGATTCCGGAAGTAAACGCTCGCGATAGCGCTTCGCGCTCACCCGCCTCGAAGAGGTAGGCCGCAACACGTTGACCGGGTGCCAGCTCGAAGTTGACAGACACCGTATGGCTATCGCGCACGCGGATCCGGAAGACCTCACCGCCCAGCTCGTCCTTTGCCGCGGTGATGGTGTAGAGGCCTGGGGCGATCCCGCTGTATGCGAACTGCCCGTCACTCGTGGTCCGGGTTTCCTCGGTTTTAGCCTCGCTGAAACTGTTGACCACGACGGTGGCCTCGCCGATCGGACGACCCAGTTCGTCGATGACGACGCCACGGACCGCACCACTAGGTTGGGCCGTTGCGATGTGGGCCTGAAGCACCAGCAGTCCAATGATAGCGAGCGCGCGGACTTGGATACCACACATCAGTCTGAGTCTACCCCAGACCCTACATCGAGCGCACTCCTGGACTGCCGTTCGTTAGAGCAGGCGAGGAAGGTGGCGACGTCCGCAAGGTCGTGGGTGATAGGGGCGGGGGGAAGACTGGCCAGGAACCGCCGTCCGTACCCTTTTGTCCGGATACGAGGGTCCAGCAGGGCTAGCACCCCGCGGTCTCGCCGATGGCGAATCAGGCGGCCCAGGCCTTGCAGCAGCGTCAGAATCGCGAGGGGCACCTGGTATTCACCAAACGGGTTACCTCCTCGCGCCTCGATCGCCTCCATCCTCGCTGCCGTTATCGGATCTGCGGGAGAGGCGAAGGGGAGTTTGTCGATCACGACACAGGTCAGGGCCGCACCGGCCACGTCGACGCCATGCCAGAAGCTCGAAGTTGCGAGAAGGACCGCACTCGGCGTCGTACGAAACTCTCGGAGCAGCGTGCTGCGAGGGGCTGATCCCTGAACGAGTACGGGGTAAGGGAGTGTTGCCTCCAATTTATCCCGCACCGCGCGTAGGTTGGCGTAGCTGGTGAACAGGACGAAAGCCCGACCCTTTGTGACCGCCAGTAAATTGGTGAGCTCGTCGGCAACCGCCGAGGTAAAATTTTCGCTGCGCGGCTCTGGCATCCCTTGTGGCAGGTAAAGCACGGACTGATGACGGAAATTGAATTCGGACGGAAGACGAACCTCGAAGGCTTGGTCGACGCCGAGGCGACCGCGGATGTAATCAAACGATCCATCAACGGTCAAAGTAGCAGATGTGAGGATCGATCCGTTATTGCGTGCAAGGAGCACGTCGCGGATGATCGCCGAGACGTCGATCGGCGATGCGCGCAGGGAGACGCCCTTGCCTCGTAGATCCAGGAAGTAGACGTAGTCAGGGTCGCTCGCACGTAGCAAGAACTTCAACTGGTCCTGCAGCTCTGCGGCTCGCTGTGCCAACGTTTGCACATCTTCCGAAGGATTTTCGATCTGGATTAGAGCTCTTTCGAGTGCACTGAGTGCTGCCACGAGTTGACCTGCCGGCTCCTCCGTCGTGGCAAGCACCGCGGTCGTCATCCGGGTCCGCTCGCCCGTCACGCCCAGGCGGGTTAACGACCCGAAGAACGTCCGAGCCCGATCCTGGGTGTCGTCTACGATCCCATGCACTTCGCTGGTGGTCAGCGGGTCGGCGTTCGGATCGGACGCGAGGAGACGGTGCGCGTCACGGGCAAGTTCGGCGAGCCGGTAGCTGTTAGCCACGATACCGAAGTACTGTGTGGCGACGTCCTCAAGTTGGTGGGCTTCGTCGATGACGGCGTAACTGCAGTTGGGAATAACCTCGCCGTACGCACCCTGTCTGACTGCTGCATCGGCGCACAAGAGGTGATGGTTCACGATCACGATGTCGGACTCGATCGCGCGCTGTCGCATTCGAGTGATGAAGCAATCGTCGTAGCTTGGACACTCGGTCCCGAGGCAGTTTTCAGCCGTGGCTGAAATTTCGTTCCAAATCGGGACATCGTCTGGAAGGTCTTCGATCTCGGCGCGGTCGCCGGTCTCAGTTTGTCCGGCCCACTGCTCTACCACCTCAAGATAGGAACGCTCAACCTGCGGACGCGGTTCCTCGCTGTCGCGGACGTCGGCGAAACGGTGCAGACAGAGATAGTTGGCTCGTCCCTTCATGTACGTGGCGGTGAAGGACACATCGAGCGCGGACCGCAGATACGGAAGGTCCTTGTAATAGATCTGATCTTGAAGGTTTTTTGTACCGGTGGAGACCAGCACGCGGTGTCCGCTTAAGATGGCAGGGACCAGGTATGCGAGAGTTTTTCCGGTCCCCGTGCCGGCCTCGGCGAGCAGAGTGCCCCCGTCCTCAAGGATATCGGCCACCGCCGCCGCCATCTCCCGCTGGCCCGGCCGAGGTTCGAACGACGGCAGCGTCTCAGAGAGAGGTCCGTCGTCAGCGAACGCACGTAAGACGCTCCCCGCTAGCGTTTCGTCCTCGCCACTTGAGATACGGTTCTTCGACGCAAGGTCCAGGTCCGTGGCCTGCTCCCCGTTTGGATCCGCTTGCCTAGTCATTGAGGCACGTAGGGCGCGATGCCCGTATTGCGAGCCATTCTCTGAAGAGCCGTAGCGTTCACGACACTAGTCAGGGTAGAGCGGGAATTGCCGGCACAGGCCCTCGACTTCGGCGCGAACCGCACCCGCGGCCTTGTAGTCATCGGGCGCAGCAAGGACACGGCTGATGAGCTCACCGATCTGATCCATCTCGGGTTCACCCATCCCACGCGTCGTCACTGCCGGGGTCCCGAGCCTAATACCGCTGGCGACCATCGGAGGGTTCTGGTCGAAAGGAATGGCGTTCTTGTTGACGGTAATGCCAGCCCGTCCCAGCGCGGCTTCAGAAACCTTTCCGGTCAGTCCCTGCGAAAAAACATCTACCAACAGCAAATGATTGTCTGTGCCCCCGCTGACGAGTCTGAAGCCGTGTGAGGCGAGCGCGCCAGCGAGCCGCTGTGCGTTAGCGACGACACGTTTCTGATAGTCGCGGAATTCTGGTTCACCGGCTTCTTTGAAGCAGGTGGCCTTGGCGGCGACGATGTGCATCAACGGACCACCCTGCACGCCAGGAAAGACCGAGCGGTTGAGGTTCTTCGCATGCGCCTCACGGCACAGTACAAACCCACCCCTTGGACCACGCAACGTCTTGTGCGTGGTCGATGTCACAAAGTCCGAATAAGGGACCGGGCTGGGGTGAACGCCGGCAGCGACCAGACCCGCAATGTGGGCCATGTCCGTCATGACTGCCGCGCCGACTTCTGTGGCGACGGCGCCGATGCGCTCGAAGTCGATGACACGGGGGTAGGCGCTGGCACCGACGACGATCAGTTTCGGGCGTCGCTCGCGTGCCAGCTGGGTCAGCTCGCCATAGTCGATCCGTTCGTCCTCACGACGCACACCATACGGCACTATCTCGTAGAGCTGGCCAGAGAAATTCAAGGGGTGGCCGTGGGTTAAATGACCGCCGTGGGCCAGGTTCATGCCCAACACGGTGTCACCCGGTTTAAGGTGCGCAAAATAGACAGCCATGTTCGCCTGTGCACCCGAGTGGGGCTGAACGTTGGCATGGTCGGCCCTGAACAGTTCCTTGACCCGGTTGATGGCCAACTGCTCTGCGACGTCGACAAACTCGCATCCTCCGTAGTACCGACGGCCTGGGTACCCTTCGGCGTACTTGTTGGTCAGTACTGATCCCATCACTTCAAGCACGGCGGCGCTCACGAAATTCTCAGAGGCAATCAGTTCGAGGCCTGTGTTCTGGCGACCGATTTCGTCTCGAACCGCCCGAGCGATTTCTGGGTCGGTTTCTGAGACGGTCCGTATCAAGGCGTGTGGAAGGGTGTCGAGTGCGTTCGTCATGTCCTCATCTCTTCGGATTATCGTCGCGAACCAAAGGCGGTCCCGAAGAGGTGACGGGAGTGACTCTACCTTCCTCGAGTGCCATAATCTTGTCGACACGCCGCTGGTGTCGACCGCCGCCGAATGGCGTCCCCAAGAAGGCATCGACGATCTCTAGGGCGCCTCCGACTGACGTTGTGCGAGCACCAAGGGTAAGGATATTCGCGTCGTTGTGCTCTCGGCTCAAATGTGCTCCGTCGCGGTCAGTCACCTGGGCCGCACGAATGCCGGGAACCTTATTTGCCGCCATCGCCATCCCTATACCGGTCCCACAGATCAGGATGCCTTGGTCACATTGGCCAGAGGCCACACTTTCGGAGACACGTAGTGCGTAGTCTGGGTAGTCCACCGGAGAGTCGGTCGATGGGCCGAAGTCGAGACACTCGATATGGCGGTCGTCGAGCGCCTGCTTAATCTGCGCCTTGAGCTCAGCACCCGCGTGATCGGAGCCCAGCGCGATACGCATCAGACGATTCTACTATAGCGCCCCCCGGTTACGTTCAGGATTGGTGGACGTTACCAGCTGTTCGGAACGGCCGTGTTATATTCCGTTGATGGTTACCAGGGAGGGCTTCGGCCCGACGAGGGGCAGACGCCCCACAGTAGCAGAAGCATTGAGCGACAACCTTTTTCGCATCAAGGAGTTGGAGCACCGTGTCTAGTCCTACTTCTACTTTGACGCCCCGTACTTCTGATTACGGTGATGCCTATCCCAACTCGCAGAAGCGCTATGTGGACGGTGACCGAGTTCGGGTGCCGATGCGGGAGGTGACCCTTTCGGGCGGGGAGCCACCGATTCATCTCTACGATACGAGCGGGCCGATCGGCGGCGATTCGCGCGTAGGTCTGCCGGCTGTGCGGTATGGATGGATTGATGAACGGGGTGGTGTGGAGCAGGTTCGGGAAGCGTCGGATCCGTCAGTAAGCGTGCAGGCAGATTTCCGTCGCCCGGTATTGAGAGGCTCGAGGGCGGTGACCCAGCTGCACTATGCCCGGAAAGGCGTCATCACTGAGGAGATGGAGTACGTTGCCATTCGAGAGGGGCTCAACTCTGAGTTTGTCCGATCGGAGGTGGCGCGCGGCCGAGCGATCATCCCGGCCAATATCAATCATCCTGAGCTCGAGCCGATGGTGATCGGTCGAAACTTTCTTGTCAAAATCAATGCGAATATCGGCAACTCCGCCGTGAGGTCGTCAATCGACGATGAGGTCGAGAAGCTCAAATGGGCCACATTGTGGGGTGCTGATACGGTGATGGACCTGTCGACAGGGGATGACATCCACCTCACGCGTGAGTGGGTCCTTCGAAATTCTCCGGTTCCGATCGGTACCGTCCCGATTTATGAAGCACTCGAAAGGGTGGGCGGCCGGCCCGAAGACCTGACCTGGGAGATCTATCGAGACATTTTAATTGAACAGGCCCAGCAGGGTGTCGACTATTTCACCGTTCACGCGGGAGTTCTCCTGCGCTATATCCCGCTCACCGCGCGTCGACTCACCGGCATCGTGTCGCGTGGCGGCTCGATCCTCGCCAAGTGGTGTCTCGCCCACCATCAGGAAAACTTTTTGTACACACACTTCCGAGAGATCTGCGAAATCATGCATGCGTACGACGTATCGTTCTCACTCGGCGACGGCCTTCGTCCAGGGTCGATCGCGGATGCAAACGATGAAGCGCAATTTGCCGAACTCAAGACGCAGGGCGAGCTCACTAAGATCGCGTGGGACCATGACGTGCAGGTCATGAACGAGGGACCCGGCCATGTACCGATGCACATGGTTAAAGAAAATATGGAGAAGCAGCTAGAGTGGTGTCAGGAGGCCCCGTTCTACACCCTGGGGCCCCTTACAACCGATGTGGCGCCCGGATACGATCACATCACCTCGGCCATCGGCGCGGCGATGATCGGGTGGTATGGCACAGCGATGCTGTGCTATGTGACGCCAAAAGAGCACCTCGGCCTTCCTAATCGAGAGGACGTCAAGGCGGGGGTCATCGCCTACAAGATCGCGGCGCATGCGGCCGATCTCGCGAAGGGGCATCCAAAGGCCCAGGGATGGGACGATGCGCTTTCCAAGGCACGGTTCGATTTTCGATGGGACGACCAGTTCAATTTGTCGGTTGACCCTCTGACGGCCCGGGCCTATCACGATGAGACGTTACCCACGGATGGTGCCAAAGTCGCGCACTTTTGCTCGATGTGCGGTCCCAAGTTCTGCAGTATGGAGTTGACTCAGCAGCTACGAGACTACGCGGCGGAGCAAGGGCTTAGCGAGACCGACGCCGTCAAGAGCGGTTTGGAGGAGAAATCGTCGGAGTTTAACGAGCAGCGCGAGCTGTACATCCCGACCGAGTGAGTGCTCGTGGTATCGATCGGTTAGTGCGCCTAACGTCAACGCGTCGGCTGATTGGCAGGTGGCGGGACAATCTGAATGATCGTTCGGTATCTTTTCTTCCCGCCAGGCTTTGGGTTGAGATAGCCTTCAGACCCATTCCACGTGTAATCCTTGATCGTCACGCTGGGGGAAAATGACATGCTTTCTTCCAGGAACCGGCCGATTTCGAAAACGTGCACGGGCGGTGCGGTAAAGACGGTGTCGCCCCGTTCGTCTAGCACCACAGTGTAGTATCGAACCATCTCTTCGAATGTCGAGTCCGTCCCGAAGATGTGATAAGTCTGGCCGTTCCCGGCGTCATAGTTTGTGAGATGCGCCGCGGTTGGGTAGACAGGGATTCCCAGAGTTGCCTCGGTGGGGACAGCATCGGGAGTCGCGTCGTCGGATGGAAGCTGAAGCGCCGCCGACGGTATCGCCGCGGTCCCAGCGTGAACTACGGTCGGTGGTGGAAGCACAGGACGTCCCTGGGCCGCAGCGCCAGAAGCCCACGCGGCACCGAGCAACGAGAGGATACTTCTAACGATCGGTCGACGATAAGCCACGAATCAATTATGTAGAGCGATGCGCAGCTTCGCAAGTCTGGATACCAAGATGACGCCGATAGATTTGAATCGAGTGCTTGAGTTTTGCGTGGCGGAGCGGCCGTGGGTAGTAGAGACCACGATGGCCATTGCTAGGCTGGAGTCGCCCACGTCAGACAAATCAGCGGTCGACCGGTGCGGTGCGGAGATCATCACTCGCCTGACAGAAATTGGGGCCGAGGTTGAACCGATTCCGAACGACAGGGCCGGCAACCATATTCGAGCCACCGTAGGTGATGGCTCCACGCAGCTCTTGATGCTGGGGCACTTCGACACGGTTTGGCCGATCGGGCAAATTGACCGGATGCCGGTCGTTGAGGAGGACGACCGGATCCGTGGTCCGGGCGTCTACGATATGAAAGCGGGAATCGCGATTGCGATCCTGGCGATTCGAGCGCTCCAGTCGCAGGACGGACTGCCGCGAAAGCGAATCGTAGTGTTACTGACGTCGGATGAAGAACGGGGCAGTCTCACATCCCGAGCCCTCGTTGAGGAAGAGGCGCGTCGGAGCGAGGCGGTCTTCGTCTTGGAACCGTCTCTCCCCGGCGGGGCGCTCAAGACCGGTCGGAAGGGTGCCGGCGAGTTTCGCCTCGATGTGCGAGGTGTTGCCGCCCATGCTGGCATCGAGCCAGAAAAAGGCGCAAGCGCGATACACGAGCTCGCCCGTCAGGTCGTTGCATTGGAGGCGCTACGCGACTCAGGCATCTCGGTCAACGTCGGTCTGGTCGAGGGTGGAAGCCGTCCCAATGTGGTGGCCGAGCAGGCACGCTGCGTCATCGATGTGCGCGTGTCAACTGCGGCCGAGCGCGTACGCGTCGAAGATGCGTTACACAGCTTGATACCATCGCTCCGTGGAACGTCGATTCAAGTGAGCGGGGCTTTCTCATGTCCTCCACTTGAACGAACCGAGGCTGGACTGCGTCTATACCAGATAGCACGAGAGGTGGCCTCGGAGCTCGGCCACGAATTGGGCGAGGGGAGCACAGGTGGAAGGTCAGATGGAAATTTCACCGCCGCCCTTGGTGTTCCAACCCTTGACGGTCTCGGTGCGGTTGGGGCTGGGGCTCACGCGCTCCACGAGCATGTCGAGGTCGGCGAGATGCCCTGGAGGGCTGCTCTCGTTGCCGGTCTCGTGCGCCGACTTGATGGCACATAGACGGCTGCTACAATAAAGCAACACGGTACAGCATTATGTTCATCATAAAACCGGTCTCCGGTCGAGGGATGATGGCGCTCTTCAGCACGCATCCACCGATTGAGCAGCGTATCGAGCGTCTGCTCGGTTCAGTCTAGGCCTCACCCCAGCTCACCCCAACGGGGATCGATGGCATCCGGACGAAGACGGCGCACATCACAAGGACCACCAGAGCAGACGCGCGGTCGCATCGATCCGGCGTTGGTCCGAGCGCCGCTGGAGCCTCACTCAGGGTTCTGGTTTCCGGTTGGGCTAACACTCGGGTTCCTCCTCGTATCTCTGGCTCCTCGGTTCAGTGACAGCCTAGTTCTGACTCGCTCCGTCTGGGCGGCCGCCATCGTGTTACTGGCATGGCAGGCGGTGCTCTACCTGCGATTAAAGGTGGACGGTGTCGGCCGGTCGCTTCGCGTAGAGCTGAGGTTGCAGCATTACATTCAGGCCGCCGTCCAGGCAGCCGTGTTTGGTTACTGGGGCTACTACTGGCGTCCGGTCTATGACCATGCTTGGTTGCTGGTAGCCCAACTTGCGTTCGCGTACGTCTTTGACCTTTTACTCTCCTGGTCTCGTCGAGACACGTATGTTGTTGGCTTTGGTCCCTTTCCGATCATTTTCAGCACTAATCTCTTCCTCTGGTTCAAGGACGACTGGTTCTACCTACAGTTTGTGATGATCGCGGTCGGGTTTCTCGGCAAGGAGTTTGTACGATGGAATCGATCCGGTCGACCTGTCCATATCTTCAATCCGTCTGCATTCTCTCTAGCCCTGTTCTCGCTCATCCTGATCGGAACGAACACGACAAGCCTGACGTGGGGACCTGAGATTGCTACGACGTTGAGTCTCGCTCCTCAGATCTATTTATTCCTCTTTCTGGTCGGCGTAGTTGTCATGTACTTCTTTTCGATTACGTTGATCGTTGGCTCAGCGGCGACCGTGCTATTTGGGTCGAGCGCGCTGTACTCGACGCTGACCGGAACGCCCTATTTTGTCGATTCTGAAATCCCGACGGCAGTGTTTCTCGGACTGCATCTCCTCGTCACCGATCCGTCAACCTCGCCTCGGACACAGCTTGGCAAGCTGATGTTCGGTCTGCTTTACGGACTCGGCGTCTTCGCGCTCTACGCGCTCCTTGGAGCCATCGGTGTGCCCACTTTCTACGACAAGCTCCTCTGTGTGCCGCTACTCAACCTTAGTGTCCAGGGAATCGACCGCCTCGTGCGGACCATCTCCGGCAGCGGTGCGTTGAGTCGTTGGGGTATCGATTGGGCACCGGAGCGGGCGAATTTGGTGCACATGACCGTTTGGGCGGTGTTTTTTGGGACGATGACCCTGCTGGGGTCGACTGACGGGATGCACCGTGGCGATTCGATTCCTTTCTGGGAAGAGGCGTGTGCGGATGGGCATCGTGGCGGGTGCGATCGACTGCTGCAGATTGAGTCATCGTATTGCCGAGACAGCTCTGGGTGGGCCTGCAATGAGCTTGGCCGACACTACATCGAAGGACGTGCGACGCCCGCTGATGCACGACTGGCACTCGGATATTTCTCGAGATCTTGCGAGCTGCGTTTCACCGCAGGATGTGTCAACCTGCTGACCCCAGAGCGGAGCACGCCCGCGGACCCGCGGGTTCTTGACCTTCGATTACTACTCCGCGAGGGTGGCGCCAACCTCATGGAGATGTCGGAGCGAGATCTATACGCGCGCGCATGCGAGCATCGGTGGACCTTTGCCTGTGAAGAGGCTTTCGAGGACTGAGTCGGATGCCTGATTTAAACGCCCAAGTTGCTAACCCCTTCGCTCACAGAAGCGGCGTTGGAGGCGTCATCATAGTCGTACTCGTCGCCGTGGTCGCGGGTTGGTTGTATACCCAGCGTCCGCAGCCGCCGGCAGCGGTTTCGACGGCCTCGCGTCTGTCGGCGGTCGGAAGCGACACGCGCACTGGCTTTCGGTCGGATGCATGGTTTCTTCCCGACGACGACCTCCTCGGCTTCGTGGAGATCCCAGCTGGGCCATTCTTAATGGGAAGTGATCCGGCGCGCGACCCGCTGTTGTTCGGCAACGAGCGCTGGACCCCGTTAGGCGGTTCGGGCTCGGTAGACTTGCCACTCTACTATATCGGCCGGTATGAGGTCACGGTTGCGCAATTCAGACACTTTGTCGAGGTGACGGGATTTCGCGTTGACGCCGCGGCACTTTCGGGACCTGCTGATCACCCGGTGGTTGCGGTTTCGTGGCCGGACACGCTGGCCTACTGCCGATGGCTTGAAGAGGCTCTGACTGAGTCACCGGCAACTCCGTCTCGGTTGCGTCAGATCGTCGACGACGGTTGGCGTGTGAGTCTGCCGACCGAGGCTGAGTGGGAAAAGGCTGCACGCGGCACCGGTGGCCGCACGTTTCCATGGGGAGCCGAACCCAGACAAGACCGGGCGAACTACGGCGGTACGGGCACAATTCCTGTGGGTCGCTTCAGCTGTCCCGAATGCCAATTCGGGTTATTTGACGCGAGTGGAAATGTATGGGAGCTGACACGGAGCGCGTACCGGCCCTATCCCTACGACCCCGGGGTCGACGTCGACCTCGACGAAGACGCCCTGTGGGTCATGCGTGGCGGATCGTATAGCGATCCCATGCGGAATGTTCGCGCGGCGACTCGAGGAGGCGCTGATCCAGGCGCCCGCCGCCCGTTTATTGGATTTCGTGTTGCGCTCACCCGTAGCGAGCCCTGAACGTCTCCAGGACTATTCTGACCCCATCCGGATATGCGATGCTCGGATACTTTCCTGCGTGCAGCCGTCTGTACCGGTGGGCCAGATAAGAGAACTCTCGCTCGAGAAACCTCGTGAAGCGGTCTCGGGTTCCGTTCTCCAAGTGCATGATGCCCCGTGGGCGGCGATGGTCTTGATGGTTCGTTCGATCTTGGCTGGATGTGAGGTGATCCCTGGGATGATCGGCACCACCAAGACTCCGGTATCGATTCTAGCGTCTCGGAAATCGCGAACGGCACGCAGTCACTGGAGTGGATGTGCTATTCCAGATTCGAGTTTTACCGCGCCTACTCGTTCACAGATGGAACGCTCATGCTGATGGTCGAGCGCGTGTGTCGTAAGAGCTCAGCCAGTAGGTCTTGGTCACGTACGACCGTCGGGTCTTTGGAGATCGACCCGGTTGGCGTTGAATGATCGATGATGGCCTCCAGGGTCCGTCGGCTCAGCGTCCCGCGCCGCGCCAGTGGTCGAGAAGGTCTTTGAGAGTCTTTTTCAGCGGGTGGTGAGGTTCCCAGCCGATTTCGTTCCGGAGTCTCGTGGGGTCGCCGAGGAGCAGCGGATTGTCGTTTCGCCGGAGGCGAGACGCTTCAATCTCGACATTTACGGTGACCGTAGCCAGCGCAATCAAGCCATCGAGAATCTCACCGATTCGGTGAGCGACTCCAGAACTGACGTTGTAAATCCGACCGGGCTGACCACATTTCATTAGCGCGATGTAGGCCTTTACGGTGTCTCTGACGTCGGTTACATCACGCCGCGCGTCGAGCGATCCAACCTTGATCACAGAAGCAGCCCGTCCCGTTTCGATTGCTGCGATCTGCTGAGCGAAGCTCGACGCGGCGAAGCCGGCCGACTGGCCGGGTCCGATATGGGTGAATGAACGCGTCATCAGTACCGCGACGCCGTTTTCTACGTATCGCTGGGCGAGCATCTCCTGTGCCAGCTTGGAAAGACCGTAGGGGCTGACCGGGCCAAGCGGGTCAGTCTCGCGTATCGCGCGGTTGGAGGGTCGATAGACGAGGGCCGACCCTGGCACCAGGACCCTTGCTGGTATTCCTGCGGTGATCACCGCATGCAAAAGATTGTCGGTGCCTCGGACGTTCCCTTCCAAGGTCGCCAGGGTCTGGCTCCACGAGGTGTGGACACCGGCGACACCGGCGCAGTGGTACACCTGCGTCGGTCGAATCTCTCGAAACGTGTCGGTGACCTTGGCGCGGTCGAGGAGGTCGACGTCTTGCCATCGGACACCGAACACGCCTTCGGGGTCCTTGGGTTGGGTGAGCGATGGCCTATCGCCGCCGCCGGATGGGCGCCGCCAGGCAACGATCGCCCGCGCCGACTCATCGGTCGAAAGCGCACGGATGAGATGGCCACCGACGAACCCCGCGGCGCCAGTCACGAGGACGGAGTTGGACATCATGCAGTTTGGGGACACCAGTCAGGCATGCTGACCGTGTGGCCTCTGACTCACGGGTTTCCTCCGGCACCGAAGGCACCGAAGACATTGGCAAACGTACCGAGTCCAGCCAGCGTGAACGACAGATTGAACCGTCGATCCTGCTGGACGAACGCGCGAGAACCGAGTCCGGAAAAATCGAACGTCTGGTATTCCACGCTGACACCGCAGCACTGCGCATTGTAGTACACGAGGACCCGTTGCTGCAGTAGCCGATTCCGGAGGAGGTCGTAGTGAAACTGATAGCCGCCTCCCACGGTATTGTCGCGGTTCTGCACCCGAGTCCTTGCGTTCAGATAATGATCGAGCTGGCCAGGATTGTCGAAACCCTGGAGACCTTCGATGAATCGCCGCTGGCTCCACCCCGCCGTCGTTTGCACCAAGCCGTTGAAGTCGTAGGTTCCATCGGCACTGATTGTTCTAATGGCGCCGAACCTCGTGTCGTACTCAGTTCGCAGAGTGCCGCTCAGTCGGTCCGACGGATCTCCACGAACCATGAGCGCCAGCGGAGAGAAATTCGAGGGCGACGTTTCGTTGAAACTGGTCGAAAAGCGCTGGTCATATTGGGCCGCTTGGTCATTTGTGTAATAAGTCTGGGTGAGGCCGACGTTCAACACTTCTCGGGCGGAGCCGGAGCCGGCGAGACGAGCATAGAGGCGGTTGTTGAGACCATAAGTGAACTGCGTGACACCGCCCACGATGGAGTCGACACTCTCGAGCCGGACGATCTCATCAAATTGATCGATCGAGGTGAGTCGCCGCAAGGTGAGATACGGCTCAATGACGTGCTTCATCGCCTCTGAGTAAGTGCTATCGGGTGTGTTCCAGACCTTGACGAAGCTTGGGCCGGTGATCTGCGACTGCAGGTCCGCGAAGTTTCGCCGGATACCGACCGGGATCTGTCTGTTCGTGTCAGGGTTAATGCTCTCGGTCCAGTACGTCGACCGAAACGAGATTGCGGAGTTCACCGTAAGAAAGGGCCAACGCGTAAACGGGAACTGAAGGGTTGGGCTCATGTCGATTCGATTCAGCCCGGCATCGATCGAGTTCCGGTTTTTTGCGCTGAACGTCGTCCGCCTGAGCAGTCGTACATACTCAGTGTTAAACGAATAGTAGAAAGGCGTGCCCGGAATCGCTTTCTGGCCCTGCCCGAACTTGAGACGGGGGCCACCACCCCACAGCGTCGCCGTTTTCTCACCAAAGAATGTTTCGTTGGAGTCGTATGTTCCGCTGAGCTGATACGAGCCCCAAGATCCGGCTACGTTCCCGCTCAGACTCCGTTCTCGGTTTGAGGCCTCGAAAATGTTGTTGTGATACGTCTGCTGAACCGTGACATCTGAGAAGAAGTCGATGTTGCCGCGTGCCGTTATGTTCGGTGTGAGCTGCTGCCTGGCATTTCCGCGTATGTTATAGCTTCGGCGAGCGGGAAAATCCCGGTCGGACCCGTTCTGTGAGAACGTGCTTTCGCGTTCGTTTAGGAAGTAGGTCCTCAGGTTCCCTCCGGATCCCTGCTCTCGCACGTATCGGTACTCCGCCCCAGTGCCTTGGCCCCGACTCGCGAACCAATCATGAAGAAGAGTCACGTCCTGACTGCGTCCCATCGCCCAGAAAAACCCGTTGCTCAGGCTCGCTCCTCGAACTGTCGACACCCCATAGGTAGGCATCAGAACGCCGGTTGCGCGTCCATCTTCCTGGATGGGGTAGTACAGAGCCGGCAGGTAGAAGACCGGAACCCCTTTGACCTCGAGTACCGCGTTCCGTATTACAGCATAGTCGTCAACGTTAATCGTGAAGGAGCTCGAGGTGAGTTCCCAGCGGGGCGTGGGCTGGACACAGCTCGTAAAGCCGCCTTTCGATAGCCGATAGGTCCGGGGGCCTATCTTCTCGATCGTTTCGCCATAGAAGTACATGTCCGGCTCTTGCGAACCAAACATGCTGCGCTCTGTTTCCTCTCCCATATTGATGGAGCCAGAGGCACTGTAGAAGATCCCGGTGAGATCCTCGGTGTCGATTTCCGCCCGCTCCGCGGCCAGACGCGCGCCCTCGGCCACGTACACCACATTACCGAGGGCATCCAACCGGTTCTCGTCTGTGAAGAGATCGACCTGATCGGCGTAAAACTCCCACCCATCACCCTCGAGTTCAACTTCCCCGGTGAGACGCAGATGGTTGTCGGCGAGGACCTCGAACGTGAACTGTCGTGAGTCGAAGGGAAGTCCCGGAAAGAGCTGCGCCGATGCTGATGGGCTCATGCCGATCTCTACGGCCAGAAGCGTAGCCAGAACGAAACCGGTCCTCCTCATCGAAGACATACTACTGCGGTTGGTCGGCTGGCACGCCGACCCATGCAGCACGTGTGGAGAGGAGGTCGGTCACCTCTCCAACCAGGTACGCAGAACCGGCAGCACACACGACATCGTTGTTCGACCATGCGGTCTCAAGGGCTAGGCGCGGTGAATCTTGCACGGCAGTCGGGATGTCTGGACACGCCTCCGCGACGATCTTGCTCAGCTCAAGCGCCCCGAAGGCGCGTGGGTTCTGGAGTGAGGTACACACGACACGTGTGACATGTGGCGCGAGCATCCGCGCGATGCTGACGACATCCTTGTCACGCATCGCCGCAAACACTAGGGGTAGGCCGTTTGGATAGACCTCGGCCAGGTAGCGACCGAGCGCTGCCGCTGCGGCACTGTTGTGGGCGGCATCGGTTAGGACCAAGCAGGCGCCCCCACCCGACAAGAGTTCGAGTCGCCCCGGCCAATAGGTCGTGGCCAGCGCCGCTTCGATGGCGGTCGAAGGCACGGGTGGAACCACGTCCAGTTCTTCGAGCAGGCGGACGGCGGCGCAGGCGTTGCCGACCTGGTGACGACCGCGCAGCGATAACCGGAGCGGGCCGTAGTTCGCACGGGGAGTCGTCAGCTCCGCTTCGGTGAATCCATCGCGCAACTCCACCGTCGTCGTTACCTCCTGTGGCGACTCGACGAGCCGGGCGCGACGCTCAAGACAGACCCGGCGCACGACGGCCAACGCAGCCGATTTTGTTTCCGCGGTGACGACGAGGATCCCAGGTTTAATGACTCCAGCCTTTTCGAACGCGATCTCGGGTAGCGTGTGCCCCAGGAACTGCTCATGGTCGAGGTCAACCGTCGTAATGACTGCGGCGATCGGTGTCACGACATTGGTGGCGTCGAATCGACCACCCATGCCCACTTCGATCACAGCTATGTCGACGCCGGAGCGCTGGAAGAGAGTCAAGGCCAATGCGGTCGTTGCTTCGAAGAACGTTGGTGGCGCTTCGAGACGCCCTGATTTTTGTAACTCACAGATGATGGCCTGGAGATGAGCGGCGAGGTCAGACAGGCTCTCGCGAGAAACTGGCCGGCCGTTGATGCAGAAGCGTTCTTCGAGATGAATAAGGTGCGGCGACGTGAATCGCCCCGTGGTTAGGCCGCTTACTTGCAGCGCTGTATCAATAAAGGCGGCCACTGAGCCCTTTCCGTTCGTGCCTGCGACAATCACCGACTGAAACGATTGTTCGGGATGTCCGAGGGCGGCGCATAACGTTCGGATATTATCGAGTCCGAGCTTAATGCCATGCTGCTCGAGGTCAAACAGATAGTCGAGAGGTGACGCCTCGGTCATTGAGTCTTATCCGGCGTGGCCGGCTTGTCATTCGCTGGGGTCCGAGCCGCTCCGGCCCCAAGAAGACGGAGAATTCGAGCAACCGTGACCTTTAAATCTTGCCGACTGACCACGAGGTCCAGCATGCCGTGCTTGAGCAGAAACTCGCTTCGCTGAAAGCCAGTAGGCAACTTCTGTCTTATGGTCTGTTCGATGACCCTCGGCCCGGCAAAGCCGATGAGCGCATTAGGCTCGGCGATACTAACGTCTGCGAGCATCGCGAAGCTGGCGGTCACCCCGCCGGTCGTCGGGTCTGTGAGAATGGCAACATAGGGCACGGCGGCACGGTCCAGCCTGGCGAGCGCGGCACTGATCTTGGCCATTTGCATCAGTGACAGTGCGCCTTCCATCATCCGAGCCCCACCCGAGCAGCTCACAATCAGCAGCGGTATCCGCTGAGTCAGCGCACGCTCAACGGCACGCGTGATTTTTTCCCCAACCACGACACCCATACTGCCGCCGATGAAGCTGTATTCCATCGCCACAATTGAGACGTCTATGCCATCCACCGTCCCCACTGCGGCGATGGCGGCCTCTTGGGTTCCGCTGGCTGCCTCGCTGGCTGTGAGTCGAGCCGCGTATGACTTGGTGTCATGAAAATGTAGGGGGTCGGTCGACCGTAGCTCCCGGTCAAGCTCGGTCCACGTCGACCCGTCCAGCAGCGACTCGAGGCGCTGCGTGGCGCTCATACGCAGATGATGGCCACACTGTGTACATACCTGCAGATTCTTGACGAGGTCCTTTCCATACAGAGTCTGGTCGCACTCTGGGCACTTGACCCACAGCCCCTCGGGTACCCGGCTTGGACCGGACGCTGCGGCTATCGGTCGGCGCGCTTTCTTGAACCAGGCCATCGGTCAGACCTTACCCGGTCTAGGCACGTAGTACCGCGTACCTCGTCCCATGTCCTCCACCTGCTTGATGAGCTCGTCGAGATCCGTGTCGCCCCACTCCAGATCGAGCTGCGACGTCTCAACGACCAGCAGCGGTGTGGTGTTGTAGTGATAGAAGAAGTGAGTGTAGGCCTCGTTGAGCTCTCCGAGGTAGTCATCGTCCGGAATCGCCAGCTCGTTGCCAGTGCGTCGACGGGTTCGCGCGCGCTGGCACAGAACGTTTGTTGGAGTCTGCAGATAAACGACCAAATCAGGGGCGATGACGTCTGCAGCGAGGAGGTCGTAAAGTCGCTGGTAAATAAACAGCTCGTTGTCGTCGAGATTCAAGTACGCATAGATTTTGTCTTTATCGAAGAGGTAGTCGCAAATGGTGAGCTGATTAAACAGATCCGTCTGGTGCAGCGAGGACTGCTGCCGATGCCGGGTGAGCACAGAGAACAGCTGGCTTTGGAACGCAGCCCCCGGCCGGCCGGTGTAGAGATCCCCAACAAATGGATTGTCGGATTCGTCCAGAATGACTGCGGAGTTGAGTCGGGCACCGAGGTGCTGCGCCAGTGTCGTCTTGCCGACGCCTATCGGACCCTCGATGGCGATATAGCGGAAGTCCAATATACTCGGCAGTATAGCAGCCCCAGCCTGGGCGAAATGGGCATGCTATGATGCCGGTCTGTCGTATGTTCGACCCTGTGAGTCCCGAGCGATCTCAGCGATGGATGACAAAACTGCCCGCAGTCTTGCTCACCTTGTGTGGCATCGTCCTGGCGACGGGATGCGCCAGGCCACCGATAGTTATCCCCTCTGCTGCGCCGCCAACGTTTGACGAGAAGGTCTCCTGGATCTTACGTCTCGAGAACCAGCGGGTGCTCCGAGACGCACCTCGGATGCCAGTGGTCCCGGACGCCACTGACGGTGAACCGGTCGTCCGAGAAACCATGGTGTCTCTGCGGCCGGAGCCAGACCTTGTGGTTTTGCTCTCTGACCCAGAACCTCAACTTCGTCGACGAGCGGCCCTGGCCCTCGGCCGCATTCGTCTTCCGGAAGGTGTCGCACCGCTCGTATCGTCGCTCGCCGATCCAGAAGTTGAGGTTCGCCAGATGTCGGCGTTCGCGTTGGGCCTCCTTGCGGACGAGAGCGCGGTCCCGGCGTTACTCGAAGCTCTCGATGATCCCGAGCCTCTCGTGCAGGGACGGGCCGCGGAGGCCTTAGGGAGGATAGGGGCAGTTGACGCCGCTCCGGCGATCGGTGCTCTCGTGAGTACATACCTAACTGCGACGTTTGACCTGGACCCCGACGACATGTCGTTTCCGCTTTCTCCCGAAGTTGAGGCCTTTCGCCTCGGGATCTACGCGCTTGGAACGCTCAAGGCGTACGAGCCTTTGGCCGCAGCGGTACTTCAGGAAAACGGACAGCCCATTCTGTGGTGGTGGCCTGTGGCCTACGCTCTCCAGCAGACAGGCGATTCTCGCGCTCTTGATGCGCTGGCCACGCTGGCGGCGGTCCAGGGGAGCGTCGGAGTCGCGTTTGCCGCCAGAGGGTTGGGCGAAATTGGGGATACGAATGAACCAGTGGCAGCTGGAGCCTTGCTCGCACTGCTCGATCTGGAGCGGCGAGACGAGCGCGTGATCGCGACCGCGATTCGAGAGCTGGCCCACCTCGATGATTCGCGCATTGGCGACAAGCTGTACCAGTTGGCCATTCGGCGAGATTTGTCTCCCACCCTGCGCCTGGAAGTGCTTGAGGCCTTGCAGAAACAGTCGGTCTCTGGGGTGACAGACGTATTCGTGGAGCTGATGACCGACCCGTGGCCGCCGATGAGAGCCGCGGCGCTCAAGGCCCTCGCACGAACAGCTCCAGACACATTTATGCTGGTGCTCTCTGGGCTCGGACGCGATCCGGATTGGCGGGTGCGGTCTGCGCTAGCAGAGGGGCTCGCGTTCACAGATTCTGAGGCGGCGATCTATCAGCTAACCCTGCTCCTCGAGGATGAGGACGCGCGAGTCATTCCAGCCGTCCTGCGATCGCTGCTCGCCCAGCGGGTGCCAGATGTTGAGCAGGTGCTGCTGGAACAGCTCGCGCGTGATGACTTAGTCGTTCGAAAGATCGCCGCGACCCTGCTTAGTGAGCTGGGAGCGGAGGCAACCTCGGCAGACGCCAGGGCTACGGTTGTGTCGGCCTTGGTCCGGGCGTTCGAGGTCGCAAAAGACGACGCCAGCTATCTGGCACGTGCGGCGATCCTTGATGCGTTGACCGCGCTCGGCGGTATCGAAGCCGAGGCGATGTTGACCAACGCGCTGAGCGACGCCGACTGGGCCGCCAGGCTTCGGGCCGTAGAAGGCCTGGATGTCCTCAAAGTGAATGGTTCACACGCCGATGTGATCCGCCCCGCTCCGGGACGACGTAGTGTGGACTTCTCGGCACCTCGATTGGTCCGACCCACGGTATCTCCGCATGTCTACGTCGAGACTGATTACGGGACAATCGAGCTGGAGCTGAACGTTGTTGACACACCGGTGACCGCCGACAACTTTATGATGCTGGCCCGTCGCGGTTTCTATGACGGTCTGACGTTTCACCGCGTCGTTCCGAACTATCTTGTACAGGGCGGTGACCCCAGGGCAGACAGCGAAGGCGGCCCCGGATACACCTTGCGAGACGAACTCAACCAGACGCCGTTCTTGCGTGGTACCGTTGGGATGGCACTCGACTGGCAGGACACCGGGGGTAGTCAATTCTTCATTACCCATTCTCCACAGCCGGCTCTCGACGGGCGGTATACGGCGTTTGCTCGTGTCGTAGACGGAATGGACGTTGTCGACCAGATCAGGCAGGGGGACGTGATTCGCCGCGTCTTGGTCTGGGACGGTGTCGAGCCCCTCTGACCCCGGCGCTGCGGTTACCGGCTTTGAGGCCAGGCCCTAGGCAAAAAAAGAGGGGGCGTGACGCGCCCCCTTCTTCGATTCGAAAATCGAATCTAGCGCTTTTTAGCGCCCTTCTTCGCGGCCTTCTTCTTCGGGGCGGCCTTCTTCTTCGCGGCCTTCTTCTTCGGGGCGGCCTTCTTCTTCGCGGCCTTCTTCTTCGCTGCCTTCTTCTTCGCCATTCTTCCTCCTTGGAATGTGGCCGCTCAGCTAGGTTCCCATCTTCTGCTCATATGGGTGTCACAACAGGTGGGCTGAGCCGTCCACCCTCATACCAGATGTAGATTACGGGTGAGAAAATAGATGTGTCAAGCACAAAATAAACGGAAAGTCAAAAATTTATCACAGACACGTGAGACTATATCGGTCTCGAATTGTAAAACTGTGTACCTTTAGTGCCGGCAGCGACCGATGGCTCTACTAAGTGAATCGGCACGATGGGCCGACTTTCTTCACGCGTACGAAAGTGTGACGGCAGGATTCACCGATGTACGATGCCGCGAGCGTTTAGTTAGCGTGAGCGTGTGCGCAGCGCATGCGTGCGTGCGTGTCGTTCACACGCCAGCTCGATCAAACGATCAAGCAAGGCAGGGTATTCAAGACCCGACGCTTCCCACAGCTTGGCGTACATGCTGATCGTCGTGAATCCAGGAATCGTGTTGAGCTCATTGAGGAACAGTTGGTCGGTTGTTCCATCCATCAAAAAATCGACACGTGCCATACCGGCGCAGTCGATAGCCTGGTAGGCGCCGAGCGCCATGCTCTGAACCTGGGTAGTCTGTTCATCCGTGAGCACTGCGGGGATGACGAGCGTGGAATCATCGTGAAGATACTTGGCTTCGTAATCGTAGAATTCGCGGGTTGGGATGATTTCTCCCGGTACGGACACGGCCGGGTTGTCGTTTCCCAACACCGCGCACTCCAGCTCGCGCGCCCGTGGTACCGCAACCTCCACCAAAACCTTGCGGTCGAACTGCCGTGCCAGGTCAATCGCCCGTTCGAGGCCGGTTCGGTCCCTGACCTTGCTGATGCCGACACTTGATCCGAGGTTGGCAGGCTTAACAAACATGGGAAACTTCAGTTGCTCGACCAGGCGATTGAGCGTGGCCGTCTGCCGAGCCTCCCAGTCCTGTCCAGACACGACGGCGTATTTCGCAACCGGAAGCCTATGACTCTCAAGTAGCACCTTGGTAGCCGTCTTATCCATCGCCGCTGCGGACGCGAACACGCCAGCCCCTACGTACGGCACATCTGACAACTCGAGCAGTCCCTGAATCGTACCGTCCTCACCGTATGGACCGTGGAGGACAGGGAACACCACGTCAAGTGTCAGGCCTTGCACGATGGCTGACGTCCCTTTCGATAACGGCGTGCCCTCGCGCTGGATGGTGAGTATGGTCTCCTCGCCAGGATGCGAGACGAGATGGATACTCTGAGTGCGTCCGGTCGACGGCTCGTCGGGCTGCAAGCGAGACTGCTCGATGACGTCGGTCACCGAGCTTGTCGTGGGCGGCCGGTCGGCCAGCGACCAGTGGCCGTCGCGGTGAATATAGATTGGGAGCACGTCGTATCGATCTGGGTCCAGGTTGGCCATGACCGCAGCGGCCGATGCCAGCGAGACTTCGTGCTCGCTCGACTGACCGCCGTAGATCACTCCCACTCGCACACGATTCATTGCCGCACTTTTTTTCTAATAAACCGCGAAGAAAAGTCACCGGGACAGTAACATACCGCGATGTCGGAGACGTTTCGATTTGACGTGACGCATGTGGATGGACGTGCACGTCGCGGAGTGCTACAGACGCCGCATGGCCGTATCCAGACTCCGGCATTCATGCCTGTCGGTACGAGTGGGGCCGTCAAGGCACTACTTCATCGCGACCTTGTGGATCTTGGTGCCGAGATTCTTCTTGCCAACACGTACCATCTCTTACTGCGACCGGGCGATGAGCTAATCGGACGGGCTGGGGGGCTGCACCGTTTCATGGGATGGCCGCGCCCCATCTTGACCGACAGCGGGGGATACCAAGTCTTTAGCTTGGGCGACCGGCGGACGATCGATGAGGAAGGTGTCCGCTTTCGCTCGCATCTTGACGGGAGCGAGCATCTACTAACACCGGAGCGCTCGACCGAGATTCAGGCCCGCTTGGGTGCCGACATCGCGATGGCCTTCGACGAATGTACTCCCTATCCCGTCACGGCTGATCGGGCCCGGGCGTCGATGCGTCTGACGCACCGCTGGGCAAAGCGGTCACGCGAACGTTTCCTCGAGCTTCGCGCCCGAGCGGGCGAGGGGGTGTCGAATCCCGGACAGGCGCAGTTTGGTATTGTCCAGGGCAGTGTCTTTCCCGACCTTAGAAGAGAGAGCGTCGAGGCAACCGTGGCCGTCGGGTTCGAGGCCTACGCCATCGGCGGTTTGAGTGTCGGCGAATCGGCTGAGGAAATGTACGACATCGCCGGGCAGACGGCGGCGTGGCTTCCGCCTGACCGTCCTCGATACTTGATGGGGGTTGGCATGCCCGACGACCTCGTCGAGGCGGTTGCATGCGGGGTCGATATGTTCGATTGTGTCCTTCCCACCCGCAATGCCAGAAACGGTCAACTCTTTACGCGCACCGGGCCGATCAACATCAAAGGGGCTCGATTCGCCGAGGATATGAACCCGCCGGACCTGGGCTGTGAATGCTACACGTGCCTAAATTTTTCGCGGGCCTACCTGCGACATCTTTATATGACAAAGGAGATCAGCGCATCGTCGCTTAACACCCTTCACAACCTACACTTTTACCTTGACACCATGAAGAGGATTGGGGAAGCTATCGTCTTCGGCTCGTTTGAAACGTTTAGGCAAGCCTTCCACCAGACGTTTTCCCGCCGGCGGCAGGCGTGAGTCAACGCGATTGTCGGTTCACGTTTGCGTCTGTACCTCCTGACCGTCCCGTGATCGAAATTAGAGTTGTCACCGCTAACGTCGCGGGGTAGGACTGGGAGCATAGTAGATGGTCGTAGACGGCATCGGTTTTCTCGTCGCAATGGCTCAGCCCACTCAGGGGCAACCGAGTCTGCTCGTACAGTTGCTGCCGTTTGGGCTGATACTGGCGATTTTTTATTTCATCATCCTGTTGCCGATGAGGCGGCGTCAGAAGAAGGTTCAGGACTTCCAAGCGGCGCTAAAGGTGGGTGACAAGATTGTGACAACCTTTGGACTCTACGGTGTGATCGCGAAAATGACAGATAAGTCGGTTCAGTTACAGGCGACCGACAAGGTGCGGATCCAGGTGGCGCGCTCGGCAATCGGAGGTTATCAGGGGCAGGACCCGGTCGTAACGGAAGCGGGAAGTGCATAGCGTGCGAACGGACACCGGAACGACGTCGGCTCAAATCTGAAATCTATGACCAAGAATCTCCAGTGGAAGCTACTGGCCATCATCGCAGTTGCCGGGTTGTCGGCGCTGGCTATTTACCCGCCCGAAGACAGGATTCGCTTGGGCCTCGACCTTGAGGGCGGTGTACATATGGTGCTCCGGGTGCAAACCGATGACGCCCTTCAACTCGAAACCGAAACAGCCGCGGAGCAACTCCGCGAACAACTCAGCCTGCAGGGTATCGACGTGACGTCGATAGTGCCAGTCGACGCGACCACAATCAGCGTCGAGGGTGTGCCACTGGCGCGCGATGCGGAGTTCCGACAGATGGCCGATGACCAGCTGACCCTCTCATACGACCGCGAGTCCGGCGTCGGCGGCTCCTACGTTTATCGGATGCGACTTCCGGTCGAGAGCTCACTTCGCGATGAGTCGGTGAGGCAGGCCCTTCAGACTATCGAACGGCGCGTTAATGAACTGGGTGTCGCTGAGCCGATCGTCGCGCCCTACTCAGTAGGTGGCGATCAGATTCTCGTTCAGTTACCCGGAGTCTCAGACGTTGCGCGCGCCAAGGAGATCATTCGGTCCACAGCGCTGTTGGAACTCAAGCTGGTCGAAGAGGGCCCCGCGGCCAGCCAGGAGTTGCTACTCCAGACGAGAAACGGCGTACTGCCGCCAGACATGGAGGTGGTGACCGGCACATCGGCGTTGCTCAGTGGGGGCGTGAGCGAGACGATGTACTACATGGTCAAGCGCGTGGCAGCGGTGACCGGACGAGATCTCAGAAACGCGCGGCCCACATTGGACGAGTTCAATCAGCCAGCGGTAAGTTTTTCGCTCAATCGAGAAGGGGCCAGGAAGTTCGGTGAGGTCACTCGTCAGAACATCGGCCGCAGTCTGGCCGTTCTCTTGGACGGTCGTGTTGAGACCGCCCCGACGATAGAAGGCCAGATCAGTAGCGAAGGACAGATCAGTGGATCATTTACACAACAGGAAGCGGCTGATCTCGGCCTTGTGCTTCGGTCTGGGGCCCTGCCAGCCTCGCTCACCTATCTTGAGGAGCGGACGATCGGTCCACAGCTTGGGGCCGATTCGATTCGAGCCGGGTTTATCGCGTCGGTGTCGGGTATGGTCGCGGTCGCAATATTCATGCTCGTGTACTACCGACTGTCCGGCGTGAATGCGGTCGTGGCGGTTGCGATGAACTTGCTTATTCTCATGGGGTTTATGGCGTACTTGGGTGCCGTACTCACTTTGCCAGGGATCGCCGGGTTGATCCTGACGATCGGGATAGGTGTCGATTCGAATGTCCTTATTTTTGAGCGGATCAAGGAAGAGCTACGTGCGCAGAGGGCGGTGAAGGCGGCCGTGAACGCTGGGTTCGATCGCGTGTTTCTGACAATCCTAGACACGCACATTGCGTCGCTGATCGCCGCCGCGTTTCTGTTTCAGTTCGGGTCCGGTCCGATTCGCGGTTTCGCGACGACGTTGGCCATCGGTCTTGTCTCGAACGTCTTCACGGCTATGTTTGTGTCGCGAACGTTGTTTGAGGCGACGCTGTCGGGCCGCCGGGCGGCAACGCTGAGTATTTAGACTGGTTTCAAAATGCCATTTTTTTCGAAACAGCCCGATTTCGACTTCATCGGAAATCGATGGTACGCCATCGCTGTCTCGCTCGTGATCATCGTCGGCGGTACCGCAATGACCGTCGCTCGCGGGGGACTTCCCCTCGGTATCGATTTTTCGGGCGGGACGCTGATGGTTCTTGAGTTTGAGCAGTCGACTACCGAAGACGCGGTTCGGAATGAGCTCGTCGCGGTGGACGAAAAGATCGTCCAACAGTACGGCGATTCGGGTGCCGGTGTTCTCATTCGCTTACCACAGGTCGATCGCGAGGAAGGGACCAGCCTTGAGCAAGGCGCCGAACAGGTCGTGGCGGCATTGGAAGCGAGCGAGCTGGGCGCATTCGAGGTGGTCTCGCGCGAGCTTGTCGGTCCGGTGATCGGCGAGGAACTCCAGCGAAGAGGGCTCAGCGCCTTCGTGTTCGCGATGATCGGTATTCTGGTTTACGTCGGTCTCCGGTTTCGCTTCAGCTTCGCGGTTGGGGCGATCGTGGCGGTGGCGCACGACATACTGGTCACACTGGCACTGCTCACCATCTTCGGATACGAGCTATCTCTCAATGTCGTGGCGGCCATGCTGACCATCACCGGGTACTCCGTCAACGACTCGATCGTCGTCTTCGACCGAGTGCGCGAGAACCTTCGGTCAATGCGTAGGGACGAGTTCGAGCACCTGGTCAACACCAGCATCAACCAGACCCTCGCTCGCACAATCATTACATCTGGGACCACCAGCTTTGCCGTGTTGGCCCTGTTTGTCTTCGGAGGAGAAGTACTGCGAGGCTTTTCCTTTACAATGCTGGTCGGAGTCGTCACCGGGACCTACTCCACCATGTTTATCGCGACCTCGACTGCGATCGCGATCACGAAGGGCCGCGCCGCGCGGCGAAGCCCGGCGGCGGCGGTGCAGGGTCGAGCGACTCACCAGCCTCAGCGCTCGGCTGGTCCTTCTCGATCCGAGCGTTCCACGCGTTCGCCACGTTCGAAGAGCCGAAAGGCCCGCGCGTCCTGAGCTTGACCGCCTTTGGAGCCGCACTACTCGGGATCATTCAGGGGCTCACCGAGTTCCTGCCGATTTCCAGCTCCGCCCACCTTATTCTGGCGCGGGCGTTCTTCGGATGGGACGCCAGTGAGTTCGGCCTCGCCTTCGACGTCGCGTGCCACGTCGGTACGCTTGTCGCCGTTCTGGTGTTCTTCAGACGGGACATCTTGGCGATGGTCGTCGCGTTTCCTGGTGCGCTGGGGGGCGCGTCTGACGGTGCCCGATTGGTCAGGAGCATCGTCGTCGGTACGGTACCGATTATGTTCGTAGGGTTCTTCTTCGCCGATCTACTCACATTACGGTTCCGTACGCCTGAGGTAGCGGCGGTCGCGCTCGCGGTCGGGGCGCTCGTGATGGTGGCGGCCGAGCGGATGCGGCGGAAAACAAGGGCCGAAACATCGTTGACGAGTGTTGAGGCCTTTGGGCTTGGTCTGGTCCAGGCGGCAGCTCTGATTCCAGGCGTGTCGCGGTCTGGCGCGGTGCTCACGCTGGCCATGTTGTTCGGGATACGGCGAGAGCGCGCCGCGCGATTTTCCTTTCTGCTCGGCATACCGGCGATCATGGGTGCGGCTGCGAAGCAGGCCCTAGATCTGGTAGTGGAGGGGTTTCCGCCAGGCACGCCTGAGCTGTTCGCGGTCGGTTTCGTCACGTCTGGCGTGGTCGGCTATATAACCGTGAAGTATTTTATCCAGTATTTGGCGAATCACTCGCTGGACCTATTCGCCGGCTATCGTCTTGGACTGGCGACGTGTATCTTTCTGGTGCTCGTCGGCTAGTCCGGGAGGGTGAGGGTTAAAGATTATGCAACGGCTCCGGCGCAGCTTGGTGACGGGCCTGGTTGTCACCGTTCCGCTCGTGATCAGTATCGCGGCGTTTGTTTGGTTGTTTCAACTGATTGATGGCGTGATGGTCCCGGTATATGCACGTTGGCTGGGAAAGGAGATTCCGGGTCTGGGTTTGGTGACTCTGCTGGTGATTGTCTTAGCCGTGGGTCTGCTCGCCTCGAACGTTCCGGGTGGTCGTCTCCTTCAGCGCGGGGAAGCCTATCTACTCAAGCTGCCTGTCTTTCGAGCTGTTTATGGTCCCGTGAAGCAGCTTGTCGCGGCGTTTTCACCCGGCAATCAGATGGGCTTCAAGAAGGTCGTCTTGGTGGACGACCCGCGCCGGGGGCTGGTACTGGGCTTCCTGACGAAGCAGTTCGTTCTGGATCGAGGACAGGGACCAGAGGACGTGGTCTCCGTGTATGTCCCGACAAACCATATCTACTTCGGCGACATTCACATCTATTCCAGCGATGTCGTGTTTTACCCGGATCTCTCGGTGCAGGAGGGGATCCAGACTTTTCTGACCGGAGGTATGGCCTTGTCGCCAAACATGCGATTACGCGGAGCGCAACCGAGTTCTTCGAAAACGATCCTGTCGCCTGACCGGGGACGGGAGCCACATGTACCTTGACAGCTTGAAAAGTGAGCTGTTAATTTGACGGTCTTCTTGCAGACCGAAGATATTTACCACCAAGCCATAGAGGAGTAAATGGAGCAGCAACTGTACTTTGCACTTGGATGGGGCGCGCCTCTGGCGGCCGCCATTTTTGCTTTTGTTTTAGCCCGATCGATCAATAGGCACGACCCTGGCACCGAACTAATGCAGCGGATTGCCGCATTGATCCGGTCGGGAGCCATGGCCTTTCTCCGCACGGAATACACCGTGTTGGCAGGTTTCGTGGCTGTCATGTTCTTGGTGCTTGTCTTTTTTCTTCCAGGCAACGCGCTCCTGACTGGGGTGAGCTTTCTACTCGGAGCGTCGCTTTCGGCTGTTGCGGGATGGGTAGGTATGCGGACGGCCACTAGCGCTGCGGTTAGGACGACGTTCGCCGCGACTAAAGGCCTTGCCCCAGCACTACGCGTGGCGTTCTCGAGTGGAGCGGTCATGGGGCTCACTGTTGTGGCCCTTGGGACTTCAGGAATCGCGATTCTCTACTACCTATTTGGAGGCCTCAGCGGCGGTGGCGCGATTGCCGTCGAGCAGTTGTTCGGGTTTTCACTCGGGGCATCGTCGATCGCATTGTTCGCCCGCGTCGGGGGAGGGATTTACACGAAAGCTGCCGACGTTGCTGGAGACCTATCCGGGAAGGTCGAGGCTGGGATACCGGAAGATGATCCGAGGAACCCAGCGACTATAGCTGACGCCGTTGGCGACAATGTTGGCGATGTGGCCGGGATGGGTGCCGATCTGTTCGAATCGTACGTCGGCAGCATCATCGCGTCGATTGCGTTGGCGTGGGCGCTCGGGGCGCCAACGGCCGTTGCGCTTTGGGGCATCGCGGAGGCGGACTTTGATTCGTTACAGGGGTCGCTCGTGCTGTTTCCAATTCTATTAGCCGGCGTTGGTATCCTGGCTTCCATTCTGGGAACGTTTACGGTCAGCACCGACGATGAGAGCAAAATCGGTGGCGCTTTGCATCGTGGATTGCTTGTGGCCTCAGCTCTTGTTGTGGTGGCGACAGCCGGTCTTATTGCGCTGCTAAATATCCCGTTGGCCGTGCTGTGGTGTGTGCTGCTTGGATTGGGGGCTGGTGTCGCGATTGGCCAGTTGACGGAGTACTACACTGGAATGGACAAACCTCCCTGCCATCACATCGCTCAGCAATCTGAGACCGGTCCGGCGACCAACATCATCGCGGGTCTTGGTGTCGGGATGATGTCATGTGGGCTCCCGATCTTGGTTATCGCGGTGGCGATTTACTTCAGCTTTGAGTTCGCGGCGCTGTATGGCATCGCAATCGCGGCGGTCGGTATGCTGTCGACTCTTGGCATCAGCCTCGGCGTCGACGCTTATGGCCCGGTGGCCGATAATGCTGGTGGGATCGCCGAGATGAGTAAATGCGAGCCTTATGTTCGGCAGCGAACGGACGCACTTGACGCGGTTGGTAACACAACCGCCGCGATGGGCAAGGGATTCGCCATTGGATCGGCTGCTTTGACGGCTTTAGCGTTGTTTAGCACGTTCAGGACGAAGGCGGCCGAGGCGATCGAATCCGCCGGTGGGACGGAGGTGTTCGACGAGCGCTTGCTCAGTCTATCGCTTGAAAATCCGAATGTCCTAATCGGTATGTTGCTTGGCGGCATGTTGCCGTTTATTTTCGCGGCGCTGACGATGAACGCGGTCGGCCGATCCGCGGCAAAGATGATCGAGGAAGTTCGTCGACAGTTCCGCGAGATCAAAGGTCTCTTGGAAGGCAAGGCAGAACCAGATTCTGCACGGTGCGTTGCTATCTCGACGCAGGCGGCGATTAAGGAGATGGTTCTCCCTGGACTGCTAGCGGTCTTCGCGCCCGTTTGCACCGGGTTTCTCCTTGGCATATCCGGCTTGGGTGGCTTACTAGCTGGGTCGCTTGTCACGGGCGTGCTTATGGCACTTATGATGGCTAACGCCGGTGGCGTGTGGGATAACGCTAAGAAGTACATTGAAGCAGGAAGTCACGGCGGAAAGGGCTCAGAGCCTCACAAGGCTGCGGTCATTGGTGACACTGTCGGCGACCCGTTTAAAGATACGTCGGGTCCGAGTTTGAATATTTTGATCAAACTTATGAGCATTGTTGCGGTCATCTTTGCCCCACTTGTCGTGGCGTGGATGAGATGAGACTAGTCCCGTGTGGTCGGGGTCTCACGAAAGGGGGTCTGATTTCTTTGGCCGCCTATTTTTCCCTGGTGTTTTAACAGGTTTTGCCTGTTAGATATCTTTACAAGTTCGTTCGTTGACAGCGTTTCGTAGCATACATATACTTTACGCTCTTAAGGCGGCTCCCACGGTTCTTGATCTTGTGGGTAAGGAGGATGTTTGTGGCCGGTCAAATGTTTTCTGAGATAGCGAACCCTACAATCAAACTCGGTACGCAGAAGTGGTACACGGTGCCGCTGTCGATTGTGGCGCACGTAACGATTATCGGTGCGATCGTGATCGTGCCCCTCTTGGCAGTTGATGCGCTGCCGACGCCGGCGACGATGATGGCGTTTGTGGCCGCGCCGCCGCCGCCGCCACCGCCGCCGCCGCCACCACCCCCCCCAAGGCCAGCCGAGGCCGCACCGCCACCGGTAATTGATGTCAACCCGAATGCGGCGCCGATTATTGCTCCGGAAGAGATTGCCCCGGAGCCCGCTTTTAACCCCGAAGACGCGGGTGGCGTTGAGGGCGGTGTCGCTGGCGGCGTGGTTGGAGGTATCATCGGTGGTATTCCAGAAGCACCGCCGCCGCCACCGCCACCGCCAGAGCCAGTCCGGGTCGGAGGGAATATCGCACCACCCACAAAGGTGACAGATGTCCCGCCCGTGTATCCACCGGTGGCTCAGGCCGCTCGCGTGACGGGCGTGGTCATTCTCGAGGCGGTGATTAATGGGTCTGGTGCTGTAACCGACGTGACAGTTCTTCGCTCGGTGCCGTTGCTAGACGAGGCGGCAATCGAGGCGGTTCGACAGTGGACCTATACGCCCACTTTGCTCAACGGCGTCCCCGTACCGATCATTATGACGGTGACCGTAAATTTCACTATGCAGTAGACACAGGCCGGGAACGCTTCCGTACTTGTGCTTTGTGGACAGGCTAGCAGTCGAGGAGGACTAGATGGATCTACTTGAACTTTGGGAAATGATGAGCGTACCGGTCAAGCTTCTGATGGGTATTCTGGCCGTCATGTCGATGTGGTCGGTGGGTGTCTTTTTTGAGAGGGTCTTCACGTTTTCGCAGGCCGCGAAGCAGTCGAAGACATATGCCCCTCAGGTCGCCAAGCATCTCAAGGACGGCAAAGTGAAGGACGCGATCAAGATATCTCAGTCGAAGAACTATCGGTACAGCCACCTGAGCAAGGTTGTCCTGGCTGGTCTGCAGGAGTACCAGTTCCAGAAGGAAGGCGGTGCCGAGGTGGACAAGGACGACCTCGTCGACGGCGTCCGACGAGCCATTCAGCGCGCGTCGGCACTAACTGCAGGCGACATGAAGAAGGGGATGGGCGCGTTGGCGACGATCGGGTCCACCGCCGTATTCGTGGGTCTCTTGGCAACGACGCTCGGCGTCATTAATGCGTTTCAGGGGATTGCGTCGACTGGGTCGGGTGGTCTGGGTGCCGTCTCCGGTGGTATTTCAGAAGCGCTCGTTGGCACCGCGATTGGTCTATTTGTTGCGATTCCGGCGGTGTGGTTCTACAACTACCTCACCGGTAAAGTCGAGTACTTCACTGTTGAGATGGACAACTCGACGTCCGAGCTCGTCGATTACTTCATCAAGCAGTCGTAAGCAGTTGAGGGGCACTGCATGGTGTGCTTATGATGGATGCGCACCATGCAGTAACCGTCGTACACGTGTGACGAATATGAGGAGGGTTCCTCTATGGGAATGGCAGTTGGCGGTGGTAAAAGTGCCTACAATTCTGAAATCAATGTGACGCCCCTGGCGGACGTGATGCTGGTCCTGCTCATCATCGTCATGTTGATCGCGCCACTATTGCAGGCGGGCGTCCTAGTCCGGTTACCAGAGGCGACCAACACGACTGAGAGGCAGGACAACGACAACGACACAGTCGTCCACGTCGACTCGGGGGGACGGTTCTATGTAGACAACATTCTCACCGATGAGAGGTCGCTTCTGACAGCGATCCAGACGGCCCTCGACCGGAAGTTTGAACGGCTCGTATTGGTTAAGGCTGATGAGGGTGCCACGTACGGGGCGATCATGACCGTGTTCGACCAGTTACAGCGGGCCGGCATCGAGAATATTGGTCTGATTACCGAGCGAATTGGCGGCACTGCGCCCGCAGGAGACTAGACCAATGGCAAAGAGGAAACACCATGGCGCGGAAGCCATCGTCGAGTCCGTACCGCCTGTAGAAAATCACGAGATCAACATCACGCCGTTTATCGATGTGTTGCTCGTCCTAATCGTCATCTTCCTGGCGGCCTTACCACTGGGCCAACGCGGTATGGACATCAACCTGCCACTGGAGACTCAGGGCGCCCAACAGGCAGCGACAGATTCAAGTCAGATCATGCTCGAGTACACGGCTGACCGTCGGATAGCCATTAATAATCAAGATGTGGCGCTTCCTCAGCTCGAATCACGGCTGCGGGACATTTTTGAGGATCGGCGGGAAAAGACAATATTCATCGCCGGTGCTGGCACCCTCACCTACGGGGATATCATCGATGTCATCGACGCGGCCAAAGGCGCGGGCGTTACGAAGGTGGGTATCGTGACTGAGGCAATGCGTCGTGCCGGTGGCGCGTTGTAGGTTGGATACTAGACTCTCTTAGGAGTGTATATGTTTACGCAACGAAAACTCCTCAGGCTGGTGGTCTTGGCGCTGGTTGCTATCCCACTCGCCGGATGCACATTTTTTGAAGAGTTAGGTGCGGTCAGGACATTTAAGGATGCCAACCTTGCCTACCAGAGAGGCTTTTACGACGAAGCCATTGAACTCTACGAAGAGATCATAACGGTGATTGAAGCGAGTGGGGGCAGCGAGCTCGCCCAGAACTTGACTCCCGCCTACTTCTACATCGCGAACTCGTATGACAGTCTGTATAAACCTGGCGGCCGAGACCGGGAGAATCTGGGCAACCTGGACGAGGCAATCAGATACTACGAGATGGCGATAGAGGAAATTCCTGAACCGTCGATGAAATTGCTGTCGATGCAGTATCTCGTTGCCGCATTTGGTCCAGACAAGGCGAATGACCCAGGGCGGTCTGAACCTGTGCTTCGAGCGATGATTCTCGACGATCCGGAAAACCCAGACAACTATTTTCGCCTTGCCCAGCTCTACGAAGAAGCCGGGATGTACGAAGACTCGGAGTACATTTATCGGACGGTTCAGAGCTTCCGATCCGACGATCCAGTTGTCTATCTGCAACTGGCGGGGTTCTACAACCGAGCCGGCGAGTTCGACCTGACGATTTCGGCTCTTGAGGAACGCGCCCAGATCGACGCAGACAACCCCGAGGCGTACTACACCATCTCGACCTTCTACTGGGAAAAGGCATTTCGTGATTTTCGGATTACCCAGGACCAGAAGCGTGAGTACGTGATGGCTGGGCTGGATGCGAGCGACCGCGCGCTTGCGCTGAACGATCGCTACGTCGACGCGCTCATCTACAAGAACATTCTTCTTAGGATGCAGGCGAATGACACCGAGGACCTTGACGAACAAGAAGCGTTGATCGCTGAAGCTGACGAGCTGCGTGAGACGGCCGAAGGGCTGCAGAAAGCACAGCGAGAAGGTGCCGCCGCTGCCGCAGGAGCCTAAGATCGTTCGGTTCTGATAGACAGGTTTTATTTTTCAAAGGCCGGTTTCCGCTCGACGCGGAAACCGGCCTTTGTTTTGTTACGATCGGGTGGTGGCTGTTCCTTGACCCTTCCTCTTCAGCCGCTCTATGATGAAATAAGTGAGATTCGGTCCTCGTATCTCACTCTCTGATAAGAGTTTCTGCGTGCGTCAAGGGCTATTGTACCTATTGGCATGACCAGCTTTGAAGACTTAGTGGCGAAGGTTAAAAGACACAATCCCTATTCGGACGCCGACCTGCTTCGCCGTGCGTTCGAATTCTCCGCACTGGAACACGCAGGTCAGCGTCGCCGGTCTGGCGAGCAGTACATCACTCATCCGCTCGAGGTGGCCTTGCTGGTTGCCGACATGAAGCTGGACGATATCGCGATTGTGGCGGGGTTGCTCCACGATGTCGTGGAAGACACGCTGACCACCATTGACAGCGTACGGGAGCTGTTCGGCCCAGAAATCGCACTTGTCGTTGAGGGCGTTACGAAAATTAGCACGATTCCCTTTTCATCGAACGAAGAGCGTCAAGCGGAGAATTTTCGTAAGATGCTTCTGGCCATGGTTGACGATGTTCGGGTCATTCTGGTCAAGCTCGCCGACCGACTCCACAACATGCGCACCCTGGAGCACCTCGAGGAGAATCAACGGATCAAGATTGCCCAGGAGACGCTGGATATTTATGCCCCCATTGCGTACCGGCTGGGGATGAGCAAGATCAAGAACGAACTCGAGGAGCTTGCGTTTAAACACCTGGAGCCTGATACCTACACGATGGTACAAGGCTGGGTTGACGAGCGGCGACGTGCCACAGCGCAGACCGTCGCGGAGCTTAAACGGTCCCTCGAGGACAAGCTGTCTGAGGCCAAAATACTGACCGCGACGATCGAGGGCCGCATCAAGCGTCTGTTCAGTATCCGTGAAAAGATCCGATATCAACGCATTACGCTGGAGGAGGTGTATGACTTGATCGCCCTCCGCGTGATCACACCGTCCGTTAAGGATTGCTACGCCGCGCTCGGTATCATCCACCAGATCTGGTCGCCCGTTCCCGGTCGCTTCAAGGACTTTGTGGCGATGCCTCGACCCAATGGCTATCAGTCACTCCACACGTCTGTCGTCAGCGGCCAGGGGTTCCCGTTTGAAGTGCAGATCCGCACGGAGGAGATGCATCGGGTGGCTGAGCACGGGATTGCGGCACACTGGAAGTACAAGGAGGGCCGGGTTGGGGCGAACGCCGACGAGGAGTATTTTCGGTGGCTTAGACAACTACTTGAATCGCAACAGGAGGTAAGTGACCCGGGTGAATTTATCCATAGTCTTAAGGTCGACCTCTACCCTGAAGAGATCTACGCCTTCACGCCGAAGGGAGAGGTCAAGGCGCTTCCCCGGCGTGCCACGCCGGTTGACTTCGCGTACTTGGTGCATACCGACGTGGGACATACGTGCGTCGGTGCTCGGGTGAACGGGAAAATGGTTCCGCTCCGGACCAAGCTGAAGACCGGAGACATCGTCGAGGTGGTCACCGGACCAGGGCACACGCCGAGCCGGGATTGGCTGAATTTCGTCTCCACGTCAAGGGCTCGCAACAAGATCAAGGATTTCATTCACGCCGGCGAGAAAACCAGAGCGATGGAGCTTGGCCGGAAGCTTGTCGACCAGGAAATTCGTCGCTTGAACTTGAACGTGAAGCAGGTGCTCGATACCAACAAGATTTCCGAGGTTGCGGCGATGTTTGGCTCCCAGAACACAGACGACCTGTTTTCAGATGTTGGCTATGGGAAGCTGCAGGCTCGAGCTGTTTTGGACAAACTTGTGCCCAAAGACCAGCTCACGGAGCCTGGAGAAACCCCGCTAAGGGCAGTGGTCCGACGCGTGCTCAGGCCCACCGAGGACAAGATCAAGGTGCACGGCTTTGACGACCTTGTCGTGTTCAGGGCCCGCTGCTGTAACCCGATCCGTGGGGAGAAGATCGTCGGATACATCACGCGAGGAAAGGGCATCTCCGTTCACGCGGCGACCTGTCCGAACGTTTTGAATCTTCTCTATGATCCGGAGCGTCGAATCGAGGTCGTGTGGGACAAGCCGCGCGATGGCGAGACCAGCGCCTTTACCGTATGTCTGACAATACAGGTCGAAGACCGGCGGGGTATTTTGGCCGATGTGACGTCCCGAATCGCCGACATCAAGATCAACGTGCGCAAGATAGAAGCGATTTCAAGTGGCGGAAGCCACGGTCGGATTAGCGTCACGCTTGACATTACCGATCTAAAGCACCTTCAGCATGTGGTGAAGGTGGTTACAGGCGTGCGAGGAGTACTCGACGTTGAGCGTGTACTGCGGCAAGTCAGTTGACACCCGTGGTATCTGACTTACTGGTGGACAGCACGGCGATGGCATCGATTTCGAGACGAACGCCTCTAGGAAGGGCGGCGACCTGAATGGTTGATCGGGCCGGCGCCGGATCGGCGAAATAGGTCGCGTAGATCTCATTCATCACAACAAAGTCTGTGAGGTCCACCAGATAGACAGTGGTCCGGACCACGTTGGCCAATGAGCTCCCCCCGGCCTTCAGGATGGCGGAGAGGTTTTTCAGTACTCGGTGGGTCTGGGCGCCGATGTCACCTTTATTGGTGTCAGGGACAACCTCGCCAGTGGAGGGATCGATGGGAATCTGGCCCGAAACGAAAAGGAGGTGGCCAGAACGAATGGCCTGTGAATACGGGCCGATCGCGGCTGCCGCGTCTGATGTTCGGATCGATTCCGTGTCAGTTCCCACGGCCTCGTGGCGTTAGGCCGCTTTGGTGACCTTGTTCGAGCGGATACAGCGAGTACAGACCTTGATCCGTTTTACGCTGCCGTTGACAAGGGCTCGAACCGATTGGATGTTCGCCTGAAACCACCGCCGGGTGACGTTGTGCGCGTGACTCACGTTACGTCCAACCGCCGGTCCCTTCCCGCAAATTTCGCAGCGTCTCGCCATGTTGACTCACACCCCTCACACTCGAACCAGAACATTAATTATAGCACCTGCCCGGTGGCCGGGCGGTTACGCATCAGCGCCCAGGTATTATGAGATTCGGCCCTGGACTATCATCCGGCCGCGCTGGTGCCTCGGCATCCAAGGACAAGACGGGGCCGTCCTTCGGTGGCTGCAGCACCCGCTTTAGCAATGCGAGATAGGCCGTACTCTCACCGGGGAGTGTCTCACGGGCCTTGCTTGCCCCTGTCTCGATTGCGCGCATTACCTGAGCTACTTCTGAATCGGTGAGCCGAAGCCCCTTAGTGCGCCGCGCCTCGATCAGCGCTCGGAACTCTGCAGCCAGCCGTTCGGCCGAGGGAGTGCCCGCAGTGTGTTCGTAGATGATTCCTCGACTTGCGGTTTCATAGGTCTCCGCGAGCGCCCGCGCCGCGTGGGCGACGTCATCGTCCCCTATGGCCGGCGCGTCCGGTCGGTCGTTCCGTAAGAAGCCCTGTATCAGGAAAACGAGCTCGTGCTGTTGCTCCGTCATCCCTTCGAGGGGTGGAATAAGGAACCGCAGGTCTCGGTCGCGTTGCCGTTGAACCGAAGCTGGAGGGTAAACTTGTGCAGAGCGCAGATATGCGCAATCTGAGGGGCAGTTGATCTCGACCAGCCGCTTGGCACCGCAGCAGGCCGCGCAGATCGATTCAGCCAGGGCCGGGCAGGTCCGGCGCCCACGACGACGTCGACAGAGAGAGCACTTTTTGGCCATCGTCTGAAAACCGCCAGCTTCGCACACTCGTCCAAAGTTGGTCAATGGTGATGCCGAGCGCCGAAAAATATAACGCTATCGGTTTGAGTGTGCCAGAAGACAACAGAAGGTGACAGCTTACCGATTAGACGCGTCCCTTTCAGGTGACATTTTTCTCTGGTAAGTAGCTAAACCGCCGGCGCGGTTGTGTCGTCTAACAGACTGAGTCGGCGGAAGCTTGAATCGGATTACGTAAAAGCGCGTAAAGGGCTGTTAATAAGTTTGTTGGAAACGATTAGCCTGACCGCTGGATGGCCCTAGGCCGGGTGGACCCAGAAGTCGCTCCTTCCACCTGAGTTTCTCCCATTGGTCAATCTGCTTCGCTACCTCGTCTCGAGTACCAGACGTGGCTAGTTTTAAAGGCAAGAGACAGGCATCGATTTTGCA
>CAUZDY010000024.1:0-45276 GCA_963578805.1 Vicinamibacteria bacterium | reverse complement strand
TGTCACGAATTTGTCTTCCACTTTACCCCCACTGGTCGGACACCCCTCGATCGACGGGCGGTTGGGGTCCCCTATCAGGACCGGTCGAATATCACTCGCTGGAATTCGGCCACCGGTGGCATCCGGTGCCGGGGTAACACCTGGTTTATGCCGTACTCGACCATTCAGAGTCGCGCGCGTGACCGGCCCCATCCCGCAACGTTTCCTCCACTGCTGCCGGATCGCTGCCTTCGGCTCCACGGGATCGATCGGTGCAGATTGGTAGTTGACCCGTTTATGGGATTGGGGAGCTCCGCAATCGCCTGCGCCAAGCTCGGGCTAGACTTCATCGGAATCGAGCTCGACCCTGACTATCTCGAGGAAGCCGTCGCACGGGTACGGGACGCGTTATGAAAGCAGTTAAAGGAAGCCTGACCTGATAGCCCGCGGTGAAAGTCGCCTCTAGTTCTGTGGTAGTTGCAACACTAGCGCGACACCGACATGCGGTCGGCAAAGTCGAAGGTGTAGGTGTCACGGGACCGAACTCTGGCATCCTCTCGGTTTACCTCGATACGGAGCCGGCGAGTAAGATTCTCGTCGGCTTCTGGGCGGGTCGTATTGAATCCGACTATGTAGTAGTCACTTGTCTCAGCATCGATCTCACGCAACCCGGACTCGAAGCTGTTACGGTTGACGAGGGCGATACCTCCCGTGAGCTCAGCAAGGGCTCGCAGACTGGTCTGGGTGCGGAACACATGCCTAGATAACTCTCGCGCGTCTATTTCCGTATATTCAACCCCGCCGCCGGCTATCAACCCACGAGGATCGAGCGTGTGAAAGGTTGTACTGGCGTTTTCCGCAAGTCGGGTCAACTCGAAGATCTCTCTTTGCAGCTCCGACTCCGAGAAGATCTGGCCTTGGTTTTCAATAACGTCGCTCACGGGGCTACTCATTCCAAACCCCATGTCATTATATTCGTCCTCCAATTCATTGGCATTCAATGCATAGGCGGGGTCTTGACCAAATGATTCCGCAAACGGATTGAAGTCGTACCCGGTGCTGATATAAAGGAACGACTTCCTTCGATTCTTGACTCGTTGGAGATTCTTAAGCGTCTCACGTGCCGTCTTGAACGCGGTATGGCCACGCCAGCGAAGCTCTTGCAGATTGCGCCGCTGCTGCATCTGCATCATGTCGCCCAGATTGAATCCGCTACCTGTAATATGTTTGGTGGCCGCAGCTATCAAGCTCCGGTCGTAGGTCAATTGCGTCCGAACATTAGACGTTCCCGTCGAAATTATGCCGAAGAGATCGCCATCGCGAATTAGATTCTCAGAGACCGTCTCCATGATCTTTCTGACCTTCGGTGTCAGATCGGCCGCCATGTGGAGATCGTCGATAAATATGATGATGATTCGGCCGGCGGTGGTATCGACCTTCTGCACACGTGGCAGAACAATCCCTTCTTGGGCAGGAGCAGCCTGCTCTAGCAGCACATCGTAGACCCTGCCCCCTTCCACCCGGACCAGCGACGATACCTCTTGCGGGACATCATTCTCGTAGACGATGAAGTCCTCCGGTGCAAGATTAGAGATGAACTGGTCGTCCTCATCTCGCACGATTACGTCGGTCGTGATCAACGTGACACCCGACCGAAAGGTAGGCTGCCTGGTTTCAGGCACGTCATTTGTAGGTTGCTGCGTGGGGGGCGGCGCCTGTGCGTGCCCGAGGTCACCAGCCACGATTGCGATGGCGATCAGGGCCAGCCACATCAATGCCACCCGGCTCACTCGCGAGGCAAAACACGGCATATTGCTTTTTATTATAGCGGAAGTCCTTGCCTTGTTTCGCCAGAGTTTCCGCCAGAACCGGTCCGATGACAACATGCCTGAATCAAGGTTGGACACGACGTGGACGGGCTGGGCGTCGATCCAGCTGAGCCTTGATCGCCTCAACGTCGGATTCGAAGCGCTCAATACTCCTCATGGCAGACTCGATAGTTGTCCATCGATCCGGATTCAACGCTTCGGCGCGTGTCCGGAGTGCGTCGCGGTCGAAATTGACTGTTTCGGCTGATTTCTCACTGATTCTGGCCTGGATTTCAGCATAACGAGCCCGCAGTCTGACCAATGTCTCGTGACCCATGAGCGTCACAACCGGGTGCTCGTCGTGGCTCTCTGCACCGGCCGGAGTCTCCCCATCATCGAGCACAGTCACCGAGTCAAGATGACCTTCAGCCTCGAGCAGCTGAGGGTCAGGTGGTAGCTCTTCAGTCGGAGGTAGCGAGTTCAATACTTTCAGAGAATCAGGGGCATGGATACTCGCCGGAGTTTTCATGCTTGCCGCCCCTACAGCTTGGCGGATTCGCTGGTCTTCTGACACAGTCGCCCGTGAGCGCCGAGTGCGCTTCGGCGCACGACGACTGGCCGAAGCACCAAGGTTACCCCTGGCCGTGCTACGTAGCTCGAGCATCTTATTCCAGTGAAAGGTCACATCAGGATTCTGGGCTTCAACCGCCCGGATCGCTTCTTCATCGAGCGGAAGACGACCGACTTTGACGCTCGGAGGCGTCCGGAACCAGTAGAGTATTCGAGGACGTGCTTGAGCACCCGCCCCGCCAGCATGCAGCACGTAAGTGTTCTCGTAGCCCCGCTTGTCACGTGAGAATCGAAGGTAGGGCACTACGTCTTTCGCTTGGTTGCCGAAGACCGTTTGGTGGCGCCTGTTGCGCTGGGTTTCCCACCACGACGGCCCCTGGCTGTAATCGGCGGTTTCTGTACCGCCTGCTTCTTCGTTAGTTGCTTTGGCGCCGAGCGCTTCGCCGAGACACGTCCGGTCGCCTTCCTAGCCTTCTTAACTTTACTCGGCTTTGCTGCGACCTTTTTCTTACTTGTGTGGGCCGGCTTCGCGCCGGTCGCTTGCCTAGCTTTCTTGGCCTTACTCGGCTTTGCTGCGACCTTTTTCTTACTTGTGTGGGCCGGCTTCGCGCCGGTCGCTTGCCTAGTTTTCTTGGCTTTACTCGGCTTTGCTGCGACCTTTTTCTTTCTTGTGTGGGCCGGCTTCGCGCTCGACTTTTTAGCCTTCAACCTTTTTGCCGCTGACGTTGGCTTCTTGGCGGTCTTCACACTGGCCGCTCTGATCCGTTGCTTAGCTCGAGGCGACCGGTACGACATTGAGAACTTCGCCTGACTATCGATAGCGTAGTAAGCCCAAATCTCAGTAACGTTAACCTTTGCCACCTGGCACAGTCGTAGTGCAATTTCCGTGAATCCAGCTGGCACATAGAGGTAAAACGAGCCCTTCGCCTTGGCGAAGTGACTCCATTCTGACATCGCCTCGAGGTGGTTGACAGATTCAGCGGTCTCTACCTCGATCACTCCATGCAGCCGCCGACCACCAGCGGTCCTGGTGAGCACGAGGTCTGGGAAACAGGTTCGGGGTCCTGACCGTACCGAGACCGTCTCCTCTCTACCGACGTTGATCCCAACGTCGAATCGACGGCGCCATCGTACCTGGAGCTGTCGTATGACTCGATCGTGCTCCAGTTGTTCGCGAATGGGTCGTAGCAGGATTGGCGACACGGGCTCTCCGGGGGTTGAGCGGCAACAGCACGCTGGAAGCTGGGGCCGATAAAACGGGCCATCCTAGCACGGATGAGTGAGCTCTCCCAACCGGCGTAGTACCATATCCGACGTGAACGACCGTTTTTTGCGCGCCTGTCGCCTCGAACCTGTCGACGTCACCCCTGTCTGGTTTATGCGCCAGGCTGGCCGTTACATGCCTGAATACCGGGCCTTGAGGTCTCAATACACTCTGCTCGAAATCTGTCGCCAGCCGGAACTGGCCGCCCAGGTGACCCTCCAACCTATTGACCGAATTGATCTTGACGCAGCCATTCTCTTTTCTGACCTGCTGCTCCCACTCGAGCCGATGGGAATTCCTTTTGATTTTGTCAAGGGTGAGGGGCCGGCAATTGAGAAGCCGATCCGGTCGGCAGGTGACGTCGAACGCCTCCGTCAATTCGAACCGAGGGAGGCGCTGTGTCACGTCCTCACCACGATTCGCCTATTGCGCCGAGCCCTCGAAGATCGTGTCCCCTTGATCGGCTTCGCTGGGGCCCCGTTTACTCTTGCCTCGTATGCCATCGAAGGTGGACCGTCTTCGAATTACGCCAAAACCAAGGCCCTGATGTACGACGAGCCGAAAGTCTGGCACGCCCTCTGCGAGACATTCGCTTCGGTGGTCGCTGACTACTTGCACGCGCAGGTTGAAGCCGGCGTTCAGGCGCTCCAGGTGTTCGATTCGTGGATTGGCGTCCTGAATCCAAACGACTACCGCGAGTTCGCCATGCCGCACACAAAGCAGATTTTCGACGCGGTTCGGTCCACGGGTGTCCCCGTCATCCACTTCGGCACCAGCACAGCCACGTTGCTTGAGACCATGGCAGAGGCTGGGGGAGATGTCATAGGCGCCGACTGGCGGATCCCGCTCGACGAAGCGTGGGACAAGATAGGGCACGACCGTGCCATCCAGGGCAACCTCGACCCAACACTTCTCCTGGGCCCTATCGATCGGATGCTCGAGGGTGCAGACGACGTACTTAGACGGGCCGGCGGCCGGCCGGGGCATATCTTTAACCTAGGCCACGGAATTCTTCCGGAGACACCGGTCGAGAACGTCCAGACTCTGGCACGCTTTGTTCATGGGTATGGGTAGTGGTGACCCTGTCGCAGTCATTGGTGGCGGCATCAGCGGACTCTCGGCTGCATACGAACTCCACAAACGCCGCGTCCCCTTTCTGTTGTTTGAAGGTTCGGACCGCGTCGGCGGTGTGATCCGGACGGAAGCCGTCGACGGCTTCACGATAGACGGGGGTCCCGACTCCTTGTTGATTCAGAAGCCCGCCGCGGTCGAGCTCTGTGCAGAGCTGGGACTTGGGAGGCGGCTCATATCAACACTCCCGCCTCGGACGGCATACGTCCTCAAAGCTGGAAACCTCTACCCTTTGCCAGAGGCCTCCGTACTCGGCATCCCGACGCGACTCCGTCCCCTCGCCACGACCCAGCTCCTGTCGGTCGCCGGAAAGATCCGAATGGCGATGGAAGTGGGGACGCCGGCGTCGGTCACCGACGAGGATGAATCTATAGGGTCGTTCTTCCGCCGAAGATTCGGCGATGAATCAGTTACCTATCTCGCGGAACCGCTCTTGGGGGGAATACATGCTGGCGACGTAGAATGCTTATCGATGCGCGCGCTTTTTCCCAGTCTAGTCCGTGCAGAGCGGGAATATGGCAGCGTGATCAGACGGTTTCGTTCACTGAGCCGCTCCGCCGAGCGACCAAAGGACGGTCTCTTTCGATCGCTCCCAGGGGGGATCGGCGAGTTAGCGCGCACCCTGAGCGGAGCTCTAGAAACTTCATCGCTACGCACCGGCCAGACCGTAACCAGAATCTCTGGCCCCTCACCACTTTCCGTCCACACCGCGTCCGGTGAAACGGTGCGCGCGAAACAGGTCGTCGTGACGACACCTGCCTACGTTACAGCGACGTTGGTCTCTGGGCTCGACTCTGAACTTGAGTCGCTTTGTGCCAGTATTCCGTATACATCGACGGTTACCGTCGTCTTGAGCTACCCCAGACGGTCGGTCACGCATCGCCTGGATGGAACAGGTTTTGTCGTACCCAGAGTGGAGTCTGAGATTTCACTGATGGCTGGATCGTGGGTCTCGTCAAAATGGCCAGGACGGGCCCCACAGGGACAGGTACTCCTCAGAGGATTCCTAGGTGGCATCCGAGACCCCAGGGCGCTCTGGCAATCAGATGCTGAGCTAGTGACTACTGCGCACCGGGACTTCTCTCGGTTACTTGGTATCTCGGGCGACCCGGTGATCACGCGTGTCTATCGGTGGCCCCGACTCAACCCGCAGTACGAGGTTGGCCACCTAGAGAAGCTCTCTAGGATCGACGCCCGGCTCAGTGACCTGCCAGGGCTACACATCGCCGGAGCCGGCTTTCGCGGTGTCGGGATACCCGACTGCATCGCGCAGGGGCGGGCAGCGAGCGTAAACGTGGCCGAGGGGATGTTCCCGTAGGCGCTCAAGATCACAGGTCTTGGCGGATGAGTCTGGACTCTGGGCTACGAGGTTCAAGACCGAGCATTCGGCATCCATGGTTTCGTTCAGTCTTGACGCCCGTGACCCAGCATCGCGCCGGGTTTGGGTGCCACACTCAAAGGATAGCCTCAGTTGTCCTGAGAGGCATATGCTAATGGGGCTGGTAGCCGAAAGCGGGAAGACGTGCTCGGTCGAATTGGTCGAGATTAACCCGATCCTCGACATACAGAGCGCGACGGCTAAGCTTGATGTCGAGCTGGCGTTGTCAGCACTTGGGCAGACCATCCTGTCAGGGCTTGGCAAGTGCGCACATCAGTCCGACATCAATCACGTCGCCACTTGGACGCACATCACCATTTGGGAGAAGTTATGTACTTGAAATATCTATTAATCGTCACACTGTTTGCGAGCGTCACCCTTGCGGTTGCCTGTAGCGGAGGAGAAAATGGCCACGATGCCATGTCCGAAGAGACACCGACAGACGAGGCGGAACTTGTGGTCGAGTCGGCGACTACCACCTTTCCACTGGGAGGTGGCACCGCGACCGAGGTGCATCCCGGTGCCGCTGGCAGCCCACATGTCAAGGTCGACTGGGTTGTGAACGACGCCAACATCTCAATCACCTACGGCCGACCGTACCTTAAGGGCCGCATGATTGGAGACAACGTGGAACCAATGAGTGATCAGTGGTGGCGACTTGGCGCGGACGAGGCCACGACACTAACAACTGACACCGACATCATGCTCGCCGGCACTCACGTCCCCGCGGGCGAGTACACCCTCTTCACCCAGCAGATGGGCGACGAGTTTCACCTGATTCTCAATTCAGAAACTGGCCAGTGGGGTACGTCATACAATCCCGAACACGACTTCGCGCACATCCCGATGGAGGTGGCGGAACTCGACCCACCGGCCGAACAACTGACACTGTCGATCGAAGGGGGCGATTTAGGATTTGACTGGGGTCAGATGGCCGCTTCTGTGAATCTCGTGATCCATTAGCGTTGACGACGAGCTGTCAAAACAACGCAGCAAGTTGAGAGTCGATCTCCAAAAGTGAGCCGATATCAAAGCTCGTGTGTACAGCGGCGCCGGCGAGACTGTTCGCTGACACCATATGGCTCTCGTGTTTTTGGCGCAATAGAACATTTCTTAATAAAGGTCATCATCCCGGTCAGAAACAATCGAAGGTAAAGCTTGACAGGCTATAGGTACTCAGGACATCCTGCGCATAGGTAGAGGGCACCGCACGAGCGATGCAGCAGCGCTGGGCACACTCAGCAGACATGTAGTCGGCGTGCGGCAGTACCGGACCCGACGAGTAACTGACAGGAAAGTAACATGGCAACAACTGGCACAGTGAAGTGGTTCAATGATAGTAAGGGTTTTGGCTTTGTGACCCGTGACGACGGAGAGAAGGACGTGTTCGTGCATCACTCCGCCATCCAAGGCGAGGGTTTCAAGACCCTAGCCGAAGGTGAGAAGGTGGAGTTCGATGTCGTCCAGGGCCTCAAAGGCCCGGCAGCCGAAAACGTCGTCAAAGTCGGTAGTTACTAGAGTCTCCACTGCGCGAGTGCAGGAAGCCGACCTCGGCACAACGGGGTCGGCTTTATTTTTTTGTACAGGAGACAGCCCTTCGGCTAATCCTCTGGCTTGAGACCGCCTCAATATAAATACGCTGTGTAGTGAGTCTACTGACTCCCTCACCTCAATCCTAGTTAATGACATGGGGGGCCTTCTCAAAACCTTTTCCTCAGATGCGGTCGCGGTAATGTCACGATAGAACAGGTTCGATGACACGCATTGAACGTTCGCCGAAAATTGAGACACACCATGCGCACGTAAAGAAGCTCGACGGATGATTGCGTTTGGGCTTAGCCTGAAATGGTGTCGAGTTCAGCGACGAACGGGATGACCGTCTCTGTCACCCACTGACAAACGACGCCGCCTCAGGTGTCACGTACCGCGGCAACTGCTCGGTAAGCGTAGTTAGCGATGCGCCCAGCCGATCCTTCTCGCTGAGCGTAGGATTTTGGAACGGCCAGCGAATTCCGATGTCGGGATCATCCCAGGCTACGGCGATCTCAGTCTCCGGGTGATAGTACTCGGTGCACTTGTAGACCAGCAATGCCGTTTCAGAGACGACACAGAAGCCATGGGCAAAGCCCGCCGGTATGTAGAGCTGAGACCTATTGCTCGCGGACAATGTCGCACCAGTCCACCGTCCAAAATGCGGTGATCCGACTCGTACGTCAACCGCCACGTCAAAGACCTCCCCGACCAGAACGTGAACCAACTTTGCCTGGTCGTAGGGGTGCTGCAGGTGAAGACCTCTGAGGGTTCGGTGAGTGGATTTAGACACATTGTCCTGGACGAATGGACCTGGAATGCCGGCGTTGGCATAGCGAGATGCAGACCAGTTCTCATAGAAAATCCCTCGAGAGTCGTCGAATATGGTCGGCGCGATCAACACAACGCCCGGAAGATCCGTTTCACTCACGTTCATCGCCAGGCTTGCCTCACGTCACCGGCTCTATAGTTTTGGCAGCTGCAGCAGATACTGTCCATAGGACGTTCTCGACAACGCTCGGCCAATCCACTCCAGCTGCGCGCCGTCGATCCAGCCGGAGCGGAACGCGATTTCCTCGGGGCATGCCACCTGAAGCCCCTGTCTGACTTCGATCGTCTGCACGAAGTTCGCCGCCTGCAGCAACGCATCCGGCGACCCGGTGTCCAGCCAGGCGGTGCCACGGCCGAGCTTCTCCACACGCAGCGAGCCGCGCTCAAGATAGAGGCGGTTCAGATCGCTTATCTCAAGCTCTCCCCGAGCAGAGGGTCGAAGCTCTCTCACGAGTCCCACAACATCAGCGTCGTAGAAGTACAGACCGGTGACCGCGAAATTTGACCGGGGGTGCTCTGGCTTTTCCTCGATCCCCACTACCTGGTTCGCCGCGTCGAACTCCAAAACACCAAACTCCGATGGGTTCTTCACAAAGTACCCGAAAACAGTGGCGCCAGAATCGTAACCCGCAGCTCGAACAAGGGCGTCAGGTAAACCGTGTCCGTAGAAGATATTGTCACCGAGCACGAGGGCGCAGCCCTTACCATCAGTGAATTCCTCCCCGATGAGAAAGGCTTGGGCCAGGCCCTCCGGGCGGGGTTGGGAGGCATACTGAATGCGAATCCCCCAACTAGATCCGTCTCCCAACAAGGCTTCGAACTGAGGAAGGTCCCTCGGCGTGGTGATGATCAAAACGTCCCGAATCCCCGCCAACATCAAGGTCGTGAGCGGGTAGTAGACCATGGGTTTGTTGTAGACCGGCATCAGCTGCTTACTCACCGCCGTCGTTAGAGGGTGTAAGCGCCTGCCCTCCCCACCGGCTAAGACAATGCCTTTCTCGATCATGTCTCGATCCTCGCCAGGACCATGGGACAGTTCGCCAAGTCAGGCGCGCCGATTCTCATAGTGTTCTTTCATCCATTTCAAGTATTCGCCGCTCCTGACCTGTTCAACCCAAGTAGGGTTATCCAAGTACCAGCGTACTGTCCGGCGAAGTCCAGAGTCGAAGGTCTCACGTGGCTCCCAGCCGCACTCGCGCTGCAGCTTGGACGCGTCGATCGCATAGCGTAAGTCGTGTCCCGGTCGGTCAGAGACAAAGGTGATCAGCGTTTCCAAATCGGCCAACAGACACTGCGTCTCCTCGGCCACGATGTGGCAGACCTCCCGCACGACCTCCAGATTGGTACGTTCGCTACCGCCGCCGATATTGTAGGTCTCCCCTACTCTCCCGGTCTGAATCACCTTCCAAATCGCATCACAGTGATCCTCAACATACAACCAGTCCCGAACATTTAGGCCCTCGCCATACACTGGGAGCGGCTTTCGCTCCACCGCGTGAAGAATCATCAGTGGAATCAGCTTTTCTGGAAACTGATAGGGTCCATAGTTATTCGAGCAGTTGGTGATCTTGAACCGAAGGCCGTACGTGCGTCCATAGGAGCGGACCAAATGATCACTGGAAGCCTTCGACGCGGAATAGGGACTCGATGGATCGTAGGACGTTGACTCGGTGAATAACTCTTCTTTACCCAGCGAACCGTACACCTCGTCGGTGCTCACGTGGTGGAAGAGATGGTCTGAGCCAATCTCGAGGCCGCGGAATGCCTCGAGGAGGTGAAAGGTCCCCTCGATGTTGGTATGGATGAAGTCTTGGGGCGACGTGATGCTGCGGTCAACATGGGTCTCCGCCGCGAAGTGCACGACAACGTCAGGCTGGTAACGCCTAAAGAGCCCCTGGACGGCAGTACCATCCGTTATGTCGAGCCGTTCAAACGCATAGTTAGGCGCGTCGGCGACAATAGCGAGATTAGCAAGATTGGCGGCATAGGTTAACTTGTCGACGCAAACAAAATAATGCTCAGGATGTCGCGGCACCACCAGGTTTAAGAAATTGGATCCGATGAATCCTGCGCCGCCCGTCACGAAGATTTTCATGCAGCCACCTGGTAAACGGAGAATTAATAAGTCTATACCTAGCCGATAACAGACCAGCGCTAGAAGAGCCACGCTGAGGGCAAGCCTCCCACTTTACTCATTAGCGTTGAAGGTGATGATGCTGACTCAGAGGCGGCGTCAAGCGAGTCTCAAATATCTCAAGCTGGTCACCATCAGTCAGCCCAGCTTCCGCGATCATATTTTCGACCCGCGCACCGTAGCTCGCATACTGCTTTTTGCAGTCTCCGACCGGCACGGTGACGGAGAGACCGAGATTGCGGTATTCAAACCGAATGGCCTCTGAAGAGCCAGGCGAGTGTTCAAGAGTATCGATGGTTTGGCTCCGCGTAGCAGGTATGCACGCACCTTCACGTTTTCTCTCAACGGTGGAGCGGACACGGGACAGGGAGACCCTTGTATGATCTCGACAACTTTGAGGAGAGACTCATGAAGATGGTGCAAGAAATCGCCGCCTTTGTCGGTGGCACGGTTCACGGTGATGCCGAGGCAGAGATCGCGACCGTCGCCAGCCTAAACCGAGCAGGCGCCGACGCACTCGCCTACGCTGACGGTAAATATCTCGATGACGTCCTGGAAAGCCGGGCGGCATGTGTGCTCGTCCCTTCGAACGATTTCCCAGGTCGAACCGTGATCGTCGTCGAACGGCCCCGCGTAGCTTTTGCACACGTTGCGCAGTGGCTACTCTCGAAAGAGCATCCGTTCGATGGTATTCATCCATCTGCAATCATCCACGATACCGCGACACCAGCCTGCGGTGTCGCGGTCGGCCCCTGGACGGTGGTCGAAAGCGGCGTCGAAATTGGAAGTGGAAGCGTCATCTATTCAGGCTGCTACATCGGTCGTGACTGCCACATCGGTGCAGACTGCGTTGTCTATCCACGGGTGGTTCTTTATCCAGGAGTCGTGCTAGGCGACCGGGTCATCCTGCACGCTGGGACCATACTCGGCGCTGACGGCTTCGGCTTCGTCTTTGATGGAACACGTCAGGTGAAGATTCCGCAAATCGGTCACGTTGAAATAGGTTCTGACACCGAAATTGGAGCCAATACCTGCATCGACCGTGGCGCACTGGACGAGACGGTCGTCGGCCAGGGCTCCAAGATCGACAACCTCTGCCAGATCGCGCACAACGTGCGTGTGGGCGACAATGCTGTCATCTCCTCTCAAACCGGTATCGCAGGAAGCTCGCTAATCGGCAACAACGCCATCATTGGAGGGCAGGTGGGTATCGCCGACTATTGTCGAATTGACGACCATGCGGTCCTCGGTGCGCAGTGCGGGGTTCCAAGCCGAAAGCGTGTACCGGCCGGCGAGGTTTATTGGGGAACACCAGCCAGACCACTGCGAAATATCAAGCAGCAACAGGCACATCTGAGCCGACTTCCCAAGCTGGCAGACGAAGTCAAGTGGCTGCGGCAAGAAATTGAAGCCCTCAAGTCCAAGCTGAGCTAGGCCTGGTGGCTCAACATCAGCTCCGCGATTCCAATATTCGATCGACCGCGGTGGTAACCATCTTGACACTGACCTCGTTCAGACAGGGCGGGCGTTCGTCCGCCGAGGGAGGCGACGGACATTCCTCAAAGAACGACTCACGACACGGCGAACAGGCGAACGAGGCTGATACAGAAAGGTGCGCCGCTCCCCACACTCCGTGCGGTGACGTTCGCTCGGGGTTGGACGACCCATAAATACCGACTGTCGGAACACCGAGCGCGGCCGCGATGTGCATCGGACCGCTATCGTTTCCGACATACAGTGAACACCGTTCGATCACAGCGGCCAACTCTACCAGACTCGCTCCTGACACCGTTCGAATAGAATCCGATGATGGCCACCCGGTGGGACAATCGAACGGATGATGATCGTGAACAAGGACAGACATCGCTGGGTAACGCTCTGCCAGCTGTTCAGCCAAATGCCTGAAACGGTCTGACGCCCAGGCTCTCGGCTTCTTTCCCGATGCCGGATTAACGAATATCGGTGAGGCCAACCCAGGAGGTCCAAAGGTCGTCGACAACCGATCGACATAGGCGCGGTCTGAGGCCTCAACCTGCAGTAGTCCTAGGTCGTCGACACGGTCGATCGGTTTCGCGCCGAGTTCAGACACCAGGTCCTGGAATCCATCGAAACGATGACAGTCGTGGACTTCCACTACTCGGTTCAGTAAGGCAGCGCGATGATCGGTGCCGTGACCAACACGAAGGGGGATGCCTGCAAGCCAAACAGTGAGCGCCGCTTCAAACGACGGAGCGAGCAGCACAGCCGCGTCAAAATTTGCGTGACGCAGTGAGTTTGGCACCGCCAGTGTCGCGCGACAACGGTCTAGACCGGCACTTGGCGGTGCCGGCACAACCTCATCCAGAGCCTCGATTCTCTGCGCCAGCTCGACATGCTCGGGTCTGGCCATCCCGACCAGTCGAGACTCCGGACACGCCACCCTGAGCGAGTGGATCGCCGGCAGTGCGATCATTATGTCGCCGACCCAGTTTGGTAGCCGAATCAGGATCCGGGCAAGCGACCCCGAAGTCTTCGTCATACTCGTGTGCCTTTCGTCCAGCGGTCGGGCTGCACCAGGCTCTGCGTGCGCGGATGTTGGACAGGATTCATGATTTCTGCCACTTCTCAAATTTTGACCAGAAGACCATTCGAGAGAACGGCGATGCGGCTAGAGATTAAGTTTAATTCCAATGGCCGACTGGATCAGCTCTGCCTTGATGTGTATCTGACCCTTAGAGCGTTCGATGATCCGAGGAAAACAGGACACGAGGTTCTTTCTCTCGGGGTCGATGATCTGGATCTCCAATTCAGCACCCGCTGTCAATCCGACGATCCGTCGAAGGTGATCTTCATGAGGGCTAGCCAATTATAGGAAAGAGACGACATCACGATAGAATCAGACGTGGGAGAACACATTGCACCGGCACCCTGCTTTCTGGAGATACACCGCCTTTCAGATCCCCGGCTGGATCATTATCGCCTACGGTGTCTGGTGGGCCCACCGATCGCTCGCTGTCCCCGTTTGGGTTGCCGCTAGCGTGTTGGGCGCGTGGGTGATCAAGGACTACGCTCTCTTCCCATTACTTCGCTCCGCCTACGAACGGGACGACCGCCTCCAGATTGAACGAATCATCGGAGAACGCGGCAGAGCGACTGACCGGCTCGGGCCGACCGGCTATATCCAGGTACGAGGTGAGCTGTGGCGAGCGAGAACGACACAGGAAGACTCGGCCATTAATCGCGGTGACCACGTCGAAGTGACCGGGGTAGACGGGACAACGTTACTAGTGACGTCGGCGGTCGGAAGTCGCCAGTCCGAGTCGAAGAACACTCGACCGACGACCGGATAGTAAGCGGAGTGTGACTGGGCTGTCCGATTGCACTTTACCGTTCGGTAAACCCCTCTTCGACGGTGACCTGTCGAGTAAGCCCGAGGCACTGTCGCGCCAACGTGTTGTCAGCCTGGGAATATCGAATATCTCTCTTGCGTGGAAGGCCACAGAGCGGCCTTAGATCTTGGTTGATCAAATCACAGAGTAATTCGAACAGGCTGTTCAAAGAATCTCGGTCCCCGGCGGCCAGGTTCCCGACCATTCCACTCGCAACGGCCGTCGTCGATGCGGCAATCACACCCGATGCCGCGTCTAAGACATAGGCACAATCACAAATTTGTCGATCATCGCCGCGAATCGTCGGTTGTTGTGCCTCATATCGGAAATTGATCGTGCAGGATTCCCGGTATGACCTTTAGGGCATTCGCGTAGTAGACCTTTTTCAACACGTCGTCCGGTAGGTCCATTCCGTAGAGTTTCCAGAACGCATGATAGTGGCGGTAGTAATCGAAATACTCATCGGCTGTCTCAAGAGTGCGCCAGTAGTAGGGGAACTCCTCGGCCCGATAGGTGTCCTTCCCAAAAAGCACCCGGTCTTGATAGTCGATGAAGAACTGCCTCGCCGCTCGAGGCTGTCGGCCAAGCTCATACAGAATCGCCGCCGTTTCTGCATAGACATTCGGGAGACGGTCTAGCAACCTCCCAAGACGGCCAAGATCGTTGGCGTGCCATCCAAAGTGCGCTGCGATAAATCGAGTGTTCGGATGCTCAGCAAATAGTCGATCACGTTCAGCCATCATCTCGTCAAAGCTTGGATAGTGACTCGCCGGCATCCGGCGATCCGGAAGCAGCGTCAGCTCCAGCCACCGCTCGTTAAACTGATCGACGGGTTGATAGAACTCGGACGGCTCGCCGACATGAATGAGGACTGGGATGTCCAGCCTAGCGCACATCTCGAACACAGGGTCCAGTTCAGGATGGTCGACCGGTACCCGTTGGCCGTTCTGGTCCCGAACGTCGATCCCGAAATTCTTGAAAAACTTGAGACCGACGGCACCGGAAGCCACGTCTTCTTCAAGCTGAGCGGCCGCGTCCTCCCCGAAGCCTGAGTAGACGCCACGCCCGAAGTTGAGGTTCGCAAAAAACACCATCCGATCTGGCACCGGACTCTCTGTGATTGTCGTAATCTTCTGCTGTAGGCCGACCCCGAAACCGCCGCTCAGATTGACGAGGACCTGAAGGTTGAGCGCGTCCATTTCGGTGACGATCTCGGCCCAGCGGCTCTGTGACGGCGACCGATGGTGGCTGTGGACGTCGATGACCGGATACTTCGCGCGTGGGACTGGGTGTTGGTCAACCACCAGCGTCGAGCGAGGAGTGTACTCTTCGACGGTCAGGGCTGGCCTGTCGCCGCGGCGCTGGCCGCCTTGGACCTGGGACGTGGGTGTAACGATCGCGACCAGGCCACCGACCAAAGCAAGCGCCGCGACGACAAGCCCGAGACGTCCCACGAAATTGGCTGGCGCCTTATCGTTCATAGGTCGCAAGTCGCGGGCCAGGAATCAGCTGTCGTGAGACCGCCGAAACGACCAACAAGCCTAGACTCCCAACAGTGTTGCTAAGGTTCCGCCGCAGCACTGCCATAAGCCGAATTCTGTCTCCCGCACGATCCGATTGCTCGGAATCGGACGAGTCGACGACCATTCCTCTAGCCCCGTCATCACTGGCGGGATCATGCGACCTACCCGGAGGCTTCGGACGGGCCGCCCTCAAGCGCCTCCCTATTTGGTCTTGCTCCGTGCGGGGTTTAGCCTGCCACTCGTCTTACAACGAGTGCGGTGCGCTCTTACCGCACCTTTTCAACCTTACCCACTCTAACCCTTTCGAGCGTAAATGGGCGGTATGTTTTCTGTGCCACTTTCCTTCAGGTCGCCCTGACCGGGGATTACCCGGCGCACTGCCCTACGGAGTTCGGACTTTCCTCCCCGTGCGTCCGTCGAAACGGACGACCGCGGCGGTCGTCTAGCTGGCTGCGGCGGAATTTCAAAGAATAAACTATCCGTCGGTCTCTCGTCTAATCTTGTACTGCTCAAGCTTCTTATACAAGTTACTCCGAGGTGTGTCGACTAATTCAGCTGTCTTGGAAATGTTCCATTCGAACTCCCGAAGCTTGGCCACAAGGAACGCCCGCTCACTAATTTCCTTGAACTCGCGAAGCGTCCTGGCACCTTGTCCTGGATTACCAACACCGGTCAGACGACCATCGACTCGTAACACCAACTGGACGTCGGGAAGATCAATCGCCTTCCCCCCCGTCATGACCAGTAACCGCTCCACAGAGTTTTTTAACTCCCGTACGTTTCCCCGCCAGTGCCCACGCGACAACGCCTCAAGGGCCGCGTCACTGAACTGCCTCGATTTAAAGTTGTTCTCCCGAGCGAACACAGCGGCGAAACGCGCGACCAGCAGAGGTATGTCCTCAGCTCGCTCGCGGAGAGGCGCCACCTGAATCGGGATAACACTCAGGCGAAAGAAGAGATCCTCTCGAAACTCCCCGTCTTTGATCGCCTTCGCAAGATCCTTGTTGGTGGCTGCAAGTACACGCACGTCCACCTTTATCGTGCGAGACGAACCAAGACGCTCGACCTCTCCTTCCTGGAGCACGCGGAGCACCTTCGCCTGCGTCTTGAGACTCATGTCGCCGACTTCGTCGAGGAAGATCGTACCGCGGTCGGCCTGCTCAAACTTTCCGATCTGCTTCTCGGTCGCGCCGGTGAACGAACCTTTCTCGTGACCGAATAATTCTGACTCAATCAGGTCGTCCGGAATCGCTGCACAATTGACCTGAACGAAACGTTCCCTGGTGCGGGAGCTGTTCTGGTGGATCGCCCGAGCGACCAGCTCCTTCCCGACGCCACTCTCGCCCTGAATCAGGACGGAACTCCGAACCGGCGCAGCGCGGCGGATCTCGTCCGTGATCTTGGCCAGCACCGCGCTATCGCCGACCATCTCGTGGCGGACCTGATCGGCCTGCCGCCAGCTCCGATTCTCGTTAATGAGCTTCTGCTGGTCGAGCGCGTTACGGATGGTGACTTTGACCCGTTCGGTGGAGAGCGGCTTCTCGAGAAAGTCGAACGCACCGAGTTTGGTCGCTTCGACGGCTGTCGTCACCGTGCCATGTCCGGAAATCATCACGACGGGAATGGTCTCGTCCTGCTCTCGAATCTTTCGGAGGACCTCGAGCCCGTCCATCCCCGGCATCTTAACGTCGAGAAACACGAAATCGGGACTGTAACGCCAAACTTCGGCGATCCCGTCCTGGCCGCCTGGAGCCAAATGACAGTCATAACCGTCGTATTCAAGGATCATCTTGAGGGAATCCCTAACGGCCGCTTCGTCGTCGATAACGAGGATTCTGGATTTCATAGGGTTACAGGTCGACGGTTAAGAGTCGTGGATGGGCATGGGCCAAGGGTCACGGCTCGGAGCAAGTCGAGAACCGCCGTCGACAGTCTCGCTACCGGCGTTGGGTCGCCTATCACTCCGGATGCCCGACTCGCGACCACCAACCCCTAGCCATTATACGGAGATGAGCTCGACGAACTCCTTCTCCGTGAGAATAGACACGCCAAGATCCTGAGCCTTTGCGGCTTTATTTCCAGGGTTCGTTCCGGCAACAACGTAGCTAGTCTTCTTACTGACCGACGACGTGACCTTCCCCCCCAACCCCTCAATCGTCCGCTTGGCTTCGTCCCGGGACTGCGCTTCGAGAGTGCCGGTTAGTACAAATGTCTGTCCCGAAAGCGTGTCCCCCTGCTCAATAGCTGCAGACGCGGCCAGCTTTTCCACCATCGTGAGGCCGGCCTCTCGCAGACGCTCGAACAACCGCTGATTCCGAGGCGTGTCAAGGAACTGCCTCACCGACGCGGCGACGACAGAACCGACGTCTCCAACGCTCTCGAGCTCCTCTGTCGACGCGGACATCAGTCTCTCCAGATTGCCAAACGTCCGCGCCAGCACCTGAGCCGCCCGTTCGCCAACATGACGGATTCCGATCCCGTGTAACACTCTCCATAGCTCGCTGGTCTTGCTTCGTTCGAGCTGGGCCATGATGTTCGCAGCCGACTTCACGCCCATCCGATCGAGACCCTCAAGATCTTCGGTAGTTAACGCATACAGATCAGCGAAATCAGCGACCAACCCCTTTTCGACCAACTGAGCGACCAGCGACTCACCCAGTCCCTCAATATCCATCGCTCCCCGCGAGGCGAAGTGTTGGAGTGCCCGTCGGATCTTCGCGGAACAGGCAACATTGAGACACCGCCAGACGACCTCCTCTGCCGGTCGGTCGAGCGGCGTGTCGCACGCCGGACACCGTGTCGGGATGACAAATGGCTTGGGCTCAGCTTTTCCGACCGGTCTCAGGCTGACGATCGGTTTAACGATCTTCGGAATGACATCGCCACCCTTCTCGACCAGTACCATATCCCCGGCTCGAATGTCTTTCCGCGCGATTTCCTCGGCGTTGTGGAGCGTAGCCATTTGGACGGTCGTCCCGGCCAGACGGACCGGTTCGAGGACAGCATAAGGGGTCACCGCGCCAGTACGGCCGACGTTGACCTCGATGCTGAGCAGCTTTGTCGTGGCCTGATCGGCCGGATACTTGAAGGCAACCGCCCACCTGGGAAACTTCGACGTCGACCCAAGGCGGAATCGGAGTGCCGTTTTGGCGACCTTGACGACGACCCCATCGGTATCGAATCCGAGCGTTCGCCTCTTGTCACGCCACTCATCGCAAAACGCCATCACCTCGTCAACGCCTTCGCAGACCTGCCAGTGCGGCTCGACCGGGAGACCCCATCGACCAATCTCGGTCAGCATGCGGTCATGCGTGACCGCGTAGGAAACGAACGGTTTCGCCTCCCCGACGACAACGGCTTGATAGACGAAGATACGTAAGCCACGTTTCGCGACGAGTGCTGGATCGAAATTGCGGATGGTTCCGGCGGCTGCGTTGCGTGGGTTGGCAAAAACCCGGTTACCTAGCTCCTCCCGTTCCAGATTGATCCTGTCAAACGCTCGCCGAGGCAAATAGACCTCTCCACGAACCTCCACGCTGCCGCTCGGACCATCTCGCAGACGCAAAGGAATAGCCCGAATCGCCCTGATATTCGATGTGACATTCTCACCTCTCGCGCCGTCCCCTCGGGTCACCCCGCGGACCAACCGACCTTTTTCGTAGGTCGCGGCGACACTGAGACCATCGATTTTGAGCTCGGCCACATAACGGATCTGTACTTCCGGATCGGTGACGCCCAAACCCTTACGGACACGCTCGTCAAACGCCTGCACCTCGTCCTCGGAATAGGCATTGTCCAGACTGAGCATCGGCACCCGGTGCTCGACCGTCTCGAAGCCTTCGGCGGGACGTCCAGCAATGCGTTGAGTGGGTGAATCTGGGGTTACCAGGTTTGGATGGTCGACCTCGAGCGACTGTAACTGCCGCAGTAGAGTGTCAAACTCGGCATCTGAAATTTCTGGGTCGTCGAGAACATAGTACCGCTCTTCGTGTCGGCGAATGCGGTTTCGGAGTTCTTCGAGTTGCTGACTAACGGTATCCATTACTGGCAGACTCACTCACCCGGTTTCAGAACATGGGTGGGTGGCACCGAGCCGCCTTCCTCTTGGCGCGCAGAACCGACTCTTGTCGTAAGCTCTGAGCATGACAGAAACGGTTCGGTGACAGGACCCGGCTGAGCCCTCTTGGTTATGCAACCTCCGGCAGCATAATCTCCGGAGGACGAAGTAACCTACCGGTCTCTAGCCAAGACGTAGTCTGGCAACGCCGCGAGGGCTTCACGCGCGGAAGACGGAGGGAACACCTCTAAGTACCGTTTGGCGTTGGACGCATATTCCACCGCCCGGTCGTAGGCATCTTCGACGCACCTGTTCTCATGGAGGAGAGCCTTCAGCTCGTGCCAAGCCTCAGGCGTGATGGCCTGGTCGTTGACCGCCGATCGGATCAGCTCGCTGGACCGACCACCGTCGCGCTGCAGCAGCAGAATGCCCGAAAGCGTCACCTTGCCTTCACGCAGGTCTCCGCCAATCGGTTTACCCAACGCTGTCTTGTCGGCCGTGTAGTCAAGTAGATCATCGACAAGCTGAAACGCCACACCAAGGTTAAACCCATATTCACGCAGTGCGTTCCGCTCATTTGCGTTGACATCGCCCAGCATACCGCCGATCTCGGCACAACCGCCGAACAGGTAGGCGGTCTTACGACGAATAATCTCGAGGTGCTCTTCCTCGGTGATATCGACATCGCCGGTCTTCGTGAGCTGATAGAGCTCGCCTTCGATCATACGGAGAGTGACGTCACACAACAGCCGCACGAGCTCTAGTGAATCGTAGGACAGCGCCATCCCCATCGACTTGATATAGAGGTAGTCGCCCAGGAGAACGGTTATATCGTTTCCCCATCGAGAATGCACCGCCATCTTTCCGCGGCGGAGGTCGGCGTCGTCGATGATATCGTCGTGAACCAGCGTCGCGGTGTGGATAAACTCGACGACCGAGGCGTAATTGACCGCCTGTTCGCCAGAATAGCCGGCCAGGCGAGCCGCCATAAGCAAAACCGCCGGGCGCACACGCTTGCCTCCACTGGACTGAATATAACGTCCGATCTGTGGGATCAAATCTACCCGGGACTGAATGTGCTTTACATACGCCTCTTCAACCTCATCCAGCTGGTCCTGGATCGGCTCGAAGATTCGGGCGAGTTCAGCTGGAGCAGCCGAAGGAACAGTGTGCATAGCGCCGAAAAGGATCAGACCATACTTACTTCAAAAGTGTCAACGTGCCAATCCTTTAGCCGAACCCCGCCAATTAAGACCCTGCGCCGAACAACGCACCATACGACGCCGAGATCGCGGCCGTTACGTCTATGAGAGATTCTTGGCGCGTCTCGGCCAACACTTCGACGACGCGAGCAACCCACGCCGGCTCGTTACGCTTCCCACGATGGGGTGCAGGGGCCAGATACGGCGAATCAGTCTCGGCCAGAAGCCGAGTCGCCGGGACCAGCCTGGCAACCTCGCGGATCTCGTCGGCCCGCCGAAACGTGACAATTCCTGAAAACGAGACGTAGAACCCGAGATCTAGAATCTTTCGAGCGAGGGTGTTGTCCCCCGTGAAACAGTGAAACACCCCGCGGACGGATCCACCTCCCTCTTCGCGAAGAATGGTGACCGTGTCATCGTCGGCCTCGCGGGTGTGAATCACCACAGGGAGGTCCCTTTCCCGAGCGAACCGCACCTGGCGTCTGAATACCTCCTGCTGGACCTCTCGGGGCGCAAAATCGTAGTGGTAGTCGAGGCCAATCTCTCCTACCGCACAGCTCTGCTGTGATCCAGTGATCGCGTCGGCCACGAAATGTTCGACCTCGTCTCCCCTGTCTCTAAACTTCCCCGCCTGATGGGGATGAATGCCTGTGGCGCACCGAACGCCCTTCCAAAGTGCCGCCACCTGCCTGAACCTGATGGCCTCTTCGGGTTTCGTGGCGTCGAGGATGCACAGTGCACTCATCAGACCGGCCACCTTTGCGCGTTCGATTACCTCCGCGAGATCGGGGATAAAGGCTTCGTCGGCGAGATGGCAGTGAGAGTCGATCATCGTCGAGGTTCATGGAGAGTGGGAAGTCGGGGGTCATGGGTCATGGTTATAGCTCGACAGGCCACATGCGATGTTTAGAGCATGGGTATTAAACGAGTCGACGCGCTTCGCGTGTGGTAACAGGCCGAAGAATTCGCGTGCACAGTTTTTACACTCGTAACTTTAGATCCACCTGGTAAAGTCTTCGCCTTGGTGATCAGGTCCAGACAAGTGACCCTCAACCCAGACCCTTCACGACTCCCGACTCAGGGCTCACAACCCGTGATGCTGTCGCCTAGCTAATTTTCGATCCCGGCGGTGCAGCGCTCGGGTCCTCGACCGTGAGTAGCACCGGCTTGTCCGTGTCGGGACTAGACGCAGCCAGGATCATCCCATTCGACTCAAGACCGGCGAGCTTTGCCGTCTTTAGGTTCGCTACGAAGACGACGGTCTGACCGACAAGATCTTCCGGCGCGTAGACTCCCAACAGGCCGGCTAGGACTTGCCGCTCGCCGTCGCCGGTATCGAGCTGAATCTTAATCAGTTTCCGCGACTTCTGAACCGCCTCGGCAGAGAGGACTCGGCCAACACGAAGCTCGACCTTCAAGAAGTCATCGATCGAAATTTTTGGGGTGTGATCAGGAGTTGGACCGGTCTTCGGGGCGTCGCCACCTGGTACTGGCATGGCGCCGGCTGCTGCTGGACTGAGGCCGACAGGTCGTGTGGCCGCGGGCACCACGGGTGAGTCACTCTCCTCTTCTGTTCTCGGTTGTTCAGTCATTGTCTCTTCTCCCTTTTCCTTGCCTCTAACCGCTGGCTTCGTCGGGACAGATCCTTTCTGTACCTCTAGTCGTGGCCAGAGCGGATCACCCTTCAAGACCACCCTTTCTCCCGTTGTCTTCCAAATTCCATCCTGCTCCAAACTCAGGCTGCCGGTATCACGCGTCTCTCCGACGCGACGGAGTACTTCGGCACACGATCGAGGCATGACTGGCAAGAGAAGGAGCGCAGCGAGTCGAATCGCTTCGCTGATATCGAACAGTTGCCGATCTACTTCATCGGACCGGCTCGGGTCCTTCGCAACCGCCCATGGTTGTACATCGGCGATAAATTCATTAGTCGCGTCGATCAGGCTAAACGCCAACGATGCCCCTTCATGAATCGCAAAGCGGTCCATCGCCGCACGATACGCCGCAACGATCGTTGTCGCCCGATCGCCTAGTCGCCCAGGCGCGCCCGTCGAGGCAACCAGTCTGCCGCCGCAGTAGCGATGCGCCATCGATGCTAGTCGACTGACAAGATTGCCGAAGTTGTTCGCGAGGTCGATGTTGTATCGGTCTTCGAATCGGTCCCATGTGAAGTCTCCATCTCCCCCGTAACGGATCTCCTTCGTCAGATACAATCTGAGGGGATCAGGTCCAAGCCGGTCAACCGCTTCGAGCGGGTCGACCACCGTCCCGATCGACTTGCTCATCTTCTGGCCCTTCCAGTGAACCCAGCCGTGGCCGAACACTTGTCGAGGAAGCGGGAGGCCAGCGCTCATTAGCATTGCCGGCCAGATCACACAATGAAAACGGGTAATGTCCTTTCCGATGACATGTAGATCAGTCGGCCACCATTTCTCGAGGAGCCCCTCATCCCACCCAAAGCCCACGGCCGAGATGTAATTGATCAACGCGTCTACCCAAACATAGACGACACTCCCGGAATCGTTCGGGAGTGGGATCCCCCAGGCCTGCCCAGTCCGACTCATCGAGATGTCCTCTGGCCCAGACTCGAGGAACCTCAGGATTTCGTTGCGACGAATCTCGGGCTGGAGAAACTCCGGGTGCGAAGTGTAGTGGTCAAGCAGAGGCTGCTGAAACCTCGAGAGCCGAAAGAAATAATTTTTCTCCCTAATCCACTGCGGTGGCCCATGATGGATTGGGCAATTACCATCCACTAGGTCCTTCTCCTGCTTAAACCCTTCGCACGAGATGCAATACCAGCCTTCGTAGGCGCCTTCGTAGAGGTCCCCGGAGTCGGCGATCTTCTGCACCAAGGCGGTTACCCCGAGCCGGTGTCGCTCTTCCGTCGTCCGGATAAAATCGTCGTAAGAAATATCAAGACGCCGCCAGACGCCACGAAACACCTCCTCCATCTTGTCGCAAAACGCTAGTGGTTCGAGACCCTCCTCCTTCGCGCGCTGATAGACGTTTTGGGAGTGCTCGTCGTTTCCCATGAGGAAACGAGTCTCGACACCCGACAGACGCTTGTAACGAGCGATGACATCTGCCGTAATTTTTTCGTACGCCGTTCCGAGATGAGGTCGGCTGTTGACGAAATCGATCGCGGTTGTGATGTAAAAGGTGGACATTGGTTCGAGAGTCAAACACCGTGAGTCATGAGTCGTGGATGGCCGAAGGTTATTAAAGCCTGCCATGAAACATGGCGAGCCGAACCGCGGTCTCGGTGCAGAGAACCGTAAAGGCCGTTCTTCGATGCTACGACAAACAGCACGCCCGCCGCGAGGTTCGATCTGGTTGTCAGAGCGAGACTCGGCTGGTCAGATGCGGTCAGCCAGAATTTCTTCATGGCCACACAGGCCCGAGTGCAAAACCCAAGACCCGTGACCCCCGACTCACAACTGACGACCTTCTAAGTATGCCCTCGTCGCTACCGCCTGCACTTCCTTGACCGGCAAGTTGTGCTCCTCGGCCAATCGGACGCAATCGTCGAACTCGGGAGCGGCGTTCAGTACGACCTCTTCGCCGGCGCGCCACGCTATTTTGAACCGAACGGGGCCCAGCGGCGTGTCGACTTTGACCTGATTTCGTTCGAGCCGCTCGCGGTCCATCTCGTGGAATCTCACGCCGATCGTCGTGGTCTCTCGAAACACGATACTACTGAGCGCCACTCGATCCTCAGGCCGCGCGACAACGGTGACAAGTGTCCCCGGTCGATTCTTCTTCATCTGAATCGGCGCATAGAACACGTCAAGTGCCCCAGCGCCGTGCAACTGGTCCATCAGTACACCAAAGATCTGCGGATTCATATCGTCGATCTCACATTCGAGTACAACGACCTGCTGCAGCCGACTAGTCGCTTCGTCTTCTCCGACCAACACGCGGAGCAGATTCGGGTGCTCAGGGAAGTCTCGGTCGCCCGCGCCATAGCCACTCTGACGCACACGCATCGCTGGCATCGACCCGTAGCTGTCGGCATAGTCGGTCAGAACAAGCGCACCGGTCGGCGTCAGTAATTCTACGGCGGGCCCCTTGGAATAGACCGGAGCGCCTTCAATCAGCTTAGCGGTGGCGGGGGCCGGCACCGGCATGACGCCATGCTCACATTTTACGGTCCCCGACCCTACGTTAAGCGGTGACACCACAATCCGGTCGGCCCCAAACCACTCCAACCCGAATACGCAGCCGGAAATATCGATAATCGAATCGACCGCGCCGACTTCGTGTAAGCAGACTTTCTCGACCGGTACCTGATGGATGGTCGCCTCGACCTCAGCCAGACGCCGAAAGAGATGTTTGGCACGGGTCTTCGACACCGCGGAGAGTGCCGACCGGTCGACCATCCCACAGATCTCGCCGAGACCGCGGTGTCCATGGTCGTGATGATGGTCATCATGATGATGAGGGTACCCCACCTTGTGGGTATGACTACCCGCGCCGTTGATGACACTGAAACTTGTCGCACCGATGCCGGAGCGCTGCGTCGAGCTGGCTGTGACCTTCATACCCTCGAGTGCCAAACTCCCGAGTGCAGTTCGGAGCTCTTCCATCGGGAGACCGGCGTCGATCAACGCGCCGAGAATCATATCGCCAGAGGCGCCCGAGAAGCAGTCGAAGTAGACAATGTTGGACATGTGCTTCTATTCAGATTTCGCGCGCCCCTTTAAAGCTGCCGCACCTTGAGTCTGCCAATACGAGGTAGTCAATCACATCGATTCCCATTAGGACTGCTGTGCCGACTAGTCGTCGCGTCATCGCCACTTCATCAGTACTTGGCGCCGAATCCCCGGATGGGTGACTGTGAAACAACGCGACGCCTGCTCCACCGCACTCCGCCGCCGCACAAAATAGCTCACGTGGACACACAAGACTGGCGTCGAGTGTTCTCATTGACAGCACCGTCGTTCGGATAAAACGGTGCTTCGTGTCGAGCGTCACGACGCCGCAATGCTCCACCAAACCGAACCCGTGGCTATGCGACAGACACGATGCCGCCTCGTGTGGACTCTCCAACAACGTCCATTCCTCCGGCGAGTGTGCAAGCGTGCGGCGTCCAAGCTTCACGGTAGCCGAGATCTGTGTCACCGTGGCCGCACCGATTCCCGTGACTCGACGGAGCTAGCCTCAATGCATCCCGGTCAGACAATGCACGCCGCTCGATAGCCCCAGCACCCGGCATGCGTTCTCGAGGGCTCGCTCTCGGCGAAAACCATGGCCGAGATTGACGGCGATGTGCTCATTGTCACCGAGGACGCTCGCCCCGAATCGTTCAAGCTTCTCGCGAGACCGGTCATTCGGGGCCAGTGACGTCCTCAGCCACCCTACAAGCCGCGCACCGTAACACTCACGCTGAAAACGACGCGATTATCGTACTACAGGCCGGTCTAATGAATACCGGAGCCGCCGTCTAAATGCGGCAGGCGAAACCTACGGCTGGTCTTCGACGAACCACTCGCCGCGCGCGGTGATCTCAGCCCACCCGGTGAGATAAATCCCATCGTCCCGCCAGTCGACGTGCTGCGAACCGCCCGGGGACACAACGTCGAGCGACCGACCCGCCCCGCCGAACGCAGACGCCGCAACCGCTGATGCGCACGCGCCGGTTCCAGACGCAGAAGTGGGGCCAACGCCTCTTTCCCAGATTAACATCTTGGCCCGGTCGGGCCGCTCCACCTGAACAAACTCGACGTTCGTCCCATCAGGAAACACCTCGTGGGTCGCCAGCGCCGGCCCCAACCGCTTGAATCGAGCTTCATCGAGCCGGTCGGTCAGGACAATGCACTGGGGGTTCCCAACCGACAGCACGACGACTCGTACCCGTTCGCCAACAATATCGATTTCAGTTTCTCGAAGACCGATCGGCGAGCCCATAAAGGCCCGAAAGGTATATCTGGGTGGGACCGCCTTCAGAAGCTTCAAAACCTTGATACCACCGTCGCTCTCGATGACTGTCTCTCCTCCCACTTCATCGTCGTCGGCCACGATCGCTGCGAGGCATCGCACCCCGTTGCCAGACACTTCCGCGACCGACCCGTCGGCGTTGAACAGCTTCATTGCGGCGCCCGCTGCCGTAATGCGATAAAAGATGAGGCCGTCGGCGCCGACACCCGAGTGCCGGTGGCAGATCTGCGTGGCGATGCCGGCCGCATCGTCAGCCGAGACGGTCCCCTCGTCAATAAAAAGGAAGTCGTTCCCGTAGGCGTGAGCCTTGATGAAGTTAGCGAGCCTGAGCGACATCAGGGCACCTCCATCCCCTGGAAGACCCAAGTAAACCCGACGGAGAGGCCAACCGTGGCGTCGCGAGACGTCAACCCCGTGATAAGCGCACCATCGAATCGCACAGACCCGCGCGTGTACCGCAGGCCAGCCCTCATGTACGACGTGCTATCGGTACCCGGCGGAGGATCTCCGCGCCTAGTATTAGCGTGGCCATTGACTTCACCAACGATCTCGACTGCCTCGTTCATGGCCCGCGCCAAGGAGAGACCATACACGACAACATCGTTCTGCCTGTCACCACGTGTGGGATCACTCAGGATCCCGAGACCTATGTTCCCAATGACGCGCACAGCGCCGACCGTCTTACCGACCAAAAGGGTGTTGATGAAGTCAAATGTGTCGAGACCGAGTCCGCTCTCGTTGCCAGCATTCGGCAGACGGGTCGCAAAGCGGAGCCCAATAGCCGGCCGGCGACCGGTCTCAGACAGTAACCGCGTCTTGGCACCAATAACGATGTCGTCCATATCCGACGTGGTATCGCCGTTGATTTTGACGAATCGAGACAGTGGCGCCTCCGCCCGGTTGGCGACACTCAGTTGTTGATAGGAAACGCCGTCTATCTGGATCTCGGCGATCGAACTAACACCGACACTGAGCCCCAACGTCGGTGCCTTAAACCGATGACCTTCGAGACCGGAGACAGGGTACTGCTGGTCGCGAACGTAGTCGAATCCTCCCTCAACCAGCACGAGACCGCTGCCAACTGATTCAGGGTCTTCAGTGACCAGCGGCCGCTGCTGCGCCAAAGACGGTGCCGAAACGAGCGTGAGCAGACTGGCGGCAAGAACAACGAGCCGGTTTGAATGCGTCATGACTTCGGACCTTCGACTTTTAACTCTCGACTCTCAACTCTTCCGCACCCAACATCCCAGCGTATGTAGCTCATCGCCGCGGCATCGTACACTGCATGCGCGACGATTGGGGCCACCAAGCCGCCAGTCCAGATCGCCAATCCCCCGAGCACCCCACCCATCAGCATCACCCAACACCCGTAGACCACGGTGCTGGTACCAGCCATGTGGAGAAATCCGAAGATCACGCTGGCCGAGACAAGACCCATCTCGGCCTGCAGAACACCTCGAAATAACAGCTCTTCGCCGATCCCGGCGGCCAGACTGATGACGGTAATTTCTGTGGACGACAGGTTCTCGAAGATCGGCTTCAATCTTTCGGCATAAAACCGGCGAATCGAGCGTACGCCAGCCATGTCCGGCGCTCCGCATAGCAGGTAGTAGTTCGCCGCCCCCAAACCCCCTGCTGCGACAACCCCAATGACCACCCCTTCCACTGCGCCACCAAAGACGAACGATGTCTCGCGCCACCGCGCCCATACAAGCGCGATGAGAACGAAAAGGCCTTCACCAAGAATTGCCAGACAAAGTAGAGAAATCGAGCGCATTAACACATTTCGTTAGTCCCCTTAACCCCGACTCTCGACTATCAGCGTCACCGGTCCATCATTGACCAGCTCCACGACCATCATTGCCTGAAACCGGCCGGTCGCGACCTTTAGACCGCTCGTTCGGAGGTTTGCCACAAGCTCGTCATACAAAACGCGTGCCTTGTTGGGTGGGGCGGCCGAATCGAATGACGGACGACGACCCCGTCGGCAATCTCCGCAGAGAGTGAACTGAGACACAACTAGCAGCTCACCACCGGCCTCCACTACCGACCGATTCATTCGGCCGGTGTCGTCTTTAAAGATTCTGAGCTCTCGGACTTTACCGACCATGTAGTCGACGTCTTCCGCGCCGTCCTCTTTACAGACACCAACAAAGACGACCAGCCCAGGCCCAATCCGGCCGATCTCGACGTTATCGACACGCACGTGCGCCGAGGCGACACGCTGCAGAACGACCTTCATTTCACGTCTAGCCGTTAAATCTCTGAGGTGGACACGAGTCTTGCTCTATACGGTCGCACCGAGCTCGGCCGCAGCGCGGGAACGAAGCTCGCCTACTGGATTGAGACGTGTGTCGAGTAAATGGCGAGGCGCCACGTTGCTAAGCGCTTTGAGCATCGAGTTCTTGACTCCGGGGTGGTCGGTCTCGAAATCGAAGAGCAGACGCTTTAGCCGCTGGCGCTTGAGACTCAAGTCGCCGCAGACTGGACAACAACAGCCAATCACCGGGAGTCCGCTCTCGCGAGCATAAGCGCGCGCCTCGTCCTCCCTCACATAGACGAGAGGACGAATGACGACCTGACTCTTGTCATCTGACAGCAGTTTGGCTGGCATCGCCTTCAGGCTTCCGGCGAAACAGAGGTTAAGCAACAAGGTCTCGATGAAGTCGTCGGAGTGATGGCCAAGGGCGATCTTCGTCGCGCCCACCTCCGCAGCTATCCGATATAAGACTCCGCGACGAAGCTTCGCACAGAGAGAACACGGCGTCGCGGTGGCAGGTCATGATTCACGACGCCTGACCTGCGACTTTTCACGCCCCTGATTCTACACGAGCACCAGCTGCTCGAACGCCTTCTCCCAGGTCATCTCCGAAACATCAGAGAGCGCAGCGGCACCGAGGCGCTCTGCCAAGTCACGGTCCTCCGAGAGTAACGCCAATCTGGCAGCGAGCAACGACGCGTCTGGCGACGTCACAAAACCATTTTCTCCGTCTCTGACTAATTCGGCTGGTCCCCCACTGTCGGTACATGTCACGACGGCCTTCCCGGACGCAAACGCCTCGACCGTGACCAGCCCGTAGTCCTCGGCCTGCGCCGGGAAACAGACAGCCCGGCACCGTGCCAGTTGCTTCAGGAGCTCGTCATCATTCACAGCTCCTAAGAATGTTATTCGCGCATCAAGGCCACGCGAGTTAACCGCCTGCCGTAACTCTGCTCGCTCCTCGCCGTCGCCAACCACCACACACTTCAGGCCAGCCGCAACAGGGTCAGCCAGTGCCTCGACAACCAACCTGACCCGTTTCAGGGGGGTCAACCGCGAAACGACGAGGACAAAGTCGTCATATCCCTCGCATCGGTAGGCCCGCGGCGGCGGCGGCGGATGGATGACTGTCGACGTTATGCCTCCCCACCTTTGAAGACGCGCCGCAACCGTTCTCGACTGGGCAAAGAGTCCTGTGACGTTCTGCGTCAGTAGATAGCGGTCAACGGTGTGAATGAGACGTCGGCGGACATTTTCCTTAACACGACCACGAGAAGAGAGCGACTTGCTGAAGCGTGGCCATTGATCGTAATACTCCCGCATTCGATGGTTGAGCCAGCAGGTGTGCACGCGATGGCGAACCGCGTAGCTGGGATATCGGAGGCTAATCACCTGGTCGACCGGCTTGCCATCGTGGGCCTGTTCAACGTCGGTCAGCCATGTGGCAAGATAGGCTGAGGCCTGCCGGCCGAACCGGTTCTGTGGTGTCTGAAGAAGCACAGCGTCGTGACCGGCCGCACCCAACGCCGCCACCAAGGCCTTGGCGATCACCAGGTGCCCCCCCTCTGAGAAGGGGGGGTGTGACGTGGCGACCGTGATGCGCGCCACCTGTCTATCGCCCGTCGCCGGCACGCTCAGCGACAGTTGCGGCCGCAGCATCGAGACGTACCGCAACACCAAGATATCGCTGGTCGTGCGAACCCGGCTCCACGAGATGCGGGACGAACCCGTCCCGCGCTTGAACCGACAGCAAATACGCCCAACTCCGGCGCGCATACACGCCGCTCGGTTTCAGCGTGACCGTCCGGGGGCGGTCAGCCTCAAGCTCTACCGAAACCGAATCGCCACCGAGCTCGACCTTAACCCAATTGGCGACCCGCGAGGTAAGGGTCACCCGAACAGTCTCAAGTGGCCTGTGGTCCGTTCGGACGATGAGGTCTGCTTGACGTCCGCCTGTGACCCAAATGCCGGGTGGCTCTGGAAGAAACGCATTGTGGTCCAGGTAGTACAGCAGCAGCGTTGGGTCCTGTCCGTATCGCACACGGGCCCGCCTGGCATCAAGCATAATCGGAAGGTCATTGACCATGGTGAGCTCGACCGGTAGGAGACGCAAAGGCCCGCGCTCAACGTTCAAATACGGCTGCTTCGCCGCGACGAACGGATTGATCAGGATCTGTATGATGAACAGCGTTCCACCGAAGACCGCGGCGAGCGTCGGAACGATCGACGCCAGTGGCGGCGTGATGAAAAAGAGCGCCGGGTAGGCGCTCAGAAAGTAGCGATTTCCGGGAGGTCCTCCACCACCCGACCAGGTGTACGGCATATACACGATCAACGCGATGGCACAAAGCGCCACCGTCCCAAGCACGAGCCATTGCCAGGCTTCACGCGAGGCTCGACGCCATAGAAAAAGACCGATTGCGACCACCCCGGGGAAGAAAAACGGCACGAAGCCAAAGTGACGTCCGGCAAGGAAGTATCCACCGTTTGTCATGAAGAGTGTCATGAAACCTCTTGCGCTCAGACGCTCATCGACGATGACCTCGTTTGTCGCACGCTGAATTCCGATCTCCTCGAATGCAACGCCTGGAACCTCGAACGGAAAGCCACCGGAGCCAGTGTAGAACGTGCGGCGGTCGAGCCCGCCCTGATAGTTGAACTCACCACTGATACCCGCGTTGATGGCGAAACACAAGGCGACCACGATGACGGCGGTACCGCCGTTCCCGATACCTACCAAATACCGCCGACGATAGAAGGCAAGGGCGACCGGTGGAATGAGCAATAGACCGTTTGGCACCGGCTTTGAGAACGTTGCGAGGCCCAGCACGACCGCGGCCGCGATGTCAGACATCGGACTCGCGAGGAAACGGGCACCAAGACGACCCGCAGCGGGTCTGACCTCTTTGTAGAACCAGAGAAAATATGCGAGGAACACACAGGCGACGTTGAAGGTCTCTGACGTTAACCAGATGGTGTAAATCGGTACGATCGAGGCTCCGAAGAAGACGACGGTGTATCCAGTTGCCATTCTGGGTGCTGACCGCGTCGACAGGAACAGGGATCCGAGCCCGATCATCGCGGCTACGAGCAGTGTGTGAAACAGCAGCAGGCCATTGAGTCCAGCGAGGCGCACGAACGGCGCCGCCGCAACCGAAGAAATGTACGCCTTCCCGAAGTAGAGGCGGTCCGGTTGGTCGTCTACTCGGGTTTTTCTCCGCACGAAAGGAAAAGCTTCCACAAACTGATAAGAAGCCGTCGCGCCCCTTTTTAGAAAGATCCCCTCGGGTCCAGAATTGTAAACGCGATAGAAACGCTCAAGATCCCGAGCCTCGAACACCAGGTCGCCGTCATAGGCCACACTGAGGGCCATAGCGACGTATGTAGCCTCATCACCTTTGATGCCAAAACCCGTCCGCTGAAAATCAACGGACAGTGCCGCATACGACCCGACGACGAGCACGAAAACGGCCGCAAGCATACCTGGGGTTGCTCGGGTTGTAAGCTCCCCGGAGGTTTGACGCCAAGCGTCGATGTTCAGCTTCATGAGTCGTGTTCGACTCAGAGGTTACGAGGGATCGGTTGAATTCGACAAGAAATTCAGTTCGGCACGAGCCACCCCGGTCCGTCGCGTTGGTCTGGACACCTCATGCATCAGTCGATAGAGCTGCTCCATCTTTCGCACAAAGCTGTCGATATCGTAGCCGGCCCCGGTTGCCCTGGCCCCTAAACCAAGTTGCTGACAGTACTCCGCATCACCCAGCAACCTAACGACCACTGACGCGATCGCCGCGCTGTCGCGCTTTGGCACGATAACCGAGTCAATCCCGTCGTGCAGGATATCGACCAGACCGTCGGCGTCACTAGCCACGATAGGTCGACCAGCGGCGAGCGCCTCGAACGCCGTAAGGGGGGTCCCCTCCCACAGCGAAGGGAACACAACGATGTCGAACGCCATCAACGCACCCGCCACATCTCTCATGAAACCCGGGAACCGGATCCGGTCACCCACTCCCAGCGTTCTCGACTGTGCTTCGAGTGGCGCCTGCAGCTCTCCCTCGCCCACGATGCAAAAATAGGCGTCAGGACATTCTTCGAGCACCTGTGGGGCTGCCGCAATAAGAAACTCGTTCCCCTTGGCGGGCATTAAACGGGTTACCGTACCGATCAACGGCGCATCGGCAGGGACACCCATCCATTCTCGTATCTTCTTTACTTCTTCCGGTGTCCGCGACCGAGAGAACTCTTCGAATGGTGCTCCGAGGTAAACAACTCGTGTTCGCTCGGCTGGCACCAGACGCGCGTTCACGACGAAATCTGCGGTCGACCGCGACACGGCGATCGCCAGGTCTGTATATGGTGCGAGCAGCTTGTCAGCGACCTTCTGAAACCACGGCGTGGACGTCAGATTGGCATGCTCGTGCAAAACGGTTGGCAAGCGCCGGCGTGCCGCCGCGAGACGCCCGAAGGTCGTGGCTCCATACCCGTGCAGATGCACGATGTCGGCCTGCTTCCGGTCGAGTTCGCGCAACAGGTCCAGCAGCGTCGTCGGATCGAACTTCGACTTGGACAGATAGGTGACGTCGATCCCCCTCGCTTCCAACGTGTCCTCGGACGAATCCGGTTGGCGAAGACTGATCAGCGATACGTTGAAATGATCCCGATCAAAGCGGGGAATCATCCAGGCGAACAGACGCTTCACACCGTGCATCCGCGAGCCTGGCCAGCCCAGGTGGTCGCAGATCTGGACGATGTTCAGCGGGCGGCTCATAGTAGCCCCTGCTCCTTGTACCACGCTGCCGTCTTCGAGATCCCTCTTGCTAGATCAACTTTGGGGTCCCAGCCGATCTCAGTCCGCGCCCGAGTCGTATCAAACGCCCGACTTTTTGTGAAAAATTCGACTCGACGCCGATAAAGTGGAGGTTCGACGCCAAGCGGAACGCAGACACCCTCGCACACCGCCCCCAGGAGCCAGACCGGCCAGACAGGAAAATGCAGTCGGGAAGGACTCACGTCGAGCTCGGTGGCAATGAGAGCGATCAGCTCATTCAAAGTAGAGTAAGAGGGACCAGCCAGTATGTACGTCCGGCCAGCGGCCTCCGGCGTCTCACCGCAGAGAAGAAACCCTTCGACAAGATCGTCGATGTAGGTCAGGTGATAAAACACATTACCAGACCCGAGCATCGGGAAGCGACCGCGGGCAACGCCGCGGAACAACTTGAGAAACCGCATGTCGCCAGGTCCATAGATTCCGATTGGCCTGACGATAACCACATCGAGGTCAGTCTGGGCACCGGTCTCTCGCGCTAAACACTCCGCCTCAAGCTTTGTGACCTGGTAGATGTCCCCAGGCTCGAGTGGAGCATCCTCGCTGGCCGGTGGATGTTCGACATGGCCGTGCACGCCGCCGGTGCTGCAGTGTACGAAACGACGCACACCGGCCGCTTGAGCCGCCTGTAGCAGGTTACTGGTTCCAGTCACGTTGACGGCTCTATACGCGTCATCGGTTTGTCCTGCGCTGCGATAACTGGCCGCGATGTGGTAGACGACCTCGATGTCGCGACACGCTGAGTCTAGCGACGCCCGATTAGTCAGGTCACCAACCACGTGAATATTATTTTCGGCCTCCAGATCGAGACCGCGCGCCTGGCTTGACGTTCGGACGAGACCGCGAACACGGAATCCTTGGCGCCCCAGATACCGCGCCAGCTGACCGCCCGTGAAGCCGGTCACACCGGTAACCAGGACAGTCACGAAACTTTTGACCGCGAAACTTTTGGTGACGATGACATCATCGGACTTCTCGTCAGATCTGGTAGTAGTCGACGATATGCTGCGGCGGTTTTGTCCATATACGCCGCGTGTCCGTATCGCGTCGCCGCGAGGTCGCGCGCTGCCTCGGCCAGCCGATGCCGCTCGGTAGGCTCCTCGATGAGCCGAGCGACCGCGTCGGCAAACGGTCGAGCCTGGGGCGGGGATAGCCGTGCCGTGCGCTCGTCGAGTACCTGTGTGTGTGTTCGCAGATTCGTCGCGACGATCGGTCGTCCAGATCGGAGATACGAGTAGATCTTGAGCGGCGTATTCGTCCCACGCGTCCGCGGAGAAACTAAGATATCCGCAGCCTCTATAAACTGCGGGATCTCACCGGGCGGCCGCTGCCCGGTGAACACCATAGTCGGCGCGATTTCCCGGGCGCTCTCTCGTAACCGCGCGACTTGCGTTGGCTCGCCGCCGACCACGAGCACGCGTACTTCCGGATGGCTCGCCGACAAGAGCGCGGCGACCAAAACGAGCAGACCGAGCCCTTGATACTCCTCAAATGTCCCGGTGTAGAGAACCAGAGGCTGTGACGCTTCGATGCCGTATCTGGAACGGACATCAATCAACGGCGCGCCGGAATTTCGTTCGTCGACAACTCCACCCATGACGTTCTCGATCAGAAAGGCTCGGTCGCCTGCTCCAATTGCCAGAACAGCGTCCTGTAGCTCCTGGCAAATAGTAATGATGACGTTTGACTCGCCCAACACCCTAGCTTCCGCTCGCTCGAACAATCGCCGCAACACGAGCGAGCGCGTGTATCGGAAGTTGGAGAGCTGCTGAGGCAGGCTCGAGTGCATGTCATACAGATGAGGGATTCCCGTTCGCCGGGCAAGCCACAATCCGAGCAACCCTGCCTCCTCGTGCGAGTGAATCGCGTCGTAAGCCGTGGTGCTCGCAAGACGGAACGCGGTGACGGTAAGGAAGACGTCTAAAATGATCTTCGTGAACGAAGGGCCGATCGGGACCTTAGAAATGAACGAAGGCCGCCCACACCGCACGATTCGCAGGTTAGGTAAATCGACATCACGCCCGATCGGATAGGTGACCAGATCGATCTGGTATCCCAACTCGCCGAGCGCTTTGATCCGGTGATACTCGCTAAACGGGGTTCCCCTTGGCTCGAAGAACGGCTCAGGGGCGAGCATAAGGATTCGTGCAAGAGCCAAGGCCAGCCGGAAGTATAGCAGACACCTGAAGCCACACAGACTGACGAGACCTGAGGGGTTGCCGGACCACCGACACCGGCCCGCTTGAAAAGAACAAGGTGGCGTATCGGATCACCAGCCAGAGCAATAATCCATTCAGTGTCGACATTCTCTCAGGTGCGACGGGCTCGAATCCACAGATCCACTTGAACGAAGTCGGCTCTATCGGCGGGGTTTGGACACCTGCTAAATGATCTGGTGCACGGCAGACGAAACAGCTGCCAACCTGGACAGAACGTAGCTTCGGAGACGGCTGGTGCCACGTCCTGGACGCCTGGCTGCCGGCATCAACTACGGTGATCGTCGGACTCAGAGTCGAAAACGAAGGCCAGCACCAAATTGAAAGCCTCCAACGGTCACCGACGTCGCTCCGGAGCCTGTTGCGAAGTCGACCGCCCCCCCACCATACTGGACGAACCCGCCGACACCGTAGTGCTCAGCAAACATATAAGAAAAGTCTAAACCAACGTTGAAGCCCAGCCCGGTCTGGGCCATCTCTTCCACAGCGACGTCAGTCAGCGCAACCTGGGCCAGACTCTCCAACGTGAACGGCGGTTCGTCAACTGCCGTTAAGCCCGTCACAAGCGCCTGTTCAACGCGTATCACCGACGGTCCGGCGAAGAGCTGGATCTGAATGCGCTCATCCAGAGGAACGAACCAAACCGCCTGAAAGTGATACAGGTTTTCTCGATGCCCGAGCGCCATCAGCTCGGTGGAGACCATCCGAGGTCGATTCATGAAAAGCGGGTGTGGGACCGCCGCCGTCAGATCGGCACTCCCTGATGACACACTGCGCGTGAAGCCAAACCCAAAACCGAGGTGCGGCTGCAGACGCGCGGTCACGTTCGCACGGAATAACGCGGCACTCCGATCGATGGTGTAGTCGGTGTCGGAGATCTGCGACTCGTCATAAAGGTCCTCGGTGACGCGACCCTGAAGCCGCTGTCCACCGCTTTGGTACCCACCATCGATACTCGTGAAGAAGCGGCGCTCAGATTGCTGAGCCTGCAAGGTAGACGCCACGCCCATTAAGACGACCAGGACAAACACCAGGACGCGCGTCAACTTCTGCATCTCTGCCCAGTCTCCCTGTTTGATTGTCCGTGGACTATCGACCGGACACCATCGAGCGTGAGACACGCTGTCCTATCTGTCCGGTGAATTCAGCGCGCCTCCGGGACACTAGCACAATCATCTGGAGCTGAACAACGAATCACGGGAGCGGCTATCTGTGTTAGACGCTATCCTCAAGATCTCGTATCATACCGATTCGATCCAGAGCCCCATCTGGTCAGGTAAGTACCCCGTTTTCGAGAAAGCGAAGTTTGAGATTCAGGAATTACTCGGCGTGTGCGACACTTCTCAGTCTGACGGCCCTCTTGATTGGGTGCAACTCCGGTTCAATGAGCCCGACTGCCCCAACCGGTCAATCGGCCGTCAACCCCAGTCTATCCCATGACCGGGTCTCGCTGAAGGTAACGGTGCCCGAACTCATTTCACCGGCCGACGGCGTGATCGTGAACGATCCCACGGTCGTGCTCGCCGCAAGTAACTCAACGACGGCCCACGATGTGCCTTGGATACTCCCCGTAAGGTTTGCAGTCTACGCGCACTCGAACATCGGGCAGCCTATCCACACGGATGTGATCACTCAGGGACAGAGGTCGACGACACTCACGGTGCCGGCCGGTGTCCTCCAGGATTCCACAGTCTACGTCTGGCGCGTTCGTGCCGAGAGCAACGGAGCGTACGGGCCCTGGTCAGTTGTCTATGGATTCACAACCGAGTTCACATCAGTCGAACCACCACTACCGCTTTTACCGATCGGAGGAATCGTCGCGAACACCCTACGGCCTCCCTTTGTTCTGAAGAACGGCACTGTCACCGGCGATCCAGGCACGGTGCTTATCGAGGTCGAGCTGTCAACCGATCCAGCGTTCACGAACGGGGTCAAAATTCTTCGGACATACACACGGTCCCGGGGCGAGACGAACCTTTTCCTTAAGAGTGACCTGCTCCCGAATACCAAATACTACTGGCGCGGTCGCAGCACAAACAGAAATCTTCCTGAAACGTCTCTTCTCCCGGCAGATAGAGCAATCAGTCCGAGCTGGTTCTCACCGGAAACCGCGGCTCGACTGACGAGCGATTGGTCAGCGACGGTGAACTTTCGTACGCCGGCGGTGGTCGCCAAGACCGGCTATCTGAACTCTGAGATAAGCGTAAACGCTTTCACTCAGGAGATCACTTCGAGTCTCGCCCGAGAGGATCCTGACTGGGGGCATCGGACCAACGGCCAGAGCGACAGTTTGGCCAACATCGATATCGTGCTGAACGCGGGCGGCACGAACCCGATCGTTAAATGGAACGAGCATGGTCAGGTTGGCTGGATCTCGACGCCCGCCAACTGACCGCGCCACACCCGCCTTCGTTCACACCTTGGGCCGGTTCTGGTGATTATTAAGCTAGTTGTATCCTTTTGGTTTCGAGCGGTCCTGAGCACGACGATTGTCATGTACCTCGTCTCGCAGTTCGACCGGCAAGAGACTATACGGACGCTCCTTGCTGTCGATATTTTCTACTTTCTTGGGGCGCTCGTAGTCGATGCCGTCACTCGGGCGACGATGATCGTCCGGTGGACTGTACTCCTTCAGTCGAGCGCTACGCCAGTCTCGATCTGGACGGCCGCGCGTATCTTTTTGATTACCTCATTTGTGGGAACTGCACTACCGACTGGCGGAGCTGACGTCACCCGCGCCTACACCCTCTCGCGGTACACCGACGACGGGTGCGAAGCCATCGCCTCGGTCGCGGTCGACCGACTTCTGGGAGTCTCAGCCCTTCTCGTCCTAGGCGTCTTGGGCCTCATACTGTGGACCGGTAACGCGACACCTCCCCTGGCTCGTCTCGTGGTGGGTTTAAGCGTGTTGACCGCCATCGCTTTACTTGGTGCATTCTGGGCAAGCGAGGTGCTGCGTGGAGTCGTACCGCCTGCGCTCCGCCGCACATCGCTGGGCCGATGGCTGATTGAAGTAGCCGATAGTGTAGCTCGCTATCGCGGGCGCCGCGGCGTTCTTCTGACGGTCTTCGGACTTTCCGTGGTGGTCCAATGGCTTCGGATCCTGGAGGTGTTCCTGCTGGGCGGTAGTCTGGGTATTCCTGTCGATTTGAGCTACTACCTGGTCTTCATGCCGGTGGGATTACTGGCATTCATGCTGCCGGTTTCGATCGCCGGTATCGGACTACCTCAAGGAGTGATCGTCTGGCTCCTCCGACCGGCCGGCGTCCCGGACGTGCAAGCCTTTGCGCTCTCGACGCTCTTCGTCGTCACCGGTCTTATTGGAACACTTCCCGGGCTCTGGCTCTACCTGCGCTCGCGGGGAGACTGACCTTGACCGCAGCTGGTGGGTGGGCAACGGGCACGGGACGCCAGATGCCGCCTGTAACCCGTGGATTATACTTTCCCGACGGTATGTCGCTCGACTCAAAACGCCACGAGGCGGCTCGATCGAAAGGAAGAGCGTGTGTGCACGTTGAGCCCCAACACCAGCGCCTCTATTCCAGGTCTCACCGCCACCACCGCTCGACGAGATAGGTCTCGATAGATATGGGTCTCGACGACAAGGGTGCACAGTTCCTTCTGGCGGCGCAGCGATTGGGTGTTTCATTCGAGCGAACCGCCACAATTGGGCGCCAACAACTATTCGTAACCGCGCACTGGCTACGCCGATACCTGGACACCTTCCAGGTCGAGGCAACCGACACCAAGATTAAAGAAATACTCACAAGCGCCAATGGCTTTGCCGAACCATTCCTTCACCTTCTCGGAGCCCAGCGGATCGTCTCGATCGACGCCTCACCTTACGAAGGTGCTTCCCAGATTTTAGATTTGAATCAGGCTTTACCGCCAAAACTCGAGAGCGCCTTCACGGCCGTGATCGACGCCGGATCACTCGAGCACGTCTTTGACTTTCCATCCGCGATCCAGAACTGCATGCGAATGATCGCCCCCGGCGGACACTTCATCGCTATCACGATGGGGAACAACGCGATGGGCCATGGGTTCTATCAGTTCAGCCCAGAACTGTTCTATCGCGTGTTCTCACCCACCAGCGGCTTTACCGTCGAACGGATGCTGGTCACCGAGACATCGTCTCGGCGCTGGTACGAGGTCGCTGACCCCAAAGTGGTTGGTAATCGTGTTAAGATGCGCTCCTTTCGGCCGACCTATCTATGCGTGGCCGCGCGCCGTCTTGCTAACGTGCCTATCCTCGACACGCCGCCCCAACAGAGCGACTACGTCACCCGCTGGAAAGACGAGCAAGCACCGCGCGAAGGCAACCACCGCTTTAAACCCAGCGACGCGTGGTTCCGCGCCGTCGAGCAGTACGCCCCCTATCGGGTGACGATCGCGCTCAAGAGCATCTATCATCTTTTTCAGGCGATCTGTCCACCGCTCAACGGCCGGTTCTTCAGGCGCGTTGATATTGCCAGGCTTGAACCTCGCGATCCGGGGTAACGTCCTGACACGGAAGGAGCACCGAACTGATGAACCGTTTCTTATCCTGCACTCAGTGGGCTCTAACGGTCTGGAGTCTGGTCACAGTGTGTGGGACCGTCGCCACCGCACAGACACTGAAAGCGACGGCACCCGTGCCCACAAGCCCGGCCAACGGCGGAGAGACCAAAACGCTCAGACCCAGGTTGAGGGTATCGAACGCGATGGGACACTGGGTGCCGGCGCAGTTTAACTATCGGTTCGAAGTTGTCTCTGCCGACGATCCGGAAGTGGTCGTCGCGAGTGCAGTGGTCCAACAAACCGCTGGGACGACTACGTTCACCCCACCGACGGACCTCGATTTCGAGACGACGTATCTGTGGTCGGTTCGCGCTCAGCTCGATGGCGCCGATGGACCCTGGTCACCTTCCTTCAGTTTCAGGACGCCGAAGCCACCGCCGCCGCCGAAGGACGGGCCGCTCGGCTTCACTAATGTCTCTCATCCGAGCGGGGTGGCGATCCAGATTCTTGGAGGTCATGGCGCCATGTTCGCTGATGCGACCGAAGACGTTCTCCCCGATCTGTACATCACAATGCACTTCAATGACCCCGTCGCTGAGTTGTTCTTCGTCAACGAAGGCATGGGAACCTTCACGGAAGCAGGTGCGGTGCGCGGGGTCAACGATTTCGATGGCGGTTCCCACGGGGCCGCTTTTGCGGACCTCGACAATGACGGGGACTACGACCTCATCAACGGCTCAACTGGCTCAACCGGCGCACCCAACAACATCTTCCGCAACGTAGGGTCAGGTTTCTTCAACGACGTGACTCCCCCGGCCATGGGCACTCGATCCGATCCAACACGTGCCCTGCTCGCCTTCGACATGGACCGCGACGGAGACCTCGATATATTCGGTGTAACGGGCTGGATGGGGTCTGGGGACCCGTCGAGCGAACGGAACGAGGTATATCGTAACGACGGCGACCACCAGTGGACCGAGCTAACCTCCGGTGCCCTCTACACCGCACCTGCCGGACAGGGAGCCACCGACACCGACTTCGATGGCGACGGCGACATCGACATCATCGCGGCAAATCGAGATGGTGACCTTAATATCCTTCGGAACAATGGGACCGGCACCTTCACTGCCGTCGACCCGGATTCGATCGGTATCACCCACAACGCCTTCAGCGGCGTCACGGCAGCCGATATCGACAACGACAGCGACCTAGATCTGTTACTCGTTGGCCTCGATGGCACGGAGACAGTGGGGTTCCTGTACCGCAATCTCGGTCAGGGTACTTTCAACTTTCGTCGAGTGTTCACCGATATCGATGGATATATGGGAGGCTTCGCTGACCTCGACAACGATGGAGATTTGGACCTCGTGTTCGCCGGGGATAATCTCGCGTATCTTAACGACGGGACCGGCAGGTTTTCTGACGGTCCGACGATTCCGGTTGGGGGCATTGACGACCCACGGGCAATCGCATTCGCAGATATCGACGCTGACGGGGATCTTGACTTCGCGATCGGAGCCAAACGTAGTGCGAACTGGCTCATACGTAATGACAAGGACTCCGGTAACTGGCTCAAGATTAAGCTCCGGTCAGCCCAAGGACAAGCTGGGGCGTTCGGTGCGAAGGTGCGAGTGTTAGGCACCGGGGACACCCTGCTCGGGTTTAGAGAAAGCCGCAGCAATAATGGCTATCTCGGTCAAGACGATCCGATCCTGCATGTGGGGCTCGGCTCAGAGACGTCCGTCACGGTCGAGGTAACTTTCCTCGACGGCACGATCCGGACGGTTACCGAGGTCGAGGCTAACCAGATAGTGACGGTCGACGCCACCCTACCTTAGCCGGGCCGAGTGTATCCGTCATATTAGCGGCTCTCGACGAACGCATGAAAGACCCGAACGCCGAGCCGGCGATCATCAGCGCTGTTCGAGCCAGGCAGCTCAGCAGGAACAAAGGTCGAGTCAACGCGAAGCGTCAGCTCAGCGAGATCGCTGTCGCCGAAGTCGGCCGCACTCACCGTCGTCGTGTGGAGGATGACACCAGAGTCCTCAACTAGGAAACTGTCGATCGTGCGCGCCCCCACGACAAAATCCACCCGCTGAGGCGACTCAAAGAGCATCGGACGCCCCTCGAGCTCAAGATACACGACCGAATCCTGCCGGGGGTTCTCAAACGCGATGGTCGCCTCGCTGGTACTCCACCGCCATTCTTCGTAACCGTCCCGTTCTCGCTGGTGCCAGCCGGCCTGGAACATCGGAATACTCTTCGGCGGCGGTGCCAGCCGGACGGTCGCCACCCTGTAGCGTCCTTCGCCGAGGTGTTCGCCGACGAGCCCGACCGAGTCTTCAGCCAACGGTGACGCAAGTCGGAGTGTGACCGAAGCGTCCCCAACGTAGGGGTAGATCGGGACAAATATCCGGCGCTGGTAGGATACGGTTTGACCTGGCTTCCAATCGGTCGTCGCCACTGGCGGCATGTGGTGGTCGCTGAACATAACCCTCTCATTGGCATCCAGAAAATCCACAAAGACCTGATACGACTCTGTGACGCCACCAAACTCAGGTAGAACGGTAAATTGATAGGTCATCTCCAGCGGTCCGCCGAGCGGCACACCTGTTCGATTCAGAGCAAGACTGGGAACAGCGGCGGGTGGGCCCATATCGGGCGCCCCGCAAGCACCCGCCCCACACACGAGCGGTAGGAGTAAAAACAGCAAGACCAGCCGTGGGACTCGCAGCATGTAAAGATCCTCTCCTCATACCTGCCAGGACTCACCTGACGCCGCCGTCTGAGGCACCACGAACTGTTGTCGGATCTTCTCGAAGTTGATGAAGATCACATACATCGCCATCCACGTGAAAAACGGCGCGGCCATCGTTAGATAAATGCCAATATGAAGCGCTAGTCCCCCCATTAGAACGTACTTTCTCGACGCGGGAACGAAAACGGCTACAAAGAAGAACAGCTCCACGATGACGGTGACCACGGACGCCGCGACGCACAGCCAAAAATTCTGGACCAACCACAAGCCCGCCGGCATACCGAAACGGACATAGTCAACCAACACGATGGTCTGAAGCGTTGCTCCGTTCCACCAGGTGAGACCCCCATCCAGCATCTTGGCGCTGCCCGACGAAAAATAGGCGATGCCGAGCAGACATTGCACAAGTCGCAACGGCCAAGTTGCCGTATCTATCTTCGCGTCCGGTCCCCAACGCTCGGGGTGCTGGGAACGCCTGCCGATCCACGAATCGATCGAGTAGCAACGTCCGGACGGTGACAGTCCCATCAAGACAAGGGCCACGCAATACAGCGCTTCAGGGTGATGCAGCTCACCGTACGACCACAGGTGTGCGATAAGCACACTGTGTCCGAGCCCAAACACGAGAACTGACGTGCGAGTAAAAAGACCCACCACCGCTAGCACCCCGGCTACGTTCGTTAAAAGCCAGAGGGAGTGCAGAAACTCATAACTGTGAAAAGTTTCAACAGGTATCAACGACAAAATAGCAAGAATTAATTCCTGATCGATACGGGCCGGGTCGTAGGTAAGGGCGACAGCGAGTTGATCCCATGGCTTTGCAAACAGCAGCAACCAGGCCGGCACGAGCACGATCCGACAAATAGCGAGCGAAACGACCGTCGTCGTCGGGAACCAGAAGCGAAGCCAGGACCTTGCCCAGAGCCGGGACAAGCCCGTCAAGTCGGAGGGCCTCATCTAAACCGTGCCTCAGCAGACCGAGCTAGATCAGAAGCGAGACGGACCACCCGACGTTCGGCAAACTCTTCGAGTCGAGAGTTCACGAGCGCGAACGTCGTTCTCTCGGGCACGATTAGCTGAAAAGGCGGCAAGTCCGAGTTTGCGAGCGTCCGTTGGAAATCTTCGATTACCTCTGACGGTCGGTTGAAGAGTTGCGGGATGACCTGAGTGTGATAGACGAACCAGCTGGCCCCGAGACCGTCAGCTGTGATCTCAATGAAGGCGACCGGTTCTTGGGACGTCAAGCCGTAGAGGCGGTGGTGAACGGCGCGAATGGGCGTCCCGTGAGCGGCACCATAGAGTGGATAGTCGATGAAAGGCCACATTACCGGACGGGTCATGAAAAGGACCCTCACTTGAAGCCCGATTACAAGAAATATGAGAGCGGAAATCAGCAGCTGGCGAACACCAACCGGGCTCGTCGTCGCGGGAGACAATCCACCCCACAGCCAGCGAGCGGCCATCAGCCCTCCGCACATGAACCATGTCCACGCTAGCAGTTCGACAGCCTCAGCGAACCCTGCCTGCCACCAGAACCGGCCTGGCTCGGCGACGCCGAGGGCATCATCGACGAGACTCAGTGCGCAGGTGAGAACCAGTAAGCGTGAGACGGATCGTCCGAGAACGGCAGACCGTAGTTGCGTCGCCGACGCAAGGTGCGACACGATGCAAACCACGGCCAACAACGTGGAGATTCCCGACAACCATCCGCAGACGCCAGGAAGATTGCAAACGCTCAGAAGCCACCGGGTAAGAATGAACCCGACGGCTCCTACTCCAAACGTAGCTCTCAAGGTCTGTTCCCTGCATGCACCTCAGTTCATGTGCCGCGCGTGAGGTGCCCCATACGGCCGATACCATACGCCGCTCGTCAACCGACTGTCCATCTAGACCACGAAATTCAGGCCTCGATTGCGGTTCCCGTTTTGTCTCAAGAATGAGCAACTTCTTCAATAATCGAGGACCGGTTGAAACCGGACCATGCTAGATCCCAGTTGCGTTT
>CAUZDY010000023.1:0-47365 GCA_963578805.1 Vicinamibacteria bacterium | reverse complement strand
CAGGCCCGGCATCGCAACGGATAACTGCCCAGATATGACGTCCATCGGGGTCGACCTTCGCTTTGCCGACTGCTCCCATCACCCTTCCGCTCGGCAGCTTTGCCCACCCTTCGACGATCGCATATGGGTTCGTGGAGTTCTGCGCAGCAGTTTCCTGCGGTACCAACGACGAGACGAGTACGAGCAGAGCGGCTACGGATACGGTTGGGTTGCGAACAGACATGATGTTGTCTCCAATTACGGCTGGCCGATTGATCGTTAATGCCTTAGCCTTTCGGCATTTGGCAAGTTATACACAAAGTTATACACAACACTCCCGCTAAACCCACCCACGTGAAGTTCGAGATGGGGGTTTAGATACCCCGGTCGTCACTCAGGCGGGTGCGCTTCGAAAAACTCACGCGCCAGCTTCTGGCCTTCGGCGAGTTGATCGGGGATGAGACGCTTGGAGACGGCGTCACGGAATTCGGTGTAACGATCTCGGTTCGAGGCGTCGGTATAGCTCGCCGCGAGGCTGGCCCACAGATAGGCTGCGACGAAGTCCTGCGGTACGCCCGCGCCGTTGTAGTACGTCACGCCTAGGTTGTACTGCGCCCGCGCATGCCCTTGCTCGGCCGCTCTGCGGTACCACGCCACCGCTTCGACGTCGTCCTGCGGTACGCCCCGGCCGTCGGCGTACAAAAATCCCAGGTTGTACTGTGCGCCCGCATGCCCTTGCACCGCCGCTCTGCGGTACCACGCCACCGCTTCGACGTCGTCCTGCGGCACGCCCTGGCCGAAGTCGTACATCTGGCCAAGGCTGAACTGCGCGAGCGCAAATCCTTGCACCGCCGCTTTGCGAGCCCACGCCGCCGCTTCGACATCGTCCTGTGGTACGCCACGGCCGGTGATGTACCTCACGCCCATGTTGTGCTGCGCGTCCACCTGCCCTTGCTCCGCCGCTTGGCGAGTCCACGCCACTGCTTCACCGTCGTCCTGCGGTACGCCATGGCCGTTGGCGTACATCACGCCAAGGGTGTACTGCGCGTCCGCCTGCCCTTGCTCCGCCGCTTGGCGATACCATGCCGCCGCTTCGACGAAGTCCTGCGGTACGCCATGGCCGTTGGCGTACATCACGCCAAGGGCGGCCTGCGCGTCCGCCTGGCCTTGCACCGCCGCTTTGCGAGCCCACGCCGCCGCTTCGACGTCGTCCTGCGGTACGCCCTCGCCGTAGTAGTACATAGAGCCAAGTAGGGTCTGCGCTCTCGCGTCCCCGGCATTCGCACGGGTTAGGAGTGCCTCGAAGCTGTCGTCTTGAGCAGGTTCGGGTGTCTGGGCGAGCGGAGCGCCCCCCACCAGGAACGCGACCATCCCCGCGAGTGCCAACCGAGACAGCGATGAAGAAGTCATATCGGTCAGTCTACGCCTGGAGTGACGTATTTTCTACCCGTTTAGACTAGACCTTCAGGCCACGTCAATGACGGGTTAGGCCTCAACTAGATGCGCCGCGTCCCACTCGAGGGCAACGCGGCGGTTCAACGGGGACGGCACAGATCGCTAGGCTTTGCGTAAACAGTCCCTAAGTGCGTCCAATGAGAGTGCTGGACGTTGACGGTGAACCATCCGGGTTATGAGAACTAGGTCGAAAAGCAGCTGGTTAAGTGGCATGCGGTTGACCTGTTCAGCGCTCAAGACAGATTCGAGCAGACGCGAAGGGAGAACTGCGAATTCAATTGATCGCTACGATTCTTAGGGGTACCATCGATCGACAATCCTTCGACCCATACGGTCGAGCGCCGGCTCATAGCAGGGAGGGAACGGATGCGTGCAAGACACCGGGCGGTTTTCGGCGGCGGGGTCTTCGTGGCGGTGCTCTTTGCCTCGACAGGGATGTTGCAGGTGTCCGGCCAGACACGTGTGCCTGAGGGACAAGCCAAGGCCTCGAAGCCAGCGTTGACGCCGTGGGGCGAGCCGGATCTGCGGGGGGTCTGGGACAATGCATCCACCGCGACGCCGTGGGAGCGGCCGGCGACCCTCGCCGGGAAGACCTCCCTTACCGATCAAGAGGTGGCCGAACGGCAACAAGCGGAGAACGCGCTGGTTGCCGAGCGAGAGTCGGGGAAGGATTTCACGGAAGTCGGGCGTCCGTCGCTCGCAGATTCGCCGATCGCCGGCAACGAATATAACAGCGTGTGGTACTCAGAGGGGCGGCCACGCACCATCATCAACCGCACCTCACTGGTCGTCGATCCGCCGGATGGGCGCGTGCCCTATAGACCGGAGGTACTGAAGCGGCTGGCGTACAAACGGCAAATCGTGTCGAGCCGTCCCCCGGTGGAATTCTCGAACGATTCGTGGCTCGATCGTGACACGGGAGAACGCTGTTTGACCGACGGCTTGCCTGGATTGCTTGGCCCCCAGGGCTACAACAGCCGCGCCCACATCTTTCAGAGCCCGGGATGGGTCGCCATCGCGAGCGAGATGTATCGCGGCCGGCGGGTGATCCCCACCGACGGACGACCGCACGTCTCGTCAGCCATCCGCCAGTGGTTCGGCGATTCGGTCGGACACTGGGAGGGGGAGACGCTGGTCATCGATACGGTGAACTTTGCCGACAAGACGAGCTACTGGTGGCAGACGGCCTGGCGGCAGTCGTCACCGACCCTTCATCTGGTGGAACGCCTGACCAGAGTCAGCCCAACAGAGATCGAGTACCGCATGACAGTGGAGGATCCCGCGACGTTTACACGGCCCTGGACGGCCGTCTCCCCCATGGTCAGCACGACTGACATCATCTACGAGTACGCCTGTCACGAAGGCAACTACGCGATGGCGAACCTGCTCAATGGCGCACGCGCCGCAGAGCGGGCGCCATTGGACAGAGGGTCCAAGTAGACCCTCGACTTCCTTTTTTGCTCGCCCGATTTATTTGGATCCGAAAACCGCGGCGGGGGTTGCTAATATCTATATAGGCGACCGGATCACATACCCGCTATTTTCGGTCTGAGGCATCATCGACGCCGGGCTGTACCGGGGTTCAGTCTTGCGTCATCGCATAAGCCAACGCCTCCCTCGCGAGTTGTCTCTGTCCTGGCGAGAAGCCCGGCAGGTGGGCACGGCCCTCAAGGAGGAGGAGAGGGATGCACCCACCGTTCACTGCGTCCAGCTAGCCGGGGGAACGTCGACCATATAGGCCCGTCTTCACATGCTGTCCGGATTAACGACACCAACCGGCCCAACATCAAGCCTTGCACGGCCGCGTGGGAAGAGAACCTTTGGGATCGGGGTGGGGACAGGGCTGATTGATACGTAACTACCCCGCATACGCCCACCAATGGGACCAACAATAAAGCCCCCTGCGACTCCTTCTAACTGCTCGTCTGTCAGTGCTGCTGTGTCCGTCTGCGGCTCATCCGCATTCGATGATGTCAGTGTAGGCAGTCACGACCAGGCTCACCATGACGTAGCGCGCAGAGCCTCTGTGAAAGTGATCACACATAGCGAGACGGAGAGCCGTGGGTCGATGGAGGGTAAGTCCACACGCGCATCCGTCACCCCCGTCCCCGTTGACGCGATCGTGTCGCAGGAGGAGCCTAGTTCACGCAGTCTCTATGTGAAGAGACTTCCAGATAACGAAGAGTCTGAGTTCGGAAACACGTGTATTGGGGGAGGGCTCACTATGAAGCTATGTATCCTCTTCGGCGTCTCCGTCGTCCTGAGCCTGGGACTGGTTCTAGCGAATCCTGAGCCGGTATGTGCGACGCAGAGTGGTGTGGTCTGCAGCCCCTCAAGCCGCTCACACCTCTGGGCTGCAAGGACCTGGTGGCGCGGTGTCAATGCGAACGCGACGACGACGGCGTCTTACAGTGCAAGTGGGTGTGGGACTGTGTGCCGAATGACAGGTGAGGGCTGAAAGCCGCACACCGTATCGAAATCGATTCAGAGATCAGAGTGCTTAGACCCTGGTAGGCGACACCCTGGTCAGGGCATCCTGTCGCCGGCTGGTGGCTAGCCTGCAAATACAGCGCCCAGGGAACCACCCCAGATCGTCGAAATATCCCAAAACCACACCGGATAGTGACCGGGTAGCAAACGCACCACGAGAGGCGTAGACTGACCGGAATGTCTCCTCTAATGCGTCGCCGGTTGGCACTCGCGGGGATGGCCGCGTTACTGGTGGGTGGCGCTGCATGCGCTGAGACGCCCGAACCTGAGACGCCCGACGCTACTCAAGACGACAGCATCGAGGCGGTCCGAGCCCGTGAAAATGCCGGGGACGCTGAGATGCCAGACACCCAGACGCCCGAACCTGCTCAAGACGGCAGCATCGAGGCGGTCCGAACCCGTGAAAATACCGGGGATGCGGAGGCCCAGGTCACCCTTGGCTTGATGTACGCCACCGGCGAGGGTGTGCCGCAGGACGCCGTCGAAGCGGTGGCGTTGTTTCGGCAAGCCGCGGAGCAAGGGTACGCGGCGGCACAGAGCAACCTTGGCGTCATGTACGAGACCGGCGAGGGTGTGCCGCAGGACGCCGTCGAAGCGGTGGCGTGGTATCGCCAAGCCGCGGAGCAAGGGTATGCGCAGGCGCAGCACAACCTTGGTGTGATGTACGCCAACGGCGAGGGCGTACCGCAGGACGCTGTGGAAGCGGTGGAGTGGTTTCGCCAGGCCGCGGAGCAAGAGTATGCGGTCGCGCAGTACAACCTTGCCTTGATGTACGACGACGGTGAGGGCGCACCGCAGGATGTCGTCGAAGCGGTGGCGTGGTATCGCCAAGCCGCGGAGCAAGGGCACCCGTTAGCGCAGTTCAACCTTGGCGTGAGCTACGCCAATGGCGAGGGCGTACCGCAGGACGCTGTGGAAGCGGTGGCGTGGTATCGGCAGGCTGCGGAGCAAGGGCATGCGGCTGCGCAGGTCACCCTTGGCGTGATGTACAACACAGGCCAGGTCGTGCCGCAGGACGCTGTGGAAGCGGTGGCGTGGTATCGGCAGGCTGCGGAGCAAGGGCATGCGGTTGCGCAGATTAACCTTGGCGTCTTGTACGCCATCGGCGAGGGCGTACCGCAGGACGACGTCGAAGCATACAAATGGTTCAGCCTCGCGGCCACCTATGCCGACGCATCGCAACGAGAAGGGTTGGCCGAGCGGCGTGACCTCGCCGCTGAGCGTCTTACCCCGGAGCAACTCGACGAAGGTCAGAAGCGGGCGCGTGAGTGGTTCGCCGCGCACCCGCGTGAGTAGCGCCCGTCACCTCTTCGCTACCAGGGTCGTTTGACGGTAATTTCGGTCGCCACTTCGACGCGATCGGCAGCTTTGAGCCCGCCGCCCAGCTGTAGTAGAGCTGACCGAGCCAAGACACCATCGGAAAGCGGCGCGGCTGGTGCCGTGGGTCACAGTGAAGCCCATCCACTCGAGGGCATAGAATGCGTGCATTTAGCCGACAATCCGACCGCCGCCGCCTGCATGTGGGCTGCACCAGAATAAGGGGAACTCCATGAATAAGTGCATCAAATTTCTACTCGTCACACCCTTGCTGGCATTCCCAGCATCGGCGATGGCTCAGAGCGACCAGACCTACGCCACCTACATCACCGAGGAGCAGTGGTAAACGGTCAATGAGCTACCGGGTGTCGACCGGCAGATCGTGAGCCGGGACATTGGCAAGCTGAACCTGTCGGTCGGCATCATTCACCGGGGAGCAGTTGCCAGAGGAAGCGGTACGAGCACTGAGAATTCTGAGCGGCCCTGTGGCGTGACGGGCACGCGCCGAAACAGCAGGGCGCGCGGAATCATGCACCTGCACCAGACTGAGACGTACTACATCGTTTCTGGCTCGGGAACACTGGTCACCGGTGGTGACATCATGAACGGTAATGGGTCGGCTCCTGATGGCAATGTGACACAAGTCCTGAACGGCCCTTCCTGTAGCGGCATGATCGTGGGGGATTGGGTAGCCAAGCATGTGAAGGAGGGTGACATTGTCATCATCCCAGCCGGCACGCCTCACGGCTGGCTCGAGGTCCCCGTTCACGTCGACTACCTGAGCGTGCGCCCTGACCCCGATCGGGTGCTTGCTGATGACTACATCAACCCGGCGCTTGGACCAGACTTCCAGATACCGACACGGTAAGAACCTATTCCGTCACCACCAAGATCGGGGCAGAGCATAGGAGCCAGAACAGATGACACGCAAATGCAATATGTCACTCGTAGGGGCGGGGGCACTTATCGCGCTGGTGGCCTGCGCAGCCGGCGTCGATTCGCAGGAACCGCGGACGCCTCGCAACCTCGAGGAATTCGACGCCCTGTTCCAGGAGTACAACAACTGGGGGCGCTGGGGTGCCGACGACGAGCGTGGCACGATGAACCTTATTACCGAGGAGAAGACGCGTGAGGCGGCGGCCCTGGTGCGCCGAGGTGTCACGGTATCGTTGGCGCATAATCCGATACCAGACGAGGCGGTGGACAATCCTGACGCGGCGTTCAACCACACCATGGGTCAGAGCCTGCGAAGTGACACCTATGAGTTCACGTATCACGGCTACGGTGTCAGCCACATCGATTCGCTGTGCCACTTTCTTTGGAATGACCGCCTCTGCAATGACATCCTGCCCTCGGAGAGCACTCCAGACGGGTGCGGAAAACTCGGTATCCAAAACCTGAAGACGGGTATTGTCACGCGCGGCATTCTACTCGACATTGCGCGTCTCAAAGATGTGCCGTATCTCGAACCCGAGACACCGATCTACGTCGAGGACATCGAAGCGTGGGAGCAAGAAGCCGGCATCACGGTGTCGCCTGGCGATGTCATTTTCGTGCGAACCGGGCGGTGGGCGCGTCGAGCCGAGCTTGGACCGTGGCAGATATCCAACAGCAGCGCCGGGCTGCACGCGTCGGTGCTTCCATGGATCAAGGATCGGGGGGTCGCATTCGTTGGCAGTGACGCAGCCACCGACGTGATGCCGTCGATGGTGGAGGGAATCAGACAACCGGTCCACACGATGTTGATTGCCGGGTTCGGGACCAACATCTTCGACAACATGGACCTCGAGGCTCTGGCGGACAGAGCGGCCCAGGAGAATCGCTGGGAGTTCATGATTACGGCCGGGCCGATTCCGGTGGAGGGCGGAACGGGGTCGCCTCTCAATCCGATCGCAATTTTTTAGAGGCCGATCGGTAGGGGTAAAAGTTTCAGTTTTTAATGGTTCAGCCTCGCGACGACCTATATCGACGTATCGCAACGAGAACAATACGCCGAGCGGCGTAATACCATCGGTGAGCGGCTCAATCCTGAGCAACGCGCCGAAGGCCAGAAGCTGTCGCGTGAGTGGTTTAAAGCGCACCCGCGTGAGGCGTAAGCCCAAAGAGAATGATACTGAAACAATGGGGGACAGAATGAAACAACTCCTGCTCTCTTGTTCGACCGTTCTGTTTGCCGTGTTGTCTGCAACGACGTTGAGAGGGTTTGTCTATGGGTCACAACAAGGAGACCCAGAGGGCTACATTCTGCGCATTAGTCTGCTTTGTGCGCTAGCATCGGCCTTGAGTCTTTGGACACTTACCGGAAGAAGTCATTCGCGGCAAGAAGTACTACGATAAGAGTGAGCTATGCCAGTTAGGCTTAAGATGTTCTTTTTGCGGTGACTCATGCCCCGCCCAGATCGCCGAAGCCCAACGCCTCCGCCGCCCCCTCCTCAATAAGGTTATGGGGTGTGCCGCAAGACTATTCGGACTTGGAGATTGGATGTGAAGGTCTGCCACGCCTATTGTGTCGAGCTATATGTGATTGTCCTTGGCGCGCTCCTTCCTCTCAAGTTGCAGCGTTGCTGTTCGGGATAAGTTGAGGCAAGGCCTCGACTTGGCCTTCAACCCAGTTCCGCAAGCGGTAAGTCCCGACGTTCTCGCAGAGGGACGGGCATCCGGACTGATGCTCTTTGGAGCGAGTCTTCTTTCATACGGCAGGTATCTGAGGGGGGAAGATGAGACGTTGCTGCAGGACACCTACCTGGGTTGCCTCACGTGCGGGGAATTCGAGTTTGACTCTGTATTCAATGAACAGGGCACGTATGGCGTCGCATATTCTCGTTGGAGTATCCGAAACAGCGTCGGCCAGTACGGAGGGCGCGAAGCATTTTACAACTTAAGTGCGTGCAACCCGGCAGCGGAGGTTCCGCCAGTTATCTCCGACCACACTGGGACTATTTACGGGGTGCTCAATGTCAGTCATCGTCAGATGACACGCGCGTACGGCATCAGCTGGCAGAACCGCTATTCGCTTTCGACGCTACGAGACTGGCTGACCGAAGTCTGTGTACCGTAGTTTGATACCAAACAGGGGACCCGTGAAATCATCGCCCCCCCCGGTCGGCCTTTTTTCAGCGCTCGATTTATTCGAACTCGAAAACCGTGAGCGATCCGAATATATTTCTATATCCGCCCGAATCACATAGCCGCCGTTTTTCGGTCTGAGGCATCATCGACGCCGCGCTGCAAGGGAATTCGCTTTATGAGAAGTCATCATCAGACCCGTCGTCGTTGGTAGCCACGATCCCGCCAGGCGAACGTGGGTTCATCATCAGAGACTGCTGCCCGTCTGGGGCGAGCCCTCTCATCCGGTTACTGTCCGCTGGCTTTCACCATCTCGAACTCGGCTTCGATCGCCATCAAGATCGACTTGATCGCCGTTGCCCAGATGCGGTTACCCTTGTCGTTGAGGTGGAGGCCATCGTCCACAAAGACGTCGTCCATCACCGTTCCGTCCGCCTTCAACAGGGGGGTGGCGACGTCGATGAAGTGCAGTCGGTCATCGCCGGCGACAAGCTCCTTGTAGAGGTCGGTCGTCTCTTGCGCTCTGTCCCAGACCTTCACCCGGGCCAAGCTCGGCTTGACTGCGAGCACATACACACGCGTATCCGGCAGCGCGGCGTGGATCTTCGAGATGATCGCCCTGAGCTGAGTGACGATCGTCTCCGGCGACACGGCGCTGAAAGTGTCGTTGTCGCCCTCGTAGATGACCACCGCGCGGGGCTTATAGGGCAGCACCAGCCGGTCCACGTAGTGAAGCACGTCGGCCATGGTGCTGCCACCGAACCCCCGGGGGACGACGGTGAGTGGGGCCAGGTCAGCCTCCATGGTCCGCCACCGGGCGAAGCTGGAGCTACCGGTGAGCACGATCGCGCCGCTGGGCCGAGAGGCGGCGTTGGCATCGAACGCCGCGATGGCGTCTGCCCATCGGGACGGGTCGCTCGTTCTTTGCGCCGTGGCCGTCGACACAAGGCCAACGACGAGCATAACGGCCGCACACGCCGAGGCATATCGGATCTTCATGGCAAACCTCCAGGGTCTGTCGGAAACCGTAACGGGAACATCTTGCGCAAACGCTCCATCATAACGCGCGACCCTACATCCCGCCGAGCTGGGCTCAGATCGGTCTGGCTGTTCTGGAATATTCCAGGTTATGGCGGGAGTGGGGGTCTAGATACCCCGGTCGTCCATTTTTACTGGGGTGATTTATTCAGATCCAAAAACCGCGAGCGATCTTGATATATCTACATACGCGATCGAAATTTATAGTCGCCATTGTTCGGTTTAACACTGAGGTGGTCCTTCGTTCTTGTCCTTTCGTCCTGTCTTGCACGCAGGTGCAGCCTGGTTCATGATGAGGCATCTGCGCCATGGACTAGGGAGGGATGATGAACTATCGATATGTCGCTTTGGCATTTACTGTCGTGGCTTTTGTGGTAATGACGCCAATGTTCGCTGGTGCTCAGCCGGAGACTGCAACGGCACCGAGAACGCCGTGGGGCGAGCCCGACCTGCAGGGAGTCTGGCATTCCTCTGGGGTTACTCCAATGGAGCGACCTGACGGGTATCAAGGAAGAACCACGCTGACCGACGAGGAAACCGCGCTACTTCGCGGAGAAGCCTCGGCCCGCGCGCAAGAGGTCTTACTCGCAGAACGCCGCAGAACCGTCGCCGGTGGGAACGTTGCTTCTTACAACAGTTTCTGGAATGAAAGAGGAACACCCACAAATCGGACGTCGATGCTGGTCGATCCACCAGACGGCCGGTTTCCACCATTGACGCCGGTGGGAGAGATTGCCAGGTCTAACGGTGACACACGAGGAGATGACTCCTGGGAGGACCGCCATATCTGGGAGCGGTGCGTGACGCGTGGCGGAATGCCGAATGCTATGTTTCCGCGTGGCTACAACAACAACTTCCAGGTGTTTCAGGCGCCTGGTTATGTCGCGATAGTCCATGAGCAAATTCATGAGACTCGCATCATCCCGTTGGATGATCTTCCGGCGGTCTCAGAGAATATCGGCCAGTGGAATGGGGTGGCGCGAGGACGTTGGGATGGTGACTCCCTAGTAGTGACGACCACGAATGTCCATGACAAGGTGAGCTCACTGCAGCCGTGGTCGACCTTTAACTCGGCTAGTGGTTCCGGAGAGGGCATGCGCCTCGTCGAGCGTTTTACACGTGTTGACGAGGAGACTATGGAATACGAGATAGAGGTCAGCGACCCACAGATGTACACGAGATCCTGGACGGTCGCTTATCCCTTTGCACGTATAGATCAGCCGATCTTCGAGTACGCGTGCCACGAGGGGAACTACGGCATGGAGGGGATTCTCACAGGGGGGCGGGCAGAAGACGGCTCAACGGAAACGAGGTAGGTGCGGTCACCGTTGTTGTGGATTCAGAGAATCGGCGAGTTTTATTGGCCGGTCTGGAAGGCGTGTGGATGAGACGTAGTTTTTGCATGGCGACACTGGCAATAGTGGGGACCCTCTTGACTGTCTCGACACAGGAAGCTCGCCAACAGCGTGCGGCACTGGAACTGCATGATGTTGCTGAGAATCTCTACATGCTGTCTAATGCCTCCTCCGTGGATGGGATGGGTGGTGGTGGAAATACTGCGATTTTTGTGACAGGCAGTGGAGTGGTGCTTGTTGACACCAAGATTAATGGGTATGGGCAGGACATTCTCGCAGAAGTTGAACGAATCACCGATCAGCCAGTGACGACGATTATTAATACGCATAATCACTATGACCACAGTGGTGGTAATGTGGAATTTTCTGACACGGTCAACTTTGTTGTGCATGAGAATGCTCGGGTGCAGATGGCCCGGGCAAGCTGCGAACCGGTAACAAATTGTGATGCATTTAAGGGAGCGACAGCGAAATACCTACCGAAGACAACGTATTCGGATCAGTTGTCGTTGTTTAGTGGGGCGGATCAGATAGACCTGTATTACTTTGGACGCGGCCATACGGACGGCGATACGTTTGTCGTTTTCCGTGGTGTTCGTGCAATGCACACCGGGGACATGTTTGCCCGTAAAGGTTTGCCGTTTATTGATGCTGTGAATGGAAATGGAAGTGCGACTGACTTTGGTTCGACGCTGCAAAAGGCGGTTGAAGGAATCAGGAATGTTGACACGGTGATACCTGGCCACGCTGCGACCGTGCTTACGTGGAGTGATTTCGTTGATTCGAGTGGGTTCTACAACGACGTTGTGGCTAAGGCCCAACAGGCAGACGCGTCTGATCGATCCGTCGAAGAGTTTGTTGGTTCGTATCGGGTGCCTAGCGAATATAGTGATTTTGAGGTTGAAGAGGGACGTTTGACGAGCATTACTGGCTATCTATTCGTGAACCAGTAAAAGGAAGGAATCCCATGACAAGAAAGGCGTTACTGTTCGCGTTGCTTATGGTCGGGCTAGTTGGTCTCGCGTCGACCTCAAGCGCCGAGATTTATCACCACGTTCATCATCGGTCGGCGGATGCGATCGCGGCAGCGCAGTGGTACATGGATCATATGGACTGTAAGGACTATGGCCGCGAAGGTGCCTGCCAAGTTGATAACATCCAGATACTGTTTTATACCGACGGTGTCGAACCGACAGGGCCAAGTGTTGGTACCGGCATGGACCACATTGGCTTCTCCTTTCCTGATCTCGCAGCCAAAATGTCCGAGTGGAAGGCAACGGGCGTCAATGTTCTTGAAAATATCCGCGAAGTCGAAGGCCTTTTCAAGCTGTCGTTTATTGAGGATCCGTGGGGTACTAAAATCGAAGTGGTTGAGGATCAAGAGTGGTTGGGTTTTCATCACATTCACTTACGGTCGGATAATCCTGAGAAGACCCTGGCCTGGTACGAGGACCTCTTCGGCGGCGTGCCTGACAAACTGAAAGGGCGCCTGACTGGTCTTCGATATAACGACGGTTTGTGGTTATTGGTTGGTCAACAGCGTGACGGAGCACTCGTTCCGACGGCGGGGCGATCCTTCGACCATCTCGGGTGGGAAGTCGATGACTTAGATGACTTTATCGCGGCGTTGCAGAGCAAGGGAATCGAGCTGGACTCCGGGCCACGGGAGGTCACCAACAGCGCCGGACAAGAACTAAAAATCGCGTTCGTGGTCAGTCCAGAAGGGGTACGGATCGAGATTGTCGAGGTCATCAATTAGTAGCGCATAGGGTCAAATGGCTGGGGGGGCGGATGACATCGCGATGTGTAGCGCGGTCGCGCCGTGATTCGGGTCGCTCGGATCGAGAGGTTAGCCCAAAAGGCGTTCGGATTAAGATTGTTGAGGACGTAGTCGCATCACTCCACGTCGTACTCAGAGATACAGCGCACAATCCCAGACACGGTCAGGGTCTTGTGCCCATTGGTGGCTTCGCTGGTACACCGTGACCGTGCGGTATGCGTCTTCCCCCCCCCCATCGGCTTCATCTGGCGTAAACGTCAGCGTGACCGTCTCTGACTCACCTGATGCCCCGTCGTATGGGGACGCCGTTTAAGCAGAAGCCGGACGATGCGCCCGGAGGAACGAACGCACCTGGCGCACCGCGAGCGGAATCCGCTCCGCAGGTTCCTTCCACGGGAACATGCTCACTTCGGCCTTCGGCGCGAGCATCGCGGCCTCCATGGCGGCGGCGTACGGATGCGCCCGGCTATCATCAGGAAGGATAAGTTGGGGCGTCTGGCACGTGCGCATGAAGTCGCGTGTCACGGTGAAGACGAAGTCGGCGTCGGTGCGCCACATCTTGGTCAGAAATGTGTCGACCATCTCCATCGTGATCTCGGGCCGGCGTTCTGTCAACTCCGGACCCCAGCCGGTCATGCCGCTGTCGTACATGACGGTGGGCATCTCTGGCCGGAAACCCACCGGCTGCGCGAGCACGGCGGCGACGACACGATCCGGTGCCCGCTTCAAGAGGTTCCAGATGAAAGGACCACCAATGCAGAAGCCCAGCACCATGAATTTCTCGATACCCAGGTGATCCATTAGACCGAGATGGTCATCGGTATATGAATCCCACGGCCGCTCGATCTCGAGCGGACCGGAGGACTGACCGCCATTGGCGTTACGCAGGTCAGACGCGATGCAGTGGTACTCTCCCTTGAATTCCTCGATCGGGTTGAAGGGACCGCTAATTAAGCGGGATATCCTTGAGTTCATTCCCCCGCCAGCGATGAGCAACAACGGGAAACCTGAGCCGGCCTCCTCGTAGTGGATGCGAACGGGGCCTTTTTCGTAAAAGGACATGGCAGGTCCTCCTTGCCCAAACTGCTGAGCAAACACAGGTGGCGTTGCGGCTATCGCCGTTGCCGCTGCGCCCGTTTTTAGTATCTTTCGTCGAATCGGATCCATTACCGGTGTCCCTCCTGAGTCATTGTTGTGACCAGTGTATGCGGCCTCAGGAGCTTCAGCAATCTGTTTCGCAATAGGGATCGTCAACGGAAATGGATCCGTGATCGGCCTGACTAGCGAGGGGCGCCTCTCTACCAACTTCAGGACCAGCGTCTTCTGACTCTTAGCTTCTTCCAGCCCGTAGATGTGCCCAGAAAATCTACAGTTGCCTCGTTGCAGTTGAAGAGCTGTGCACCAACGCCGATGTGGCGCTAAAATAGGTCGATTGATCTATCGAATGAGAGACGGGTAACGGGCTCCATGTCTGGAACACAGGGAGAGTGAAGAGTATGGGTCGAACATCTTGGTTCGTCGTTCTTGTGGCGTTGGCGGTCATGGCGGCCGAAGCGCCAGCGGAGGCCTATCTGGACCCCGGGGCCGGCAGCATCATGCTCCAAGTGCTGCTCGGCGGGTTCGCGGCCGCCGGCGTGTTCGCGAAGCTGTTCTGGCATAGCCTGAGTGCGCCGTTTCGTAGACGACAGTCAACCGATAAGGATCAGTCGCAGTCCTGACGGTATGTCGCCTACCGAGGTGGGCCAGTTTGAGCCGGCGTCGTTTCGCGACCCAGCGGCGCGAGTGCTACGTCATGATGGCCAGATTCTGAGGTATCTAACTTCAGCGGCGTTGCACGACTTTGAGACACTGTCATCCACGAGGTTCTACCGAGAATTCACCGAGTCGGGTCGGCTCGTGGCCACGGAACGCACGAGCAGTCCACAGAACCTCCCTCTTTCGGATCCTTGGGCTGCGGTGCTGCGGCATCAGACCATCCCCATTGTGTCGTATCCATATGAGTGGTGCTTCAGCATGTTGCAGGATGCGGCACTACTGCAGCTCGACCTCCTCACGGCGGCACTCGACGAGGGTATGACACTGAAAGATGCGACACCGTTCAATATTCAGTGGCTCGGTACTCGACCTGTATTCATTGACATTGGATCGTTCAAGGTCGCTGATCCGGGTGAGCCGTGGGCAGGGTATCGGCAGTTTTGCGAGATGTTCCTCTACCCGTTGTTCCTGCAGGCCTACAAGGACGTCCCGTTTCACCCGTGGCTTCGGGGTAGCCTCGAAGGGGTAGAGGCCGGGCATATCAACAGTCTCATGTCGGCGAGGGATCGACTCCGACCGGGAGTCTTTACCCACGTCTACCTGTTATCTAAACTCCAGTCAGGCTATGAGGCTACCCAACGTAACGTTCGAAAGGATCTACGCTCTGCTGGTTTCAGCGTCGAACTGATCAAGCATAACGTGAAGCGCATACGCCGAATCGTCGAACGGCTCACGTGGAGCCGTGCTCGTTCGACTTGGTCAAACTATGTTCAATGTAACACGTACGAAGAGGTCGACCGAGAGCGCAAGAAGCAGTTTATCCTTCGGGCGGCAGGGTCGAAGCATCGGTCGTGCGTATGGGATCTCGGGTGCAACACGGGTGAGTACTCGCGCGCCGTCTGTGAGTGCGCTGATCTGGTTGTCGCTGTCGACGCTGACCATCTAGCCATCGAACACCTCTATCGGGACTTGAAGGATGAGCAGAGCTTGAGGATCCTTCCGCTGGTCGGCAATCTCACCGACCCGTCTCCCGGTCTTGGCTGGCGCCACCGAGAGCGTCAAACGTTGGAGAAGCGGTCCCGCCCCGATCTAATTTTGGCGCTCGCGCTCGTACACCATCTGTCGATCGGCCGAAACGTGCCACTGTTGGACTTGGTCGAATGGTTCGCGAGCTTCGAAGCTGACCTCGTCATCGAGTTCGTGGCGCCAGAGGACGCTATGGTCGAACAACTCTTGAGAAATAGGGACAAATTAGACTTCGGCTACACACAGGATCGGTTTGAAGCTTGCGTGGATCATCACTTTGTCATCGCCGAGACGGAAGTTCTGCAGTCGGGCACGCGGACGATCTACTACCTCCGTCCCAAGCACAGCAGCTGAGTAGGTGAGGGCCGCCGGACAAGAGCAGGACCGTGTCGGAAGATGAGTTATGGGTACTGTTCGCGGACGTCACCCGCATGTCTAGAATTGTGAGGAGCCGTTACGGCGAAGCCTGTGCCGCCAACGTCAGAATCGGTTCGCCTTGCGTAACACCAATCACAAAGACCTTCACGTCATTCGCCCCAGATACGAGCAATTCCTCCGGCACCATGCTGGCAAACGCCCACACGTCGTGTTCCAGATACGATTGTGTGGTCGCTGCAATAACACCATTCACCGCGATAGCGAGGCTTACACGTTCGTCGCTTTCCTCCAGCATTGTCCCGTGTACGTACAGAGGTAGTGTGTGGCTCTCGACGTCGACAGAGGTGAAGGACTGTGGATCGTCAAGGCGGATGAGTGTTTCGTCCGCTGAGTGAGTCTCGACTACCGAAAGAGGGAGACCGACGAGTGACTGGTGTGGTCCGAGCGCGTACAGCCCCAACGGAAAGTCGACAAGACGTTGCTCCAGACTCACGTACTGACCTTGTGCGAGCTCTTCGTACTCCTCGATGTTCACGCGGTCGCCGCCACGACGTATGAAAGTCTTGGCCCTGTCAAGCGCTCCGACTGAATCAAGAATCGAGTGGCCATCAACAGCATACGGAACCGTCGTGGACAAGGCGCTCGCGATCGTCGGGACTATGTCCACAGTCTCAACGTTTAGGTCGCTGACCCGACCGTTGATCTGCGCTGGAAGCTTCATTAGAAACGGGACAAACATGACGTCCTCCCGTGTGCCGTCTCTCGCGGAGCGACGCGGCAGTCCGTGTTGAAAGCTTGTACCGTGGTCGGCGGTGATGATGATGAGCGTCTCGTCGAAAATACCCTGTGTCTTCAAGCGATCCAAGAGTTTACCGACGAATCGATCTACGAAACCGACCTGCAGGAGATGTCGCTGTTGCAACACACGAGGGAGCCATGGGTCACTCTTGAGAAAGAGACGTTCTCCGCCCTCCTCGTGTCCTTGGTAATCTGGTGCGTCGTAGCGATGCCCGGACGGCACGTACTCGAACGGCATGTGTGGGGTCAAGTTGTGGAGAAAGTACAAGCGCCCTTCACGTTCGCCTGTGATGGCTTCGAGAAAGCGATCCTGCTCGGAGGCACGCTCATTCCTGCGTCTCCTGCCCTCCTCATCTCGACGTGTACGGGCTCTCGCGAAATCTCTCCAGTCGCCCAGAATAGGAGGAAGTTTGTCCGCAAGCGCGTCGGGCGTAATCACGTGGGCATAGACCATGCTGAGGTCGGACACAAGCGCGCCTAGATCATCATGTACCTCGAGATCGTAGGTGCACGTGTTCGGGGGACACAGCTGCAGGAAGCGTCCGAACACTGTCATGTCATAGCTTCCACTCAGCATTGTAAACAGGTTGTTTGGGTAGTATCGCCGCGTTGGTACAGCACCGATCTCAACGGGATATCGTCCAGAAGCAATAGCCGGGACCGCCCATACGGTCTGAGATGAGACCGTGGTTGCGTTGCGGTACCACGTCGCGGTGTCGGCGAGTCGTGCGAAGTTGGGATAGCGCTCCCTGTCGATTTGATGATTGCGGTCCAGGAGAGAAGCGACCGGAAACTCGTCAAAAACGACGAGCACGATCGGCGGCGCCTGCACCACGACAGCCGGACTGAAAAAAGCGTCCGTTCTGACGACCGCTTGTGTCACGTTGGGATTTAGTAGCAGCGCCATTGGCACGATCGCGACGGCAGGACTCAACGCCGTAGCAAAAGTCCGAACGATGTCAAATCGCCTATAGGCTAGCGCAACGGCGCCCCCCAGAAGCAGCGCGAAGCCCATTGATCCGAATGCGCCTAATCCTTCAAATCGCTTCAGGATCGGCATCGCGAATCCGGCACCTAGTGCCATGATCCATGCCGTATGTACGACGAATCCGGCAGTGGCACTGAGCTTTGTACAAGCAACCTCGATCACAACCAGCACGGCGGGTAACCCGAGACAAACAACAGCAACCATCGCCACCAGAGAGTAGATGGTCGTGTTTCGTGCAATAAAGAAGGCTGGCTCCCGAGATATGACCTCGAAGAGTGGATGTGCGACCGCGAGCGCCACAAACGAGAAGACATGAAACATCCTGGAAATTGGCACGCCAGTGAAATGTTCAACTGTGCGCCGCACCGAATTACATATGCGCACGATCGCGAGTACCGCATACGAGCAGACATGAAAAATCCGGAAAAGTTTCACGCCAGTGAGATCTTCGAATGTGTGGCGGACCGATGCCAGGGAGGCCAGCAGCAGGTGCACTAACCGCGTGAGATATGGCCGAACGTCACGCCGGGCAATCCAAATGACAGTGGCCGGGCCGTATAGGGCTACCACGCAGAGCGAGAAGGCTTGGGTGGAAAGCAGTACCTTGAATGAGGAAGCCGCGGGAAGCGCAAGGATAAGAAAGAGGAAACACAGGACAGTGGCACTCGGCATCAGAGCCACAAACCGGACAACCCTTCCCTCGTGAAGCCCGAATAGCGGGATCGAGAGAACGAGTAAAAGGCAAAACAAAAGGAATGAGACAATTATCGAGAAAGGATCGGCCAACGTAGCGTCGGTTGGGGTGATTACAAAGCTGAATAGTCCGCTCGAAAAACCGTGAACGTTAGCAAGTTCCAAGTAATGCACTGCCCAGTCGTCGCCGTTCCCTGTGAGTGCCACGCGGTCGCCTTCGTGCAATTGCGTTTGAGTTGGAATGCTGAGATCGACCCGGATTGATTGCGTAGGACGGATGACGAATCGACCTATCTCGGTACCACCAACGACGAGTAATACAGTGCGGGTCTCAGGGCTGCCATTCTGCGCCTGCAGAACGATCGCCGTCGGCATTCCGGCAAGGCTCGTCAAGTCGGGAAGTGGCACGACCACTGAGCCGTCAACGGCCTGCACTTCGGACGTAACGACCCTTATCCGGACACGGTCGAACTGCTGATACACCCGAGTATGCAGAGCGGTCGCACTGCAGACCGCAATTATGGCGAGTCCTATGATTTTTACTAGACCGATCAGGGGTGGACGTTTCAATCTGTGGAACATGGGTTTTAATGATCAGCCGGCTGTGTGACGGTCATTGTGCAAGGGCGTATATGAACACAAACTGTGGCAAGAGAATATTTTTACAGATCCGTCTGGAAGATGCTCCCGCTCAGCCCAGCGAGGGGGGTTGCGCTGCTAGTCGAGTCAACTCGACATCTTCGCTGCATGTGGGAACCTGCTACGAGGGAAATTGTCGCCTGAGGCCCACATTTCATCGATATTGACGCTAATATTGATGCCAATAGAAGTATGTCCGGTTCGACGGGGAGCCCTGTGTGTGGTGCTCGTACTCGCGGGCTGCAGCCTCGGGTGCGGCGGTATTCCCTTGTGGATGTTTAACGATGCGCCGAGTGTGCCTTCGGTCGGCTACCGGTACTGACACTCGGGACTAGACGGTGCACGAGAGGAGGGACAGTTCTTCACCTGGACACGCGATAAGCTCGATGCGGTGATCTGAAAAAAGGGCGCAGCGCGGTCTCAATATTCCACCATGCACACAACCAATCTCTATGTGAGTATCAGGATCGTGGCGATCCTCTCGGTGATGGCGGTTCTCGTCGACTGCCGTGCCGCCTCAACGGATTCTCCTCCGGTTAGCGGGTCGGCCGAGGGCGCGACTCGAACGGCGCCGAGCAATGCCGCACTTTCCGGGTCCGAAAATGGGTCCGACTGGTTTATAGAGGGCGCCGAAGGAGCCGGCCTACATTTCGAGCACTTCAACGGAATGTCGGGGGATTTCTTTTTTCCCGAGATCATAGGTCCTGGCGTTGGGCTACTCGACATCGACAACGACGAGGACCTTGATGTCTACCTCGCACAAGGACAGATGCTCGGGACGGGGAGGATGCTCTCCGAGGCGTTATTCCCACCGTCGGAATCGTTACCACTTACCGGCCGGCTCTACCGCAACGACTTGGTGGTTCAAGCAGACGGGACACGCACGTTGCGGTTCACCGATGTGACAGAGGAGAGCGGTATCGACGCGAGAGCGTATGGGATGGGCGTGGCGGCAGGGGACGTAGACAACGATGGCTGGGTCGACCTCTATCTCACGAATTTCGGGCAAAACCAACTATTTCGTAATAACGGTGATGGTACGTTTGAAGACGTGTCACGCCAGCGTGGGGTTGACGACGATGGCTGGGGCGTGTCGGCCTCGTTCATAGACTACGACCTTGACGGATGGTTGGATCTCTACGTGGCGAACTATGTCGAGTACAGCACCGAAGCAGACAGGCCATGCCCGAGTGTGACTGGCGGGATAGGCTACTGCCTTCCACAAGTGTATCGGGCGCAGCCGGACCGACTCTATCGGAACCAAGGCGACGGCCACTTCGTCGACGTGAGTGCCACTGCCCTGGTGGGGCGGACATTTGGCCCGGCTCTTGGCGTCGTGACCGCCGACTTCGATGGTGACGGGTGGTTGGACATCTACGTTGCCAATGACGGGGAAGAGAACCAACTGTGGACAAACCAGCAGGACGGGACGCTGGTGAATACAGCCGTGCTATCGGGTGCAGCATTGAACTGGGACGGCGAGGCTGAGGGGAGCATGGGCGTCGACGCTGGCGATTTTGACAATGACGGGGACGAAGACCTGTTCATGACCCACCTGGCGACTGAGACAAACACGCTCTATCTCAACAACGGGACCGGACTGTTTGAAGATCGCAGTGCCGTTTCTGGTCTCGGTTCGCCAAGTCTTGCGTTGACCGGTTTTGGAACTGCTTGGATCGATTTCGACAACGACGGTTGGCTCGACATCCTGACGGTCAATGGCCGGGTAAGCAGCGTCGAAGAGCGGGCAAACGAACCGTTCCCGTATGACCAGCGGAGACAGCTGTTCCGCAATCTCGGTAACGGGCGATTCGAAGACGTGACAGACCGAGCTGGGGCTGCATTCGCGGTTTCCGAGGTGGGGCGTGGTGCCGCCTTCGGCGACGTCGACAACGATGGTGACACTGACGTGCTCGTGGGAAACGATGGTGGTCAGGTTCGCTTACTCATTAATCAGGTTGGCGACCGTCACCACTGGGTAGGGCTCCGATTGGTGGGAGAAGATGCCTCGCGCGACATGTTGGGTGCGCGCGTCGAAGTTACGCAGAGTGACGGAACAACGCGATGGCGCCGGGCGCGCGCGGACGGGAGTTACGCGTCAGCTAACGACCCACGGGTACTCGTCGGACTGGGCGATGTGACAGACGTTGCCCGTATTCGTGTGTATTGGCCGAGTGGACGCATTGAGCAGTGGACTGACGTGGCGATCGATCGATGGACGACGTTGATCAAAGGGAGCGGGCAGTGAGGCAGTGGAGCAGTTTTACCGGCCTTGATTGCTTCGTCTGCTCGGTCGCCATCACTATGAGCGGCTGCGCTGCAGACGAGGCCACCACTGATCAATTGGTGCCGGCCCCGTCCGAAGAGCAGGTGCTGCAGTCTACATCGTTACCCGATCTCTCTCACATGACCGCTCCCGTGCGGGAGCAGATCCGCCAGCGGCACTCATCGCTGACATCAGCGATTGAGCAAGGAGATACGACCAGCGCTGAGCTGAGCGACGCGTATGGTGAAATGGGCAACGTACTGATGGCAGCTCGGTATGTCGACGCGACCGAGCCCTTTTACTTCAACGCGCAAACGCTTGCGCCGAGAGACAGACGCTGGCCGTACTACCTCGGGCATCTGTACACGAGCCAGGGTGCATTCGCGAAAGCCGCGGCATCCTTCGAGCGAGCGCTTGCGCTAGAAGTTGATGACGTGCCGACGATGATTTCGCTTGGGGAAGTGCATCTCGAGCAGGGACAGTCAGAGGTAGCTGAGCCGCTGTTCACACGGGCGGTATCGCGTGAGCCCAGCTCTATTTGGGCACGGATCGGACTCGGACGGGCAGCCCTGGCGAGGCAGGACTACGTCCAAGCGGTGGAGTATCTGGAGGAAGCCTTGGTGCTAGATCAGGACGCTGCGGGCATCCACTATCCGCTCGCGATGGCCTACCGTGGCTTGGGCGATCTGGAGACAGCCGAGGTTCACCTTGCACAGCGAGCTGCCGGTAAGGTCCGCCGGCCCGACCCGCTGATGCGCACGATGAGTCAATCACTGCAGAGTCCGAGCACCTTCGAGCGGGAAGGGATACAAGCGCTCGGGAACGGAGATTTGGAAGGCGCAGCCGCATCCTTTCGCCAGGGTATCGAACTCGCGCCTGAGAATCCGTCACTGCGACATCGACTGGGAACGGCGTTGTTCCTGATGGGAAATGAGCGTGAGGGCCTCGCTCAATTCGAAGAAGCGGTGCGTGTCTCCCCCGACTACGCTCAAGCCCATTACAGTCTCGGGTTGCTTCTGGAAGAGAGCAGTCGGTTGGACGAGGCGCTCCAGAGATTCTCGTTGGCGGTGAGATACGAGCCGAGCTACGTCGAGGCCCGTCTCAGACTAGCTCGTGTCTTACGCCGGACCGGACGCCCAGCCGAAGCGCTTTCGGAGTACGCTCAAATCATCGCGACCGATCCGCGAATCACCGAGGCCACATTCGGGTACGCGATGGCGCTTGCCGGGCTCGGGCGGTACCAAGAGGCTCGGGATCGGTTGTCCGAAGGGATGACGTTCCACCCCGACCAACCGATGTTCGCCCTCGCTCTCGCCCGCTTGTTGGCCGCCGCACCCGATGAGCGCGCTCGCGACGGGCAACGGGCGATGATGCTGGTTCAAGAGCTCCTGGTACAGGAGAGGAGTTTCGAGCTGGGTGAAGTCATGGCAATGGCGCTCGCTGAGGTCGAAAAATACGCGGAGGCTGCATCGTGGCAGAGAGAAATCATGGCGATGGCCGAAGAGGCAGGGCGTGATGACATCGTGAGCCAATTAGCCGAAAATCTCAGGTTGTACGAAGGAGGAGACCCCTGTCGTACTCCCTGGCTCGACGACAACATGCCATGAGTGGTTTTGGTTGTCAGGAGGATCCATCTCTTGAGGGGTTGGGGCAATGGAAAGACCGCCCGGCTGGTCACTCTCTCCATCGAGCTGTAGATCGCTACGCGATCAATTCGTTGTCTGGTTTTTGAGCCTCGGGAAATATATTGGCGTCTCCAAGGGGAGTTGTGCTTTTGTGGAAGCCAAAACTACAGAGAGCATGGTAAGTTACGACCTGAAGTGGGCCTCAGTTTCTTTTTACCATCCATCGTCGTCTCTTAAACGCCACGCGGTCGAGCCAGGCGATCAGCCACCTGGGTTGAGGGGTGAGTCCTCGGGCAATGACCTTTGTGCCTGGCGCGCCATCTAGGAGGAGTTCGTCCGGCTGGAGGTACGTGCCAAATACCCAATCCGCGACCGGGACACCGAAGAATCCGGCGATGTTCATGTTGCAGAAGTAGTTCGCGTGATGTGCCTGATGGAATCCGTACAACTTGCGCCACATTTCACCGAATATCCGGCTGTTCAGTTTTGGCTTCCACCAGGTCTCGTATGGCTGGTGATGCGCGACGTGGATCGTTTCGTACAAGAACCAGTTGATAGCAATGGCGGTGTACCCGCTAATAAGAATCGGAATTCCTGGGAATGAGAATGCAATAGGCGCAAAGAACGGCGTGAAGGCTGCGAAGGTCGGGATCAGCGCCCAGGGAGGAAACGTGCTTTGATCGTCTTGGGCCAAACTAGAAATCGGATACGCATTACGGATGGTTTGCTTTTCGTTATCGAAGCCGATTGGGGTCAGCTTGTGGTGCGTGCGGTGACTCGTGGTGAAGGCGCGGACGAGCCTCACGGTCTCGAGATGGAGAATATAGCGGTGGAAGAAATATTCTCCAAAGCAGATAACAAGATTGCAGACGAGGCACGTGAGGACGATAGCTAAGACACCCGATGACACGTGTTGGTCCCAGGTTGCTCTGAAGAAGTACCGCACAAACGCAAAGAGCGCGACAAGCTGCAGTGCGATGAATGTCGTAAACCAGATGATCGCGGCTGGGTGTTTGGTCCGGTACTCATACGAGAGGAAGTTTAATGTTGAGAGTCTCACCCGTAGACCTTCTTCAAGAAATGGGAAAAAAATGGGGCTCCAATCGGAATCAGCTGAAGTCGCAACATAAAGACGCGCCGTTTGATGGTGGTTCCTTGGAGTGCTTTCATTCAGACCAAAGACGATCGCTCAAGGCTGCGTAGACCTAACCATTTGAAATCTCGCCAGGTTGGGCACTGAGAATTGCCGCCAGTTCGGCAGGTCGAACCAAGCAAGTAAACAAGTAGTAGACACGATACTCGCCGCATCCAGACTTTGGTGTACATCACAATAATATGATCACGTATGGTTTTGTGCAGAATCTCTTTCGAGCGAACAGATATCTAGTGCTGTCGACGCACTAGTGTGCACGATCACGGCGCTGCGACAGGCCAATGTCGTGGTGGTCACCGAGAAGCCGAACTTTGCGCCGTCGCCGGGTTATTTCCTGCGGCGCTTCGAGGTCGGAATCGCAGACAAGTCGTGGTTTCTCTTGCGATAACTGTTCGGCGAGTGCGGCATGGCGGCGGTTTCGTGTCTGAATGTCGGCTTACCGCTGCCGGCTCCAGCAAGGATTAAAGCTTCTTAAGCACACGCGGCGCAGGTCGTTTTTACGTAGTTAGAAGAAGGGTAAGCTCAAAGTCACAGACATCAAGTTGTATTCGTTGCTCACCAATCTGGCATACAACCGTCCAACGCGACTACCTCGCTTGCAGTACAGGTAAGCACAGCTCAACGCCTTGCCCGCAAATGGGACGTCGCACATTGCTTGAGTTGTAAGTATTTCTGGATACTGCTGTCAAGAAAATGGCGATCCGAGGGATTTCAACTTGAAACCATGTGTTTGCAAGACCCAACGAGATTCATGCACGGTGGACAGCCGGCGATTACGCCGCCGAGGCTTTGATCTATTTAGATGTCGGTAGGTCAAGGGCGCCTCAGCTGGCAGTGGAACCACAGTGAGAGTTCTGTTTAAATTGGTCATAGGGTTACCCAAGTTTTATCTTGTTCCCGTTCGTCGTTGTACTCGTGGAGGAATTCTCATGTTTGTCCTCAGAAGAAGCTTTGCCCGGATCGCCGTGCTCGCCCTTACCGCGGGCTGCGCCGCACCGGCCACCCCGCCACAGTCGCTCTTAGAGGTGGCAAGCCAGTCGCTTGCGCAGATCGACGGGGAAATGGAGATCTCAGGTCTGAGAGAGTCGGTGGAAATTATTCGGGACGAGTGGGGAGTGCCGCACATCTATGCCCAGAACGATGACGATCTCTTCTTTACCCAGGGGTACGTGATGGCTCAGGACCGCCTCTGGCAAATGGAGATGTGGCGTCGGTGGCACGAGGGACGACTCGCTGAGATTTTCGGACCTGACGCGCTTGACTACGATCGCCGTACCAGGCTGATGATGTTCAGGGGTCCGTTTGACGCTGAAGAATGGACGAGCTATCACCCTGACGCGGAACGTCTATTCACTGCCCACGCCAATGGCGTAAACGCGTACATCGAGCAGAACTTGGACAACCTCCCGGTTGAGTTTCAGCTTACCGGGATTGTTCCTGATTTTTGGACCGCTGAGACGGTTGTTCTGCGCTGGGCTGCGTTGGCCGTTCCGAGCGTGAGGGGCCATGCCATCAACGAGATCCAACTCGCAATGAACGTTGCACGCTACGGCGCCGAAGAGGCAAATCGACGCGCCGCCCCCGATCCGTGGGAGGACCTCGAGGTTCCCGAAGGTCTCGACGTCAACATAATCACCGAGGACGTCCTAGATGCAATGCGAGCAGGGGACGGAGACCCGTTTGTGTCTGGGAGACTTCCACCGCTGGAGGTAGTTGAGCCCTATCACAGTCTGATGCCTGGCGTGCAAACAACGCAGGTATCCCCTACCGAGACCGCGACGGAGGGGAGCAATAATTGGGTCATGAGTGCAGAACGTTCCTCGACAGGTGTGCCAATTCTTGCCAACGACCCCCACCGACGAATCGAGATGCCTGCGCTCAGGTACTTTGTGCATCTGGTTGCCCCTGGATGGAACGTAATTGGTGGTGGAGAGCCTCCATTTGCCGGTGTCGACGCCGGGAACAACGAGAGTATGGCGTGGGGTTTCACTTTTGCCGGCACTGACATGGTCGACGTGTACGTCGAGGAGATGCATCCCGATGACCCCAACCTCATGCGGTGGCAAGATGAGTGGGAGCCCCTCCGCGTCATTGAGGAAGAGATCCTCGTCAAGGGTCAGGCTCCGGAGCCGATCGTGCTGAAGTTCAGTCGTCATGGCCCCGTCTTCTACGAAGATCTCGAGAACCGTCGCGCCTACTCCGTTCGGTCGGTCGTCCAAGAACCTGGTACCGCAGCTTACAAAGGTAGCTTCCAGCTTGCTCAGGCAGACAGCTGTGCCGACTTCTTCGATCGGGCGATGCACTGGCTGGTGCCCACGCACAGCCTGGTCTGCGGAGACGTCGACGGCAACATTGCGCTCCAGGTCACGGGACTTACGCCCGACAGAAACGGGTGGAACGGACGGTTACCCGTTCCCGGCACAGGAGAGTACGAATGGCTCGGATTCCGCAGTGATCTTCCACGAGAATTCAATCCAGAGAGGGGATACATCACCACCGCTAACAACAATGTGCACCCGCCAGGATATGAAGGGCGCCCGGTCTTCTACCACTCGTCGAGAGGCGTGGAGACGTCCCGGATCACACGCCTCCACGAGATCTTCGGATCTGGTGAGGCGCTCTCGGTCAAAGACCATATGCAGATTCAACACGACACCTACTCGTTAGCAGCCGAGCGGGACATTCCGGCGTTCCAGGGATGGACTTCGGTTGATCCTGACCTCGAGTGGGCTCGGAGTTTGGTAGCGGAATGGGACGCCAACCTCTCGAAAGAGAGTACCGCGGCGGCCATCTACGTCCGGTGGAGGGACGAAGTCGACGAGAGGGTAAATGACCCAGGGACACCAATGGCTGAGGACGAACGCCGGAGTTTAATTGAACAAGGCCTGACAGCAGCGCTGGAGAGGCTAGCCTCAGAACTAGGGTCCGACCGAACCGAGTGGCGACACGGGAGGGTGCACGCAAGCCAGTTTACACACATGATCTCCTCGGCCTTCGACTTACCCACAGTCGAGCGTCCTGGTGGATTCGGCACGGTCAACGCTACGGGAGCCAACTTTCGGAGGATCATCGATCTTGCTGACTTGGACCGCTCTGTCGCCAGTAACTCTCCTGGTCAGTCTGCTCAGCCGGGGAGCCCGTATTACGACAATCTCGTGGAAAATCTGGGAAACGGAGAGTACTTCCCGCTGCTCTACACACGTGGCGCCGTGGAGGAACAAGCGGCCCATCGCCTGCGGCTGCAGCCAGGAAGCCGCTAACGGTCGTTAGTCCGGTCATTGGATGAGTTGCTTCTCTCGATGCCTGCTGATGCCACAGCGTTTACCTTGGGGTCAAGCAGAGATGTGGACGGTTCATCGGTGCATTACCGGGAGAAGTTTTACCGGAAACATTTTTTCATTGGCAGAGAAGGATTGACGGTGTTGACAGACGTTAGAGGTTAAATGGCCGCTCCAACCACTTTTAAATTACGTTCCCTGGTGCAGGAAATTACGCCTGACAGGGCAGCCGTTGGGCTGTTGCTCCTGGGGGTGTTTCTCCGGTTTTTCAGGTTAGGCGACCGCAGTCTTTGGCTGGACGAAATCTTCGCGGCAGATACAACCCGCTTCGATACGTTTAACGAAGTGTTCCGCTGGGCAACAACAGATCCCCAGGAGATGCCTCTTGTCAACGTGATCGCATGGTTACTGCGAGGTCTAGGAGACGGAGAGTGGGTAGTGCGTCTACCTGCGGCTTTAGCCGGGTCATTCTGTGTTCTCGCTATGTATGGATTGGGAAAAACTGTGAGCCGGCCGCGCACAGGGCTGATTGCTGCGCTGTTCATGGCAGTCTTGCCATTTGCGGTTTGGTTCAGCCAGGAAGCCAGACCGTACACGTTTCTCATGCTTTTCACGACGTTGCAGATGCTCTTCGCTTACCGGGCAGTCCGCCGAAATCGTTTCCGTGACTGGTTTTGGTTGGCGTTTTGCACTGTTGTGAACATCTACAGTCACATTTTGGCTCTTGCTCCAACCGCTGCTGCCTTTGGGTTCATCGGGCTTGTTCTACTACTGGACCTGACCCGTATTGGGTCCAATCATTTCACAGCGATGGTTCGCCGCTGGGTCACCGCCCTGCCGTCGCTTACCCTGAGGAAGGAGGGAAAGCCAGGCGATATAGCTGGCTTGGAAAATGGTCGTGTTCGCGTTTCATTCGAGCTGGACAGGCCGTCTACATCGCCATGGAGAGCCTTACTCGCCTGGCGCCGGCTGGTGCGTCGCCTCGGTGCAGCCGGTCTAACGGGAGCGTTGGTTCTTGCAGCCTACTCTCCGTGGCTGCCGTATTTGAACGAGTATTTAAATCGCAGCGGAATCGGAGCTGGGACTAATGTTCGGCCTCCAGCGGCAACAGCTGCTCAGGTTGGTTCGCTGTTTACCGCTTTCGGGTTTTCGAACATCTTGCTCATGGTCCTGGGCGTAGGTGTCGTGGTCGTCACTGCAGGTTTATTTAAGCAGAGGTGGAAAGAAACCCTGCTCGTCACTTTGTGGTTGGCCATTCCGACTGGTGTCTTTTGGTTCAGCCTTGGCAGTGGCATGGTGACAGTATTTCCACGCTATTACAGCTGTCTCTTCCCTGCCGGAGTGCTATTGGTGGCAATTGGAGTGGACGGCATTGCCGTAACGATACATGGTCTGATCCGCCAAGTTTGGCCTAAAGGACGAAAGACAGCTTTGGTTGGTGCCCTCCCAGTTATCTCGACAGCGGTGGTCACTGTCTTTCTCTTGGCTGCGGTGCCTAATTTGTGGGGGGGGACTCATGACGCTACGGCTGCTATCAGCCAGTCGTTTGTGCTCCGAGTCCTTCATTCAGTGGTCCCGGCACTCGCGCAGTCATATGATCTAGATAAGGACGATTACAAAGGGGTCGCGGACCATATCATTGCCACTAGTCGGGGCGATTCGACTGTCATCGCGATGGGCGGATGTGCCAGCTATGTCGCGAAGAGCCTTCCGTACTATTTCCGAATCCGGCGATCCTCGATTCCGGTCATTGATGGAGCCCTAGTTGACAACGAAGACATCGATTGGCTTCAGCGGTCGAAAGGTTCGGTTTGGGGTGTTGTGTTTACTGCTTGTTCCCCCCGAGACAATGTGGTCCCGGCGTCAAGGGCAGAGATGAAGATAGTCCCCTTTTCAGGGCTGGACCTTGTCCTGCCGCACGCGCCGGCGGGTACGGCGATGGACCAGGCACTAGCGATACTCACATGGGGGCAGGTCTTGCATACAGCGGTGGTCCCTTCAGTTGATTTGGTACGGGCGTTTTCCAGAGGTCAAGGGCTGGGAGTTGATCTTCTGGCTTCCGTGCCCACTTTGTGGGCGATTCCCCCTGATGTTACGGCGGACGAAGACAGACAGAGATTCGTGCTCCAAACCAATGAATCCGAGGTGAACGCGACGCTCCCGCTCGAGAACGCGTCTGTTATTCCTGGAAAAACTTATGTCATGTCTTTTGAGTATCGAAACGCCGAGTTCACTGGTGAACAGAAGGTCTACGTATCAGCCCACACACAGGAGGGTGTCTGGACCGCGGTCTTCCCGGACGGTGCTGGTTATTTAACTAGAGACGTTCAGGCATGGACGGCTGGTGCGTTTGCCTTCGCCGCCCCTCCTGACACGGTCATGCTTCAGACATGGTTGCGAGCCACGGGCAGTGGGGTTAGTGAATTTCGTACGGTCCAGCTGCGGCAAGTGCGGTAGGTTATTAGCACATGGGCAGAGCTGTCTAGGTTGAGGATCACCACAGTTGTCAACCGAACTTCCACGGCAGGCGGATCGACACATCAGTGTCATGACGCCCTGTTATAACGAGGCGCTGAATGTCGAAGTCCTGTACGAACGCGTTCGCGCTGTCTTTGAGCGCCTTGGACAGAACTCATACGAACACGTCTTTATCGATAACGCGTCGACGGATGGCACTGTAGATCGCTTGCGTAGCCTAGCGTCGCGCGACAAGCGCGTTAAGGTTATTGTCAATACGCGGAACTTCGGACACATCCGGTCTCCGTATCACGCCTTGCTGCAGTGCAAGGGGGACGCGGTGATCGTGCTTGCGTCAGATCTTCAGGATCCACCTGAGTTAATCCCTGAGTTCCTGAAGAAATGGAAGGCAGGCTACAGGGTTGTCTTGGGTGTTAAGGCAACTAGTGAAGATTCAGCGATCATGTTCGCTATTCGGAAACTTTACTATGCGTTAATTGACCGATTGTCTGATGAACCCCAGGTTCGGGACAGCACTGGATTCGGACTGTACGACCGGTCATTCTTGGAGGTCTTGCGGACCCTAGACGATCCATATCCCTACTTCAGGGGGATCGTTGCAGAACTAGGGTTTTCCTACGTCACTGTTCCCTATGCTCAGCAGAGACGCGCGCAGGGTGTGACAAAGAACAATTGGTACACTCTCTATGACATCGGTATCCAAGGGATCATGAACCATTCGAAGATTCCACTCAGGATTGCCACCATGCTGGGGCTCGTTAGTGCCGCGCTGAGTTTGGTGGCGGCCGGTGGTTATCTCGTGATGAAGCTCGTGTTCTGGTCCGATCTGCCTATTGGGATCGCACCGATGATCATCGGCATGTTCTTTCTTGCGTCAGTGCAACTGTTGTTTTTGGGCGTGCTTGGCGAGTATGTGGGGTCCATCTATACCCAGGTGCGCAACCGTCCCTTGGTAGTGGAACGCGAGCGAATTAACTTTGATGATGACAATCCAAACCGTTAGAGAGGCCATGGCTTGACTCTGAGAACGTGGTTGCCAGTAGATGGTCTTCTTTCCCGCTATCTCCTTGCGGGTGTGTGGAACACAGCGTTCGGGTATGGTGTCTTCGTATGTTTGATAGCTTGGCGAGGGACTCCAGTAAACTATTTGGCGATCGCGATCGTCAGTAATGTGTTGGCGATTAGCAATGCTTACCTGGTGCACAAGTTCTTGGTTTTTCAGACACGGGGAAATTATGTCCGAGAGTATTTCAAATACTGGTTGATTTACGGAGTGTCGGCGGTGTTGGGTGTATGCCTCCTAGCGATGCTGGTAAGTGGGTTTGGGCTCGATGTTTACGCTGCTCAGGCTGGCGTCGTTTGTGGGCAGATTGTTCTTACCTTTATGGGTCATCGGAAATTTTCGTTCCGTGCGCATGGTGTCCCACAGCGCTCCGGGTTGGAACTACAGCGCTGAATGGACCGCCGCGATCCTCGAAGCCCAGTACATCCAAGCGCGGCTACTGAGCGACGTGCCGTCTTGCATCCCCACTCCATTAAATTGGTCCCGCGACGAAAACGGTATTGGTGATTCACTCAGACGACGCTGATGTCTTCTATCGCTTTGTACACTATGCGAACCGCGACCACATGGCGATGACGGCTGATGTGATTCAGGGAGCACTAGCGTTTATAGCCGAAGTTGAGAGTCGGTGAGCAGGCCCGCGCGCCAGCGGTGACATCACCGCCAGTGGGTCTTTTACCCTCTACCATTCTCAACCTTCAACCAGGGGGGGAGATTGCCATGTCGAGCACAACGCGCAGAGTAGTCGTGAGAGCACTGACCGCCATTGCGGCGGTTGCCCTGTTCGGGTCCGAGCCGCTCCAAGCCCAGACGTATTCCAATAATCCGTACCGCCCCGTCCCGTGGCCCAAGCCATGGCAACCGGATGGGTTGAGAGGATCAATCGACTTCGGCCCGACGACGGGTATTTACGCGGACCCCAACACCGACCACATTTGGATTGCAACCAGGTGTGGGCGTACACCGAGGTATCACACTAACCAGGAGGGCTGCATCTTTAAACCCGACTACGACATGATCTTCAAGTTTGATCTGGACGGCAACTTGGTAACAAGGTTTGGTGCGGGGACGTTAGGAAAACCGCACGCCATGTTCGTGGATAGTGAGGGCAACGCCTGGGTAGCCGATTATGCCGGCGGGTCCGAATACGGACACACGGCGACCGAGGTGGAAGAGGAAATGAGGCGAAAGGGGCTTGGGCACCAGGTCGTCAAGTTCAGTGCAGATGGAGAGGTCTTGATGCGCCTCGGAACGCCTGGAGTCCCTGGAGGCGACGAAAACCACTTCCGTAATCCATCGGCGGTCGCAGTCGCGCTCGACGGATCCATTTTCGTCGGTGACGGTCACGGTGACAGTGGCAACAACCGTCTCATCAAGTTCGCCCCAGACGGTACGTTTATCAAGCAGATCGGGTGCTCGGATTGTCCATCAGGCCAGACAGGGAACACAGCCTGGGGAGAGGTTAAAGATGCGCATGCTTTGGACTTTGATGCTGATGGGCGGCTGTTCGTCGGGGACAAGTTGAACGGTCGGGTTCAGATCTTCGACCAAGACCTGAACCTTCTCGACGTGTGGACTCAGTTCGGATCACCTGCCGGCCTAGCTATCGACCGGGCATCTGGTCTTCTCATTACCGCTGACGCGGAGTCGCATAATTCACCGCCGCTGGACGGCTCGCCCAGCAACGCTGGCTGGGAGCAGGGTCTCTATTTAGGCTCTGCGAGAACGGGCTGGGTGACGTCCTTCATCCTAGCCGCGGCGCCACCGATCACGGGTGGAGACGGGGGACCGGAAGGGGTGGCGGTCGATCGCTATGGCAACATCTATTGGGGGGAGACGCGGTCGACGCTGGACATAATGCGCGGACAGCACATTATGAAGTACGTCGACATCACGAGGACGCCCCACAATACGTGTGAGTGGTGGGGGTATGAATCGGCGCGAGAAGGTAGGGGAGTAGTAGGTTGCGGCATTGATAAGGAGTCCCGCACCAATCCGTAGCGATTCGAGGAACTCAAAGAGTAAGTTCATGGTATACAGACATCCACTCTCGCCCCGCAGGCCATCACGGGCCAGATCGGTGTAGGGGGCGAGGCTGGTACGCATGCTGTGTGACCATCCATGCCAAAAGGTATGGCGTCTCCAAGGAAAGTCCACTCCTGTGGACGCCGAAACTTCAAGGAGAGGTGCCGGTTGCGGGCTGAACCTGGCGGGCAATCGCCAACCGGCGTCCCCGTTGAACCGCTTACCGCGCCGCGTTAAGCTAAACGCCTGACTTTTTGTCGTTAGTGGTCTGAGAAGAACGATGACCGGTCACTGCACACGCGTTATCGTGGTGATCGTGGCACTCACCATGGCATCTTGCGGTGAAAGCTTGTCACCGACATCGCCATCCGTATTCGGGGTTAGCTGGATGTACGATGGCCAGGTTTGGCAGGCATCCGGCGTGCCACCCCCATGTCCGACCCCACTCACATTTACCACGCCGGTCAATTTGTCGAGAGTGACGTTGATTTTGTACCCGGGTCAGAGCCGCGGTGGTTGGTACAAACCGCATGGCGGATTCCGTTTCGATGCGCCAGGTGAAACCGGTGAAATTACCGTGGTTGCGCCCATGGTGTCGACGGTATACCGCGCCTCACGCAGCCTCGATAATGGCGAAATTCAATATATGTTCGATTTCATTAACGCCTGCGGCGTTCTGCATCGCCTGTGACACTTGCGTGACCTATCGCCGCGTTTCCAACAGATCGCGGCATCATTACCTCCGGCAGTTGAAAGGGATTCGCGAACCTCGCGCGTCGCGTCTGGACCAAACGTGGCTGTTGGCGAAACGGTCGGGACGGCTGTCGGCTACCTGTCGGGAAACTTTTCTCTTGACTGGGGCGTGTACGACCTGCGGGCGCGAAACGAGGCAAGTGAAGACCCCGCATGATTGAGCCAACACTCTGGCGAGTTAGCCCCGTACGCCATTTACTGGTTCGACCACCTCTCACCCGGAGATCGCACGATTGTGCGGAGCCTGCCTCCTGCCGACTGGCAGAACGGCGCAACGAGCGACTACTGTCGCTAGCTGCATTTTCTCTTCGTCGTTGTGGTGGAGGTTTCTTACACGGGTCGTTACGTGCACTAATTTTGAGTATCGCGGGGTGTTGGTATATAACGATTCTGGCAAGAAGATTCTGCCAAACATTCGAGCGTGTTTATCACGCATTGACAATCGCCTAAAGCTCGAGAACCGTCACCGCCATCCCCGCTGAATCGCACGGTAGCTTTGCAGCGCGGTTTACTGGCATTCACGGGTGGTACTGGGAGAATCGAACCGAGGGCAAGGTCACGATCAAGCTGACGACGGCAGGGGTCTATAGCGAATCTTTAGAGTTTCGATCCGGCATGGATGTCGTGCAGAAGCAGTTTCAGTAGGTCCCTGCCATGAAGGTCTCGGCTCGCTCTTGCATCAAGGCTAGGAGGTAGGTATGTCTAATATCCGTAGTGGGGAAGCGTTCGTGACGTGCGTTGTTACCGTTCTTATTCTAGGTTGTGTACCTGCTGTATTTGCCCAAGACCGCATGCCACCGATCCCGGTGGACGATATGACCGAGGCACAAAAAGAGGTTGCAGCGAAGTACGAGGCCGAACGAGGGTCTACGATTGGGACCGGGCCTTGGGCCCCATTGCTTCGTACCCCCGAGATCCTGCGTTTAATGTTGGACATGCGCACACACGTGCGGGATCGGACTCTGCTCGGCCCTCGGCTCAGTGAGTTTGCGATGCTTATTGCGGCCCGGGAGTGGACGCAACAATATGTGTGGACTGCTCACCGTCCAGCGGCGGTCCGCGCTGGGTTAAGTCCGGAGATCATTACGGCGCTCGCAGCCGGCCGGCGCCCCAAGGAGATGGCCGAAGACGAAGAGATTCTCTACGACTTTTGTATCGAACTGCACCGAAACAAGAGCGTCAGCGACGCCACGTACGCCCGGGCACTGGAAGCGTTCAATGAAGAGGGGATTGTCGAGGCGGTCACAATCGAAGGCTACTATGCGCTGATCGCCATGGTCATGAACACGGCGCGTACGCCGCTCCGTGAAGGCGTCTCCCCGCCACTTGTCACGTTCCCACGGTAGACCGCCGTCCGCCTACTCTTTTCAGAACACTGACTGCATAGGCACACGTGGAAGTCTGAAATAACGAAAAAGCGCTGGGTGATGTCTACTGCCCGCGGTAGTCAGCGTCACTGACTTGTTCAAGCCAGCGCGTGTCTCCCGTCGGTCCGCCCATGATTGTGAGTTGGATCGCATATTCATCGGGAGAGGCACCATGCCAGTGCACCACACCAGGCGCAGTGAAGTTTACGTGGCCGCCTGGGAGGAGCTCCACGATCGCTTCTCCACGGACCTGCGTACGGCCTCGTCCCTCTTCCGCCGCGAGGATCTGCCAGCCCGCGTGACTGTGCCAGTTGGAGCGCGCCCCGGCTTCGAAACGGAGTCGAAGTGCACGCATGTCGGATGAATCCGGTCTGGTCGGGTCTCCTCCGACGAAATTGGACTGCGGGGCAGCCGTGATCGAAGATTGCCCTCCGAGAATCATCGTGAGAACACCGATCGCCGTGATGGCGAGAAGCACGCTCAGGCGTGATCGAACCTGTTTCTGCATGGTGCTGCTCCTTTCATTCCAGATTTTGTTTGACGGTCAATTACGGTACTACACCCGAATGTATGATTGTACCAACATTTGAGGGGTTTCTGCACGAAACGTCAGACGTATGGAATCAACTGATTACCCCAAGCATTTCTCCAGCGGTATGTTGTCTTGTCCTCTTAAGTCTTAAATCCTTCCAAACCTCCGCAACGACAACTGCGCGGTTACGGTCTGACCCTGACGTACTTTTGTAGCTTTCGGGGACGCGGTTCACCGCCGTAGATATTACCTTCGCGGTCGACGGCGACAAACTCCGCACCATTGCCAGCGACCGAACGCGGGTCGCCCCACTGATAGAGAATAAACTCCTCCACCCATCCGGTGCGGACATCCCCGATGCGGATGCCCATCTCCCAACCAGGGTTTTGCACGTCATCCGACTCTGAATCAGCAACGTAAATCCGGTCGCGACCATCAAAGAAAATTCCACTCGGTCGTCCAAACTGCGTCCACTGGGTGAGGAATTCGCCCTCCTGATCGAAGATCTGAATTCGATTGTTTGAGCGGTCGCCAACGAATACGCGTCCCTCCGAGTCGAGAGCGATGGCATGGAGAGTCCTGAATTCACCCGGTGCATAGCCGGTTTTCCCCCACTCCTTGATATAGGTCCCGTCTGCTGAGAACTTCACCACGCGGTTATTCGTGTCATTGCCGTGACCATCTGCTACGAAAATGTCACCATTGTCAGCGACCACGACATCGCTGGGAGCGTTGAAGCTGTTGCGACCCACTCCCGGCTTTCCTGGGGTTCCCAGCGTCATCAGCACAGTTCCGGCCGAACTGAATTTGATCACCTGATGCCCGCGGCTTCCTTCTGGAGTCCGTGATTCGCTCACGGCGTCGGTCACCCACACGTTACCGTCTTGATCCACGTCGATACCGTGAGGCCAAATAAACATTCCACCACCGAAACTGTCGACAACGTGGCCGTCCGGTCCGAATTTGACGACCGGGTCCAGGTCTGAATCCAGGCATTCGTTCCCAAAGCGCTCGGGCGCGCTCGAGTCGCACCGGATCACGGCCCACACGTGTTGGCCGTCGGGATCGATGGTGACGCCACCAACCCTACCCATTTGTCTGTTACCGGGCAGCTGGGTCCAATCCTCAACCAGTCGATACGGATTCGGAAGAGCCTGCCCACTCACCTCGGCGGCGCTGCCGACCACGGCAACGATGGCTGCGAATATGGCTGTTACGTAAGAACTCTGTCTTGACATGATGACACCTCTAAGAAATGGAGCCCGATCCGCACGATTGTGGGCCGTCTCGTAACGATTGGGTGCTGACGGCCAGGCGCGAAGAGAATAGACGTTGGGCATGTGTGACCGGGACCGACGTTGCGATACATGATCCTCCGGCCGCTGAGTGCCCTCGATTACAGGTAGACAGACTACTAGAATACCAATCCTTTGGCCGTTGTCGCATTCGAATTGTACCCGTGACACAACAGCGCTAGGGCTCCCGGTCTCCGAACGGAGTCGCATCCGGCAGCACACTTTTCAGAACACCCTAAATGTCAAGTGGATTCAGTTGTTTACAGGTGGTCTCGGCCGAGAACGAAGGCGTAGCTTCCCTGGGCGTTTCAAGTTTAGAACCACGTACTGGACCGACTGAAACGGATGTATGCGCTGCTGGAAGCTACCGAACTGACGGCCTATAGTCGGGCTCTTTAGTATTTCAGCCGTCTAGATTCGGCTATTGATTCTCCCTGTCGGTATTGAAACTAAGGAGTCGTTTCTATTTGAGACCATACGCGATCGGTATTAACATCGAGTTGTATACCTGGATTAATTGATTTTTCGAGATACTAAAGCGCCACAAGACGGCAGTTGTACGGATGTTACCGATTCGTCCGACGGCCTCGTTGCTACCGCCATTGCCGTATTTATGACACGGTAAATCATGTCCCAGTACTACAACGGTAAGCGCACGAGAAATCTGTTTAGTCCGGGAGCTGAGACGCCCTTCAAGTTGTCCCGCTCGAAACTCGACCTGTTTGTAAACTGTCCACGCTGTTTCTACATTGATCGGCGCCTAGGCGTGGGTCAACCACCCGGCTTTCCCTTTAATATCAATTCGGCTGTCGATCACCTGCTTAAGAAGGAGTTTGATGAGTACCGCCTGCTCGGTAAGCCGCATCCACTAATGCGCGATGCTGGAGTGGATGCGATTCCGTGCCCACATAAGAAACTAGAGCAGTGGCGGATGAATTTTACGGGCGTGCAGGTCCATCACAAGAAGACCAACTTATTGATTACCGGAGCCATTGACGACCTCTGGGTTACGCCCGAGCAGCAACATGTGGTGGTGGACTACAAGGCGACGAGCAAGGATCAACCCGTAACGATCGATGAACCCTGGCAGGATAGCTACAAGCGGCAGATGGAGATTTACCAGTGGCTTCTGCGTGGGAATGGTCTCAGCGTGTCAGATACGGGCTACTTTATCTACTGTAATGGACAGCGCCGTGCGCCGCGCTTTGACAACCATCTGGATTTCGATATTTCAGTTATTTCCTACATTGGCAACGATGACTGGGTCGAGGCGTGCATTGTGAATGCGCACGCGTGCCTGCTGAGCAACAAGATTCCGCCCGTGACATCGGACTGCGACTATTGCACCTACTACTCGGCTGTGACGGGTGTTATTCAGGCTTGATGTTCCGGAGATTGCCCATGTTCACGTCGTAGAGGCGATTGTGCACAATTGAACCAACACTTAAAGGAATACATGTGTGCATCTAGTCTTTATTGCTGTGGCCCTCAGCGTTGGCCCCCGACGCGACCACTATGACGCTACCGCTCTTATCGGCTGGGCCATGGGACACGCGTTCTCTTTGAACCGCTACTTCATACTGGTGTCGCGTGTTCTTCATCACTGCTCGGCGCTTACGAACTCCGCGAACTTTGACATCGGAGCGGGACTCCCGTGTATCCCCACGATGGTCTCGACGTCGAGGTCCAGCCGCTGGAGGTTTTCGTAAAACGTGCGAGCGCTAGCGTTTGGGGTTGGCGCTCCGGGGAAGTAGAGGTCGGCCTGCACGACGATCTTCTCATGTGGGATATACGCGATGAGCATGCCTGCTGCATGGGCAAGGCCTTGGATGTTGTAGAGTTCCACCGTCCTCGTGTGATCGGCGAGGACGTACTTTTCGCTCAGAGTCTCGAAGATGTAGCCTTCCGACCACTCTTCCGGTGGATGGAGTGAAAACCGGTCAGGTGCCAAGATCCATAGTCCCGCCCGTAGGATTTCTTGGTAGTAGGGTTTGTTGCCGGCGTGAGTGATCACGGTCGCGCCTTCGTGGACGTACGCCCGGAGGCCACCCAGGTGGTCCCAGTGATGATGCGTCGTCACGATGAACCGGATCGGTTTACTTGGCATGAGTCGGTTTACCTCGTCGATTACTGCCAGCGACCGTTCCTCATTTAGCGGCGCCTCGATGACCGCCACATGGTCGTCGAACTCGATAGCCACGCTGTGATGGGAGCCTCCCTCGACCAACCACAGGCCCTCGCCCAACCGTTGTGACTCCACATTGACCGACTGAATGTCGGTGTTCATCACGTTGTTAGGCACCGTCAATGTCGCAGCCACATTCGCCTGAAGGTCCGACACTGTTTCGAGGCCAAACGCATGATCCCCGCCGCTGACGTTAGGTGCGTGAGCCCCATCGTCATAGTCCTGGTGCTGATGAAATCGAGGAATCTGTACACCGCCGACCTCCCGGTAATTGGTGTAGACATTTTCGTAGTACATGTCGCCGACAACCGGATTAGGAACCCACGTTTGCACGCGTTCGAGTAAGCCCTCAGGGTTGATCGTCCCATTGATCCGGTACTTCCTGAACGCGATGAACGAGATCACAGTCGACCGACCGCCGTACTCGTTGCGAGTGACCATGGATGGGTTGGTCCCCGGTGCCATTGCACCCTTAATGAATCCCCAGGGGGTCAAAAAGATCTCCAGTCGCCGTAGCTCGGCGACGGCTGGTTGCGGCACCGGTTGTCCTTGCGCGTCCAAAGTCCAAGCGTAGTCACCGCTGACGAGATTGGTGACCTGGCGTGTGCCGCCCTGTGCCCGGACGTACTCCTCCCTCGATGACATCGTTTCAAAATCGATAGTCATTGTGTAGCTCGTCAGGTCAACCCGCGGCCAATCCTGGTCGGGCGAAACGTTTTGTCCGACTCGCCCCTGCCAACCGGTCCCGGAGTACTGAATCGACGTCAAGTTCTCCATGCCCATTGCGGTCGCGGTGGACTGTAAGACGCTTTGGACGCTCTGCGCACCAGTCGGCGCTGTCATCAGTGCCGACAGACTTACTAAGAGCCACACTCGTGTAGCCATGTTCCATCCTCCAGGTCGACACGATTATCTGTCAGAAAAGCGGCAAGTCAAGGGTGCTGTGCCAGGGCCGAGACGAGGGACGTGCGTCTTCTAAGCATTCCGAGTTGGATCCAGCCTTTCGGGTGACCGAAAGCAATGGACGCTCTGCGACAATTCGGAGAATGCGTTACCCGCACGTGAGCTGTTTTCGCGCGGGTCGCTTGTAACCAATAATGGCATCTCCAAGGGAACTTGCACTTGCGTGGATACGAAAACTTCAAGGAAAAACACAGATTGCGATCTGACCCTAACGGACAATAGCGAATTCTCGTTTCCGTTGAACTGCTAGCCGTTCCCACGATAATCTTAGACACTTGAGCGTTTGTTGTTGGGGCTTGAAGAGGAACATGACTGGTCGCTTCGCACTCCTTGTCTTTGCCGCGGTATTTGTTTTCTCTAGCCAGAGTGACTCTGGACGGGAGATACGCATGCGTGCAGAGCGAGGAGATGCGGAGGCGCAGTACCGTCTTGGGAATGTGTATGCGAGCGGCGATGGTATCCTTCAAAACGATACAGAGGCGGTGAAGTGGTACCGTCGCGCGGCGCTGTAAGGTTTCGCTTTGGCTCAGGCTGGTCTCGGACACATGTGCCTCTCCGGTCGTGGTGTGCCGCAGGATGATAACGAAGCGGTGAGATGGCACCAGCGGTCGGTCGAACACGGTGAGGCAACAGGACAGAACAACCTTGGGTACATGTTCGCTGAGGGCCGCGGCGTACCACAGAACGATGCGGAGGCGGTGAAGTGGTACCGCCGTGCAGGGCGAGGCGGCGGGGCAGACCAGTCTCGGGTACATGTACGCTGAAGGCCGCGGTGTGCAGCAGGATTACGTGGTCGGTTATATGTGGTCCGACCTTAGTGTGTCGCGAGCCAACAGCGGTGAACGGAACCGCGCAGTTCGACAACGAGATCGCCTTGCACAGCAGATGACACTCGACCAACTCGTCGAAGCTCAACGTCTTGCTCGAGAATGGGATCCAGTGAATTTGAATTAGCCGTAAGCTCTTCCGCCGAGCCTTCTACGTCGACGGGCTACACGTGACCACTCAAATGAGAAATGTCAGCCGGATAAGGGAAGGTGGCGTTCCTGAATGTTACGAGATAGCACCTATGTGGACGCCAAAACTCCACTGAGAAGCACAGGTTGTCGTCTGAAGAGTTTCTATCGTCCTGGAATCATGATGTGCGCGGCGGAAGTTCCGGCCTCCATGATCCACGAGCCGCTCTGACTATAACTCCCTTCGCTTGGCAGACCTAGCGTATCACTCGTCGAGAACGGAACTGCAATCGTGATGTGCGGACTATTTTCGCTGGCAGATGCCTGGTCCGACCCGGCTAAGGTGTACCAGACACTACCAAATTGAGGGGCCTCGCGACTTCCGTTTGACTCCTGCGATTCGAACATTACCCTGGCCTCCTCGGCGTTGGCAGAGGACATCCACACCTTGTGGTTCTGCCCGGCACGTGGCAGGTTTCGGACACTGGTACACTGGGCGCTAAAGTCGCGCCCAGGTTCGTTGGAACGGTCGTAGCAGACAAGCCCGTTCGAGCCTTCTCGTAATACTTCATGGCTGCCGTCATCCGCCAGGCGAACCACGGCCGCATCAGTCCTCATTGCGGGGGGAGCCGCCATCACCGCGCGGCCTATCTCTTCGTCCACTGTTTGAGCCTGAGAGTTCGCCGATGTCACCAACAAGAGACACAAGATAATCCAGACGTATTGCATTGGATGCCCTCCAGATTTCTAGACGGATTAGCCGAGAGTTGTCGGGAAACGAACCCGTTGAGTCCTTTGCCACCAACCGGCAGATTATAACCTTGTCACCTTTGAGGAATTGTCCACCAGCGCGAGCCGTAGCCCTCGTCTCTGTTGAACCACCCGTCGCGCCGCGCTAGGCTAAACGCCTCATCGTGATTATTAGGCCGCACAGACGGCAATGTCTAAGTAAATCAGGGCGACTCGCGTCGCCGAGGCTTCAAATGCGAAACAGAGTTGTTGGAGTGTGTAGAGTCGTGCGAGCGCTACTCCTCTCGTTGACGGTACACCTAGGGTCTGGTGTTGCAAGTGCTCAACCACCGGAACTGGCAACGGATCGTCCAGGTCAGTCCAATGCGCCCACGGTTGTGCTGCGAGGCATGGTGCAGGTAGAGGCGGGATATTTATTCTCCCGTGCCAGCGACGTGGATCGCCATGAGGTGCCAATTACCCTGGTTCGTGTCGGTCTTGGCGGCCGGACAGAACTTCGCGTTGGTCACGCAGGCATCAGCTGGCTAGAAGAAAAGCACGGAAGGGGTGACAGTGAGCTTGGCGTCAAGGTCAATCTCATCGAGCGCGAGGATGCCTGGTTGCCAGAGCTCGCAATTATGGGTGGAATGTCACTTCCGACGGGAGGCGACGGGTTCTCGAATAACGGTATTGACCCGTCGTTGCTTGTTTTATTTACCTACGAACTCTCACCGAGGTTGTCGCTTGGTTCCAACATCGGGGCGGCTTGGGAAGCTTCCCCAGAGGAGTCGACTCGTGATGCGGAGATTGTGTATTCGTTGGCGCTGAGCGGGGAGCTAACGGATCGCGTGGGTGGGTTTCTTGAACTGTTTGGCGATCGACAAATCACAGGCACCAGCTCGTCAGTGGACGGCGGACTCACGTTTCTACTGAGAGACCTCGTCCAACTGGATGTCTACGCCGGTAGGGGTTTACGGGGACTGGCGGACGACTTTTTCCTCGGTATGGGGTTGAGTTTCAGAGTACCGAGATGAGTGCAGGCGGGCTGCTTAGGGCACCTCCCGATCATCTTGACGGCGCCAGCGCTTCGGCGACAGCGGGTGGAAACAGTTCTACTACGTCCCCTTCGAGCCGTAACGTCACAGCGGTGTGGCCATCGTGGTCCGTTGCGCCGCGGTTGACCACGATGTAGGGCACGCCGCGCTCAGCGGCCGCTAGCGGAAAACCTGCCGCCGGGTAGACCGACAGCGTCGAGCCCAACGCCACAACGAGATCCGTCTCCTGGACCGCTGCCGCAGCCCGCTCCAATTCGTCCGGATCGAGATTCTGGCCAAAGCTGACCGTTGCGGGCTTCAGATAGCCGCTACAGGCGCATATCGGCGGTGTTCGAGTTTCCAAAAAGCGCTTCACGTGAGAATCCGGATCGGTGCGGGCATGGCAGCTCATGCACTCGATGGCCGTGTTCGTTCCATGCAACTCGACAAGTCGCCCGGAGGAGGTCCCGGCGCGGGTGTGTAACCCGTCGATGTTCTGAGTGACGACCATCGCGAGCTTGCCCGCCCGCTCAAGGTCTGCGATTGACGTGTGCACGGCATTCGGCTCTGCATCGCTGAAGGAGGGCCAGGCCTGACACTTCTGGTCCCAGTACTCGATGCGCGCGGCCTCCGAGTCCATAAAATCATCGAAGTAGACGGGTTGCCGCTCCTTCCAGACACCCTTTGGGCCTCTGAAATCACGGATACCGCTTCCAGTCGAGATACCTGCTCCGGTAAACACTAGGATACGGTCGGCGTCTCCTAACAGCTGAACGAGGCCCATTGCTCAACGATTCTACCGTCTCGCCACCCGGTGTGGCGCCGTGTATCCGCGTGGCTAACCCTCCTCCCCGTTGAGCCGTCTGTCGACTCACGCTACGCTAACCGCCTACAGTGTTCCGAAGACAACTTGTGCTTAGTAGACTCGATCTTCTACGGCGATCTTTTGCAGAGGGCTTCAAGGTTTTTGGGCTGAATTGATGCAGTTGGTGGCGATGACCTCGTGAAGGGAGCGACTATCAGCTTCGGCTGCGCCACCGCTGGTGGAGGAGTTGTACTGAGTGCCTAGGAAAATCCGAATAGCTGGCAGGCTACAGCGACGACGGTCGTGGCAAGGATGGGTGCGACTCGCCATATTGACGGTCGTCTTGTTCGGGCTGTGTATACCGATTGTCATAGTGCTTCCACTCCGTTGGATTCCACCATCGACGACGGCCTTCATGTTGCGACATCGGTTTGTGGTGGGCGGTAGTATCGATTCGAGGTCACGTTACCGGTGGACGGACTGGGATCAGATCTCGTCCCATCTCGCCGTGGCCGTGATCGCAGCTGAAGATCAGAAGTTCCTTGACCATCATGGCTTCGACGTTGAATCGATTCAGGATGCACTGGCTGACGCTCAGCGCGGCAGGCGGCTGCGCGGTGCCAGCACGATTTCCCAGCAGGTCTCCAAGAATCTGTTGCTTTGGCCGAGTCGAAGCTTAGCCCGTAAGGGGCTCGAGGCTTACGTCACGGTGTTCATTGAACTCCTCTGGACGAAACGTCGTATCTTGGAAATGTATCTCAACGTGGCGGAATTCGGAGACGGGATCTTCGGTATCGCGGCTGCCAGTGAGTATTTTTTTGATACGGTTCCCGCGCACATCGAGGTCGATAACGCGGCTTTGCTAGCCGCCGTGCTCCCGAACCCGACGGTTTTCAGAGTCGACGAACCGTCCGCGTATGTACGCGAGCGTCAATCCTGGATTCGTAGACAGATGACGCAGGTCGGAGGGGTAGAGCTATTGGAGGGTCTTGAAGAACGTTGATCGTCGACGTCCCGTTCCGTACATCAGCGTAGGTAATCCATTATTCCCGTTGAACCGTCCGCCGCGCCGCGGTAGGCTGGCTCTCTCATAACTCAGTAATTGCGTCACCTATTCGTCAGGAGCAGCTTCTTTAAAGTGACGGAGACGGTGTGAGAGGACTAACGCTTGAACGGATGCAATCGAGATAACGCAACGGAGTTGAACGTGGTTCGAGACGAACACAAAACCGTGATTGGAGGGGCCATTCCGATGGAAAATTGGAAACATTACAAAGGCACGGGTCGAATCAGGTCTGTTGCCAGAATCATGATACTGGTTTTACTCTTTTCGGTGGGCTTACAGGCTCAGAATCGGATGCCGCCCATTCCAGACGAGGAGATGACGGAGGCGCAGAAGGACGCCGTGGAGGAGTTTAGAGCCGCACGTGGTGACCCCGGAGGTCCTTGGTCCGTGATCCTTCGCAGCCCGGAGCTACTCAACCGGTTGCGGGGAGTGAGCGACTACCTGCGGTTCAACAGCTCGTTGCCACCACGCTTGTCCGAGTTTGTCATCCTGATTACCGCACGCGAGTGGACGCAGAATTACGAGTGGGCTGCTCACTATCCTCTCGCGTTGGAGGGCGGCCTGAGTCCAGATATTGCGGCGGCGGTCGCCGATGGACGGCGCCCAGAAGGAATGGCCGATGACGAGAAAGCTCTCTATGACTTCTGCACCGCACTGCACCGAGACGGAAGGGTCAGCGATTCTACCTACGTCAGAGCGTTAACCGAGTTTGGCGAGCAAGGAATAGTCGAGATGGTAGGGCTCAGCGGCTATTACACCCTGATCGCGATGGTATTGAACACGGCACGGATTCCGCTCCGGCCGAATGCGACACCCGCGCTTGAACCGTTTTCGCGCTGACCGTTTGTAAGGATAATGGTGCCCTCAAGCATTCTGAGTTCGAACCAAGCTCTGGACCGACGGAGAGCGGATAGAAGCCGCAACGTAGAGGTTGATTCCATTCGTAGTTCTCCCTTTTAGACTCTGTCATTGTTATTTTCTGGCTGCATGGGAATGAACTTGGGGTTGTTGATTGAACGAGTGGTGTTGATGGAGTAACTTGGTGTAGCCGTTGGTGGACTCATTACGAGGGTACTTCTTCGAGTGATACCCAATCTATTCTTCGGGGAGATCCAATGGATAGACGAACCCTGCTTAAAACCGGCAGTATGGCAGCACTCGGGCTTGGCCTAGGTGGTTGCGCGGCCAGGACGTCACAACTGGCGAGCCTTACCCGTCCCCTCACTCGCTCGCCTATCGTCCTAGCGCCGATCAGAGCTTCTTGGGATCGTGTCATCAGAACCACGGTTGGCTTGCGTCCGCACCGTCCATCAGGTTTTCTCCTGAAGGCTGAAAAATTCGACGCGAGAACTGTGGTTCACAACTACGGACATGGCGGGGCTGGCATCTCTCTTTCCTGGGGAACCGGAGCACTTGCTGCTGACTTGGCACTGGAGCAGGGTGACCGACAGGCAGCCGTCCTTGGTTCTGGTGCGGTCGGTTTGGCTTCGGCAATACAAATGCAGCGGCGCGGTTTCGACGTGACGATCTACGCAATGGCGGTGCCGCCGGATACCACCTCCAACATGGCGTATGCGACATTCTCGCCGACCTCTAGGCTTTTGTCCGGCCCGCGCACAACGGCGTTGGAGACTCAGTTCAAAAGCGCAGTTGAAATCGCCTACCGACAGATGCAACTGCTCGTTGGTCCGCGCTATGGAATTTCCTGGCTGGATAGCTATAACACGATGGAAGTATTGCCTTCGACGGAGAGTGCGGAGGAAAGTGTTTCCAACCGCTTAGCGGATGACTCTGAAGATCAGGATGCCGATGCACGCCTTGATGTTGCAGCGCGCACCTACTCGGAGGAGCTGCCCGCCTACTTGCGATCAGACCGTGAGATCCTCTATCCAGGCGAGCACCCGTTCCAGACGCCGTACGCCTCTCGTCGCTCGTCGATGCGGATCGAACCTTCAATCTATCTCGACGCCTTGGTAAGAGAGTTCCACTTGCTTGGCGGTCGCATCGTCATTCGTAAGTTCGACACGCCACGCGATTTGATGAGCGTCAGTGAGTCGGTCATCATCAACTGCACGGGTCTTGGGTCGCTGGACCTTTTCAGTGACGAGGAATTGATCCCGGTGAAAGGGCAGCTGACGTTTCTAGTCCCACAGCCTGAGGTTAACTATCAGTTCAGCTGCATGCCGCGATCTGATGGAATCGCGCTCGGCAGCACTGGAGAGTGGGGTGTCTGGACTTTGGAGCCGAACGAGGATGCTAGACAGCGTATCGTCGAGCGAGCCATCGAGCGATTTACAGGGATGCGTCCGCCCGAACCAGGCATGCGGCTGACGCGGTCCCGAACACCACTGGTGGCCCCACGTGTCGAGAGTTGATGGACACGGAAGAAGATGCAGAAGAAAGGCGTCCCCAAGGGGAATAGCACTTATCTTATGTGGACGCAAAAACTCAAAGGATAAGGCGCAGGTGGCTGCCTGAATCTACCGGGCAATCCCTAAACTTCTTCCCGTTGCGCCGCCCGCCGGGTCGCAGTAGGTTAGGCCTTTCGACGTTCGCTCTTACGGTCTATTAGCGCATCTCTATTAAAGGGAACGACGGCTAAAAGCATGCGCTTCGACGGCGGCCATATTCTAGCAGAGAACCCTGGGGGTGGTATTGTGAGTTCACCATGCCTGGCGGCACCAGGACGGATGAAACACGACAGGCTGGCTTACTTGGTAGTTGACAAAGCTCCAGCTAACCGACGCCCAAGATGTTGTTGCTGTTGACCTCCCTAACCTGATGCCTAACATGCCGCGGTCATGACTGGGCTCGATCGCAATATCTTGCGGGTCGGTCGACTAAGTTTTAGTCAACTTAACAGTAACCTCGCGCCAGATGCCGACAATTTACCCTCACCAGGGTCGAGCGGTAATCGATTTGTTGCAAATGTCAGAAGTGGTCTACATTCGCCGCTGCCCAGGATCGACGCCAGCCCTTGGGAATCACGCTCTCATTCATGAGAAAGCCATCGGGCATCCACGGATACAGTTGCG
>CAUZDY010000022.1:0-49040 GCA_963578805.1 Vicinamibacteria bacterium | reverse complement strand
CCTGCGGTCTGACCCATCAGACCAACCTGGGTAGAACCCATCAGTCCCACAACGACGACCAGTCCAACACCGACCAGCGTGAGTATTCGTACACGCATTCGACCCTCCCGTGAAATAAACCCGGTGTGACCTCGCCTCTTATAAAACGTGTACCCACGTCGTCGTAGGCAGATCACTCCCCTTTGAATTACTTTCGATACCAATCGTAGAGTGCTTCCCCGACCGGAACCTTACGCGTGATGTCAACGATCATCGTTTCCCCTTCCCAACGCGTCACCAGCGGCTCCTTTCGAAGATGTCCATAGTTAAACTCTTCGGCAAACTCGGTGCAGCGGTACTCAAGGAGCTGCATATTCGGCTCTACGCGACGATACAATGGCATCGAAATTTGCCAGGGTCGCGTGAAGACGTTGGAATCCTCGATCGTTACATCGTATTGGATACGATCAGGCGACACCCGGGTAAACCGCTCCTCTAAACGTAAGGCTTCGCCATGAAAGTTCCCGGCGCGATCGAACCAATTTCTTCCGTTGAAGTAGTCCACGTCGACCACCAGCGTGTCACCTTCCCAGCGACCAACCGAGTGTCCCATGTATGTGTAGTCTGGCGGACGGGCAACATCGTCTAAATGAATAGTGCGCGCGGCGTTCGCAAATGCGTACGACATATGAATCTTGTTCGTGCTCTGTGTAATTTCGAAAGGATAGGGCATGTACATCGCGCGTGGAATCCCGGGGAGGTAGCACTTCAGCTCGGGGTCGCGGTCGATCCAGTTGTCGCCATTTTCCTGCTTGATAGCGGCCGCGTCCGGTGTATACGGAATCTCACCATCACCCTGCACCACACCCAGTGAACCAGGCACGCCAGCCGCGGCGCCAAGAGCCACCACCGGTGCCGCCGGAACCCGGGCATAGTCATAAGGGTAGATCCCCTCTTGCATGACGGACCCGGCGCGCGCGGCGTGGGCCTCGAGATCCCAGTGGGCCTCGTTGTTGGCCTGCCATATTCCACTTAAGCTTGGTTTGTCATCCACGGTTCGATCTGGTCGTGTAGCCTGGCCCGCCGTGCGTGTCACCGACACCGAGATGAGGGCACTGACCGCAGCGGCGACAATTACCGCGCCGAGGGTCGATCCCTTAAACAGGCTTCTGATCCGATTCTGCATTGACAATCTCCTTCTCATTCCTTGGCGAATCGTCGTGAATCGCCGCGGTCTTGTAGTTCACCGAAAGCCTAGATATCGCAACCCTTGGCCGACGAACATTCGGCGATGCACCTAGTGGCCGGGGCGGGTTTGCGGTCTGTTTCAAATACCGGCTCCTCCGCACGCGATCCGACAAGTAGCCCCGGAGGCCGTAGTCCCCCTCATGACACCGCGGCTCCTAATAGAGCCGGTCGAGGATGTCCACTCCTCGTTACAGGTTCAATTCTGAAACGGTAGGTTGCACTCCAACCGATCCAATGTCAAGGTCGGGACTTAAAACCCCTTATGAATCACCTGTCCGGCCCATGGTGGTTGCTGCGAGACAGAGCAGAATACCCTCCACTTTTCCTTTTCCGACATAAAGAAAGACCATAAAGAATCGATTAGAACAATCGGCATTCTTCATCGGTGCGCTGCCCACCGATGAAGGATGGTGAGCAATTAGCGGCCCATGTATTTCTTGTGGAGTTCCTCTATTTATACTGCTCTGTGGTATCGCCGCCACTTGCTCCAGGCCTTGGGCATCGGGGTCTTCTCTATCGGGTTGCCCGACACAGCTTCAGAGGCTCAAGGGGCGGGTTCGATACGGAGGAGCGCACCATTGTCCTCGTCCGTTAGCACGTAAAGAAACCCGTCGGGACCTTCGCGCACCTCCCGGATGCGGCGCCTAAGATCCGTCAACAGCGACTCGCGCCGCAGCTCCTCACTCTTATCATTAAACACGATCCGCTGTAGGTGGCCAGTGCCCGGTATCCCACCCTGGCGCAGGGAACCCACAAAGACATTACCTCTCCATGAAGGAAATTGGTCACCGGTGTAGACAGCCATGCCAGCAACTGCGATAGCCGGGAGCCAGACCACAAGCGGCGACTCCAACCCCTCGCGCGTTGGATGTTCGTAAATACGCGCGCCTGAATACTGGCGTCCGAAGCTCACGAGGGGCCATCCATAATTACGACCCGGTAAGACTACGTTGATCTCGTCGCCGCCGTTGGGACCGTTTTCGTGATTCCAAATTGCCCCGGTCTCAGGATGGACTATGAGACCCAGCGAATTACGATGTCCCAAGGAGTAAATTTCAGGTCGATGCTCTCTGTCGGCTGCGAACGGGTTGTCACGGGGCACGGACCCATCGTCGTTAAGGCGCAAGACCTTACCGCGTAGGCTCGTGAGGTCTTGAGCCACCTCCCCAACATTGCCACCAGTGGACATATAGACCTTACCGTCACGCCCGAAGACAATGCGACCATTGAGGCCGGAGTTGCCTGCGTGACCGTCGGTGACGAGAAGGTCTCGGACATCGGTCAGTACTCCGGCCTCGAGCCTACCTCTTGCAAGCGCCGGTGCGCCCCGGCCGTCTCCAACAGGCTTGGTATAGGTGAGATAGACGAGCTTGTTGTCGGCAAACTGCGGATGGAGGGCAACATCCATCAGTCCCCCGTTACCATCGACCCTCACCTGTGGGACGCCTGCAATCGCTTCCGTGTCAAGCACTCCATGACGGATACTACGAAGGCGACCAGGTCGCTCCGTGACCAATATGCCGCCATCGGGAAGGAAGGCCATAGCCCACGGATGCGAGAGTCCTTCGGTCACGACGCTGACATGGATCTTGTGCTGCTCGGCCGTATCGAACACCCATGGCCCCTTGCCTAAGGGCGGAACCGGTACACCGATAGGTGGTTGTTCCTGAGCATGGCTAAGCGTGAACATGCAGAGCAAGGCAGGCGCAACGGAACGGAACGAGGCTCTGATTTTCATTCCGGTCTCCTGGTACGAATTGGCACACTAGCCAACGGGATCACTCGTATTGCCTTCAAACGCTTCACCCCCAATAGACTGGCTAGTTCTTGTCATGAAACACCTCCTCTCATTAATAGCATCAGGCTACCAGACCGCTGCATCGAGGTCGAGCGGTGAATTTGCCATCGACCTGAGTCCACGCATACCAGGCGAGTCCTGGTCTCCGTTAAGAAATACCCTCTGTCACTCTCTCCCCTGCATAGGATTGAAGGTAAGCTGTTCAAGTTCGTCAGTCACGCGAGGAATCTCCGGATCCTAGGCATCCCCGCCAGACATCGTGCGGGTGAACGTCTTGGGGCCGCGAATGTCAAACATAAAGGGAGATCAGATGCGTCATCAGTTTCTTGCTTCGGTGTGTACGCCGGCGGTGGTGATCGGGTTGGTCTGGCTGCTGCCGGCGCCTCTCGCGGGTCAGACCCCGTCACCCCTTCGAACGGCCTGGGGCGATCCGAACCTGCAGGGAAGATTTACCAATAAGACCATCACGCCCTTCGAACGACCGGCAGAGCTTTCAGGGAAGGAGTTCCTGACTGCTGAAGAAGCGGCAGTGCTGGAGCAGGCTCAGGCGGCGGTAGACGCCGCCCGTGACGACGAAGTTCCAGCCGACATCGTAGGTAACTACAACCAGCACTGGTTCGACCGAGGGACAACTGTTGTGGAGAGCAGACGTACGTCGATCATTGTCGATCCACTCGATGGGAGACTGCCTTCGCTGACGCCGAAGGCGAAAGAGAGGGCCCCCTCGTCAGAGGAGGTGAGAAGACTGGTCGGAGCTCGCAGGGGGACCGGCCTTATTGACACTTGGCAGGACCTCGATCTCAACGACCGGTGTATCTTGTGGCCAAACTCTGGGCCGCCGATGCTGTCCAGCGCCTACAACAATAATTACCAGATCTTTCAAACCCCAGAATACGTGGCGATCTTCATCGAGATGATCCATGACGTCCGGATTATTCCTCTGGACGGACACGCCCACATCGAAACAGGGCTACGACAGTGGTTGGGCGATTCCCGTGGGTATTGGGAGGACGACACGCTGGTCGTCGAGAGCACAAACTTCTCCAACAAAACGGTGATTCGGGCCGCCAACAATGCGCGACCGACTGAAGATTTGCGTGTAATTGAACGCTTCACACGCATCGATGCGGACACGATCGATTACAGGTTCACGATTGAGGATCCGCAAACATGGTCCCTCCCCTGGACCGGAGAGGTCCCCTGGACCGCGATTACAGAACACCTGTATGAGTACGGCTGTCATGAGGGGAATTACAGCATGGCGACCATGCTGACCGGATCTCGTAACTCGGAAGCGGCCGCCAAGTAGAACAGTCCACCGAGTGCCTCGAGTCTGGGCTGCAGTGCTCTCTGCACGGAAGTATCACAAGAACCAACGACTGTCTGAACTGGAAAAGGCTTGCGAGACTCGAACAGCAAACTGAGGCGCTGCCTTGAAAGTGAAGCCGGCTTCAAGGTGTAGGTTCTCACCAGAGTAGTTCGTGGCGGACTTTCGGGTGAGCTTTTCCTGGCCAGCGTCTTATTCCTTTCGGCAATGGACGCGTTCCTGCTCAACGACCGGTAGCCGTTGTGGCGGCTCACGGTCTTTACGCTTACTACGATCGCCCTCGTGACTGCTTTGACTATCTCCTGGTTCGCAGCCAAGAGATAGCGTCCCACACCCGCTAAGAGAACCGGTTTGCCTGCCGACTTTGCTATGCTTCCGGTGGCACAAGGAGCAGAAATAATGAACCCAACGAGCTGGCATTCAGTTTTTATCAGGCGCGGCGTAAGAACCGTTGTAGGCGTCGCACTCGCACTTTTTCTATTCACGGTCCATGCGCCCACCGCAGCGCAAGGTGTAACGAGCGACGAGCACTGGGTCGGCACTTGGGCCACGGCCGTAGTGGCTCGGCCACAGGAACGGTCTGAGTTGCCCCAGGCACCACCCCGGCTGGATTTCTCCAATCAGACGCTGCGGCAAATCGTTCATGTCAGCCTAGGCGGCGAACGTATTCGGGTGGTCTTGAGCAATGCCTTCGGGACCGCTCCGTTGAAGGTCGGAGCCGCGCAAATTGCCCTGCGTGCGGACGACGCGGCAATCGTGCCTGCGTCTGGTCAGGTGTTGACGTTTGGTGGGCACCCAGCCACGTCCATTGCGGCGGGCGCGGTCGTCTTCAGCGATCCGGTGAACCTGGCCGTGCCGGCACTCACGGAACTCGCGATTGACCTGTTTCTTCCTGGCGACACCGCGGCTTCCACGTCACCACTGACAACGCATACGGCGGCACATCAGACCAACTACGTGTCAACGGCCGGAAACCATGTTGGGGAGCCAGAACTGCCGGTCGAAACGACGGCGATGTCGTGGTTCTTCCTCTCACGCGTGGAGGTCGCAGCTCCTGAACACGTTGGGGCCATCGTCCTGCTTGGCGATTCGATCACCGATGGCTCCGGCACGACGGACGACACCAACAATCGCTGGCCGGACCACCTGGCTCGAAGGCTCAATGCGGAGAACATTGAGATGGGAGTGCTCAACCTGGGGATTGGCGGCAATCGGCTCCTGACGGATGGTATGGGCACCAGTGCGCTGGCCAGATTCGACCGAGACGTCCTGATCCAGAGCGGAGCAACCCATCTCGTCGTCATGGAAGGAATCAACGATATTGGTATGGCACAAAATGAGTTCGGGCTTCCGCGACCCAAACGAGCACCGACCGCCGCAGACCTCATTGGCGCTCATCAACAGATTATTGAACGAGCGCGGGCGCAGGGTCTCAAGGTCTACGGCGCGACATTGACGCCTTTTGAAGGAACAACTTTTCCCAGCTACTGGACCAGTGAGGGGGACGAAACACGCAAAGCGTTCAACGAGTGGATTCGCACGAGCCAAGCGTATGACGCGGTGATTGATTTCGATGCCGCCGTGCGTGATCCGGACGCGCCAAACAAGATCAACCCCGCATATGACTCGGGCGACCATCTCCATCCGGGCGACCAGGGGTACGAGGCAATGGCCAGTTTCCTCGACTTGGAGCTATTCAAGACTGGAGCTGACGTCGCCATGGCTGGCCGATAGACCACTACTCTGGCATCTGGACAGAAACGACCTGCACGTAGTCCTTGAACGGATAGCGAAAGTCGTAGTCCTTGTACTTTGCCGGAATCGAGTACGCGTTCGCGACCTCCTCGACGCTCTGACCTGACTTGAGCGACGCGGTCACCGCGCCGAGTAGCTCTAGGTTGAAATCGGCGTAGGCTCTCAGATCTTCCCACGTCATCACCCCCGCGTGACCACTGATCACCAAGTCCACGTCACCTATCGTCTTGACGGCTCGCGCGAGCGTCTCAGGATAATCGAGACTACTTGCTCCGTTTCTGGCGTCCAGATATGGTGGATTCTTTCCCGAGAAACTGTCGCCCGCCTGCATAACACGAAGCGCTGGGAAGACTATCCACGCATCACCGTCAGTATGGCCACGGCCGAAATAGTACAGGTCAATACGGTCGGCCCCCTCCCCCAGCGACATCCGGTCGGTGAAGGTCCGCTTCGGTAGAAACCTGGCGTTCTGTCCTTTAAAAATGTCGTTCCGCTCGTCACGAGGACCGGTCTCCTTGGTCATGTTCGTCTTTGTGTTCGCCTGGGCCACGATCTCAACCGTGGCCGGGAACTCAACGTTGCCGCTAGTGTGATCACCGTGCGTGTGGGTGTTAATAATCGTCACTACCGGCTCGTCGGTGAAAGTCCCGATCGCGTCGATCACCGGCTGACCCCACCCCTGGTTTTTCGTGTCGATCACGACCACACCGTTGGTCGCGACAAAGACGCCGGTATTTCCTCCACCACCCTTGAGGACGAACAGATTGTCCTTGACCTTCTCGACCTCGACGATTCGCTCGATCTGCTGTCCTGCTTGAAAGGCAGAAACCGCGATCGATAGCAGACCAACGGTGACCATTAAACTCAAGACGACGAGTCGTTTCATCTCAGATCCCATGAAAAAAAGATTTAGTTCTCGGCCTCCAGCGAGTTCAACACCGTCACAAACTCGCTCCAGGCAACCGGCTTCCCGTGGACAGGCGCTACCGTCTCCACATCGAGATTCATTCGCTCTATCTGGTTGTAGAAGCTGCGCATCGCGGGTAACTGTGCAGCCGTGGGCGGTTCATGAGTGTCGAACAGATCTGCCTGAAATGCAATGCGCTCCGTCGGTAGATAAGCCATCAACATCCCGGCAACATGCCGTAACGGCTGCACATAGTACACGCGTAGGAGCCTGGAGTTGTCGGTGATCACGTAATTCTCTTGAATCGCCTCGTAGGTATAGCCCTCCGCCAACTCGGTCGGCGGCCATTTCGACACGATGTCAGGGTCAACGGTTCTTGGCGTGTAAGTCAACACGTCTCTATTTAGAAACTCAAGGTTCTTCACGTGCGTCACGATCGTGGAGCCGATATGCAGATACGCACGCAGTCCCCCAATGTGATCAAAGTGTGGATGAGAACTGACCAGCCAACGAATCGGTTTATTCGGAGCTAGTTTTACGACTTCCTCGATGACCGCGAGACTTCGTTCTTCGTTCCCGGGCGCCTCGAAGACTGCTACAAAATCGTTAAACTCCACCATGTAGCTGTTGGCGGGTCCGCCGCCAAGGAGGTACACCCCGTCGGTCATCTGCTCAACTGTTACCTGCGTAGAGAAGGTCGCCTGAGCCACCGGCGGAGGCACCGGAACCGGATCGCCACACACGTTGGGCTGCACATCAGTAAACTCTCCGCCGTAGGCATTGTGGCCTGTGCTCGTGCCGTAGAACTGCCAGTTGTCGTCCCATCCCTGGTGTGAGTGCCAAGAAACCGGCCATTTCACCGTGCCGAAAGTGCGTTGATCGGTCGATTCATGCTCGATATTGAAATCGCCGAGCGCGGGTATGTTGATGGTCGTCTTGATTCGCTGTATCTGATTTTCCGTATTAATCGTGGCATCGACGCGGTACTTGCCCAGCATCGTAATTGCAACCACATGCATCTTCTCTGGGATGACAACGTTCCCGTCTCGGCCTTTCTCGAGCTGCTCCCATCGCCACAGCGCGACGGGATTTGCTCCCGGCAAGCGCGCGGCCTTGAGAAACCCATGAGGATTCAACCACATGTCTAATTGATACACCTCCGCAAGCTCAGGCGGGACAGCCACGGGCGCCCCGTTGCCATCGACGTGCCAGGCCACCGTACCATTAACGACGTGCGTTTGACGGGTCTGTTCTTGTCTCGGTGTACCACCCTCCCAGCCGATCCCGTACTTCCATGAGGCCGGATTCAGACCCGGCTTTCGATCGAAAGTCTCTTTACTGGTTCCAGTGTCCCAGTTGATGGTGCGTGTGTAGTTCGCCATTTCATCGATACGCGGCCAGTCGACGTTGACAGCATTCTCAAACGTCTGCCCGACCACACCGCTATAACCGGTTCCGGAGTACGTGACACACCGCAAATTAGCTTCACCGATTTCCTCGGCGACAGCTGCCAGGATCGGCTCTGGATCAACATAGCCTGGGGGAAACTGCAGGGCAGGTGTCTGACTCCCCAACATCATGAGCAGTGCGCCGGTACCAAAGAGTCTTTTCACTGTCTGTCCTTGCGGTTGACGCCCTAGGCGTCCAGCGGAAAGGGCGTTCCGTGATTATACGACCGAAGTGGAATAGCAATGGGTACTGAGAAGCGCGTGCGCGGTTGGACTGCCGTACGGCAGAAGAGGTTCGACCTAGACCACCAGCAAGTACTGGGTCTCCTTCTCGCGTTCAGATTGTGTGACGCGATCACAGGTGGCGTCAGGGAGTCGTAATTCTAACAATTCGTTCGCCACCGGCAATTCCGCCTACCCAGATCTCGTTACCGACCTGAATCGCGACCGTGCCAAGGAGCAAGTAATCGTTTGTGGCGTAGGTGAAGATCTCCCTAGCGGTAAGCAATTCTGGATCGACTCGTGCCACACGCGACGTGATCCCTTCGCATCTCCTCTCCCGCATGCATTCCCCTACCCGGGTTCTCGTGGGCGTACTGTGACCAGCCGCTAACAAGGAGCCGTCAAGCGCCCAATGAATGTTGTCAACATTAAAACCGATTTCGATAGTTTCCTTTCGAATCGGTGTTTGCCCACGCGAGAGGCGAACCACCGACTGGCCGGCGTATCTCGCGATATAGAACCAGCGGCCGTCCGCCGAAATTTCCAATCCGTTCGGGCCGATATCCTCGCTACCCGGCACCCTTATCCACCCCGTGTCCGTATGCCATTCCCACACGTCGCTCGTTCGAGGACTCGTCGCTGCAAAACCGTCATCGGGGAGCGGGACCACGGCGTTCAATCCAAGTCCATCCGGTGCAACCACGCATCCCACCCAGGTAAAGGTCGGGGTCGGACGACCCGCGTCGACTGCAAAGACTTCGACAGATTCGCGCGCCCCATGGCGAACAACGTAGAGCGTATGAACGTTGTCTCGGCCTGGGCGCAAGTTGATGCCGTGTGGCCTGAAGCCCTCCATGGCCATACCAGGGCACGAGCCGTAAGCGGCGGTGTCATGTCGTGGTAACGACGTCGCGAGTGGAAACATCACCGTTGAGGCGTAGTCGCGAGAGTCGGTCACCGACAGATAGCCATCGTCTTCCATGCTCGACACGATCACCCAGGGCGATCCTGGGATCTGAATCAAATCTTCTGGACTTACTGGACCGCAGATGAACTGGATAGCTCCATCCGGTTCACACTGTGCCGCACCTGGGCTCGCAACCCCTAGTAGGCACATTACCGTTACAAACACAACTGTAAAAACGCGCACCTCATGGCCCTCCTTAACCAGCATCTTCACGAGAAGCGATGAAATTATGCCACGTTCAGAAGCCATGTCGAAGTACGGTAACAATGGACGTCTTGCCATCAAACAGCCCGAACCCTCCACGCTCATTGAACCAGACATATTTGGACCGTCTCAACTCACCATGCTACCGCTTACCGCCGTTTATCTCGTCTTCGGCTCGACGGGTCGCCGTACCAAGTAACCAGCCTAGACACTGCGTCACGAAAGATGTCTGAGTCACCAGACGAACACCTTGGTGCACTAGTTGTAGGGTAATTCTGGCTTGGGGGCTTTCGGCTGTATAGAATGTGACATCCGGGGCAACCGGGACAGAAATCCCGACCAGCCTCGTCCCCCGGTCGCCTGAGCAACCAAGGAAGGTAGGACAATATGTCGGTACCTGCGAGTCACCGGATAACTTTACTTTTTCTCGCCTTGACTCTTCTGCCACTGGGAGTCTCTGCACAGGAAGGCACTGCGAACGGAGAGTGGAGATCCTATGCCGGGAACGTCACTGGTACGCGCTATTCGCCGCTTGATCAAATTACCAGCGAGAATTTTAGCGAGCTCGAAGTCGCGTGGCGGCTTAAAACAGCGAACCTAGGTCCAAATCCAGAATTCAACTATCAATCGACACCCCTGATGGTCGATGGCGTGATCTTTACTACCGCCGGGACCAGGCGCTCCGTCGTCGCCGCTGACGCGGCGACGGGCGAACTTCTGTGGTTGCACCGCCTTGACGAGGGCGAGCGGGGAGCGGCGGCGCCGCGGCGACTGTCGGGACGCGGCCTGGCCTACTGGGACAACGACGGTGTCGGTCGAATTGTCTACGTGACCCCAGGCTACCAACTGATCATGCTCGACGCAGCCACGGGTCTCCGTCTTAATGACTTTGGAACCGACGGTATCGTCGACCTCAAGCAGAACATGGATCAGGATATTGACCTCGTTACCGGCGAGGTCGGACTCCATGCCACACCGCTTGTCGTTGGGAACACTATCATCATCGGCGCCGCCCATTTACCCGGGAGCAGGCCCCGGTCGATGACGAACGTAAAGGGCTACATTCGTGGATTTGATGCTCACAGTGGCGAACGAAAATGGATCTTCCACACAATTCCTGGGGGCGACGAATATGGTAACGACACGTGGCTTAATGATTCGTGGCGTTACACCGGAAACGCCGGTGTCTGGGGACAGATCAGCGCCGACCCTGAACTCGGCATCGTCTACTTACCGACCGAAATGCCGACGAACGACTACTACGGTGGACACCGTCACGGTGATAACTTGTTTGCTAACAGCTTGGTGGCGGTTGATATTGATACAGGTGAGCGACTTTGGCACTTCCAATTCATCCATCACGATGTCTGGGACTGGGATATTCCGTGTGCACCAATCCTCGTCGACATCACGGTTGATGGTCGCGAAATAAAGGCTATCGCACAGCCAACCAAACAGTCGTGGCTTTATGTCTTCGACCGGGTAACCGGTGAGCCGGTCTGGCCCATTGAAGAGCAACCTGTCGATCCGTCTGACGTTCCTGGTGAGCTGCTGGCCCCGACACAGCCGTTTCCCACCAGGCCGCCTGCTTACGACCGACAAGGGGTTAGCCTCGACGATCTGGTCGACTTCACACCCGAGATCAAGAGCCGAGCAGAAGAGATTCTGGCGCGTTATCGAATCGGTCCGATCTTCACACCCCCATCGGTTGCGACTCCGGACGGCACATTTGGTACTCTGATGCTGCCATCGACCGGAGGTGGTATCAACTGGCCAGGCGGCTCGTTCGATCCCGAGACCGGGATTGCATATCTCTACTCTACGACCGTCGTGTCGGCTCTGGGGTTATTCAACGACCCAGAACAGTCGGACATGAACTTCATTCGTGGGACACCTCGCGGTGTCAACCCCGCCCTCGCCGCCTTGAACGTCGACGGAATCCCGCTGATCAAGCCCCCATGGGGTCGTATCACCGCGATCGACCTAAACAAAGGAGAAATTCTCTGGCAAGTGGCGCACGGGGACACCCCCGACTACATCCGCAACCACCCACTGCTCGACGGGGTCGATATTCCCCGAACCGGTCGGGTCGGTCGAGTTGGAACGGTGGTCACCAAGACACTCGTCATCGCGGGAGAGCCAGGAATGGCGACGACAGAAACCGGGGAACGTGGCGCAATGCTCCGCGCTTATGACAAGTCAAGCGGCGCCGAAGTCGGCTCAGTCTACATGCCAGCGCCAGTGACGGGTGCCCCGATGACCTACATGGATGACGGGCAACAATACATCGTGGTCGCAATCAGTAGTGGTGGCTTCGCTGGAGAACTAATCGCGTTTCGTCTTCCGGATTAAAGCCTGTTCAAGTGCGGCGAATCCGTCTATCGCACCACGGTAGACTCAGGAAACGTCTAAACATTATTCCGATACCCGTCGCCAGTTGCGACAGGCCGACGAAGAGAGGCACTCGCACAAGCAGATCTTCTGGGGATCTTCTTTCACGGAACGTAACTTACCCTACAGCTTTTTTGGTAGAAGTGGCCGCCAGAAGAGCGGGTGGCGAAATCCCGATCGAGCTTCGCCTAAAGTTGTCGCTACTTTAAATCATTACGTGCGGCCATCTCGATGGCTCGAGCACCGCTGAGCGTTCCTTCCATACCGTAGTTCCCCTCGTGACACGCGTACTCGTAGATAGGATTTGCATTCCTCGTCATCGGAATCTGAGCCGTCCAAGATGCTGTAAACGACTGCCGATCGTTGACAGTGAACTCGTACGCGAGGGTCTGGGCATCCATGAGAGCAAAGCGCTCTATAAGATGCATTTCCTCACCTGTACCGCGAAAAGACGCCTTGTCGGTGAAGTTTGTCGTCTCGACCACCAAGGTGTCACCTTCCCATCGACCACGGGAATCGCCCATCCACTGCCGGATACTCTGCGATAGATGCGGCCGCTCGTCCATCGGAACGACGCGCGCGTCGTGGATCTGCTCGTTGAAAATCACCACATGGTCCGATGTCTGAAGCAGGTGAAAGTTGTTGTTGTAGCCAGCCGGCGTCATGGGCGGTCCAGCATTACCTCTCAGGATGCAACGTTCGGACAACGATCGGTCCTCAGGACCTTCGGTAGGACGTTCGCTCCGTGCTGCACGGGCCGCAGCCCGGGCTCGAGCCGACGCGGTCAGCGCAGGAATTCTTCCATCTGGCGGATCAATCACAAGCGACGTACGTCGGGTCCCGACAACAGTCGTGCCCCTGTCCCACCAGAAGTCGTTGTAGGCGAGAGCGAGATCTCTGGTCTCGGTCGTGCCATTTACCACTCCCCTATCGGTCACGACACCAATTAGCTTCTCGCGGTTGAGGTCGGCGTTGCGGTCAAGAATTCGCTCCGCCTCAAAGGCGGCGGCCTCCTCTTCCGTAAGAAAGTCCTTGCCGGCCAGTTCACTGGGCCGCTCGAGTGGGGTGACAGTAGCGTAGCTCCACACACCCTGCAAATCTGGCCTGCCGTCCGCGGTCCGTGGTGGATCCGACATCTTTATCTCGCCTACCCGAGTCTGGCCGGCGAGGGCCTCGAGACTCAGTAGCACTGCTACGAGTGCACTGACAGGTGCGACGAGTGTTACAAAAACTCGATATCTCATCGTGTCCCCCTTACCATGAATATGGACGGGCAGATGCATTGTGTCGAACTGGTAGCGAAGAGCTGCACTTCTGACTGTGCTGTAGCTATGGTGAACCACCCCATGTCAGAGGCAGCCGCCAGCGTCTCTGGCCCAGAAGCCACCACCCTTCAAGGCTCTTCCCTTTCTTCAGCGCGCGCTCCCGCAAGGATACCGGTCATCCCGTAGTTTCCTTCGTGACAGGCGTACTCGAAAATCGATCGTCGGTCTGCAATATCGATGCGCGTCATGGGCCTCACAACCGTCCAATCTTTCGTAAAGGTATGAGGATCGTAGACCGTGAACCGATAGTCGAGCTTATTTTCATCCACGCGCGTGTAGCGCTCCGTTAAATGAAGAGAATCGCGCGAGCCTCGAAAATTCGTTCTTGGGTCGAAGTTCGTCGTCTCCACGACGAGTGTGTCGCCTTCCCATCGCCCCCGTGAATCCCCCATCCACAGGGGGATCGACTCTGGAGCATGAGGCCTCCCGTCCAGTGAAATGATCCGCGCCTCATGGATAAGCTCCTGAAACACCACGACGTATCCAGGAGTCTGAAATATCTGATAGTTGCTGCTGTACCAGCTGCCGATGCCGTTCCAGCTACGCGAGATGCAACGCGTCCAATTACTGAGATCCGAGTATGTGTCCGGTGAATCGCGCGGGCCACGTGTGCTCCGCTCCGCCGATTCTGCGTCAATTCGAGCTTGACCTTCCGGCGTGAGTGGTGGAATCCTCCCGTCGGGCGGATCGATGATTAGCGACGTGCGTGCTAGAGGGTTACCGAAGTCGCGCCAGAACGCATTGTAGGTACCAGGGTTACCTTCCCTAGGCGGCAGATCATACCGCGCTCGATTGTCTGCCTCCAGCGCCGCTGCCTCTTCCAATGTCAACGAGTCCTTCTCTGCCAGCAAGCCCTCAAGTGGCCGCTCCAGAGGGATCGACGTTTGGCTATTCCATTGCCCTTGGAGGTCCGGATCGCCCCACGGTGTCATCGGTGTCGCTGTCGTCTGGCCTGCGGTAGAAACAGAGCCCAGCGTCACGATCATCAACAGCGCGGTCAATACTCGATGGAGCATCTGAACACTCCCCCGGTAGGCGAATGTCAACATACTCACCTGCTCCCCTTCGTGGGTTAATCAGAGCGAGAATGTATTTACTAGAGCTCTGCTCGCTACCTCGAAACACCAGCGGCGTCGGCAGTCGCTTCCTGTTCGCGTGCTCCCGCGAGAATGTTGTAGAGACCGTAGTTTCCCTCATGGCACGCGTACTCGTAGAGCGGATAATCGTTCTTCACCATCGCCATCCGATAGCTCCACGGCTGATCCCAAGTACTCGTATCCTCGACCGTTACCTCATACATCAGTGTACCGTCGGTAACTCGTGTGAAACGTTCGACCAGTAAGAGATCCGCTGTGGTGACACCGGCACGAAAGCTGGTTTCGCGTAAGAAATTAGAGGTCTCTACGACCAGCGTATCGCCTTCCCAGTGGCCACGCGAATCACCCATCCACTGTCTCATGCTCTTCGGCAGATGCGGACGCCCATCAAGCGGCACCACTCGGGAGCTGTGGACCATCTCGTTCACGAGGACGACATGATCGGGTGTCTGCACCACCTGCATGTTCTGGTTATAACCTCCAGGGGTCATCGGCGGACCCGAGTTAAATCCGAGAATGCACCGGACTGCGAACATCCCGGGGCCGAGATCGTCAACAAATCCTCCGTATGTCGGGGAGTGGCGGTTCACACCCGCACGGGCGCTTTCCAAGGCCGCTTTCTTCGTCTGTGCTATCACGGTCAACGGCGGAACCTTCCCGTTGGGTGGGTCAACAACTAGCGACGTTTGGTTGGTCTCGCTAATCTTATCCCCGGGGTCGAACCATAGCTGGTTGTAGTTACCGACGATATCGGCTGGCTTTTGGTTATCGCGGACAGCGAATTCGGCCAGCTTATCAGCTTCGAACTGAGCAGCTTCTTCCTGGGTGAAGAACGCTCGATCCGATAACTCACTCGGTCGTTCGAATGGCGTGAGTGTGCGAAAATCCCATACGCCGTTGAGGTCGGGAGTTCCCCACGCCGTTCGGGGGGACACCTCGGCACCTGGCGAGCTAACCTGCCCCTCTGCCACGACCGGTCCGAGCGCAAAGATTATGACGCTAACCACCGCGAACCACGAATGCAGAAATTGATCGATCACGTGAGTCTCCTCTCTAGATTCGACTACAAAAGCCATGAGCTGTGTGGACTGGTCTGCGACTTATTCTACGCCCAAGAGACGCAACAGCTCCACAAATCTGATTACAAATGCTTCAAAAGCGTTTCAGAACGCACGGCGCGGGCCTTCATTAGACAGGCAAGCAGCCAGGGCCGGCTTGGCGCATGAAAAGACCGCAGGTCCCGTCCAAATGCTTTGAGTTATGTACCGTGCTGTGCTGATACATGTGAACCGGTCTCCAGAAGCTAGCTGACCGTCAGCCGCCCGATGAGGTCACTACTTCGACTCGTCAGCGGCCTCATTGGCACGTCCGCCACTGAGAATGCCGACCATGCCACGGTTGCGCTCGTGACATTCGTACTCGTACAGCAGATTTGTTGTCCGTTCGAAAGGATAGGCAACCTTCCACGGCCTCGTGTACATCTGTGGATCATCGACACGGATTTCGTACTCAAGCGTGTCCGTATTTTGACGGGTAAAGCGTTCAACCAGGGTCAGAGCCCGGCCGGAACCGCTGCGGGAGTCGAAGTTTGACCACGGCTGCAGCGCACTCACCCTGTGATCGTGATTCCGCGTCACGACCACCAATGAATCGCCATCCCAATGGCCCCGCGAATCTCCCATCCACTGACGAATGTTTCGACCGAGCGGCGGACGACCATCCAATGGAATGATGCGAGTTTCATGGATTTCCTCCAAGAGAATGACTACATACCCAGGAGTCTGCAGAATCAACGCATTATTGTTGTAGCCGCGAGGAAACATGGCATTCGGCATCCCCCCGCGCGTGACGCACCGCTCCCAGATATGCCTGTCCTCCCACGAGTCGGCCTTGCCCGCCTTCAGCCGAAAACTCTTGGCGTCCTGCCCGGCAGGCGTCAGCGGCGGAAACCGGCCGTCTGGCGGATCGACGACCATCGACGTGCGATTCGTCCGCTGTCCTCTGTCGATCCAAAAGGAGTTGTAGGTACCGGGGTTGCCCGGCCTGGGACCTCGCTCGTCGCGCTCCTCGGCCTGTCTTGCGAGTTGAGCGACCTCTTGAGCGAGTTGTTCGTCACGCAGCGTTTCGATCCCCTGATACTTATCCGGTCGCTCCATCGGTGTGGCCCCGGACGCGGTCCATGTCCCTTGCAGGTCCGGGTCGCCCCACGACGTGTGAAACGTCTTCGGACCAGACGACGAGGATTGGCCGGCAGCCCGCGGCGTCGCCACCAGCCCCACCACGCCAGTGAACGTCAGGAGACTCACCCAGACTAGCAATAGATGACGCATTCGAACCCCCTTGGTGTCACCCTGATTGTCGAGAACGATCGCATATCTCCACCGGTCGGCTACCTCACCACCTCTTCAATCAGATCCGCATCTCCTCTCAAAGGATCATTGGAACCGGTCCCCAGGGTGTTGGAGTTCGAGGAGATGTCCAACGAGGCCGGATGGGGACCTCGGCCCTCGGCAAAGGCCCGCTCCACCGCGCGATTGCCTTGCAGGAGCCCGACCATGCCCAGATTGCCTTCATGGCACCGCGGCTCATAATAGATCCGATTCAGTTGACCATCCTGTCGCTCCAACTCCTGTTTCGTGGTCCAGGAACCTGTCCACGTGGTCGGATCCTCAACCGTGACCGAGTACTCGAGCGTGTCGGCGTCCCGCGGCGTCCAGCGCTCGACGAGATGCAGATTCTCGCGGGAACCCTGAAAGTCGAAATACGGTTCGAAATTGGTAACATCGACGACCAGCGTATCGCCTTCCCACCGGGCGCGCGAGTCGCCAAAGGGTTCGCGGACATGGGAGGGTAGATGCGGACGGTCGGTCACCTGGATGATGCGTTGAAAGCCTTGGCCCTGGCCGACGTCATAGTAAATCGAGACGACGCCAGGCGATTGCACGATCCGCCAGTACCCATTGAACACCGGAAGCCGAGTTGCCATGCACCGCTCGCCCGAACTCCGGTCCTCGGGACCATTGGCGCGATTCAAGTTCCGCGTCGAGTACGACGGGGGCATCTCCGCCCGCCTCGGTGACGGGGGCCCATAGGTCCCATTGGCGCAGTCGCCTTCCTTGTTCTGACAGGTCGATGTGTTCTGCTTGAGAGCCAGCGCATACTCGCGCATCGCCGCGCGCCGCTGCTGGACCGCCGGCGTCAGCGAGGGCAGTCGGCCGTTCGGCGGGTCGACGATCCGCGACGTACGCCGCCCCGTCGGCCGCATCGAGATATACAACCCGTCATAGGCGCCCGCGACGTCCGCGATGCTTCCCGACTCCGCGCGAGGGCGCTGCTGAGACTCCGTGCGGCGACGATCCAGCTCGGCGACTTCTTCCTCCGTAAAGAACTCCCGGTCGGCTAGGCTAGGATGGCGTTGCAAGTTTGTCTCATACGGGTCGGTCCAGACACCCTGTAGATTCGGCTCACCCCACGGCGTCATGCTGACTGCCGTTTGAGCGTGACCGATCGCGTCTCTTGACGACCAGACGAACAGCGCGACGACCGCCACCGCACCCACCCACATCAACCATCGACCTAACATTTTCAACCTCCTTCTCGTCGCCCTCATCGTCCCGAGCGAGGTTCTCGGCTGACGAGTCCATTCATGTACAGCTATTACTTCTGGAACGGCTCAATGACTTCGACCCTGACACCATCTGGACTCATGATCGTAGAGGCCTCGGCAAGGGGCCATTCTCCAGAATCCACGGCTCTCGCGAAAACTACACCCCATTCTCTCTAATTTCAGCCGCGGCTCGCTCAAGATCAGGTACCGCGAAGGCGAGGTTACCGATCGCGCGGCCCTCGCTCGGTGCAAGTTCTTCCCCGGCTTGGCGCGTGGCGAGCAGCCAGGCATTCCCGAGCCGGAGGCCATCCAAGCGCCCTTTGAGCATTGCGGGTTCGCCACCCAAGACGGCGTGGTGCCACGTCAGCGACGCCGCCGGATTCCCGGAACGCACATGAATATGGTGGGAGCCGAGAGAGTCCGGATCTTCAATAACTTCGATCCGTGTACCCCACGGATCTGCGACGAAGGAGCGTTTAAACAAGCCAGGCTCATCGCGTATCGGCGTCACGATGTTGACTCCCGCCGCCTCGAACGCTTTCATCTTGGCATCGAGGTCGGTGAACGAGAAGCCGATGTGATTGATGGCGCTGCCCTCGCTCCCACCCTTCGTGGGTCCTGGACGGAAGAAGAGATACATCGTACCGAACTGGCAGCGATCCGTGCGATCGCGCATGACCTCGCACCCAATGTGCTCGATATACCATTGCGCGGCCGACTCAGGATCTGCCGCTGCGAGATGCACGTGGTGGTAGACGGTCTCCGCCCCGTGGGCGACATCTGCGACACCGGGAAAGGTTGCCGCGAAGAACGCCACGATGAAAGCTTTGCACGTCATGTCAGACAAATCCCGTCGACATATCTATGCAACGGGCACCCTCATGGAATCGTACACACGAAACTTTCGGCTTTGCTCGGGTCCTCGGATGGACTGTATCGGGCGACCGACGGATACGGGCACAGCGTGCGTGTGAACTCCACGGTCGTGGTGTCCGCATCGTCGTCGACGTATTTCGTGGCAATCAACTGGTCCGGCGCCACGCCCTCTTCTACCCACGCCTCCAGGGCGATCTGGACGTCGTGTAGGGCGTCACGGTCGGGAGGGATCTGTTGGCCGACTCCGCCAAAACTATTCGCTCCTGGGCCACGGTAGCAGTGCGCCATCCCCGGGACCATGAACAAGCGATAGAAATCCTGAGTCTCAGCCAGACCACCCATTTCCGCCGTGACGCGCTCGTAGTAGCTCGGGCTGTAACTCGGCTGCAGTGTCTGATCGTTCCATCCGTGATACTGGATAATTTTGACGCCCTGCCGTTGCGCGACAGAGAGATCGGTGTCGATGGCGTCGGCAAGAGATCCGACCTTCGATTCGGCCAAGGCGAGGTCGGAGTCGAAATCGAACGTCTGGTAGTCCCAACTGGGATCTTCAAACACCAGGTTCGAGAAGTACGTCTGCCCGAGGTTCGTCACGCCATCGGCGGTAACCCATCTCTCCCATCCAGGCTCACTGCCAATCGCCCAACCAGGAAAAATAGAGGCCCCGGTCCGTGGATTCTTGGGACCACTGTAGAGTTTTTCAAGCGACCTCACCTGCGCCTCGGTCAGGCAGTCGTCCCGGTCACCGGTGGTGCATTGCAGCATGTCGGGCTTGAAGGTGCACTTGTCTGGCTGCTCGATCAGACCATCGACGAGTCCGTCGTTGGCATCGCACGCAGCGACCGCTGCGGCCTGAATCGTGGGCAGCTTGGACACTGGTATCGCCGCCCCTGCCACACCGAGTGTCTGTGCGTCCCAGACAAATCCTGCGTTCGAATGAGACTGATAGTTCCACGGGGCTCCCACCACGACCCCGTCATAGTCCCCCGGGTATCGCTGGACCTCCATGAGGCCCTGGCGTCCACCATTCGAGCACGAATTGAAGTAGGCATAAGTGGCCGGTCGTCCGTAATAGGCCTCGACCAGGCCCTTAGCCGCCACGGTCACAAGATGTTTCGACCGATAGGCGTAGTCGATGACCCGTTCCGGATGATCAATGGCCCAGTTGTCGTCGGTTGAGAGATGCCCGGTATCCGTCGAGGCCGTGGCGTATCCTCGTCTGAGCCATTCGTCAAGACCGCCATCCAGTCCAAGACGCGTGTAGTTGAGCCTCCCCGCAAAACCACCCTCACCCGAAGAGACGAACTTTCCGTTCCACGAATCGGCCGGCAACCAGACCTCGAAATTGATCGTCGAGTCGTTGGTGGGTCGGCTCACGCCAACCACACGGCAAAACACCGGAAGATGAGTCAGGCTCTGGTCTGTCGGTGTCACCAGAAACCCTGTGGAGACCGTCGTCGACGCCACAATGGTCGTGTTGCCTTCAAAGGTCAGGCTCGCCAACTCTGCGCACACCTGTTCGGGATCCGTCGGCCGTGCCGAAGAACTCTGACTCACAGAACCGACGCAAGCACACAATAAGGTGGCGCTCAGTATCGCCACAACCAGCCGGCTCATCATTCTCATTGCCGGCCGCCGCTTCGGCAGGTGGAGGAAGTTGCGATGTCTCATCTTAGCGTCCGCTGATCCGTTCATAGCTCACCTCCGGAGACATCTCTGCCGGTCGCGTGATCTCCACGATCATTGTCTCCCCTTCCCACCGCGTCACCAGCGGCTCGTTGCGCAGATGACCAAAGAGATATTCCTCCACGAAGGGTGTGCAGCGGTAGTGCATGACCTGCATGTTGGGCTCGAGCCGGCGATAGAGTGGCATCGAGATCGTCCAGGGCCGCGTGAAGACGTTCGGGTCTTCGATCGTGGCTTCATACTGGATGGCGTCCGGACTGAGCAGCGTATAGCGTTCGACCACACGCATCGCGTCGCTGTGGAAGTTACCGGCGCGATCAAACCACGTCCGGCCGTTAAAATCCCCGACCTCGACAACCAGCGTGTCTCCCTCCCACCGACCGACCGAATGCCCCATCGATTGAGGAATGGGCGATGGGGCCACGTCGTCCAGATGAATAACGCGCGCCGCATTGGAGAACGCAAAGAAGATGTGGATCTTGTTCGTGCTCTGCACAATCTGGTACGGATAGGGCATATACATGGCCCGCGGCACGCCGGGTAGCTGACACTTTAATTCTGGGTCGCGGTCGAGCCAGTGTTCGAAGTTGTCCCGCTTCCGTGCTAGGGCCTCCGGTGTATACGGAATCTGGCCGTCGCCGTCCACCACACCGAGCGATCCGGGCACTCCTCCGGCCGCACCAAACGGGAGAGATGGGGCCGCGGGTACCTCCGCGAAGTCGTACGGATATACTCCCGGCTGCATCACCGCGCCCGCCCGGGCTTCGTGGGCTTGCAGGTCCCAGTTGGCTTCGTTGTTGGTCTGCCAGATCCCGCTGAGATTCGGCTGGCCGTCGATGCGGTTGACCCGTATCCCCTGGCTGGCCGGTCGCGCCATAAATAACGCGACGACGGTCACCCCCGTCACGACCACCATCGATCCTAGCATCAGCCTCTTCTGCATGTTGTTGCGACTCCTCTCATTCCCTCAACGCCCGCCCGCGTGTCGGATCTCACACCATGCGGGTCACAACGTGTGCTTGTTCCCAACCTCACAACGCATCATCACTAGTCGCTAGTCGTCCCTCGGATCATTGATGCCCCTCCCTAGGGTGCCAGAATTCGAGGAGATGTCCAACGAGGCCGGATGGGGACTCGGCCTTCGGCAAAGGCTCGTTCCACCGCGCGATTGCCTTGCAGGAGCCCGACCATGCCCAGATTGCCTTCATGGCACCGCGGCTCGTAATAGATCCGATTCAGTTGACCGTTCGGCGCTCCGGTCACGGACAGCTCCGTCTCCCACGCAACATCGCCGGTCGTCTTGTCGTAAGCAGCGTGAGCACCTCCCATCTACTACCGCGTTTGTTCAGCCCTCTCCTCGGCGCGCGCGCCCGCGAGAATGCCGGTCATGCCGTAATTGCCTTCGTGACAGGCGTACTCGAAGATCGATCGTCGCTCAGCGATATCAATACGAGTCATCGGCCTCACGACTGACCAATCTCTCGAAAACGTCTGCGGGTCGCGAACCGTAAACCGGTAGTTCAGCGTGTCCTCGTCAACGCGTGTATAGCGTTCAGTCAGGTGTAAGGTATCGCGCGACCCTCTAAAGTTCGTCTTCCGGTCGAAATTCGTCGTCTCCACGACCAGCGTCTTGCCTTCCCAGTGGCCCCGCGAGTCACCCATCCACAGGGGTATGGACTCTGAAACACTGGGCCGCCCATCCAGCGGAATGATCCGCGCCTCATGGATCAGCTCCTGGAACACCACGACGTATCCGGGAGTCTGAAATATTTGATAGTTGCTGCTATACCAACTGCCGATGCCGTTCCAGCTGCGCGAGATGCAGCGCGTCCAATTGCTGAGATCCGAGTAGGTGTCCGGCGAGTCTCGAGGACCACGCGTGCTCCGGTTCGCCGCTTCTGCGTCAAGCCGCGCCTGACCTTCCGGCGTTAGGGGTGGAATTCGTCCGTCTGGCGGATCGATGATCAGCGACGTGCGGGCCAAGGGATTCCCAAAGTCGCGCCAGAACGCATTGTAGGTGCCAGGGTTGCCTTCCCTGGGCGGCAGATCGTATCTCGCTCGATTGTCTGCCTCCAGTGTGGCTGCCTCTTCTAGTGTCAACGACTCCTTCTCTGCCAGCGGGCCCTCGAGAGGCCGTTCCAGAGGGATCGAAGTCTGGCTATTCCATTGCCCCTGGAGATCCGGATCGCCCCACGACGTCATCGGTGTCGTCGTCGTCTGGCTTGCGGTAGAAACAGAGCCCAGCGTCACCATCATCAACAACGCGGTCAGTGCCCGATGGATCCTCGAAAATCTCCCCCGGTAGCTAAATGTCAACATACTCACCTGTTCGCCTTCCCGGCTTCCTGTATTTCCTCCTGGCGCGCGCCACGAAGAATGTTCGCTATGGCGTAGTTCCCCTCGTGACAGGCAAACTCGAACAGCTCACCTTGCGCCACGCCGCGCTCCGACTGGTCAGTTGACAGAGGGAAGCGAACGATCCATGGCTCAGTAAAGCGCACGGGATCGGTAATCGTGGCTTCGTAGTCGATGGTCTCGACATCGATGCGAGTGAACCGCTCCACCATATGTAACGTGCTCGTTGGACGGCGCCAGGTACTTGACCAGCGGTAGTTGTCCGGTCGGTCGGCGAATTCGCTGGACTCGACCACGAGTGTGTCACCCTCCCACCGACCACGCGGCTCCCCGTTCCACCGCGGTATGTTCGTACTTGGGCGACCGTCCAGGGGGATAACCCGACGCTGATTAAACATCTCGTGAACGATCACAATGTGCTGGGGAGTCTGAAAAATCTGATGATTCGGGTTATAGCCAAACCAAATCTGCGGCAAGCCATCGCCGAGGCAGCGCTCACCCGTGTCTAAGTCGAGATTAGAGTGCCACGGTCCCATTCCGTGAGGGCGATCGTGACGCACATCTGCCGTGTAGGGAATCCTTCCATTGGGTGGGTCCACAATTAGTGAGGTTCGCCGGCTGCTCGACCAGGCAGTGCCTCCATCTAGCCAAAAATTATTGTAGAAGCCTGGTGTGCCGTCGGCTCGCCAATCTACGCTCCCACCAGCAGTCGTTAGCTCGGCGGGCCGCTCTAGTAAACGCGTATCCTCGTTAACGGCTCGGCTCTCGAGTTCAGCAATCTCCTCGGCCGTCAAAAACTCTCGCCCTTCGTATCGTGCGGGACGTTCCAGCGGCGTCAGGGTAGAACCTACCCAGATTCCCTGCAGGTCGGGGTCCCCCCATGGCGTCAGAAATACGCTACCGACCTGACCGGTAGCCGATCTCGGTGCTAGTAACCCGACGAGCAACAACCCGACCAGAATTAACGGTGACACGACATTCCACAGTTTCATCTCGACCTCCTTGAAGCTCTGTTCTCGCGCCCCCCCGGGTAAGTTTGGTCCGCTCAGCAAGTCGCCATTCGTCGGACCCAGGATAGCGTCCGAGATCCCAGAAGGAAACTAAAAACGACGCTCTCAGCCGAGAGTAATTGATGTTGACGCCTCCAACCGAATGGTATTGGATTGGAACGCAACAAACGGACCACATCATGGCTCTTTGCAATGTTCTTCGCGTTCGCTTACGTCTTGCCGTTTTTTCAGCTTTCCTGGCGCTCATCTCCGTGGCCGCCATCGGATGCATATTCCAACAAACAGACGATCCAGAGACTCAACAGGTCAACGGCGTAACCTGCCACACAGAGTACTCGGCAATGCGCGACGGCACGCTGCTCGCAACCGACGTCTATCTCCCGGTGGCGCCAGGCCGTTACCCCGTGATCATGCAAAGGACGCCTTACGGACTGAGGCTTGGACACGGCTGCTTTCAAGGGCTCAGTAACAACATGGCCTTTTGGGCGGAAAATGGTTACGTCGCGCTTACGCAGGACGTGCGAGGCACTTTTCGGTCTCCAGGCACTTTTCATCCCATCTTCCAGGAGCAGACCGACGGTTATGATGCCGTCGAATGGGCCGCTGCCCAACCGTGGTCAAACGGCAGGGTGGGCATGACCGGCGCGTCGTACTTCGGACTTACGCAGTGGCAGGCAAGTGTCACGAATCCCCCCCATCTATTTGCCATCGCACCAAGTATCACCGCCACCGATTACCACGACCACTGGACCTACGTAAATGGCGTCTTCGACGTCTGGATGGCTCAGAGCTGGCTCCTGAATTATTTCGCATCCGACGAGTACCGACGTCAACTCATCGCGAAGGGGGTTTCGGTCGACGAGGCACGGAAGGCTTCGGATGCTTGGTTGGCCGACGGCAAAAAGAACATCTTCACGAAGTGGGTTTGGCAGTTACCGTTAGCGGCGTTTCCAGAATTTCGAACTCTGGCGCCGTATTACTATGAGTGGCTCGATCATCCGAACTACGACGACTACTGGGCCACGATCGATCTTGAGCACCAGTGGCAGAACATTAAGGTCCCCGCGCTGGTTCATGGTAGCTGGCGAGATCTATTCGCGATTGGCTCAGTGCGAAGTTTTACTGGAATGCGAACCGGCGGCGGATCGCCAATTGCCCGCAACGGTACTAAACTCGTCATGCAAGGCGGAGCGGGCCACGGCGGCACCGGCATGCTTACCTTCGGTCCCGAGGACACCTTCGACCTGCGAGCGCTTCAGCTCCGGTTTTACGACCATTACCTGAAAGGGCTCACCAATGGTGTCGACCGGGAGCCTCGCGTACAGATTTTTGTATCGGTTCCGCCCGAGAGTGGAACGGCTGGTAGTGGATTCTGGCTAACCGGGGAAACGTTTCCGCTCCCGGGTACCCGGAAGGTCGAGTTCAATCTTCGCAGCGGCGGACACGCCAACACGAGACGAGGCGATGGCATGCTCGACTCTAGCCGTCCCTCGGAGGGTCCGGCGGATACTTTCGTCTACGATCCGACCCGACCGGTGCCGTCGCACGGCGGCGGCCTTTGCTGCGCCTCGTTGAACGTCGCTGTGGCCGGGTCCGCGCTGGCTTCTGGCGCGCAGGACCAATCGACCATTGAGCTGCGTGACGACATCCTCGTCTATACGAGCGCGCCGCTGACCGCCGACCTGGCCGTCATCGGACCGGTCGTTCTAAGGTTTTGGGCCAGGTCTTCGGCGCGGGACACCGATTTCGTGGCCAAGCTCATTGACGTTCGTCCTGACGGAGTGGCCTACAACGTGCTCGAACGGGTCATCCGGGCGAGTTTTCGGAACGGATCAAAGTCAGCGCCGTCGCTCATCGAACCCGGGACGGTTTATGAGTACAACCTCGACCTCGGAAACACGGCACATCTCATCCAGCAAGGGCATCGGGTCCGACTGGACATCACATCGTCGAAGTTTCCTCACTTTGCCCGAAATCTGAACACCGGGAACGACCCGGCATCTGACGACCAAGTCGAGGTTGCCACGCAGACCGTCCTGCATGACGCCGCTTACCCTTCGTATCTGGAATTGTCCGTCGCTCGACAAGTCAAAAACAGAAACAACAACGAGGGAAACTAACGACCTGGTTGCCAGGCAGGAATTCATTCCAGTAGCTTCTGAGATCGATGCCAGAGACCGAAAATGTCGAGAAAAACCATCGAGATCGATGATGCCCTTCACGACTACCTGTTGACGGTGTCATTGAGGGAATCTGACATCATGCGTCGGCTTCGAGAAGCTACGGCAGCCCTGCCGGAAGCCAATATGCAGCTGGCTCCAGAACAGGCCCAGCTGCTGGGGTTCCTGGTCGAGCTCACTGGCGCTCGCCGGTGCCTGGAAATCGGCACCTTCACCGGCTACAGCACATTATCGGTCGCTGCCGCACTACCGTCTGACGGGACGGTCGTCGCGTGCGATGTGAGCGAACAGTGGACACAGATCGCTCGTGGTTACTGGCGAGAGGCTGGTGTACTGGAGAAAATCGACCTGCGCCTGGCCTCGGCGACGGATACCCTTCAAACCCTCATTGCGAGCGGAGAAACCGGGACCTTTGATTTTGCACTAATCGACGCCGACAAGGAAAACTACGGCCTCTATTACGAAGGGTGTCTAGAACTGCTCCGCAACGGTGGGCTGGTGGCGATCGACAACGTCCTATGGCACAGGCGAGTGATCGACCAAAGTGTCTCGGATAGCGAGACGACCGCAATTCGCAAATTCAACATTGCCCTGCAGATGGACAATCGCGTTTCACTATCGCTAATTCCGATCGGCGACGGAATGACGCTCGCCCGCAAGCGACCTACATGAGTGAATCCTCAATGGCTCATGGTTGAGCCGGCTTATCTAGAGATCAGACTTCCGCGCACGACACCGGTCAAAACGTAGACAGCTCACGGCCCTATACGCCAGCTGTACCGCGGTCAAACCGCCGTCGACCAGCGGGTAAACCGTGATTCACTGTCTAGAAGCAGGTGAACTCACGTCACCGCCCGTTTACCTCGACAGCCGCAGCCACTAACGCCGGAACACCAGTTCAGTGTGCGGTGTACGTACGACTAAACCCGTTACGACTGTTCGTTACGGTGAACGTACCGTCCTGGTTGACCGAGGCCCGTATCCAATAACCGTTACATTCGGCCGTCTCTTCCAGATTCGCGATCATCTCTTCGGCGGTGTTGTGGGCCGGATCCGGATCAAGAAGCGAACGGTGACCTTGCCAGATTCCCTCGATGCCAGGACTCTCCTCTATGCGACCGTAGTGCGCCGTCGACACCTCGCTGAATCCTGGTGACGTACCCCCGAGCCCTTTCCGTGGACCATTGTTCACAATGACGACCTGTGGTTTGATCGCATAGAGGTGTGTCGGCGAACCTGCATCGTCCCAGGCCCCGTGGCGGCTCGTCTGATACAGCGTTACCTCGCCAACCTTATTCACTGGGCATGACAGTTCAACCTCTTTCGCCCAATTGAAATCCCCGAGGTCGAGAAAGGTGAACTGGCCGTAGGTGAAAAGCGCGCCGACACTGCGCTGATTCTCAGGACTGGCCTGTGGCTTCTTCTCCGCCGTCGCACACAGCGGGTTGACTTCACCACCATTGACGGCTGTCTCAATAAGTCGACCATCCGACGCAATGATGTCGATCTCGACAGAGCCGAACGGGATCTTCTCGCCCGCCTTGACGACTGCCCGTTTGTCTCCGCAGACACTAAGGTACGCATCGACCCATTGCTGGTTAGCTTCTTCGGTATTGGTTCCATGGTCCAGACAGGTTCCAATGGGAATCATCTCGGCCAGAGCCTGAAGCCCACCCACGTGATCCGTGTGGAAGTGCGTGATGACCAAGTAGTCAATCTTGGTGAGACCGGCTTCTTCGATCACCGCAACAATGCGCTTCGCGTCGCGGTCGTCGTCAGTTGGATATCCGGTGTCGACGAGTAGCGATTCCCCGCTCGGCGATACAACCAACGTGGCAGCGCCGCCCTCGACGTCTACCCAGTAAATATCTAAGGTCGGTGACTGCGCTGTAGCTTCGACCGGGGAGCAGAATAGCCCAATGATCCACATCCAACATACGGCTGATTTCCACATGCTCGTCTCCTTACCGACGAAGGCTACGGGCTGTTGTAATGCCCGAGTCTAGAAAAGACGTCTACCGACACGGAACAGGTGGACTCTAGCCACGAAATGAGCTTGTCGGGCTAGACACGCGCCGGTGCAATGTAATTACTCTACCAGGCCAGTCACACAGGTGGCAGTGTCCAGCGAAAAGGGGTTGGGGCCACGACCCTCTTCAAACGCCTGCTCGTCCATCCGCGCACCGATCAGTAACGCCGGTAAGCCGTAGTTTCCTTCGTGGCACCGCGGCTCGTAGTAGATCCGATTCTCTTGGTCACTCTGGCGCTTGAGTTCCTGGCGAATCGTCCACGGTCTGGTCCATACCGTCGGGTCCTCAATCGTCACTTCGTATTCGAGCGTGTCTTCGTCAATCCGCCGATAGCGTTCGATGAGCGTTCGGTTGGCACCCGATTCGGGTAGTTCACCACGTCTAAATCCAGGTCTAAACGTGTGCTTGGTCGAAAAATTCGTGGTCTCGATGACCAGTGTTTCGCCCTCCCAGTGACCTCGCGAGTCGCCGTGCCTCAGACGGACCTGGCTTGCCGGATGAGTCCCACCCAAATTAACAATGCGCTGAAAGCCCTGGCCCTGCCCGGTGTCATACCCGAGTGCAATCGAATTTTCACCTTGCACAATACGGCGGAAACCAGGGAAATCTGGCGTGACGCCACGCACGCACCGATCACTCACACTCTGATCCTCTGGACCGTCGTGGCGGTTCATGCGGTCCGTATTGTAAAAGGGTACGACCTCGTGTCGGCGCGGTGATGGTGGCCCGTACTTTCCTCCCCTACAGCCCGGCGCGCCGGTCTGACAGGTTTCGGTGTTTTGCAGGAGCATAAGGCGCCACTCCTGTTGTACTTCAACTCTTTGCTGGGCCTCCGCCGTCACGGGCGGCACTCTTCCATTCGGTGGATCGACGACCAGTGACGTACGTGGACCGGCCGGCTTGGCCGATGTGTAAACGGCATTGTACGCTCCAGCCACGTCGCGGGCGGCTCGACCCGAACGTTCGTTACGACCCGGGTTGACCATCCGAGCCTGGTTCCGTGCGGCCCGCTCTTCGGGCGTGGCAAACTCTCGACCGCCGAGTTCGGTCGGCCGTTCAAAGGGCGTGTCATACACATCGAGCCAGATACCCTCCAGCTTGGGATGTCCCCACACCGTCGTATTCGAAGGCTGCCCTATCACTGGCACGGTCGTAAGCTGGAAAAATGTCATGACGCTGGCCATCAGCGCGGCCACACTAAACCGGCTAAACAATCGCTCTCTCATCTCCATGTCTCCTATCCACGTTTTCTCGAAACTCAAGTCGGCCGTGCGAATCAGACATTTCACACGTCTTCCTTCCGTCGTGGCACGCTTGCCCAGACGGAAGCCTGGAGCGATGCGCCGTCGGAAAACAAGCGGCATCATAGCTCCGACAACTGCGGTTCAAGCCAGTTTAATCAGAAAAATGGACGGAAACGACGACCAGAGTACAATCGCGGTGCTGGCTCGAAAAACAGCCAATGAAAATAGCGGTCTATGGCACCGGTGCTGTCGGTGGGTACTTCGGGGGACGTTTAGCCCAATCGGGGCAGGAGGTCACCTTCATCGCACGTGGCGCGCACCTCGATGCCATCCGACGTAACGGGCTACAGGTTTCCAGTCCCAAAGGCGACTTCGTTGTCCACCCGGCGTCAGCGACCGACGACGCGTTCACCGTCGGTTTGGTCGATTTGGTTCTGGTCGCTATCAAAGCCGGCCAAATTTCAAGAATCGGACCTGACATCCGCTCAATGGTCGGTCCAGAGACAGTAGTCGTACCACTTCAAAATGGTGTCGAGGCGCCCGCACACCTAGTTGCGCTGCTTGGCCCCAAGCCGATCATCGGGGGCCTCTGCCGAATCGTAGCGTCGATCTCCGGTGCGGGACGAATTACGCACGACAGCATTGAACCCACCGTCGTCGTCGGTGAGCTCGACGGTTCGACCGGTGAGCGAGTCAGTCGGCTACGCGTTGTACTCGAAGCGGCCGGGATAACTGTGGAGATTCCGGACGACATTCACTCCGCTCTCTGGAAAAAGTTCTTACTAGTTGCCCCGTGGGGCGGTCTCGGCGCACTGGTCCGAGTGACGCTCGATGTGCTCTGCGCCACATCCGAGACTAGGCGGTTACTTGAGCAGGCTATGTCGGAGGTACGAACGCTCGCCGTCGCACTCGGGGTTAGACTACCGGCCGATATTGTCGATACCACTATCACGTTTCTCGCGGGCCTGCCTCCGGGTAACACAGCCTCGATGCAACGCGACATCATGGCGGGTCGCCCCTCCGAGCTTGAGGCTCAGACTGGGTCGATCGTCAGACTGGGTCGCGACAATGGGGTTGCCACGCCGGTTAACACCTTCATCTACGACTGTCTGTTGCCGGGAGAGAAGATCGCCCGTCGACGGATCGCGCCGATCCCGGCAGATTGGCGTACGGAAAATGGACCACCTTGAGAAGAGCGTCGTGCTTTGCTCACCAAAGCCTGCCACCCACGCCCTGTCTGTGAGCGAAGCCCTTCACCAACTCCCGTACGAAGAAAGGGCCCATCAGGTATCAGCCTGATGGGCCCCTCAACTCCTACGTGCGGCATGCCGGGTTCTGACCTCTCAGGCTTAGAACCCGCCCATCCCACCCATGCCACCCATGCCACCCATGCCTGGAGGGGGACCGGCTGGAGCCGCCGCGTCACTATTCTTTTCAGGAATCTCCCCGATCAGCGCTTCGGTCGTCAACAACAGCGAGGCGATTGAGCCAGCATTCTGAAGTGCCGTGCGGACCACCTTCGTGGGGTCGATAACCCCAGCCTTTACAAGGTCCTCATAGGTTTCAGTCTGCGCGTTGAACCCCTCGTTGCTATCCTTTGCGTCACGCACGCGCTGCACGACGATCGAGCCTTCGCAACCAGCGTTCTGGGCAATCCATCGCATCGGTTCCTCAAGCGCGCGACGAATGATGTTCACTCCGAGCCGCTGGTCTCCCTCGACATCGAGGTCGTCGAGCACCGTGGAGCACCGTAACAACGCCACCCCACCTCCGGGCACGATCCCCTCTTCAACCGCCGCCTTGGTGGCGTGCATGGCATCCTCGACGCGAGCCTTTTTCTCTTTCATTTCCGTCTCGGTCGCCGCGCCAACTTTGATAATAGCCACGCCACCCACCAGCTTGGCAAGTCGCTCCTGCAACTTCTCACGGTCGTAGTCCGAAGTCGTCTCCTCCACCTGTGCGCGGATCTGCTTGACTCGGCCCTCAATCGCATCCGCCGCACCACCGCCCTCGATGATCGTGGAGTCATCCTTGTTGATCGTCACCTTTTTTGCTTGTCCGAGATCTTCAGCCTTGATGTTCTCGAGCTTGAGACCCAAATCTTCGGTGATGGCCTTCCCCCCGGTCAGGACCGCAATATCCTCCAGCATCGCCTTGCGACGATCGCCAAAGCCAGGCGCCTTGACGGCGGCGACGTTTAAAGTTCCGCGCAGCTTGTTGACCACGAGGGTAGCGAGAGCCTCCCCGTCGATGTCCTCAGCAATGATCAGCAGTGGGCGACTCAACCGTGCCACCTGCTCCAATAGCGGTAGCAGATCCTTCATCGAGCTGATCTTCTTCTCATGAATCAAGATGGCCGGATTTTCGAGCACAACCTCCATCCGCTCGGCGTCGGTCACGAAATACGGAGAGAGATAGCCGCGGTCGAACTGCATCCCTTCAACCACGTCCAACGACGTCTCGAGGGTTTTGGCTTCTTCGACGGTAATGACGCCGTCCTTACCAACCTTATCCATTGCCTCGGCAATGATGGTCCCGATCGTCTGATCGGTGTTGGCTGAAATCGTGCCGACCTGCGCGATCATGTCGCCACTGACTGGGTTCGACATCTCTTTGAGCGCACCGGTCACCGCGTCAACAGCACGCGCGATCCCGCGCTTGATCTCCATCGGATTAGCCCCGGCCACAACGTTCTTGGCCCCTTCCCTATACACAGCCTGCGCCAGAACCGTAGCCGTCGTGGTGCCGTCACCTGCGACATCAGACGTCTTACTTGCTACTTCACGAACCATCTGGGCGCCCATGTTCTCGAACACATCCTTGAGCTCGATCTCGCGCGCGACCGTCACGCCGTCCTTCGTGATGGTTGGGGAGCCGAACTTCTTCTCGACCACGACATTGCGGCCCTTTGGGCCGAGGGTGACCTTCACCGCGTCGGCGAGTTGGTTGATCCCGTCCATCATCAACCGCCGCGACTTTTCTCCATACAGAATTTGCTTAGCCATCTTCTGGAACTCCAATCACGTATGCAGGTTCGTTTCCTACTAACTAATGTCCCGGACGTGGGCCCGGGCCAGGGCCAGCCTACTTTTTACCTTCATCAATCACGCCGAGCACATCGTCCTCGCGCATGATCAGATACTCAATTCCGTCCAACTTGATTTCCTGGCCCGAGTACTTACCAAAGAGAACCGTGTTACCCGCTTTGACATCGAGGGGAATGAGCGTGCCGTCGTCCGACAGCTTCCCCTTGCCAACCGCCAGAACCTTGCCCTGCTGGGGCTTCTCCTTGGCCGTGTCGGGAATGATGATCCCGCCTACCATGTCTTCCGTGTCTTCGATACGTTCCACGATTAGCCGATCGTGGAGTGGGCGAACCTTGACAGCCATAAACGTCATACTCCCTTTGATGTTGTTGACAACGAGCTGGATAGAATTTCTTGAGAATCGATCGCTGGCAGCCAGTAGCAGTCACCGTCAGCGACTGCTAATCTTATCGGAACGGCGTCGTGGAGTAAATAGCAAGTCACCCTCCAACGCGGTCGAATTTCTGCAGCCGTTGCCCGACATTGACCTCCGTAGTGTAGAGATTGCCACGGGAGTCGATGGCGAGATTGTGCAACCGGTAGAACTGCCCGGCGTTCTTGCCGAGCCGCCCGAAATGGTCCACAACCTCCAGTGACAGCCGGTCCAGTATCCAGACAACGTTATTGGTGCCGTCAGGAATGAACAGCCAGCGCTGGTCTGCATCCGTGGAGAGAGTCACACCAGACACCGAACCACTGCCCAGTGTCTCTGGCCGAACAAACGCCTCTTGGACGAATTCGCCATCCTTTTGATATACCTGCACGCGGTTATTGGTCCGATCAGCCACGTAGACCAGGTCGTCGTCAGAAATCGTCACGTCGTGCACCGGGCTCCGAAACTGGCGAATCGGATCCGCCTCGGGATCGTAGACCGGCAACTCCATGTCATCCGGACGGTCGCCATACGCGCCCCAGTGACGCCGATACTCTCCGGTCTCGGCATCAAAGACGATGACGCGCCGGTTACCATAGCCATCGGCCACATAGATTTCGTTGGTCTCAGAGTCGACCACCATCCCGGCCGGACGCCCGAGGTCCTCCGTGTCGTTACTCCCGTCACTCTGACCCGATCGCCCAATCTGCAAAAGGAACTCTCCATCGTCGGTGAACTTGAGGATCTGAGCATCTGACGGACCGTTCCCGCCCACCCAAACGCCGTTGTCAGCGTCAACATAGATGCCGTGCTCGTTCTCCGGCCATTCAAACCCCTCGCCCGGACCACCCCACGAGCGGAGCACCGTGCCATCAGTAGCGAACTCAATCACCGGTGGCGCCGGGACGCAGCACATCCCGTCTTCACCTCGCTGACGCGCGTCGAGAGTGAGAGGACGATGAACGATCCACACATGATCCTGCGCGTCGACGGCCACGCCAGATACCTGTCCCAAAATCCAATTGTTCGGGAGCTCTCGGGCCCAGAAGGGATCAACCATAAAGCTTGGCGTGTCGTCGAAAGACTCACTGGTAACGCTAGTGTCCACTGCCACCGGAGTGAGTGGCTCGCTTGAATCGACACACCCGATACTGACCAGCATCACACCTATCGCCGCGACCCAGACCCGTAAACTCGCATTGCGTTGTCTAACCATCTTTTCTCTCCGTAATCGATCGGCGTGAACCGACCTCCGCGCTCTTGTGCGTGTGCACGCCCTTGAGGACGTGCACCATGGCGTAGTTCCCCTCGTGGCAGGCCTACTCATCGAGTGAGCCATGGACCCTTCAGGGTGCAATAAGACCTCTGAATTTTAATCCCAAAACAGCAAATAGACAGACGGTAGACGCTACTTACAATCGATCGATGTGGCAGGAGTGGACATAAGATGCGCTGTCCGGTCCAGATGATAATATCCAGTCACATTGGACTGAGGCTGTAGGGTGACAGAGTTTCTGATCCGTCCCTTAACCGCGAAAGACCGAGATCCGGCGCTGACGGTCATCAACACAGCGGCTCGCTGGTACAGGGAGTTCCTGCCGATTGCCGCGTACCATGACCCGGAGATGACACCCGCCGACTGGGACGCGGAGACTCTGAGGATGACGTGGTTTGGCGTCTTTCTTCGAAGGCACCTGCTGGGTGTGATGGGTCTCGAGTATGTCCGCGACGTCGCGTTACTGCGCCACGCCTACATCCTGCCCAAATACCAGCGTCGAGGTGTTGGCTTGGACCTTCTCGATCACCTCGAGGCGCAGGTACAGGGCGTATCTCGGATTCTCGTCGGGACCTATGCGGAAAACTATAAAGCCCGTCATGCCTTGGAGAAGGCTGGCTACCGCCTCGCGGCCGACTCCGAGGCGCTGCTCCGCGCCTACTACGGAATCCCCGAAGACCGCCTACGCTTGTCGGTCACTTACGAAAAACTGCGTCACGCGACGTAACGTCACCTTAGGGTTCGATGCTGGCAGTGTAGGCCGCGATGTCGACAATGTCCTCGACCGTGAGGTGTGCGACGGTCCCGTTCATGAGGTCTGACCACGCGCCGTTCCGCACACCGCCCTGTAGGTCATAGAGCTGGCGTGCAATGTAACTCGGAGACCGACCCGCTAGCGCCGGAACCGGGCCAAACCCCCTCAACTGGACACCATGACAGACGGCGCAGGTCTCTGTCTTTCCGTTTCCGCCGGTCGTCACGAGGTGCTCTCCTCTGGCGATGGCACCAACGGGGACGTACGCGACGAAACCCGAAGCGTCATCACGTAGCTCGGTGCGATGCAGATCCTCCTGGGTCTCCACGATGCGCGTGCCGATCGGCACCATTTCACCGCCCTCGACCACCTTGTGGATCCAGCCAGAGAACCGTGTCTGTGGCACCATGTCGGTCTCCACCACACGCACCCAGGTCTTGAAGTCGATCGACGAAAATAGGCTGCCGCGACCCGAGCCTGAGCATCGGTCGTCGCCAGACCGATCCGCTCCATAAAAAGGACGGCGGGGCCATCCTTGGCTCACCCGGCTTCCGGAGGCCGTTTCTCCAGTCGGTCATCTGCTGCACGATGTACTCGTAGGGTTGGCCCGCGAGGCTGGCGTTCTCCGGCTTACCCTGTCCGTTTGGCAGGTGGCAATAGCCGCATGCGGCCACCCCGTCGCCGGCGCCAGTGGCCACTACCTCAGGCATCGGCGGGTGTCGGTCCGGGTGTCAATCGGGTGGGCCGTCGTTGATGTTAATCGCCGAGCGCGGCATCGACACGTGGGAGCCTGGCACACTGACCACTTCGTCTGGATCCGCGACGTCCACGTTCCCAGACACCGGGTCCTTAAGGACAAAAGCCCACGGCATTACTGCGTTGGCCCCGCCAGTTGCTCGCCGCTGCCCTGAGACCGGCACAGCCCACGTTGTCATCCCGATCGCGAGCGCAAGGAAGACTGCGTGGCGACTGGTCATACTCCCCTTAGATCACCGGACCGTAACAAACTTCATCAGTTTCCGTCCGGCGTTCTCTCCTGCATAGATATTGCCCTGGCCGTCGACCGCCACGCTTTCGGCGACCCTCACGGAGCCGGACTCCGGTATCGGAGCCTTGATAAAGGCGGACAGGGACCCGTCCTGCGCGCTTCCGATCCGGATCCCTGCCGCCAGGTCAGCGACATACAGTGTGTCGTCTGGGGTGATAAAAATCCCGCTGGGTGACCCGAACTGGGTCCACGCGTCGATGAAACCTCCGTCCTGATCGAAGATCTGAATGCGCTGATTTTCTCGGTCGGCCACAAACAATCGCCCTGCAGAATCAAACGCGATGCTATGAGGATCGTTCAGTTCGCCGGGGCCTGTCCCTTTCTTTCCCCACGCTTTGATGAAGGTGCCCTCGCTCGAGAACTTCACGATCCGCATATTGGTATCCAGCGGACTGTGTCCGTCGGCCACAAAGATGTCACCGTTGGGAGCGACGGCAACATCGGATGGCCTATTGAACGTGTCGGGGCCTTCACCGGCAACCCCAGGCTGACCTAGGGTGAACAAAAGCTCGCCGTCCGGGCTGAACTTAAAGACCTGGTGCCCACGACCGTCGTCACCCCTGGCGTCGGTGACATACACGCTGCCCTCGTGATCAACATGAAGCCCGTGGGGGAAAATAAACATCCCGGCACCGAAGCTTTGAACCATATTCCCGGCGGCATCGAACTTCAAAATAGACGGCAGGTCTGAATCCGCGCAGCTATTAGCACCGCACCGCTCAAAGACCCACAGACTGCTCCGGTCTGGGTCAATCTCGACACCGGCCGGTGCACCCCAGGTCCGTCCATCAGGAAGCTGTGCCCAGTCATCCACGCCTTCATACGGGTGGAGCACAGGACCCGCCTGGGCGAAGGTCTCCCGAGGTGTGATCCAAAGGCACGCCCCCAGAACGAACAGGGCGGTAATCCAACAAATACTATTGATTCGGTCGGCAGGACACGTCATAGAATCTCCCTTAAACAAACTGCGTGTCACGTGATTGTATGTGGCCCCGCCAAAATGAACCAGATCTCACGGTGCACCATCGACGAACTTAGCCCTGAGCGCCGCACGATCCACCTCCTTGCCAGAGAGATGTACCTGAACAATCAGGTGGGTGTTGTTGATGTCTTCGAGCGGATCGGCCTCTAGCACTACAAAAGAGGCGGTCTTGCCCACGGCAACCGTCCCGAGTCCATCGAGTCCGAGTATGTCCGCGTTGACCCGCGTCGCCGCGACGAGAGTCTCCATTGGACTCAGTCCGCACGCCACCATGTCTCTCAGCTCTGTATGTGTGGTCCAGCCGACGCTCGTTCCAGAGTCTGTTCCCATGCCAATGATCATCCCCGCGTCGTGATTTCGACCGAGATTTCGGCATTGAAGCTCAAACAGATCGTCAGATTCCTCACCTTTTCGGCGTTCGATTTGCCGGCGAAGGTTATCGACCTCAAAGGGCGGCAAGGTCTCGCTCAGCCAGGGCAGGTCATCTACCGTCACCGGCGAGCCAGGCAGGTTCGGAATCGTCCAAACCTCGGGATACTGAACGACCAACGCCATAAATTCCTCGTCGATATCGCGGTCCCGAATCGTATGCGCGAACCCGTCGATACCAGCTTGGAGAAGGGCCTTCGCATCCTCGAGAGCACTCGTCGTCCCCAGATGGGCCACCACCCGCATGCCGTGAAAATGCGCCTCGTCGATGATAGCCCGGTAAACATTCGGTTCGACCTTTGGGACGGTACCCTCTCGATCGTCGACCCAAACCTTGACGAGGTTCACACCGTGCGCCTGGAGCTCTTGGACAGCAGCCCGGCCCTCAGCCTCGGTCTGAGCCCCGCGCGGGATTCCGAGGCGATAGCTTTGCTGAGGCCCTGCCATCGGGGTTCCGGCGATCCCTCGACCTGACGTCAGGAATCGGGCCGCGTTCGGAACCAGCTCGTCGCGTAGCTGGAGCGCCAGCGCCTCATCGTACTCAAGACCTAGGCTCATGGTAGCCGCGACACCGTGATACGCCGATCGTTCGAGGTGTTCGATGAGATTCTCTCGCGTGTAGTTCTCCTTGCTGCTGGTTCCATCTTTGACGTTGGTGAACCCAAGGTGTTGATGCGCATCGATGAGCGTGGGGATCACGGTTTTCCCCTTCAGGTCGACCCGTACAGTCCCGCTAGGAAGATCCGTTTCTCCCTCTCGGCCCACCCACGTAAAGACGTCGTCTTCGACAAGGAAAACGGAGTTCTCGATGGGTGCCCCGCCGTCGCCGACGATAAGCTTAGCTCCCTCAAACGAGGTGATATTCCGGGTACTTTGAGGCGGTCCGGCTTCGGGCGAGCAGGCGACGGCCAGGCACAACAGACACGGTCCGAGGCGGCGCAAGTAATTCCTCGTCGGTAGCGGTGTGATGGAGACCGAGGTGATCAGTTGGCGGACCTCAGATACCTGACCGCGGCGTTGCCCGTGTAGAACGCCCACGTGCCGGCGAGCGGCACCTGTCCGACCCCTGGCATGGCCCAGTTGCAAACGCCTTCGGGGAAGATCGACTGCAGGGTATCGAGTTGTTCTGCGGACAAACTCGCGGAGTACTCGTTCGGGTCAACTGGCTTCAGCGTACACATCAGGACATCATTGGCCAAGGGCGACCCTGCCACGATACGAGCGTCTGAGGCGATCGGGAACAGCTCGGCACACCGATCCATATTGGTGACCTTTGTCCCGCCCGCCGGGTAGCACGCATCAACGAAGTCTGCCGGTCTGTTGGCCGCAACCTTCTTAGCCGGCGGCGCGACCAGCGTGTCGGCGTGAATGTTCGTCAACCACGCGTCGAGCTGGGCAACGGCTTGAGGCGACACCACCCCGAGGACCGAATCTGGTCCTCGGTGGCCGACTTCGTGAGCCACGATTCTGACATGGTTGTCGGCGTGGCCGTTGGCCTTGCGCAGACGGGCACGCGCGACCAGGGTGTGGTAGCCGTCGTGCACGTCGACGTTGGTCGGGTCACCCGGTGGGCACGGTGCGACGGTGCAAAACCCATCCGTGTAACCGCGGATGTCGAGGATCGGAATCTTCCGCAGACCACCCTGGCCCGTGTTGAGACGGCCGGTCTCATATGCGATCCGCACGGCGTCCGCATTGGCGCGGGTGCGCTGACCCGGCACGATGACGCCGTCGATGTCATGGCCGCCAACGCGGGCGTTCAGCTCGGCGAACTGATCAAACGAGATGATGTCGTCGTTGAACGCCCGTAAACCATACTGAACGCCCTGGTTGTCCCATGGGCTGCGAGCATGTCCGGTCTCGGAGTCGGTGCCGTACACATTGACCAGGTTGTCCTGATAGGTGCAACGCACCTTCTTCCACTTCGAGGGCTCGGCGGTCTTCGCATCCAGGACGGATGAGTCGCAGTTGTCGGGTGACAGGTTCGGGAAGCCCGCAGCGGGCCCCTTACAGTACAGGTAGGTCAGCTTGCCTGAGACCTCGCGCTTTTGCAGGTCAGTCCAGGGCGTGTCGGTGCTTTCAAAGTAATTCTCGAGAAGCTTGCAGTCGCTCAGGGGCCGCTGGAACGTCAACACGTCTGAATAGCTCCGCCAGGGCATAATGGCGTCGTAAAGCCCTGGATAACCCTGGGCGATGAGATGCTGCGACATCGAGCCACCGGAGGTCCCCATACTGATGGTGAAGGTCGGTCGACCGAAGAGCTCGATGAACCGCTCTTTGATTTTTGCCGCGGTCTCAGCCTGGACAACGTGATTCGTCGTGGTCGCGGTCACCATCAGCGAGCCGCCGGCCATGGCGTAGCCGCCTCGAATCAGAGACTCGTGAAGGTTATTGTTCTCACCGCCCACATACCCCCGTTCCGGATCGAGCGTGCCGATGCTGGTTCCCTGATGGAAACTGGCCCTGACGCCGCCGCGGTGAGACATAATCAGCTTGCCGTTCCAGCCGGTCTCGTTACTGACCGGGGTTGGGAGCGGCCCGGCGGCCGGATCGTGCAAGAGGCTGATAACGTATGCCGACCGATTGATGATTCCTTTTTCATACCAGTTGATGAGCGGCACCGTCTTACCGTCGATCATCGTGGTCATCTCGATGTCGGCGGGCCGCGGCCGCTTCGGATCGAACGGTTTCCAGGTGCCGTCGGTGCTCCGATAGTTGTAGGCGGTGATCGTTGGAGCGGCGCAAGACTCGTCTGTGGCCGGCTCCAGTCCGTGGACTTCGTTCTCGCACACAAACGGCGTCTGCTGTGGACCCGCGAACAACGTACCGTTGGTCGGATGGTTGGTCACACTGAGCGTGGCGTGGCCACCGCCAGCCGACGCGGCCAGCGTATTCTCCCCGTCGACCAGCCCGTCGACCAAGCCCACCCAACCGCCAGGTCCATCAGCTACAAGAACGGTCGAGACATCCCTGCCGCCGACGGTCACGGTCGGCGCGGTGCGAGCGCCACTGATTTTCACCAGGGCGTCGCCCCCCGTCACCAACTCCGGAAACGATGACAGGACCTCGATACGCAGGTCTTGGGCCGACACCGGAACCCCCGTGAGTACACCGCAGATGACAACCGATGATACCGCCAGGCGGCTGACTTTTCTGTTCATGACGTCCTCCCCATCGATGACCGGAGTAACCTAGCACGGCCGGTGCTCACGCTACCACAGATGTGCCCCAGAATCTCAGGAGTCTCCCGAGGAATATTTTTAGTTCCCGCGCTGCGATTCTGTCGATAAGATGTGTTACAAGCAGCGGTCGGCTATGAAGAATTTCACTGGTCGGGTAACCCTCCTGACAATCGGTGACAGGAAGAGGCACACCTACGAACGCCGGAGCGTGCTGGGCTTCCTGACGACGCTGGTTCACATCACTGCAGGTTGAACTCGAGGGTAATTCCGACCCGTGCCATCACTAGCTCGCCGTCACGATTCATGGATGTCATTTGTGCCTCGTTTTAAGGGCTTGAGTGCACCCGGCAGAACCCTAATAAACCGCGGGTGGCCGAACAAGTCCGCCAGAGACATACTGGCGTTGCTTCGGCGCTAGAGCACAGTCGTGAGCTTAATGAACAAAGTATTTCCCTGCTCGGACCGCTTGCCGAAATCGGCCGTGCCTCTCTGGTAGGCGATCTGGATCGTGCCAAACGGTGGGAGGTAACGATATACGAACACCGCCTGAATATTCTGTCGCTCAATGACGGAGTTGGTTTGCCAGAACACTCTAAAAAAGAGATCCGGGGTAAAGAACTGATTAGCCCGTAGGACATGGATCCATGTGCCGTCACCGTTGGGGTCAGGGTCGAGTACCAAGCGCTGCAGTTCGTACTCCGCCGAGAGCTCTGGTGTCACCTTGTATTGCAGCGCTCCCGTTAGGAGACGGAAGTCCGAATCGAAGTTGCGTCCAAATCCGACGCCACCACGCACCGATTGATACGCGCGGGTGTTGTAGCCGACCTCGAGTCCGGTCTGCCAGTTCCGGAAGTCCTTCTCGAATCGTTTAAACTCCTGGGTGTGCTCGATGGACGTGCTCCAGCGATTTCTCCAGTCGACAGCGAGCGACTCGTCCACCTCCCAGCTGCGAAGTGTGTCGCTCTGTGCCCCCCAGTAGACGTTGTAGTTGGAGGCGTACTCCAGGCGCTCGATCGCGCCACTGCGTAACCAGAATGTCTTGTCGACGGCGCCATCGAGCTCTCGACGATCGTCGTCCCGAATAAATCCGACCACATTGACATTGTCGGCAAACCGCTCGCCGAGCTGTGTGTACCGGATATGCGCGTGTGCCGTCGAAGAGTCGTATGACGGACGGGCGAAGAACCCAACACTGCCACGACCGTATTGTCCGTAGCTTTTGACCACCTGCCCGGTGAATCCAAACACCTCGGAGAAGAAGAGGTTGGTGTCGAACCCTGCAGATCCCTGTTGCGATCCGCCCTGAGTGCGATTGACAACAAGAAAACCGATACTCGACCGCTCGAACAGTTCACGTTGCACACGGACGACCCCATAGCCGGCCGTGTCGGCACGCTCGTCGACATCTCCGTAAGTCGAGAGCGCCGCGACTCCCCATTTTCCTTGCCTGCCGATGACTTTGCCACCAGCCGTAATATCTGCGATCCGCCGCGAGTAGAAGGTTTGAATCCGCTGATTAAAGAGTTCTTGTCCTTCCAGAAAAAATTGTCGCTTCTCTGTCAAAGCTAACTCAAATCGTGTGAGGTTAATCTCCTCCTGATCGGCCTCGATCGTGGCGAAGTCTGGATTCACCGTGAAGTTGGTTAAGGTCTGAGGGGTCACCGCATACCGCACGTCGAGACCAACGGCTCCAGCCACCGTGTAATCCTCCTGCACTTCAGACAGTGCGTACGGAATGATTTGATGGCGTTGCCCAGGCGGCGGTACGTCCAGACCAACAAGGTCACCCGCCTGCGACATCCGACCCCAGTGATCAACCGGACCAGACCAGTAGCTCCGTTCGAGCGAACGTCGCCGGCTCCGGGCGAAGTTGACCCCCCAGGTCGTGTTCTTCCCCGCCGTATACTGCAGCGCGCTTAACGGGATCGAGACTTCGACCGAGTACCCGTAGTCGGTGCGTGCGGTCTCTGACTGCCATGCCGCATCCCAGGTTTGGTCGTTACTGTTCCCATCGTCGGTGATACGTCCATCCAACTGTGTTCCAAGCACGTTCGTCATGAAGAAGTATCCGGACCGGCCATCGTGAAAAGTATCGATATAGATCTGGACGGAGTCGTCGTTCCACAGCTGCGCGTCCCGCCTTGTCATCTGTGCCATCAGCGATTCGGGATCGTGAGCCTCGAACGCGACGTACAAGTATTCGTCGTCATACAACACATACACCACCGTTTGCAGTTTCGCTACATCGCCACGATTCGGCTCAAACTGGACGAAGTCCTTACCGCGCGACGCGGCCTGCCATTCGCCAGATTCGATCTTTCCGTCGATCACCGGAGGAACGACGGCGCGCTTCGCGTCCATGACAAAACTGACGTCACTTCCTGAGACGGGTTGCGCAAGCGTAGGGTGACCGACGGCAAGAAGCAGTAGCACCACAGCACAGACCGATCGACCCGTAGGGTCAGGGCAACAAATTGCCGCAGTCTTGCTATGGCAATGCGAAGACATATATGGAATTGTGTCGGCGCACCGGCTTCGGCATCGAGTCGGCGGCCACCCGCAGCGGTCCCGATGTCGCCGAACGTCCCTCTCCAGTGAAGACCATGACGTATTGCTTGCCATCTACCGCGTACGTGATCGTACTGTTCACGATCATGCCACCAACGATCGTTTCCCACAGAACGGTGCCGTCATCGGCGTCGAGGGCACGCAGTCGGCGATTCAGGTCGCCGAAAAACACAAGGTCGCCGGCAGTGGTGAGCGCTGAGCCGTTGGTCGGCTGCGCCTGGGAATAGATCACCTGCATTTCCCCGGTGGAGAGGTCGATTTTCGCGATACCCATGTAGGTGTCCGGATCAATGCCCGGCCGCATGACACCGAAACGCGGCCCGAAACCGTACGGGCTGGCCATATTCGCTGTCATGGAGAGACATTGGTCATGGAACGGCACATAGAGTGAGTTCTTGCCCGGATGGTAGGCGATGTTCCACAAGCTTCTGGTGTTGTGGTAGCACCCCAAAATGGTGTCACCGTCTTGCTTGAAGAGCTTGTCCCAATTCGCCTGAGTGGCGCCCGTGTTGACGTCGATATGGTTCATGTTGAGGTCGGGCGTGTCGTAGGGGAAGGGTCTGGCCCACAGGAAGCGGCCATCGTCCCGGTTTACGGCGAACATGCCGCCACCCTCAGCCACGGTTACCACGATGTCGCGCTCAGTGTCCGACGCGGCGCTCGAGCTAATCCATTTCACATGATTGGGATCAGGAGTGATTCGTGTGCGGACCAGAACTCGCTCCTGGTTGTGGTCCGCGTCCCAGTCGTCAGCGGGCAACTCTTGGTAGTACCACACCAGTTCGCCCGTTTCGACGTTCAGTGCAACCGTTGAGTTGCTGTAGAGATTGGATGGGGCGGTATTCGAAACGGCATCTGGTCCACCGTGACGCATCAGTCGCGTATAGGGATCAGGATTGGCGACGCCCCAGTAGGTCACCTTGCGAATTGGATCGTACGATCCCGGCAGGCCCCACGGGCTCGCAACCCGCTCCTCCGACGTCAACGTCCCCCACGTGTCACCCCCGGGGTCATCGGCCCCGGCGGTCGTAAAGAACTTCCAGACTTCCTCACCAGTCATCGCGTCATGGGCCGCAATGAAACAGCCTTTCCGGCCGGTCGTATCTAATGCGCGATCATCAAAACGGTTACAGCTACGGTTCGAAATCACGTTACCGTGGGCGACCAGGACTCCGCCGGCCGAGTTACGGGAACCGTCTTCGACGATTTTAGTCTCCCAGCGAACTTCACCTGTCCTGGCATCGAGGGCGCGAAGGAACCCGTCGAACGCCGTGTGATAGACCATGTCCTGATAGATGCCGAGAGTTTTACTGCGTGCGGTCTCGGCAGGGGTGTGCTCGCCCCACTGCTCCCAAATCAGATCTCCGTTGGTGGCATCGAGCGCCAGGACACCATCACCGGGCGCAATCACATACATCACGCCATCGTGAACGAGGGGGGTTGACTCCTGCGCACCCACCGGAAGTCCGCGCGACCATACCATCCGTAGCTGACCAACATTTTCAGTATTTATTTGATCCAGTGGACTGTGCCGCTGCTGGTCGTAGGTCCGGCTCATATGCAACCAGTCCGCAGGATCTGGATCTATCAGCATCGCCTCCGTGACAGGTGTGAACGTCTGCGCAATCGCCGAGGACGTATAGCCGCCAAGCGAGACAACCATGATGGCGCCGCATATCGATCTGTAACTCACAATCGCCTCCCAGAAAAGTTTCGACCCTACGTGCCAACCTTGTGCTCGCTGCCTCACCGCCCCGCGGTCCACGAGCCCTTGCCCAAGCTTCTATTCCCCGCCCGATCTTCCGCACGGCTGCCGCTGAGAATACTCGGCAAACCACGACTGCCTGCGTGACACGCATATTCCCCAACTGGCGCATCCGCCTTGACCATCGGCACCAACACCGTCCAGGTCCTTGTGTAGGTTTGCGGCACGCTCCGCTTCCCGCTGACGCGCTACTAACGTCAACTCTGGCACGCTTCCAGTCGAGGGATCCGTAATCAACGCCTTGCGTGTGCTGAGAACCCTCGCGTCGCGCCAGAAGTTGTTATAGGTTCCGGTGTCACCTGCCCTGGGCGCACGCTCAGCATCGCGCCGCGCCTCTTGCGCCGTAACCTCTTTCCCCGTCAGAACTTTCTGCCCGACGAGGTCGGCTGGTCTTTCCAACGGTGTATTGACCGTGTTGTTCCAGACGTGCTGCAGATCAGTTTCACCCCACGGTGTTCGGGACGGTGTCCGCGCCGTCAGAGCAGCCGACGTTATGAGACCCAAATCAACCTGTTCAACGGTCGCGAACCACGGCGGGAACCCCGCCGTGGTCACTAATACACGCACCCACACCGATTAGCCAAGCCAATCGTTCATCGCACATCCTCCGGGGTTGGTCCGCACTCTTTAAGTCAGCACCGATTTAAAGACGAGTGCCAGTCAGCTCCACGCCGATCTGTCAACGACAGTCTTTTTTATCTCTCTGGGTCAGCTCGTCGCACATCGGTATTCCGCTAAAACGGCATGGCGTTTCACCTCATCTTATCCGCGGCTATTGCACTGTACGCACAATTGAGAGCCACGCCTGTCGTGATGACGAAGTCGCTCATGTGCCCTGTTCGACTGATTTCTGCCGTAACATCAATTCGACGGCTCAACGACCGTCCTGTTAAGGTTGAAGATGCCAAGACATCGCCCGGCGGCGTCAGTCACGCCCCTCATGATGACGAAACCAGCGGGCTCAGTCCTCGCCAGTCGCGTCGAACACCGACGTGGCGGCGCAACTTGCCAAGAAAGACTACAGCGAAATGCCAGAGCAACACGACCAGCCGCCCATCGTGGAGTTCACACTCGATCCGACCAGCCCATCAAAGCGACCTGAACAGCTAATCACGGTGTTAGAGAGGACACTTCAGCGGGAGTTTTCAGAGGCGTTCGAGATCGTCGATATCCAGCACACGCCAGGGGAACCGGTCGTAAGCATCAAGGGCCTTGAAAAGCTTGACACACAGATTGCAAAGAGCCTTGCGCGCAGGGCCAGAGTCGTGTTCAACGATTTCATGACGAGTCCGTGGTATTAGTGAGCCCGGTCGGGGTCCGAGCCATGTGCACGACCCGCTGCGGGAAGGGGATCTCGATGCCCGCCTCGCCCAGCATCTTATAGATCGCCGTGTTTAGTCCGTCGATGCACATACCCCGCTGTGCGGGCTCGTCGATCCAGGCTTTAACGCGGAAGATCAACGCCGAATCTCCCATCTCGACAAAACGCACCAGTGGCTCGGGGTCGAGGACGACGTTTTCGACCGATCGGGCTGCCTCGTGAAGCACCGCGCGGACTCGGTCGACGTCGGAGCCGTAGGCCACGCTCACCGAAATGACCACACGGGTTTTCCTGTATGGCCCCCCAGACTCGTTGACGACCTTGGCGTTGGCGATGTGCGCGTTGGGGAGAGTGATTTCAACATCGTCTCGGGTCAACAGCCGCGTACTACGTAGCCCGATCTTGACCACCTGGCCGCGCTCCCCTGAGTCGAGATTAATAAAGTCGCCGAACTTGTACGGTGCGTCCATGATGACGAAGAGTCCGCCGAAAAGATTCGCCAGGGAGTCTTTTGCCGCGAACCCCACAGCAATCCCCATGATGCCGGCCGAGGCCAACCAGGGTGAGAGATCGAGATCCCAGGCGATAAGGAAACAATAGGTCGCCAGAGCGAAAACGACGATCTTGCTCAGATTGTCGAAGAGTGGAAGCGTGCGCGCTTCGATCCAGGCGACACGGTCAGAGAGTCTGCTTAATCCCTCCAGCGTGGTCGAGGTCAGCTTGAATCCGGCCGCAGTCCAGACGAACACCGCCACTGTCTGAATCACCGCGACGAAGATCCGGTCAACTCCCGGGCTAACCCCCAGTGTTTTAAGTGCGATGTGCAGTCCGACGAGCAATACGCTCACAAAGATTGGGCGGTGAAGCAACTTGACCAGTTGATCGTCTAGATCGGTGTTCGAGCGCAGAGCCAAACGCAATAGGAACCGTGAGATCAACAGATCGACGCCCTTGGCCGCGACCGCCGAAAAGGCGACGATCTCGAGAGCACGCACCCACGGTAAGGCCTGGGCCCCTCGAAGGAAAGTGATCCATTCGTCCATTACGGTTTCCTCGTCCCCAGGTTTAAGCCGTGGAGCCTCAGGGAATCAGCCCTAAGACGCACACGCGAATAGTAAAGATCCGTCTCTTGATGCGTATGCTTGATTCAGCGTAGCGTATTCACCCGTCACGCGTATGGTCCGAGACCAGAGATATCGTGGTCAGAAAACGCTAAACACGCAATCAAACTTCTTAGGATCCAGTTCCTAGAGACGCTTCACGTCTGCTATATCCTTTGTTACAGAATGCACATCATGAGACAGTCACGCCGGATCGGTCCCCGTCACCAATTTTTAAAACGACGACTGGAGCTCAACATTGAGGTCTTGACCCAACGCAGGAAGCGCCGTGGGAACACCAGAAATGAAACGACATGAGATCGGGGGCCAACCTGCCCCAGCCATGCGGTGCGTTGCTTGCCGGAGCGGCTACGTGCTGATCGAGCGGTCGGCTCTGATGCGAGCCTGGCCCTTTATCGTCCCGGTCCGCTAAATGTGGTGAGGTCGGCGGATCTGTCGCGGGCCGGCGTGCTAGCTCAAGACGGTAAAGTTCGCGGACCACTCGTGTGGCCCCCAGATGAGAACGAACCGCCCTTGGTCCGGAGTGGTCATCACAACTGATGCCGAGAGCGCACGGGACGAGTCATCTCCCTGCAAGTAATCCAGACTGACCTCGCCCGCGTCAAACGACGGGTCGTGCTGTGTACCCCATGCATCTGGTTCATCGTTGAAGACAAGCCGCCATCCCTCCGCTGCACGTCTGAGCCACACACCATAGCCGCCCGGTGAGTCTCTGAGTCCACCGACGTTCCCCGTATTGAGAGTCACCTCGCCAAACTGCAAAGGAACGTCAATGTCGAAGCGTATCACTGCGCTGGCTGTCGTGGTGACCACCATGTCAGTCTCGACTGACACCAAATGGGCAAAGTCTCGGTCCTCAACTTGCATATTTCTTCCGTAAACGACCATCAGACGCGGGCCATTGCCCAGCTGAACAGTGGCAGTATTCCGTCGGGTCAACCGGTTCGAGCGCTGGATTTCAGCGCTGTCGAACTCGAACGTTCGCTGATCACCCAAGGGATCTCGCTGCCGAGGTCTGGACTCTCGAGGTATCAAAAATTGCACCTCTGTCGTCCACTCGTGACGGCCCCACCGAAGAAGCAGCCGTGCTTGGTCACTTCCAGTCGGAACGAGACCAGCGATAAAAGTAGGGGAGTTAGCGGTGACAGTCGTATGTGTCAACGGTACGGTGCCGAAGATGCTTGACGGGGCTGTTAGAGGACCGCCCTGACTGTCCGCTACGTCCAATCTCCAACCGTTACTTGAGCCGGTCAACCACAGATCATACCGAGCGAGACGTAGCTCTGACATGGCCGAGGAGCCGGTCACCACCGCATCCGGTTCCTCGACCGCTATCTCGACACCTGCCATTCGGATTGAGGCGTCAGTTTCAATCTGAGCGACGCGTACGTGACCAGCCTTCGGTTCACTTGGGTCCGACAGTAGCATTTGATGGGACGGGTCATCCGCTCGCAGAGCCGGAGTGTATTCCACCGTCAG
>CAUZDY010000021.1:0-54449 GCA_963578805.1 Vicinamibacteria bacterium | reverse complement strand
GCGGCTTCACCAAATGATCGAATCTGATACCCAGTCGTCGCGGCAATCAAGAGAACGCGGGACATGTGGATGCTTAAATATTCTCACACCAGAGCAACCTGCTCAGCGACTGGCTCGGCTCAACAGTACCAGGGCTCATTAAGGAATGGGACCTCTGCCCGGCTAGCCGGAAGAGGCGCACGCGATCCGATCACGCGGCCGGCCAGACGATGAGTAACGTCCCAGATGTCAGCGAATAGCTCCCGACGAGATGCCGTGAGTCGCCCCCCCACGAGCGCGCCGACCTCGTCGCACAGATCGTCGACCCGTGGATCAGGATGCCGCCATGGGTAAACGAGCCGGACCGAGTCAAAGGGCTCGAGGCAAACAGACACCTCCGGAAGAGTCAGTAGACGAGATCTGTCAGTTACTAAAAGTCGGATAGCGAGCTGTATCGGCGCCACGACGTCCACGAGTGACAACCGATCGATCGTCTCGAGAAAAGTGATATAGCTGCTAAGCGTCGTCCATGGGGTAAAGGCGAGAAACGTCGGAATAAGTTCGAGACCTATTTGACGGCATTCAGCGACTGCACGTCGCACATCGTTTGACGTGTGCCGCTTCTCCAAGGCAGCTAAGACAGCATCATCAAACGACTCGACAGCGCTCGTGACAAAGAGACACCCGGTGTCACGCAAGGTGGTGAGCTGGTCGTGATGCCGCAAGAGGTGTTCAATCTTGATGGTGACGTCATATGTCACATCAGGAAACGTTTCGCCGATCAACTCAGCGACCCGTATTGCGTGGCTGATACCATTGAAGAAGTCGGGATCGCCAACGGTGATATGTTGGGCTCCCCGTTCAACCTGGCCGCGAATATCCTCGAGCACGACCTCGACCGGCACCACCCGAAACTGGCCGTTGTAAATCGGCACCACTGGGCAATGCCGACAATGGTGCTTGCATCCCCGACTGGACTCGGTATAACCGACCACTCGCCTGGCACGTCCCTGCTGGAGTGAGGCATAACGAGACAGCGGTGGAAGACCGGCTCGATCGGGAACCAGAAACTTGAGACGCGAGACCCTGTCGGCGCGTGCGCCCTCGAGGGGAGACTCACCGGTGGCCAGAGCGACCAAATCTGCCTCGAATTCACCACCCAAAATCGCCTCCACGCCGAGGGTCGTGAGCATCTGCCGATTCAGTGGCGCATACAAGCCGTAACAGCAGAGCCTCGCCCGGGGATTGAGCTCCCTAATCCGCTTTATGACCGGCACTGCCAATCGCGTCGCCGTGTGCATCGGCAGGTGGAATCCCACGAAGTCAGTCGCCGCTAGCTCCGCCCGAAAGGGCTGTCTGGAAAGATCGAGACAGGTAACGTCTACGCCCGCTTGTCGAAGCCAAGCCGCCGGCGATGCCAGCCCGAACGGCTGGCGACCCATTTCATATGTTGAGACGAGGAGCGCGCGCATTTATCTACGTTAAAGTCTTGTCCGAAACCACCCGTGTGACGCTGGCACCACTGTCGGTTACTTGATATCGCCGGCCATTCGGCTCACAGGCCCGCTCACGAGTAAAACCAACAGGCCTGCCCCGGCGACAATCAAACCCACGGTACCGAAGAGCTGCGGGAGCGGAAGGCTCTCGATTAGACCTGCTACAAGCCCGGCTAAGAGACTCCCTAGAGCGGCCGCCATGAACCAAACCCCCATCATCTGACCGACAAAACGTTGCGGGGATAGCTTGGTGATGCTGCTTAGGCCAACGGGGCTTAAGCAGAGCTCGCCGACCGTGTGAAAGAAGTAGGTCATGATGAGCCACATTGGGTTCAACAGGCTACCGTCAATCGTGAAGGTCGAACCCCAGGCAAGAACGAAGAAACCGAGCCCAAGAAAAATCAAACCAAGCGTAAACTTGACAGGAATCGATGGATTTCGAGATCCCAGCCACACCCAGAGCGAGCCAAACACCGGTGCCAACATAACAATGAATAACGGGTTGATCGATTGCAGCCAGCTGGCCGGCGCTTGCCAGCCGAAGACCACACGGTCCGTCAGACGTTCAGCAAGCAGATTCATCGACGATCCCGCCTGCTCGAATCCAGAAAAGAATACGGCCGCGGCCACGAAGAGCAACGGGATGACGGCAACCCGCTTCCGCTCGTCTGGCGTAAGCTCCCCGAAAAGAAACACATACGCGAAATAGACGATCACCAATAGCGTGATGAACAGGCCGGTCCCCTGAGCCACGTTCAAAAACGATAAGGTAAGAAGACCGCCCGACTGCAGGCCGAACAGCACGACGGCGAGTGCGACCACCAGCATGATCCCTAAGAGGAAGGTTCGTAAGGCATGGACTCGCTCGTCCGGACTGGCCCGCAGCAGGCCGGCATCCCCCAGGTAACGCCACCCCCACACATACTGGGCGATACCGAGCACCATGCCGATCCCAGCCGCGCTGAAGCCAAGATGCCAGTTCACGCTCTCTCCCAACGTGCCGCAGACGAGTGGCCCGGCTAAGGCCCCAACGTTGATCCCCATATAGAACACTGAGAAGCCCGCGTCGCGTCGTGCACCACCCTTCGGGTACAGCTCTGCCACAATTGCACTGACGTTAGGCTTGAGCAACCCGGTCCCAAGGACAATCAGGATCAGCCCAAGATAGAACGCGCTGGTTATTGGAACCGCCATCGTGAAATGGCCAGCCGCGATCACGACTCCACCCCACAGGACCGCCTTCCGCTGGCCCAGTAATCGGTCGGCTATCCAGCCACCCGGCAAGGCGACTGCGTACACCGCGAATGTGTAGAGACCATAAATGGCGGTGGCGGTTGCGTCGGTCATTCCGAGACCGCCGCTGACAACCATGTCGGTCATGAAGAGAATCAAGAGGGCACGCATCCCGTAGTAGCTAAAGCGTTCCCACATCTCAGTGAAGAACAGGGTCGAGAGACCCCGTGGGTGCCCAAACCACTCCGTATCTGACGAGTGCTGCATACCGTCAATCATACGGGCAAAGGAGACAAAATTATGAACTGCTGCGACCACGTCACTCCGATAGCGCTCGATGAGTACCGTCGGCGACGCGACTTCTCGAAGACACCCGAGCTAATAGGTCAGGTACAGCGCGCACACCAGGCGAGCTAGTCTTTTGCGTTAAGAGCCACTTAGCCAGCCACCTACACTACGACCTCAAACTCGAACGTAACGATGTGCTGCTGTCGTGGGCGATATCAAAGAGCCCGTCGCTTGACTTGGTCGACAAGCGCATGACCGTTCTCACCAAACACCATCCTCTCAATTAACACACGGTCGAGGGGGTGATTTCCGAGGGTCATGGCACAGGAATCGCCATGCCATACTGTGGGTCCTGGCGAGGTGGCAACCGCAAGTCGAGGACATCGATGCCGCCCTGGAAAAGGTCCACCTGAAGTACTCACTCGATGGCTACAAACTCAAAGAATCGCTGCACATAAGATGAACAAGCGAGCGAAAAAGACCCTGGTCGCGACGCGACCACTTCACAAGTATCGTCGCGATTCGGGTCAGTCGAACAAACGATCAGCCAGGGCGCTCCACACCGCATACGACAAGCGTCGGCGGGCATGCCTGGCGATCGAACCCTGCCAAAACTGACCGGTAATCACCTCGCAGCCCTGCGGAATGTCACCAGCCGGTAACAGTTCTTTGTCTTCGTCCACATAACGATCGAGCGACTCAGATGTCGGGTGACCGCTATTGACGACCACGACATCGACCGGACGCCCGATCGCGTTGCTGACATGGCGGACGGCATCGCCGGCGGTAAACCCCTTCATACCGCGACCTTCGGTCACGATGTTCGCGACAAGCACAATGGGACCACTCACTCCGCGCAACGCCGCCGGAACACCCTTCACCAGCAAGATGGGCATCAAGCTGGTAAAGAAGCTTCCGGGACCGATGATGACGGCGTCGAATGTTTGAATGGCATTGGCAACCGGGGGGTGAATCCCGACCTCTGGCTCAAGCCAAATTCGAGTGATCCGCCGTCCCTGTGTCTGTGCCTCGTCGACAGCAACCTCACCCTTCGCCTGCGACCCATCTTCGTATTCCCCGCATAAGCTTGCATGTTCGACGCTAATCGGCCAGACGTGCCCGTTACAGTCCAAGAGATTTCTTAGCGAGTCAACGGCCGCCAGGAAGTCACCGCTGTACTGCTCCATCATCGAGAGCAGCAAGTTGCCGCTTGTATGCCCGCCCAGTCGGCCGCCCTCGAGTCCGGGCAGTCGGGAGAGAAGAATCCGGCGCGCTTCTGATTCGTTACGTGCCAGGGCGAGTGCACACTTAAGGACGTCTCCAGGTGGCAAGACGCCGAGCTGGTCGCGCAATTGCCCCGAACTGCCACCACTGTCAAACATCGTCACCACAGCGTGGACATGTACCCACGGATTGTGCTTGAGGCCTCCAATCAGACTGGGTAATCCAGTTCCGCCGCCAAAACAGCCGACGTGGAGCTCTCTAAGTCGCACTGCCGGCATTGTACAATGTGGCTTGTCCTATCCTTCTCGGAGTGCACGTGCCATTCATCGACGTTCTCCTTCCAGAATACGACCGTGAGACCGGTTCGACGCGACACGTGCTCGAGCAAATCCCTAACGCCGCTCTTGGTTGGAGACCGCATAGCCGGTCAACCGAAATGGGCGACTTGGGGAACCACATTGTCGACATACCGCGATGGATCGCCGTAGTCATGACCTGCCAGTCGTTCAATTTGCCGTCGGAGGCAGACAAGACGAGACCACGTGGAATGTCAACAGAACAGCTGCTGAGTCGGTTCGACGCCAACGTACGGGAGGCCCGCTCACAGTTGGTCGGGGCGGACGATGGAACGCTCTGCGAACCATCAACGCTCACACGCGGAAACAACGACCTGTTTACGATGCCAAAAATCGTCATGCTGCGACATCTCGTCCTTAACCATCTTGTTCATCATCGTGGCCAGCTGACCATCTACCTCCAGATGCAGGACATCCAGGTCCCCTCGCTGTATGGGACGTCTGAAGACCGGGGCACCTGACCGTAGCCTTCTCGCTGCCAAGGTCGCACAGACCCTCAGTCCGCGTTCAGGGCCGTCTCTGCGCTGTTGCGCACGTTTGCGTGTAACCTCGTTGACGGAGTAATGAGCACGGAGCGGGTGACAACTTCTCTGGTCGATAATCTTCCTGTCAGACCGATGCGACGTCTTGCGGTACTCGGAATCGGCGGGGTGGGATTCGGGCTTCTACTGGTGCTTAACGTGGGTGGCTACCGGTATGGCATTTCAGATCAGGCTTTTTACATTCCGGTCGTGCTCCAGCAAATAACACCGGGTCTGTATCCACACGATGCGTCGCTCATCGGCGCGCAGGACCGATTCTTTCTGTTTGACGACTGGTTCGCCCAACTTGTTCGCGCCACCGGCATTTCCATGCCGCTGGCATTTCTCGCCGCGTACGGCGTCACGCTTGCACTGTTCTTTGGTGCGATCGTGGCCGTTGGCCGCGTGATGTACGCGAGCTGGTGGACCGTGGCGGCGCTCGCGATCGGGGTAACGATTCGGCACCGAATCCCCGACACCGCGGTGAACACATTTGAGTCGTACTTCCATCCTAGAATTCTGGCCTTCACAATTGGGCTCTGGGCGGTCGCCGCCTTGCTGCGTGGCCGTACGTGGCTGGCATTGAGCATTACGACACTTACGCTCGTCGTCCACCCAACGACCGGCTTATGGTTTGTGATTTGGGTGGGCACGGCCGCACTCGTGGCCGACCGTGTGGCCCGCACAACACTTGTCGCGCTGGCTGTGACGTCGCTAGCAGCCGTCGTGTGGATGCTCATCGGGCCGCTCCACAACCAGCTCGTCGTCATGGACACGGCATGGTGGAATGTCTTGACGTCTAAGGACTATCTCATAGCGACAAACTGGCCACTTGTCACCTGGGCTGGCAGTCTCGCAGTGGCCGTTTTAATCGCGGTCGTCTACCGGTACCGAAGGACGATTGGCATCAACTCTCCGGCAGAAGATGGCCTCGTCGTCGGCTGCGCCGTGCTCCTCGGGCTGTTTCTTCTGTCAGTGCCAGTCGCGGCGGCGCATGTTGCACTCGTTGTTCAGCTCCAGTTCAACCGCATCTTCTGGATCCTTGACATCTTTGCCAGCTGCTATCTGATGTGGCTGGTCGTTGAAAGCCCGGTGGGGACACGTGCTAGGGCTGTATGGCTTCGGGTGACACCGCGCCGGACCATGGTCTCCATCATGTTGCTGTTGGCTCTGGCTCGCGGCGGTTACGTCATGCTCGTGGAACGCGCCGGCCAGCCGCTCGTACAGCCTGATCTTGCGGTTAGCGACTGGCACGATGTTATGAGATGGGCATCTCGTCAACCGGTGGGAACCCACTTTCTCGCGGCACCGGATCACGCATCCCGATACGGAACAAGTTTACGCGCGGCTAGCGGTCGGGATGTTTATCTCGAGATCAGTGGAGATACAGGGATTGCTATTTACTCTAAGGACATCGCCAACCGACTCTCCGAACGACTTAGCGACCTAGGCGGTTTTGAATTGCTCGATGCTTCACGTGCGCTGATGCTTGCCAACCGGTACGAGCTGGACTTCCTCATTACCGAACACTGGCTGAACCTCACGGAGATCCGCCGAATTGGCCGGTTTCATGTCTATGATCTCCGCGGCAGAAACCAGGTGGCTGCGAGCGTTCTACCGCGTAACACCTCGACGCTCAGGGACAACTGATACAGTCGTGGGTTAAAGGAGTTTCGTCGAATCTTAATTAGGGATGAGCACGCCTCTGTGAGAACTCAAGTCTTCGGTTCCGTTCACCGTTCAACCGTCGACCAAATGGCCTACCAAGCCAAATCTGGGCTCGATGACTCCAGACGGCTAAACCCTCACAACGGCCTTGACCAGTTCATTCCAGCAGCGGGTCTGGACGGCGGGCATCGCATGACGCTGTACACCTGGGGCCGTCCGCGCTATTTCCCACGGCTCCCACCTCCTCAGATCCGCTATTTTGACGTGGCCACAGACGCTCGTGTCCTCGCCCACTGTCACTGGCAGCCGAACCCACGGCAACATCCGACCCTTCTTGTCCTGCACGGTCTCGAGGGCTCAAGTACAGCACACTACATGCGCGGGCTCGCGGACAAGGGCTATGCGCGCAACTTTAATGTAGTGCTGCTGAATCAGCGCAACTGTGGCGGAACCGAACATTTGTCGGAAGGTTTGTACCACTCTGGGCTTTCATCTGATCCAGCGGCGGTGATCCAGGAACTGGTAGAACTTGATGGTCTGACGCGTGTCGCTGTCGTCGGGTACTCACTCGGCGGTAACATCGCACTCCGTCTCGCAGGCGCCCACGGACCTCGCGGGCCAGCCGATGCGATCATCGGGGTCTGCGCCATCTCGCCTACCATAGACTTGGGGCTGTGTGTCGATGCCTTAGAACGTCCCTGGAACCTGATATACGAACTCAATTTTGTCAGGAACCTACGCGGCCGGATGCGGCGGAAGGCGCGCGCACTCCCGGGTCGTTTCGATCTCGGCCGTTTGGCTGGAGTACGGACCGTTCGAGGTTTTGACGAGGCATTCACCGCACCGCATCATGGATTTCGCGATGCCAACGACTACTACTACCAGGCGAGCAGCCTACGGGTAGCTAACGCTATCGAGTTACCCACGTTGATCGTGAGCGCCGAGGACGACCCATTCGTCCCACCGGAGCAGTTCCACGCCCCGGCGGTCATTGCCAACCCGGCAATCACCGTGGCCGTCACCAGGCATGGAGGACACTGCGGCTTCTTGACCCGCGCGACGACAGGCTTTGACGGTTACTGGGCAGAGCGAATTGCGATCGAGTTCGCACAGCGCCACGACACCCAGTCGCCCCAATAGCGTCGTACGGTCAAACCTTGTCGCCCGCCCAATTCGTTCGAACAACGACAAAGGGGGCACGGGACTGCTCAGGGACACCGCGAGGGCCCAACTCTTCGATCACGATACACGCGGAATCAATGTGCGCACCAAAATGCAACTGACGCCACAGGAAGCCCGACTCGTGGCACGCCTCCGAACACCGAGGCAGGTGCAGCTATTTCTCAATGAGCTGCCGTATAACGACGAGGCGCCTCCGGCCAGGGGAACGCTTCGAAGCTTCCGAGGAGTCGTGAGGCACTGGAACGCGCACTGCATGGAAGCGGCGCTCGCCGCCGCGGTCATTCTCGAGCCTCGCGGGTACCCACCACTCGTCTTGAGCCTCGAGTCGATCGACTGCCTCGACCACGTGCTCTTTGTCTATCGCCAAGGAGACAGCTGGGGCTCTGTCGCACGCTCGCGCGACCCTGGGCTGCATGGACGCAGACCGGTCTTTCGTACCGCACGTGACCTAGCCTTGAGCTATGTCGACCCCTATGTCGATTTTACCGGCCGCATCGTTGGTTATGCCGTGGTCGACCTGCGGACGCTAGGCCGATACGACTGGCGTTTCTCGACCCGCAACATATGGAAAGCGGAACGCCTGCTTCAGAATTATCCGCACCGACCGATCCGTTCGTCCGACCGACGGATCGCCCGTCTCAGGCGCCGATTTCTGGCCTTCGTGGATCGGTATCCAAACCGAAGGCCGCTATATTACGCGGGCAAGGAAACGTGGAGCGAGATACCAAAGGGCCCATGGGGCGGGAAGGGTTGTAATCCTCGGCTCTCCTAGTCTAGATCAAAGTCGCGCAACGGCTTTTCGATCGGCTCCTTCTTCGCCTGCTTGAGCGCCTCATCGAAACGCTTCGCGAGCACGTCGCTGCGTCCCTTCTCTCTGGCCACCGACTCACTGAACAATGTCTCCCGCCTGGCCTTCTGAGAAGCAAGAATTCGATGAGCCTCGTCGAGTTTTGGCTTGTCTGCGCGTTCGGGCTCTCGATGTGACAATACTCGGCCTAGAGCGCTGTCCACAACAAGTGTCGACTCGCAGCACGGACACTTGATCTCGAATTCGGATGAGAGCTTGTCCATGGATACTACCGAACGTGGTGGACTGTGGTTGGTCTGAAGCCGAAGGAGCGGCTAGCTTTCTTCCTCGTACTCACCCTCGGGCAGGGGCCTGATCCGGGTCGAGGCTCTCAGTGCCTCACGATAGTCGTATACGGCCATATCTTGCACGTGAAGGGTCAGTCCACAACTTGCGGCCTTCTTGTCGATTAGAACGGTCACAGGACTGCCTTCAACGCCATCCTGAAATCGGAGCCGACAACCGCAGGAAAGCCGCGCGCTCTCAATGCCCTTTGTCATGCGCCGATCATACTACAGGACAGTTCTGGGTTAGAGCGCAGTCGCGAGTCGAGACGGTCAGAGGAGCAACTTGAGATCAGACTCAAACTGGTCCTTCGTGCCAATACCCATGTGCGTCTTACACCATGTTCCGTCGCGGTCGATCCAGAAACTCATCGGGAGTCCCCAAATGGGGCCCCACGCTTCTTGAAATTCCGTCTCGTCGAGACCGACGAGCATCGGGTAATTCACCGCAAATTCGTCGGCGAATCGTTTAATCTGGTCAGGGGTATCGTCCGTCGACAGGCCGAGCACCACAAACCCGTCGCGTCCGTACTCGTCCTGAAGCTCGATGAAGCCTGGGATCTCGATCTTGCAGGGTCCACACCAGGTCGCCCAGAAGTTCAGGAGGATGACGTTGCCCTTGAACGATGCGAGATCGACGTCATTCCCGTCCATATCCTTGAGGGTGTAATCGAGCGGAGCCGGTTTGGCGTCAGCCTCGCACGCAGCTGTCACCACCTCCCCCCCAAATAGCGCGAACGACTCAAGGGTGAGCCCTGGCGTCACTGGCAGGGTTAACAGTGCCAACGCCAGTGCCGCTCCCGCCGCTACGGTCCATCGTCGCATCACATGGCCCCTCTCAGTCCGTGTACTGCCTGACATACCCAGCAACCTGGCCGATTTTCATCGGGCCTTGCTCCGCCGCCCGAATGCAGGTGTGCCGTCTCCAGACCAGATTACCGCGTCGTCGCCTACGATCTCAAGGATCTGCTCTCAATTCGAGTTCCCGCCATCACAAGGAGCGAGACCGATTGGCCACGCCACTCGCACAACACCGTGTTATGAGATCGTCCAGGGCGCGCTAGCGGTTCGTGGCTAATCCGAGCTAATCGCTGCTCTCTCGCGCACAGAGTAACTTCAACGAAACGGGCGGAAATAACACTAGTGACCACGTTCTCTGAGGCTCGTCAGAATGACGAGATTTGGACTCCAAAGCGCTTGGTATTTTCGGCCTGTACTCTTCGGCAGAGACCTGCTCGGTTTATTGCGACGCCCGTCTTAGTTACAGTAAGATGATCGTTGCCACCGACCGCCAGGCCTGCCCTGACCATTGGGCCGCCACGAGGTACTTCGATGACCCGCAGTCGTCTCGCACGCAGAACCAGAGGAGTAGTTTCGGTATGCCTCGCTCTGCTATTGCTGGCCACGACGACGGAAGAGCTTAGTGCTCAGACCCAGTTTTTTCCGTACTACGGAAAAAACCGGGTCAAGTATGACAAGTTCGACTGGCACATCTACACGACCGACCACTTCGAGATCTACTACTATCCTGAGCTCGAGGAACATCTGGAGCGCGTAGCCAGCTACGCCGAAAGCGCCTATCAGCAAATTAGTGCCAACCTTCAACACGAGCTCGCGTTCGTCGTGCCGCTCGTCATCTTCAAGACCCACAGCGAATTCGAGCAGCAAAACATCATCCCGGGGGCGAGCCCAGAGGGCGTTGGGGCTTTCGCCGAACCTCAACGCGACCGGATCGCCCTTCCGCTCGACGAGCCGCCGGATGGACTCTACCGGCTGATCACGCATGAGCTGACACACATTTTCATGTTCGACGTCGTGCCCCGATCACTCATCCGGGCCAGCGTGCCGCTGTGGGTTGACGAAGGGATGGCTGACTACCAGGCCGGCGTTTGGCGGCCGCTGGACCTGATGCAGGTACGCGATGTGTCGGTCTCGGACAGTGTGCCATCGATGAGCGATTTTCAAGGCTACGGTGGCTTCGCCAATGCCCGCGTCGTCTACAACCTTGGACACGCCGTGTTTGAGTTCATCGAAGACAGGTGGGGCCAAGCCGGCATTCGAGAGTTCCTGTTCGGTCTGCGTCGAATGTCGATTGGCGGCGGTGGCAACAGTGTGTACGAGGACGCCTTCGACCTTGACGGTGAGGAGTTCGACGACGAATTTCGGCGCTATCTCAATGACCGATTCGAGGCATTCCGAGACAAGGAACGGCCGATCGACTATGGACGGAACCTAGCGCCCGACCTCTTCTCTCGATACCCAGTCGTTTTCAACATCGAAAGCTCTCCATCCGGCGAGGTGATCGTCGCCGTGGCGGTAAACCGCAAGGACCAGGAGGTAGACATCGTCCTGTTGTCCGCCCAGACCGGCGAAATCATCGACAACCTTACGGAAGGCTTCGACCAATCGTTCGGATTCGACTACATCCCAACGCCCGGACTGCGATTCAATACTGTCTCTTGGATCAGCTGGTCTCCCGATGGCGACCGTGTTGCCTATTTCGTACGAAAGGGCAAGCACAAGTCGCTAGTTATCCAGAACGTGCTCACCAAAGACGTGGAGCGTCTAATCGACCTCGACACGGTCGATGAGCCCGAGTCGCCTGACTTTTCTCCAGACGGAACGACCGTGGTCTTCTCCGCGCTAAGCGCTGGTGTCGGAGATATTTTCGAAATCAACCTTGATACCGAGCAAATCACCAACCTGACTAACGATGAGTTCGCAGACTACGCGCCACTGTACGCTCCAGCTGGCAACGTTATTCTGCATCTGGCGCGGGTGTCCGGTAACAACAAGTACTTCACGATCGACCGGACGGACGGAAGCCGCACCCAGCTCACGTTTGGCACCCACGACGATGCCGGTGGACAGTTCATTGACAACCACACACTCGTGTTTTCGTCGACCGCTGTCGACCCGGCTCAGCCAATCGACCCTGAGGTTGCACGTGACGGGGAGATCTTTAACATCTGGACGTTAGATCTGGAGAATGGCGAACTCCGACAGTACACCGACACCGCCACCGGAAATGTCAATCCCATTGTTGTTACGGGAGGAGCAGAGGATGAACCCGAGGAGCAAATCGCTTTTGTAACCTACTACGAAGGCGAGTATGGGCTGCATACCGTTGCTCGAGACGAAGCACTCTATACGGCGGAGACCCAGGACTTTGGCTCACCCGGGTCGATGATCGACTTCCAGGCTCCTCTGAGCCACGCCTTGATCCGTGATAACAGCCGGCAGAAGGGCGCATTCGAGAACATGTTCATTGAGGGGCGGCCGCCGGTCAACTTTGGCGTGACCAGCAATGGTGACGTTCTCGGTGGCACGCAAATCATGTTCACCGACGTGCTGGGCGACCAGCAGCTTGGATTTACGGCTTACTCAGTTTCACAATATCGGAGCTATGGTGGGGCGTACACCAACTTGGCCGGTCGTTTACAGTTCGGCTTCCAGGGGTTCTCGCAGGAGCAGTTCTTCTACGGATATCTCCCCGGCACCATGTACGATCCTGGTTTTTCGTTTCTTAGCCGCAACGATGCGATAGCCGTTCGCACCACTCGGGGAGGGGGCTTCACCGCAAGTTACCCTTTCGATCGGTTCCGCCGACTGGAGTTCTTCGCCGGGCTCTTCAACACCAACGAGTCATACGAAGACCCGGCGCTTCAGGTGCAATCCGACAGGTTTCAGCAAGAGCAGTTCGGCACGAACATTTTTCTCAACGGCCGCTATTTACCACTGAGCGTCGCGCTCGTGCAGGAGACGTCGATCTTTCGTGAGTACGGCCCGCTGGCGGGTAGTACGTTCAGGCTCGGCTACGAGTTCGCACCACCAGGGGGCGATGCATTCCTCTCTCGACAGACTGTCGACATCGATGCCAGAAAGTACTTCAGGATTCGTGAGAATGGGGTTTTAGCCGTGCGCGCGCGAGGATTCAAAAGCTGGGGTACCGCCCCCGATTTCACATTTTTCGGTGGTAACTCAGAAATGCGTGGATATGACTACCTAGAGTTTCTTGGACACAAGGCGTTTTATGGTAACGCCGAGCTTCGTTTTCCCTTGATTGAGGCAATGGCGACTCCAATCGGCGTTCTCGGCGGCGTCCGTGGTGCATTCTTTGTTAATTTCGGGACAGCGGGTTTCGAGGGAGAACCCCTCAACCCCTGGGCTTCCAACCCAGAGGTGTTTCGAGGTGTCGAGTCGTTCGTCTTGAATCCAGAACTTCAGGAATACCAGGAGGTTTTCGGCGAACCAACGGTCGTGGAAGGCTTCCGGTTGGTGAACGCTCGGGCGTCCTACGGGATCAGCCTCTCAACGCTCGCCCTTGGGTTTCCGATTCACTTTGACTGGGCCTGGCGGACGCTCTTCAACAAGAACTGGGAGGACGTACTCTTCGCGCGGGAGGGAGGAAGCGTTGGATTCAGGAGGGTCAAGTTCTCCCTATGGGTCGGGTACGACTTCTGAGGCCTTCAAGTAGCTACTCGAAGGCCTCCTCACGACACACTGACGATCGGATCCGTGCAGGCCGGCCGCCTGGGCCATCGGTCTCAGTACCGATTTAACCGTAAGGTCGATCGGTTCAAATCCATAGAAACGCGATAGTTACGTAGGAAATCGTAACCGATGATCCCGCCGATGTGAAAACCGATTAGTGCGCTCGGCCGGTGCAAATTTATTACGACCACAGAAAAATTGTCGTACTCGATCTCACGGAACGCCAGGTTGACACCAGGGAGTAAAAACGCATCCCTGTCCCACCCCGAGGTCCCAAATACCCGCAACGGGATGTGCCGTGCCGGCAACATTCGGAGGGCAGCCGCAGTTCCCAGGCTGATCGAAATCACCTCGCCGCCCGTGTCCACCACAAAGCTCTTTGGGTGATCGCCGTTAACCACACCTCGAACCACCGCCAGGCGTTGCACCCGCATTGGCAGCTCGACGTCAGCAGGCTCGTCAGGCAAATGCTCTGCCAGGATCAGATGATTGTTGCGATAGTCGATGATGGCCGACAAACCAAAGGCGAGCGGAGAGATACTATCCGGAACCCTGGGGCTTGGAAGACCGACCAGTGCGAGCGGCGGATTCTTAATAATCGCAGGAATGTTGCGCACCTCAAACGAACCAATCTCGAGAGAATCGACACGCCCGAAGTCAAGCCCCCGCATCCCCACTTCGCCGACGCCCGCGCTGACCGTCTGCGTAATCGCCCGAACACCAGCGCTCTCGGCTACCTCCTGAGAAAGGACCATCTGCTCGGCGCCGCTGTCGACGACGAGTTCAACGGGGTCGCGTCCGTTGATCCGACCTCGTACCACGATCTTGTCATTGACGAGTCGGAACGGCAGCGTGTGGACCTCACCGACCCGAGGCATCTCAAACGGCACCCGTTCTCCGAACGAGCGAAGAAAGCGTGCCTCGGATTTGGCCCACTCCGTCTGGCGACTCTCGCGAATCTTTGGCAATACATCGATATATTGCTCCAAAGCCTCGGCCGCGGCTTCGTATCTACGGAGACCTCGGAGGATTTGAGAATGCGTGTGGTGAAGAACCGGATCGGCCGAATCTGCCGCGAGAGCAGCCTGGATCTCCGTGAGGGCCTCTTCGTGACGATTCCGAGCGGCCAGGCCTCGCGCCAGTCCGTGACGGGCCCGAGCGCTTGACGGCGCCAAAGTTAAGACCTCGTCATATTTGGCATCAGCTTCTGCAAAGAGGCCGTAAGACCACAAGCCGTCGGCCACCAGCGTCTGAAGTTCAGGATCATCGGCGATGTCGAGCGAATCGAGAAAGACTGCTTCCTCGTAGCCGCTGTGGAACTCGGCCACAAGCAACAGCGCCCGTAGCAGTCCGCTCGACGCGCGCACCAGTTGCCCTGGCTCGGCCCCTTCCTTAGCTCGCCGGTAAGCAGGAATGGCTTCACCGTAGCGCTCATCGGCGAAAAGCAAATCCCCCAGCTCGAGCTGGATCGCACTAAGCGTCGAGGATGGGGCGCCAGCTGCGCCCACCACGACCGACAAAGCCACGGCGACGGCAACTACAGGAAAGAACACACGAACGGAGTTACCCATGGAACCCTCAGATGGAGAACAAGACTCGTGTAGAAAGACTATGACTGGTCAGCTCCGTCGCTGACAAGATATGAAGAGAATCGCAGGTTGACCGCTTAGCAGCACTGGCTATTTGTTGTAGCGTTCGATCGGTACACCATCGTACATCTCGTCCACTCGCAGAATCTGAGTATTTCGACTGTAGGAGCTGAGCTCGTAGTCCTCGCTCATGATAAGGGCCTTAACCGGCTTCGTCGGACAGACTTCTGCACACAACCCACAAAAGCTGCACCGAGACAGATTGAAGTCGAAGTAGTCGAGCACCTTGATTTTGTGGCCTGGCTCACGGTGTCCACCCAGGTCGATCAGATCGTCTGGACACACCTTGGCGCACTGGTCACACACGATACAGGTCTGCGCCCCAGTCTCAGGCTCCACCTGCAAGCGGAGAACTCCTCGGAATCGAGGGGCAACCGGTCGTCGCTCCTCAGGATACTGAAACGTGAACGCGGGCTGTGGAGTGTACTTTAGGGTGACCCACATTCCCTTGAGTAAATCCACCAAAAAGACGGTTCGGAAGAACTTGGCCAGAAATAACACGTCTACCCCTGACCTTCGACAAGAATTGGCTCGCTCGCACCCGCCATGATCACGCGCTCACGCGTCAACACCGTGCTCTCCTTGCGGATTTTATCTTGCAGCCGCATTAAACCGTACAAGAGGGCTTCAGGACGGGGCGGACAACCCGACACATACACGTCAACCGGGACAATTTTGTCGACGCCTTGCAGAACGCTGTAGGTCGGAAACGGACCCCCCGCATTCGAACAGCTCCCCATTGAGATCACCCACTTGGGCTCGGGCATCTGATCGTAAAGACGACGCAGCACCGGTGCCATCTTCTTGGTGACCGTTCCAGCCACGATCATTAAGTCAGATTGTCGGGGTGACGCTCGAAAGACCTCGGCACCAAACCGCGCGATGTCGTAACGAGATGTCGACGTCGCGATCATCTCAATCGCACAACAGGCCAGACCGAAACCCATGGGCCACAGGGACGACTGGCGAGCCCAGTTCAAGACACGGTCGAGATTGGTGGTGATGAAATTATCTGAAAATTGATGATCAATTAGACCCATTCTGTCAACCCGTCAGATGCCGTGAAACTATTTTCCCTCGAACCACTGCGCGTTAACTTCGGTGAAGTTCTGCCACTCGTCTGGAACCTCATCGTTTACAAAAATTGCCTCGACAGGACAGGCTGGTACGCACGCACCGCAATCGATACATTCTTCGGGGTGAATATAAAGCATCGTTTCTGCTTCGTATTCTTCTTCGTCCTTACGTGGATGGATACAATCGACAGGACAAACATCCACACACGCAGTGTCCTTGGTCCCGATGCATGGTTCGCAAATCGAATAAGCCATTCATTCCTCCGAATACAGCGACGCCAATAATCGCACACAGAATACACCCCGGCGGTTTTAAGGTGCAAGACCAGAGACGCTAGGGCCTTGAGTAGTCAGCGATCACTGGACCGCGCTGACCACAAACGATAACATCGCCCGTCGGTCCATAGTATGCGTCGTTGACCAGATTAATGGCTAGCGAATGCCGCATGATTCACGTCTCAGGACCGACGGCAGATCACGATGCAGACAGAACAGCCAGTCAAGCTCCTTCGCGGCCGACGGGTGCGCGGTGATCTGCCACGTGCGCGGAAGCCGGACTGGCTGAAGGTTCGGGCGCCAGGAAGCCCTGAGTATCTTCGTCTGAAACATTTACTGCGGGACCTAGACCTCCGAACCGTGTGTGAGGAAGCCCACTGCCCCAATATCGGTGAGTGCTGGAGTCATGGAACCGCCACGTTTATGATCCTTGGTGATACCTGCACGCGATCGTGCGGATATTGTAACGTGATACACGGAGCACCCACCACGGTTGACTCCGGTGAGCCCAGTCGCGTTGGCGCCGCGGTCGCGCACCTCTTGCTTGACCATGTCGTCGTAACGTCTGTCGACCGCGACGACCTTCCGGATGGTGGAGCCGCGGCGTTCGCGGCCACCATCCACGCTATCAGGCGCGCGGCGCCGAGCTGTGCCGTCGAAGTCCTGATTCCGGACTTCGCCGGTCACTCCTGCGATGTCGAAACCGTGCTGAATGCGGAGCCAAACATTCTGAATCACAACATTGAAACAGTTGCCAGGCTGTATCGGACGGCGCGGCCTGGTGGACGCTACGACCGAGCGCTCAACCTCCTGGACCACGCCCAGCGCTACCGACCCCAGGTGCCAACGAAGTCGGGCCTCATGGTCGGACTGGGTGAAGAGCCAAGTGAGGTAGAGGCCACCCTAGCGGACCTGCGTAAGGCCGGGTGCAACATCGTTACCATCGGGCAATACTTGCGGCCGTCAGCGGCACATCTCCCGGTCTCACGCTACTACACGCCCGAAGAATTCTGCGACTTCGCTAGTGTGGCTCGCAGGCTCGGCTTTGGCCACGTCGAAGCCGGCCCGTTGGTCCGGAGTTCATACCACGCTCACGAACAGTCCGTCGCCTTCAATCGCGCTGGGTCATCGTTGTAAGCTCTGCTCTGTGGCACTGCGATCCGAACCGATGTCGCTTTCGACAATTCGACGCCACGTGATTTCCTGTCAGCGGTGCCCCCGACTGCGAGCCTATTGCGCGCGAATCGCCCAGGATAAACGGGCGGCGTATCAAGACGAAAACTATTGGGGTCGTCCAGTATCAAGTTTCGGAGACCGCCGAGCACGAGTACTCGTGCTCGGATTGGCACCAGGTGCGCACGGCGCCAACCGCACGGGACGGATGTTTACCGGTGACCGTTCGGGTGACTTCCTCATCGAGGCGATGCACGCGGCCGGATTCGCAAATCTCTCGACCTCACGTCACGTCAAAGACGGACTCAAACTCTGCGACGCCTACATTAGCGCCGTCGTGCGCTGCGCCCCACCCGATAACAAGCCGAAGACGACGGAGATCTTGCAGTGCAGCTCGTATCTCGAAGCCGAGCTGGACGCGCTCTCCCAGCTTCGGGTGATCGTCGCACTAGGCAAGATCGCCTTTGACGCCTACTGGCGAGTCGTCGCCAGACCCGACGTGACGCCTCGGCCGAGACCGCGTTTCGCGCACGGCTTCGTCTTCAATGTCAACAGTGTTCCCGCCCTGGTCACGTCTTATCACCCGAGCCAGCAAAATACAAACACCGGAAAGTTGACACCCCAAATGTTAGCCGAGGTCCTTAGCACAGCCCGAACGCTCGCGGAGCACCAGTAGCTAGGCGGGTCGCTTGGGCTTGTAGACGTGGGTACTGAGCCCCAGGAACGACTCCGCCGACTCGAGCAGCGTTTCAGACAAGGTTGGGTGTGGATGGACGCAGGCCCTTAGATCGTCAACGGTCGCACCCATCTCGATCGCGAGGACACCTTCGGCGATCAGCTCGCCAGCGCCGGCCCCGACGATGCCAACGCCGAGGATACGCCGCGTCTCAGATTCGACCACCAATTTAGTCAGACCGTCCGTGCGAGAGAGCGTGACCGCACGTCCGGATGCTCCCCAGGGAAACCTGGCAATGGTAACAGTCGTGCCCTCTGCCTTCGCCTCAACTTCGGTGAGGCCACACCAAGCGATCTCCGGATCGGTGAAGATGACGGACGGGATCACCATCGGCTCGAACGCGACCTTGTGACCCGCAATCGTCTCCACGGCAACGCGCGCTTCGTGAAACGCCTTATGCGCCAGCATCGGCTCGCCGGCTAGATCCCCAATGGCAAAAAGGGACGGTTCCGCCGTCCGTCGCTGTGCATCGACCCGGACAAAGCCACGCGGATCGACGTCGACGGCAGTCTGGTCCAGACCGCTAATTTCAGAATTCGGTACGCGTCCAACGGCGACTAAGACCTGGTCGAAGCGTTGGTCCACGGACGCCACGGCCGGACCATCCAGACGCACCGTGACAGCCTCCTCATCGGCCGTGAGTTTTGTCACTTTGGTGTCGAGGTAGATAGCCTCGGCGACTGACCCGAACCGACGCGACAACACACGAACCAGGTCAGCGTCAGCACCCGGGAGCAACGTCGACGTCATCTCGACGACAGTCACGGCCGCGCCCAACGCTGCGTATACGCTGCCGATCTCGAGTCCAATGTAACCGCCGCCGATCACCAGCAGCCGGTCTGGCACCTGGTTTACGTCCAGGGCGGACGTCGAATCCAGAATACGGTCGTGCTCGCTTGACAGAGCCGCCGGCCGCGCCGGCCGGGACCCGGTGGCAAGAATACCAGCGTCAAACGGCACCTCTCGGATACTGCCGTCGGTCATCGCGACCACGGCGGTACGAGCGTCAACCAAGGCGGCTCGCCCTTGCAGATAGTCGACGTTTCGCTGGCGGGTCAACTGACCGAGTCCGCCCGTTAGTGTCGAAACGACCGAATTCTTCCATGACCGCAACCGTTCAAGGTCGATGTCAGGTTCGGCGAAAGACACCCCCCATTCACCCGCGTCCCGGGCTTCGGTCAACACCCGCGCCACATGGAGCAGCGCCTTCGAGGGCATGCACCCTCGGTAAAGGCAAACGCCACCCGGATCTGGTGCCTCGTCGATGAGGGTGACGGCCAGACCGAGATCGGCGGCCAGGAACGCGGCGGTATAGCCACCTGGACCGGCTCCGATAACGGCAACACGTACAGGTTGTGTCATTAATGCCTCGACAGGTACGCTAGTTGACGATTGCCACATCATTACACACTATGAGCTAGACACCATGCCCACGAAACCGCTGCTCTGGACCACGGCAGGTCTGCTTCTGATCTGCGGAATTAGTTCGCTTGCCACGACGATTCGTCACACGGGCGTCGACACCGGGACCGAACGGGGTGAACGGTTCGTGAGCAGCGCTCAATTGGGCACCATCATGTCACCTCTGTTTTCGAGGGTTCAAATCGGAACGTCTCTCGAGACGCTGCCTGACAACGAGCGGCGCGCCTTGGCGGCCATCATTGCTGCCGCCAAGATAATGGATGCCATCTTCTTGGAACAGGTGTGGGCCGGAAACCCGGCGGTGCTGCTTGAATTAGCCAGCGACACCACCGCCCGCGGGCAAGCACGCCTTGACTTCTTTCTTATCAACAAGGGGCCCTGGTCACGGCTGCAAAACAATCAGCGCTTTGTTCCCGGTGTTCCACTCAAACCTAAAGGAGCAAACTTCTACCCAGCCGACTCGACCCGCAACGAGATCGAGCAGTGGATCAACGGGCTCTCTGGCGATCGACGAGCAGCCGCCACCAGCTATTTAACAGCGATCCGTCGTGGCGCGGACAACCAGCTCATGACCATCCCCTACAGTCTCGAATACCAGGGGGCACTGGCAGTCGCCGCCGCTCACCTACGCGAAGCCGCCCAGCTCACCGCCGAGCCTACACTTCGCCGGTATCTCGAGCTTCGGGCCGAAGCATTCGTCACCAACAACTACTACGAGAGCGACGTCGCCTGGATGGAACTCGACTCTGCAATTGAACTGACGATCGGTCCCTACGAGGTCTACGAGGACGAATGGTTCAACTACAAGGCAGCGTTCGAGGCGTTTGTTACAGTGCGGGACGAAATCGAGACCGCCCAGCTCGAGCGGTTCTCCGGCTATCTCCAAGAGCTCGAGGACAACTTGCCGATCGATGCTGATTTTCGCAACCCCGAGCTCAGAGGCCTCGCGCCTATCCGCGTTGTTAACGCCATTTTTACGGCTGGAAATGCCAACAGCGGTGTCCAGACCGCGGCGTTCAACCTTCCAAACGACGAGCGTGTGATCCGTAACTATGGATCAAAACGGGTCCTGCTCAAGAACATCCAGGAGGCTAAATTCCTCACTGTCCTCAGTCGTATCGCAGAGGTGGCCCTGTCGCGGACGGACCGTCAAGATGTCTCGTTCGATGCGTTTTTTACACACATCCTGATGCACGAGCTGATGCACGGGCTGGGACCACACATTATCACGGTCGACGGAACCGAGACCACGGTACGTCAGCAACTTCGTGACACCTACAGCGCGATCGAGGAAGCCAAGGCTGACATCTCGGGTCTGTGGGCGCTCCACCGCCTAATTGATAGCGGCGCAGTGGATCGGTCGCTTGAGCGAGCGATTCATGCCACCTTCCTGGCATCCACCTTTCGGTCAATTCGATTCGGTATCAACCAAGCCCACGGACGTGGTGTTGCGATCCAACTCAACGCCTTGCTCGACACCGGTGCCGTGATCGCGGATCCAGGCGGAACGTTCTCAGTCGACCACACAAAGACCCGGAAGACGGTCGAAGACCTCACCAGGCGGCTCATGATGATTCAAGCGCGTGGGGACTATGCCGCTGCGCAAGAAATCATGAACACGTTGGGCGTAATCAGACCGGAGGTCCAGGACGTCCTCGATCGACTCCAGTCGGTTCCGATCGACATCGAGCCGCACTTCATGACTGCCGAGACACTGACTCAGCCGTAGCGCAGCTGGATACAAGCGTCGAGCTTCAGCCAGCGCGTCAGTTGGTTTCATATAAGATCAGAGAAATGGTACAACCTACCCTCCTCGGCGACCTGCGTAGGCGAGTGGCCGCGGGCCAGATCCCTCACCGTACCGTCAAACGCGAGCTCCGGGACAATCTGATCGAAAAGCTACGATCGTCGGCACCTTTATTTCCCGGAATCGTCGGATACGACGAGTCCGTGATCCCTCAAATCGTGAATGCCATCTTGTCGCAGCACAATTTCATCATCCTGGGATTGCGCGGCCAGGCGAAGACACGCATTCTTCGGGCACTCGTCGACCTACTCGACGGCGAAGTACCGGTCGTTCCCGGGTGTGAGATCAACGATGATCCCCTCGCCCCTATCTGCCCTAGTTGCCGCGCACGGATATCGGAGGCGGACGACGACCTACCCATCGCGTGGCTTTCGTCAGACCAACGCTTCGTCGAGAAGCTCGCGACACCGGACGTGACCATCGCCGACATGATCGGTGATATCGACCCGATCAAAGCCGCCAGAGGAGGACTCCAGCTCTCGGACGAGCTCACGGTTCATTACGGCCTGCTCCCCCGAGCAAACCGAGGAATCTTTGCCGTCAACGAGCTCCCCGACCTCGCCGGCAAGATCCAAGTGGGACTGTTCAACATTCTTCAGGAGGGCGACGTACAGATCAAAGGCTACCCGGTGCGTCTGCGTCTGAACTTGATGATGGCCTTCACGGCCAATCCCGAGGACTACACCGCCCGGGGAAAAATCGTCACGCCGCTTAAGGACCGGATCGGATCAGAGATCCGTACGCACTATCCGCAGACTCGCCGGGACGCGATGACGATCACGGAGCAAGAGTCCTGGGTCGACCGCCGGGATGGTTTGACGGGGTCAAAGGTCAACGTGCCCACATTTGTGAGAGAGGTTGTCGAAGAAATAGCGTTTCAGGCCCGCTCTGACCAGAAAATTGATCGGCGCTCAGGCGTCAGCCAACGACTGCCGATCAGCTGTCTTGAGAACGTCGTCTCCAATGCCGAGCACCGTGCCATAGCCAGCGCCGAGACCGATGTGGTTGCCAGGATCACAGACGTATATGCCGCGCTTCCATCCATCACGGGGAAATTCGAGCTCGAGTACGAGGGTGAACTCAAGGGAGCCGACAACGTGGCTCGCGACCTGATTCGGTCATCGGTCCGAAACGTGTTTACTGGGTGGTTCGATGGTGTCGACACCCACCTCGTCGTGGAATGGTTCGACATGGGCGGCACGCTTAAAATATCCGACACGACGGGGTCCCGCGAGCTGCTCGAACAGGTGGCTCAGATTCAAGGCCTGTCGAAGCTGGCGACCCACGCGGGCATTACGGCAAGCGACTCAGCGCCACTCATGGCGGCGGCCATCGACTTTATTCTCGAGGGACTGTACGCCGACAAGAAGATCAGCCGGACTGACGAATGGCGATACCGTGCCACCGACCAACCCGGTAGCTCGGCGCGGGTCAGCGAACCGTTCCTCGACTCGAACATCGCGCTCCAGCAGCCAGGCAAGAAGAAGAATTACTACAATTGAGGAGGCGCTCAAGACGCCTTCTCGGGACGGCGATCCTTCGTGAAGTTCCGCTACACACGCTACACCGGCGAAGACCTCGAGGGGATGGACCTTGAGGAGCTCGTCTCGCAACTGTCGAAACTGCTACTCTCCAGCGGCTTCAACAGCCCACACGGCGACCCGTTCGGTGCCGACGACGAGGAAGAAGGACGCCCCATCCAGGATCTGCACGATGCTATCCTTGAGTCACTGCTGACCGGAGGGCTGCTGTCAGACGACACGATCTCCCGCTTACTGGGTGACCCGGCCGATGCCGACCAGGAACCCGGGCAATCCCCAATCGAGCAACTCATCCAGCAGGTCATCGAACGGATGGCGCAGGAGGGCTATATCACGACCGCACCTGGCGAATTCGAACCCTCCGACATCGCCGGTGGCGGGTTCGGGCCAGGCTCGCCGCCCTCACGGTTCGAAATCACGGATAAAAGCCTCGACTTCCTTGGCTATCGTGCGCTCCGCGACCTCTTGGGCTCGGTAGGCAGAAGCAGTGTCGGCCGGCACGACACACGGGATCTCGCAACCGGTGTGGAAACGAGTGGAACGTCGAAGCCCTACGAATTCGGGGACACACTCAACATCGATGCAAGCGGCACAATCCTCAATGCCGTGAGCCGTCTGGGTCGCGATGGCACCCAGGACGGCACCGTCGACGTCCAGTACAGCGACCTGATGGTCGCACAGGGCGAGTACCAGAGCTCGTGCGCCACGGTGCTGATGCTAGATTGCAGTCACAGCATGATCTTATACGGCGAAGACCGCTTCACGCCGGCGAAACAGGTCGCACTGGCGCTAACAAATTTGATTCGTCACCAGTATCCGGGTGACGCTCTGAATGTCGTACTCTTCCACGACTCGGCCGAAGAAATTCCGGTCAAGCAGCTGGCTCGGACGCGGGTCGGACCGTACTACACCAACACCCGTGAGGGGCTCCGGCTGGCCCGTCGAATTCTAGAGCGTCAGCGAAAGGACATGCGACAGATCATCATGATCACCGATGGAAAGCCGTCTGCCTTGACGCAGCCAGACGGGCGCATCTATCGCAACGCCTTCGGACTCGACCCGTATATCATCGAGGAGACGTTTGCGGAAGTCGCGAACTGTCGAAAGGCCGAAATCATGATCAACACGTTCATGCTGGCTCGGAACCACGATCTCGTGAGTTTCATCAGACGGGTTGCGGCCATTTGTCATGGTAAGGCCTACTTCACGACGCCGCAAACGCTCGGGCAATACGTGCTGATGGACTATATGGACAAGAAGACGAGAACGGTTCACTAGGACTCCCATGTTGCCACTGTTTCCGCTCCCTAACGTCGTACTGTTTCCGAACGTATTCCTCCCCCTGCACATTTTCGAGGAACGATATCGAGCCATGGTGCAGGATGCACTGGCGGGAGACAGAACTATCGGCATGGTACTGCTCCAGGATGGGTTAGAGCAGGGAGCACCGGTGCCACCCGTCTATAACGTGGGGTGTTCAGGATTGATCACCCACTCGGAGTCGGTAGGCGAGGAACGCTCGAACATCGTACTCTGCGGTCTCGAGCGGTTTCGGATTCTTAAAGAGGATCACACGAGGCCCTACCGTCAGGCGACGGTTAAGCCGCTGCCGGAGCCAACCATCGGCGACACAGAACTCCAACGTCACCGCGAGCGACTCGAAGAGCTGTTGAGTCAACGTCTAAAAGCCACACGGTCCGAGACATGGATGCCGTCTCAGATGGCCAATGGTGACCTGGTGAACACACTTTCCCAGTATCTCGAGCTGGATGCGGTCGAAAAACAGGCTCTGCTTGAACGTGACGGACTAATGGACCGATGTCAGTCACTGATCGATCTGCTTGAAATGGACGCGTTGACAGATGGCTGCGGGTTTTCGCGGGCAACGGTCCAATAGACCAGCCCTCCGCTATGTTCTTACTTCTCCCGCCGTCGTCCGAGCAAGACGCCTCGTTATTTCGCTGATGACCACCTGCCCATGAAAACGGCCGTTCTCAATAAATACTTCTCCGCGATTCGCGCCCGCGACCACCGCTCCAGCCAGATATAACCCAGGTACATTCGTCTCGAACGTCTCTGGATCGTGCGACGGGATATTAGTCTTCGGATCAACGTCAATGCCGCAGCTGCAGAGAAACTCGAGGTTAGCCAAGTACCCGGTCAGAAGGAACACCCCGTCCGCAGGAAGTGACTTTTGTTCCCCATCGTGCTCGACAACCACGTCACCGGGTCGAATCTCGACCACCCGTGTGTCGAACCTAGTGGCGATCGAACCTTCCTTGATCCGGTTCTCGATGTCAGGACGCACCCAGTATTTGATACTGGACCCAAGCTCTGTCCGGCGGTGAACAAGCGTGACACGCGCCCCGGTCCGATACAGGTCCAGGGCCGCTTCAGCCGCGGAGTTCTTACCTCCCACCACCACAACGTCCTTCCGGTAGAACTCGTGTGGCTCGGTGTAGTAGTGCGAGACGTGCGGGAGCGCTTCGCCCGGAATACCGAGAGCGTTCGGATGGTCGTAGCATCCGGTCGCAATGACGACCACACCCGAGCGCGAGGTCCGCTCTCGACCGTGGGAATCGCGGGTGACTACGGTGAAGCACGGGCTCCCGTCTTTAAAGTCGCGTGCAATGGAGGCCACGGAGTGGCCCAGCTCGACAGAAATATCGCACGCATCGATCACCTTCCGATAGTAGCGAAGCGCCTCGTCACGCGTCGGCTTGTCGCGCGTCGTCGCGAACGGAAGACCACCAATCTCCAAAAGCTCCGGTGTTGTGAAGAACACCATCTGACTCGGAAAGTGAAAAAGCGAGTTCACGAGGACGCCTTTTTCGAAGACCGTGAACTCGAGACCGGCGCGCTTCGCGGCGATGGCGGCAGCAAGCCCGGCTGGACCGGCACCGACGATAATTAAATCCAGATGCGGCATGGCGTGGTGATGCAATCAGTTGTCACGGGGACGATACTCAATTGTCGCATCGCTCAGCACAGCCACGGGACGACCAAGAGCGGTCACCATGTCACGCCCGTCGAATTGAACAATTTCAAGGCTCTGCCCCACGATCACGAGCTCGTCGATGTCCTCCGGCACGATCATAGAAATCCGCTCCACACCGGTGGGCGCGACCGCCTTCAGCCCGCTGGCTCCAGCTCCGCCCAACACACGGTCGACGAGGTCTGACACCTCACGAAATTCGCTGAGCACGACGCCCCGGCCGACGATTTCTCCCTCCATCGTCGCGATGGCAATAGCGGCCAGGTACTGCGCATACGCCCGCCCGCCCGCCTCCTCCTGCTGCGAGTACGTGTGGCGATTGTGCAAATTGAACGAGAACGTCGACTCCCCGCGGCGGCGCGGCAGAATGACACGAATCCCGAGATCGGGCTCGACTTGGACAAGCACATCGCAAAACGGAGCGTTGCTCGAGACACCGATGCCGAGTACCTCGGGACACAGGATCTCTGCAGGCTGGATCTCGGTGGTCTGTGCCTCGACTCGCACGACCAGAACCAGCCCGAGACCGAACGTTAACGCAATCTGCCTGGATACCGCGTACACTGTCATCCTGACTCGCCGCCCCCACCGTCTGCAGATGGATTCAGCCTCGTCCGCATACTACCACTGAGCTTAAGCAGTTCGAGAAACTCCGCGCGGGTGCGGGCGTCGTTCCGAAATCCACCGAGCATGGCACTCGTGACCGCAAACGAATTCTGCTTCTCCACTCCTCGCATCAACATGCAGAGGTGAGTGCCTTCCATAACCACGCCGACGCCGAGTGGGTCGAGAACCTCAGACAGAATCTCGGCAATCTGATTAGTCAGTCGCTCCTGCACTTGAAGCCGGCGACTAAACATCTCAACCAGCCGAGGAATCTTACTGAGACCAATCACCCGACCGCGCGGCAAATACGCAACATGACACCTTCCAAAAAACGGCAAGAGATGATGTTCGCACAGACTGTAGAAATCGATGTCCTTGACAATCACCATTTCGCTGTAATTAACCTTGAAAATCGCCTCATTCACCACGGTCTTGACATCCATGCCGTATCCGCTGGTCATAAACCGCATAGACTTGGCCACCCGCTCTGGGGTCCGCATTAAACCCTCTCGGGCCGGATCTTCCCCAGTCTCCGTCAACATCACCCGAACCGACTCGCGCATACGCTCGTCGTTCATGAGTACGTGTGGAAACCTCGCCCACTCTTTCGCCCGAGGTGCCCCGCGAGGACCATCCGCTTCAACAAAGGTGGGGCGGCATACAGAGGATCTCGAAATTCGTCATACATGATGTTGGCGATGTAGTAAGCGGTATCGAGTCCGACGAAGTCGAGCAAGGCAAACGGTCCCATCGGATGCCCACAACCCAAGGTCATGCTTTTATCAATATCCTCAATTGTGCCCAGGCCGGACTCGTACGCTCGAATTGCATGGAGGAGGTAGGGAATCAGAAGCCGGTTTACGATAAAGCCAGGTTGGTCTGGTGCGGTGATAGGGTCCTTCCCCAGTGACCTGGCGAACGCAAGGACCTGCTGATACGTTGCGTCACTGGTGGCCAGGCCGCGCACAACCTCGACCATCTTCATAATCGGTACCGGACTGAAAAAGTGCAAGCCTAGAAAGCGGTCCGGACGCGACGTGATCGATGCCATTTCTGTGATGCAAAGGGACGACGTGTTCGACGCAAAGACGGTGTCCGAACCAACCAGCCGATCTAGTTCGACGTATACGTCACGTTTGACGTCGAGATCTTCTACGATGGCCTCGATCACGAGATCACACTCCGCCAGACCATCAAGGACGGTGGTGCTCGATATGGTAGCGAGCGCCGAGTCCCGCTGCTCAGCGCTGATCTTGTTACGCGCCACGGCCCCGGAAAGAAATGTCTCGATTCGTCCAAGACCAGCGGTGACCGCGGCCGTGTCGACCTCTCGGACGATCGTGCGATAGCCGGCTTGCGCACAGACCTGAGCGATTCCGGACCCCATCAACCCGCATCCCAGCACACCGACTGTACGGATCGCCGGCTTCGTCTGCCCGCTTGCCATTATTTCAGGAACCCCCACGTGACCGGAACAATCCGCAGATCATAGCCCAAAAACCGTACGCTGTAGTCGCACCACATGTCGGGCGAACGACGCAATATTCCGCGGATCGGCATCGAGGATGCCCTCCCGGAGAATATCAACGTCGTCGAGCCGATGCAGAGCGTTGGTCACCGAAGCACAGGTCGGATACCACCACAGTACTGCCGGCCGGCTCGCTGGACGATACTGGCCTAGTGCTAGGACCTCGCCAGACAGAAACGCTGAATCGGTCCAGAGATCACACAACACACCTCGCACCGTTCCCCTTCCGACGAGCTGGATCAGTGGGTCAATGCCAGACTGATGCCATAGGGTAAATTCCTACATCAGGGTGCCGTAGAAGAAAAGGTGTGGATTGGAAGGGGCGTTATCCGAGTCCGTCCTCTGGTCTCGGCACGGCCACATCGAGCATCTCAGGCGGCGGGTCGACCATCACAAGACACCCTGGAGACCCAAGACGGCGGCGTGCTCACGCATGAAGAGGATCACATGCGTGATGTGTTCATCCAAAGACAAGTCGATCTCGACGGCACCTCGACGGAGATCGGCACGGCTGACGGCCCGGGCAAACGCTTTGTCTTTCATCCTCTTCTTAACCGATCGAGCCTCGAGGTCAAGGATGCTCTTACTCGGTCTAACCAACGAGGCCGCGGTCACAAATCCAGACATCTCGTCACAGGCGAAGAGAGTATGCTCGAGCCGGCTCTCACGCGGAACGCCGCTGTAGTCGGCGTGCGAAAGAATCGCACGGATTATATGCGCGGGGTACCCACGCTCACGCAGGATCTCGCAGCCCCGAAACGGATGGTTGTCGGGATTGGGCCACCTCTCATAGTCAAAGTCGTGAATGAGGCCGACAATGCCCCACTCAGCCTCATCCTCGCCGAACATTCGAGCATAGCCACGCACCGCCGCCTCAACGGCGAGCGCGTGTTTTCGCAGACTCTCGCCCGTGGTGTATTCGGTCAGCAGCGCCCAAGCATTGTCACGTGTCGGAGTCACGTTGAAGAAATCCCACCCGGCAAGTCTCGAACCTCGATCTTGTTCATCGGCGTCGGGAATAACTGATTCTCGCTGGCGGCCACGACGACGGCGACCGTCGCATCGCCGGTGACGTTGGCCGTCGTGCGGCACATGTCGATGATCCGGTCCACCCCGAGGATGAGCGCGACACCCTCAGTAGGAATGGCGACCGTCTCAAGAATAATGATCAGCATGACGATTCCGGCACTCGGAACAGCCGCTGTACCGATCGAGGCGAGAAGCGCCATGAATATGATGGTCACCTGCGCGCTCAATCCGAGGGATATGCCGAGCGCCTGCGCAATGAAGACGGCAGCCACCGCCTGATAGAGAGCGGTGCCATCCATATTGATCGTCGCACCGAGCGGCAGGACAAACGACGCAACTTCCTCAGACACTCCCAAATTTTTCTGCGCGTTCTTCATCGTGACAGGTAGGGTGGCGGCACTCGAGGATGTCGAGAACGCTACTAGCTGTGACGGAACCACACCCGGAAAAAAGTGACGAGGCCTGAGGGGCGTGAATAGTCTCAGTAAAGTCGGATAGGTCACCAGGACGTGGATCGACATTCCGAGAATCGCCGTGACGCAGTACAGCCCCAAGGCGGCTAACAATTGTCCGATATCCGACGGATCGTCACCAGCTACGCTGGTGACGGTATCGGCAATCAGGGCGAAAACGCCCAACGGCGCAAATGTAATCACCATTTCGACGATCTTGACGACGACAGCGTTGAGACTCTCGAAGAAATCAAGGAGCGGCTGCGACTGTTTCTTCGGTACCATCATGAGCGCCACACCCACAAGGAGGGCGACAAACACCACATTGAGCATGTTGCGATTGTCCGCGGCGGCCCCCAGGAAGTTTTCTGGAACCATATCGACCAGCGGCTGTAGCGGGCCTCGTGCGCGCGCGCCCACAGCCGCATCTTCCCGCACAGTCACGTCTGCCCTATAAGTTTCGGCGAGACGCGTTCGGAGCCCCTCTGGGACCGCACTGCCTGGGCGCAGAGTGTTGACGAGCGCGAGACCGATCACTAGAGCAACAAGGGTCGTTCCAAGATAGATAACGATCGTCTTACCACCTATTCGAGACAGCTTGCTAAAATCCGACAATGAGGCGACGCCGTTGATGAGCGAGGCCAGCACCAGTGGTACCGCTATCAAAAGCAGCAATCGGAGAAAGATCGCGCCGAACGGCGCGATCCAGTCGAAGGTAAAGTCTCTCCACCCGTTCAGCGCAGCAACCACACCGTAGATCAGCCCGATTCCGAGCGCGATCAAAATGCGCCAATGGGTCTGCTGATACCAGGCCATGAGGGTGAGTATAGTCGGGAGTCGAGCGTCGGAAGTCGCGAAAAACCGACTAGTAGATTTCCAACGCAGCCTGTGCGTTGAGCTCGAGAGTCGCCGTCACGCCAGCTTTGAGGTTTCGAAGACCGGCCGCACCGATCATCGCGGCGTTGTCCGTCGCGAGCGCAAGACCCGGTAGAAACACGGGCACGCTCGCAGCCACCCCACGCGCCTGCGCGTCAGCGCGCAGACGCGTGTTGGCCGAGACGCCACCCGCGATCCCAATGCTATGGGCTCCGAACCAGCGAGCCGCCTCGAACGTCCGGTCGAGCAACGTGTCGACGGCGACTCGCTGAAAGCTCGCGCAAATGTTTGCGACTTCGCTCGATGGCAGGCTGTCGACTTCCAGCGCCGCCCGGCGCGCCGCTACGTGCCGCTTGACCGCCGTCTTGAGTCCACTGAAGCTGAATTCCGTACGGCCACGCAGCTGTCCTCTGAACCCGTCTGGGATCGCCAGTGGCGGCCGCTTGTTCCGGTCTGCGTGGGTCATCCGCGGCACCGGGAAGGCCACTGCTCGATCGCTGCCTGCGGCCGCACGCCGGTCGATTACCGGACCGCCTGGATAGTCGAGCCCGAGCAGAGTCGCCACCTTGTCAAACGCCTCTCCAGCCGCATCGTCCCGCGTTCGTCCGATGAGGAGATACTCGCCTTCGACCGGTACGTAAAAGAGGCTCGTGTGCCCACCAGAGACCACAAGGACGACGGCAGGAAGCAACATGCTGCCGTTCTCAACCACCAGTGACTCGATATGCCCCGCCAGGTGATGGACCGGAATCAATGGCACATCAAGCGAGGCCGCGACCGCCTTCCCGAATGCCACGCCGACCAAAAGCGACCCGACGAGCCCTGGACCCTGGGTCACGGCGACAGCATCGCAGTCGGCCCACTCGACCTGCGCCTCGCGGAGCGCCCGTTCGACGACACCGCAGATGTCCCGGATATGCTGTCGAGAAGCCAGCTCGGGGACTACGCCGCCCCACTCGCGATGGATCTCAACCTGAGAAGCTACGATACTCGAATTAACTTGCCACGGTCGGCGTGGATCCCCGGTCTCGGATACAACCGCCGCCGCGGTTTCGTCGCACGACGTCTCGATCGCAAGGACTCTCATTTCGGGCCACCATCCGTGCTGCGGGCGCACGTGTCGCGCAAACTTTCCGCATACGGCGGCCGACAAACACCACGATCGGTGATGATCCCCGCTACCAGGTGGCTGGGCGTGATATCGAAGGCCGGATTCCAAACTTTGACACCTTCAGGTACCACCCGGGTCGATCCCACGTAGATGACTTCACGAACGTTTCGCTCCTCGATTGGAATCGCCGATCCGTCTGGGGTCAAGAGATCAACCGTCGAGCACGGTGCGGCGACGTAGAACGGTACGTTGTGCTGACTAGCGAGCACCGCAACGGTGTAAGTCCCAATCTTGTTCGCCACATCGCCGTTCGCTGCGATTCGGTCAGCACCGACAACCACGACATCGACGCGTCCATCCCGCATGAGCGGCCCCGCCATACTATCCGTGATCACGGTCGTCTCGATCCCATCACGTAGAAGCTCCCACGCGGTTAACCGAGCCCCCTGGAAGAACGGCCGCGTCTCGTCTGCAAATACCGCGATCCTTTTCCCCTGAGCCACCGCGGCTCGGATCACACCCAGTGCCGTGCCATAACCCCCGGTGGCAAGAGCCCCCGCATTGCAGTGAGTGAGCACCTGCGCGTCGTGTGGAACGACCGCCGAGCCATAGGCTCCGAGCGCCCGGCAACTCGCCACGTCCTCGTTATCAATCTCTCGAGCCTCGATCAGCATGGTCGCGCGAAGTTCGTCAGGCGATTGCCCGGCGCGGGCGGCGCGGGAGAAAGTCCGCTTCATCCGTTCGATCGCCCAGAACAGATTGACTGCGGTCGGTCGCGTCGCGGCCAGCACCTCGCATAGCTTGTAAAACTCGGCGGCGAGCTGGCTCGTTCCCTTCGCCGTGCTTCGATGCACGCCGAGCGCGAGCCCCATCGCAGCGGCGATACCAATCGCCGGAGCACCCCGGATCACCATCTGCTTGATCGCCTTGGCTACCTCCTTCGCTGTTGTGCAACGAACGTACACCTCCTGCGTCGGCAGCTTACGCTGGTCGATCATCACCACGGTTCCATCTTGCCAATCAATCGTCGGAAGCATGTGGAGATAATAAAGGAGTCGGCACAAGATTTAGATCAACACCCCCGCGGGTGCCGCATTGATCAGGGTCGCAAGAAATCCGGCGAACAACGCACGAGAGCTGCAGAGCGATTCCCCACCCGACGGTCCGCTAACTGATCGCCCGGATGTTGGGCGAGCACGCGACCACGAGGTCTATGAAGCAAATAATGCCCAAACCGGCCCGTACTCGCCCAGGGAGCGCCGCCTGAAAGACAAACGCAGTTCTGGCGACCGCCACGACATCAACCGCAAGCGTCACCCATAGACGCATGACGTCAGATCTTGTGGCTAGATCGTCCATCACGGATTCCGTGCCGGTTGGTCTGGAGAGTCCTCATTCGAACGGTGGTGAAATCTAGACACGCGTCACCCGACGTGCCAAGTAAGATTGAGAGCAGGGTGAGCTTATGTGACGGACGCACAGCACGGTGAACCGAACGTTACGGCCACAGATCGCATGACGAATCATGAGGACCCTTCACTAGACGATATACTGACTGAGACATACACATGGGTAACCGAACACTCCAAATCTGGATCGCGCTCACTCTCGTTGGAGTATGGCTGGTGCTGCCAACATCCGCCCAGCAGTCTGACCACATTCCATCTCCCGAACAGTTCTTTGGGTTCCCCATGGGGACCGACCAGCGTCTCGTGCACTGGGATGACATGGTCGAGTACTACGAGACGGTCGCGGAGCGGTCTAGCCGGATGGTCGTCGAAGAGCTTGGCAAGACGACCCTGGGAGAACCGTATCTCCTCCTAACTATCTCCGCGCCGGAGACGATTCGCGATCTCCCGCGGTTCAAGGCTATGCAACAGCAGCTGGCTAACCCGCGGCAGACGAGCGCAGAAGCCGCGGAGGTGATTGCCCAGACCGGTAAAGCCGTCGTCTTGGTTGGCGCAAACGTGCACTCCACTGAGATCGGCACAAGCCAGATGATGAACGACCTCGTTTATCAACTAACGGCCGAACAGTCAGCGGCGGTCGATCACATCCTGGAGAACGCGATCGTTTTGCTCATTCCATCGCAAAATCCAGACGGCCAGCGAATGGTGGTCGACTGGCATCGGCGGAACCTCGGAACGCCGTACGAAGGATCACCACTCCCGGACCTGTACCACAAGTACGCGGGGCACGATAACAACCGCGACAGCTACATGTTGACCCAGGTCGAGACGCAGCACCTGAATCGCGTCCTCTATCACGACTGGCTTCCAGAGGTGTATCTCGACGTGCACCAGATGGGGAGCGCTTTCGCGCGAATTTTCGTTCCTCCGTTCAAGAATCCGCCCAACCCCAATGTTGACCCGCTCGTGTGGAGCCAGGTTAATCAGTTCGGCCAGGCGATGGCGTCAAGCCTACACGCGGCCGACAAGGCTGGTGTCATCTGGGGAGAGCTCTATAGCGGGTACTGGCAGGGCGCCAACAATACCAATCCCTGGTGGCACAATATGGTCGCGCTCCTGACCGAGGTGGCCAGCGCGAACATCGCGAGTCCGGTCCAACAGCACCGAACTTCAGACCGACGCACGGCTCGGCCGCGCAACCGCCAGATCGTCCTTGCCGCTCCGACCGACACGCAGTATCGAATGAATTACCCGCGACCATGGATGGGAGGAACGTGGACGTTGTCCGACGTCGTGGACTACAGTCTGCTCTCTACTCAGGGACTCCTCGAAAGCGTGGCGAACAACCGCGTCAGCTTGAAGCGGAATTTCTACCAGATGAACCGGCGCACCGTGGAGCGTTTTTCCGACGGTTACCCCTTTGCGTTCCTTATCCCGCCCGAACAACGCGACCCGACCGCTGCGATCACCCTTGTGCGGCTCCTGCAGGCCGAGGCGGCCGAGGTCCACGTCGCGGACGCGAGCTTCGTTGCCGACCGGCGGAAATACCCGGCCGGGACCCACGTCGTCCGTCTCGATCAATCGTTCGGACGATGGGTTAAAGACCTCCTCGAACCACAGGACTATCCGGATATCCGTTGGCCTGACCCGACGGCTGCGCTTGACAAGTCATACGACATCACCGCCTGGTCGCTCGGGATGCTGATGGGTGTCGAAACCGTGCAGATCGCGGCACCGTTTAAGGCGTCACTCACGTTACTGGTGGAGGATGCGGCCCTGCCACCGGGTGGCGTTATCGGCTCGGGGAAGACCTATTTGTTATCGCATGAATCGAACCAGAGCTTTGTCGCGCTGAACCGCCTACTCGCACTTGGAGCAACGGTCGAGTGGGCACGACAGCCACTGACAGCGGACGGCACGTCGTATCCGGCCGGCGTCATGCTGGTGGAGAACGTCGACCGCAATGTGCTTGAGCAACTCGCACACGATCTCCATCTTGATTTCGTCGCGACAAGCCGCACCTCCAACCTTGACGGCCCCGTGCTCCCGATTCATGCTCCTCGCCTCGCGGTCTACGAGCCGTGGGGTGGGAACATGGACGCCGGGTGGACGCGGTGGGTGCTGGAACAGCATGAGTTCCCATACACCCACCTTCGTAGTGCCGATATTCAGGATCCCAGTGTCTCGGACCGCTTTGACGTCATCATCCTGCCCGAGGCGTCGACCGTCAATCTCCTCCACGGCCAACAAGCCCGGAATGTGCGTCCCGAGTATATGGGTGGAATCGGCGTCCAGGGGATTCAGAACCTCCGCCGGTTTATTTCCGAAGGAGGCACGGTGATTACGCTTGGTAACAGTGCGACATTCGCCATTCAGCATCTGTCCATTCCGCTACGTAATGTCGTCCGGGACGGAGATCCAGATGCTTTCTACGCACCCGGGACGCTTCTTCGAGTTACCGTCGACACAACCCACCCCATCGGCTACGGGATGCCGGCCGAGGCCGACGTGATGTTCGTCAACAACGGCGGCTTCGCCCCCAACACGCGGTGGCGACGGGGCAACATGATCCGATCGATCGTCAGCTATCCCAACACGGCGTTGCGCCGCAGCGGTTGGATCGTCGGCGAACAACGGCTCCGTGGCACCAGCGCCGTGATCGAGGCTCCACTCGACGACGGTCGTGTGATTCTTCACACATTCAGGGTGCAGCACCGCGGTCAAACGTGGGGTACGTTTAAGCTCCTCTTTAACTCGATTTTCTACGGACCCGCCGCGAGAGGTGACACGGCGTTCCAGACCACACTGGATGCCGACGTCCAGTAGGCCCGACCTTGGATCGTGAGTGAAGCGTTCAGAGCTGTACTGTTCGGATGCGCCGTGCTCGGCCTCGGACTTGGGTGGGTGGCGGTCCGGGCAGTTCGACTAGATACAACCTCGCCTGACCGGCTCGTGCTAGAGTTTCGACTCGCTCAATTCTCGGCCCTCCTTCTCGTCCTGGCTGCTGGCGTGTACATTGGCTTCGGTATCGCTCATGAAAATACGTCAGGCACCGGCCTGGACGTGGCGCTCGCGATCGGGTTCTTCGTCGTGGCCTCGGCGGTCATGACATGGGAACCGTCCATGGCGCTGACGGTGCTGGCGCTCGCTTGGGTCGGGCACAGCTTTGTCGACTTGGCACACATACTGAACCTACTACCGACTTCGATCGTACCGGTATGGTATCCGAGAGCCTGCGCAATCTATAATATCGGGATCGCTTCGATATGCTATTGGCCTATTTTGAGGCGATAGGGAATCGTGAATCGGATCAATGATCTGATAGAGCAACGACTGCTACGGATCGGGGTGGCCCTCCTACTGACTTTGGGCCTGTTACCGCGCGTCTCAGCCAGACAGCCGACCGATCCTCCTGCACCCAAACTTCTGGTCGTGCTCGTCGTAGACCAGATGCGTGCCGACTACGTCGAGAACTACGGTCATCAGTGGACTGCCGGTCTACGAAGACTTCTTGACGACGGCGCCTCATTCAGTACGGCCGCATACCCCTACCGATCGACTGTCACCTGTGCCGGACATGCCACGATAGCGACCGGACGGTTTCCGTCGGCACACGGCCTGATCCAGAACAGCTGGTGGGACCGCGCCACCGCTCAGCGTACCAGCTGCACGACCGACGATGCTTACGCCCCGATTTCCTATGGCGGCGTTGCGCGTGAGCGTCACAGCCCGCACACGCTGAGACAACCAACCATCGCCGATCAACTGCGCGAGCGAACTGGAGGGACTTCGACCGTCGTCAGCTTGTCAATAAAAGCTCGCTCTGCGATCACACTGGCGGGCCAGCACGGCCAGAGCGTCGTCTGGCTCGACGAAGCCAACACTTGGGCAACATCGACGGCCTTTACAGATACCCCCGTGCCAGCCGTCGGACGGTACGTAGACGAACATCCGATCGCGTCCGACATCGACCGCCCGTGGATTCGAGTGCTGCCAACACATCTGTATGAGCACGATGACGACGGACCTTTCGAGAACCCCCCGCCGGGTTGGACACGCACGTTTCCTCACCCGATGAACGCAGGGTCTGGTCCGGACGATTCGTTTTTCGAGCGCTGGCGTGCAAGCCCGCTGTCGGATGCATATCTCACCGACATGGCGATTGCCATGGTGGATGCATTCGAGATGGGATCTGGCGCAGTGACGGACTATCTCGCGATCGGCCTGTCAGCAACCGACCTCGTAGGTCATCGATTCGGGCCGAACAGCCACGAGGTTCAAGACGTGCTGGCACAACTCGACGTGACCATCGGACGGCTTCTCGAAGCCCTCGATGCTCGGCTTGGTCTGGGCAAGTATGTCGTGGCACTTAGCGCGGATCATGGCGTCGGGCCGATTCCAGAACGGTCACTCGCCCAAGGCACAGACGCGGGGCGCTTTCGAGAACGAGAACTACTTTCGGCGCTCGAAATCCATCTAGGCGATCACCTCGGCCGTAGACACTCTGTCGCCGCTATCGTCAACGGGGACCTTTATTTCGAGCCTGGAGTGTACTCGACTCTTCGGAATCAGCCGACGGTTCTTGAGTCGACCCTCGACCTCATTCGAACGACACCCGGAGTCGCGCAAGTCTATCGGAGCGACGAACTCGCCTCCCTCGGCAGCGCCGGCGACCGTATCGCCCACGCGTCAACACTCAGCTATTTCGAAGAACGGAGCGGCGATTTAATTATCGTGCTGAAGCCGTACTGGATCCCCGGTGGTTCAGCGGCTACCCACGGCAGCCCATACGAGTACGACACAAGAGTGCCGGTTGTCCTATTTGGTGCCGGGGTCAACTCTGGAATGTATTCGACGCCAGCCACACCGGCCGATATCGCGCCCACGCTTTCCACGCTGGCCGGTTTCAGTATGCCCGAGACCGACGGGAGGATCCTAAAAGAGGCGCTCAAGAGTCGGTAGGAGAAAGATCGAGGATCGTGAGTCGAGAGTCGTGGATTGGCGGTCGTAGATCTTAATTATTACGTTTACCTCTCGACCGTAGGAGAACCACAATGGACCAGACTTCTAGTGCGACGTTTCTTGAAATGGCCCGCGCGCGAATCGTCGTCCATCTGACCGGTCAGATTACGGCTTGCATCGACGCTCTCAGCGATCCGATGATTTGGTGGCGGGCGAACAACCAGACGAACGCTATTGGTAACCTCGTTCTCCACTGCGCCGGGTCAACGCGTTACCACATCGGACATGTCGTCGGCGGATATGACGTTGTGCGCGACCGCGACGCCGAGTTTTCCGAACGTCACGAAATTCCGAAGGCAGACCTCCGCGCGCGCCTCATGTTCGCGGTGAACGAGGCCGATGAGGTGTTCAGGACCTTCGACGCCAGTAGGCTCATGGAGACCACCAACAAAGGTCAGAGGCTGGGCTCGCTGATGGAAGTGATCGCTCACCAGCTAGTGCACTACGCGACGCACACCGGGCAGATTACCTTCGCGACTAAGATGCTCAAGGCTGATGCGGTCGATGAAATTTGGCGAACGACGCCCGAGCGATAAGTCTCGTCATGGCGCTCTCCTCTGGCAGCGAATTCAAGAGGTAAGCCTTGATCGCAGTCCGACGAATCCCCGCGGTCCGCGTTGCAACCTATGGCGATGTTACTGCCTTGGCCGGCCGAAAACATCGCGCGTCGTCGGTACGACTTTACGGAACTGTCCGCCCCCAAGCGTGCCCTGTCATCGAGTCGTCTGAGCCGGCGGTCACCTCGGCAGTTATGCCGAACCGTTTGTAAGAATCTGACTTCTTCAGGCGGAAAGAGTCCGTTTCGTCGAACGCCGTCTCCTGGATTTCGACCTCCTCCGCTAGCGCTGTGATGGTTCACACGCTATGATTAATTAATCGTCGTAACAGTCAGAGAACGGAGAAGATAGATGACACACCGGGTCTTTACGGGGATGCTGATCGTGACAGTCATGACAGGAGCGACCGCAACGCTCATGGTCGATTTGGCGATCGCTCAGCAGCTCACGTTGACCGTTAATGTGCCACGAGGCGACCTCGAGCTAGGTGTCGTCAGCATCTCCCGTGATGTGATGGCTAACGGCCAGACGCTTTCATCTGGCGATTACCAGGTTCGCCTCACGGCCCGCTCAGCCACTCCCGATACCGTCGGCGCACTGGCAGTGCTCGAGCGCTGGGTGGAATTCCGTCAAGACGACGACGTCAAGGGGCGCGAGGTTGTCACTATCGTGCCGAATGATGAAATCGGTGATGTCGCCAAGAGTGCGTCTCCTGGATCCGGCTCCTCTCGGGTCGAGCTTCTCAAAGAGAACGAATACATGCGGGTGTGGATCAATCAGGACGGGACTCATTATCTGATCCACCTGGTGGTTGGCTGACAAAACGGAAACGACACCGAAGCCGGTCCCTTACATTGTTACATTGTCATGACGTCGAACTGCTCGTGGTGGAACTGCGCGTCCGGCCGGATGACCAGCTCTCGACCAAGCACCTGCTTGAGATCCTTTAGTATCCCGCGCTCCTCTTCTTTGAGCGCCCTGGCGATCTCTGGATTCACTCTCAACGTGATCGAATGTCCGTTAAACGCATCCCCGACCCGCTGCATCTCAGATAGGATCTCGTAACAGATGGTCGAGGTGGACTTGATCACAGCACTTCCCGAACAGTAGGGACACGGCTCTGTGAGCTGGCGTTCGAGACTCTGCCGAACCCGCTTTCGGGTCACTACGATTAAACCAAACTCCGCCACCTGGACCGCCTTCGAAGGAGACCGGTCGCGACGCAGCTCCTGGTCCATCGCCTGGGCGACTTTTAGACGATTCTTGCGCTCCTCCATGTCGATAAAGTCGAGCACAACGATTCCACCGAGGTCTCGCAACCGAATCTGACGGACAATTTCCTTAACCGCTTCCAGGTTCGTCTTGACGATCGTGTCCTCGAGACGACCCGTACGCTTACCCACATACCGCCCAGTGTTGACGTCAATCGCGACCAGTGCTTCGGTGTGATTGACAACGATATACCCTCCAGATTTCAGCCAGACTTTGCTCCGGAGTGCTTTGTCGATTTCCGCCTGCACTCCATATTCGTCAAAAATGGGGAACTCTTTGTCGTAGTGATGCACGCGAGGAAGCAAATCAGGCATGATCCGCTTGATCAGCCTGGTTGTCCGCTCGAACTCCTGCCGGTCATCAATACGAATCGATGAAAAATCGGTTGTCAGAAAGTCCCGCAGCAGCTTCGCCACCAGGCTTTCCTCCCGGTGGACGACCGCCGGGGGACGCTTGTTAGCAGTCTTCCGCAGTGTCTCAGTCCAGAGCCCGTGGAAGTAGTCCAGGTCACCGATAATATCCTTCTCGGGCCGCCCACTCGCAGCCGTTCGCAGGATAACCCCACCCGTAAACCCGTGCTCCTCCCGGAACTTGCGAACGATGCCTCTGAGACGGGCGCGCTCATTCCGCGCATCGATCCGCCGCGAGACTCCGACCTGGTCAACCGTTGGCATGAAGACCAGAAAACGACCGGGCACTGTCACGTGCGACGTGATCCGAGCACCCTTGGTGCCGAGGGGCTCCTTGACGACCTGGACCAGAATCTCCTGATCCGCGGTCAGTAAATCCTCGATTTTGGCGGTGGAGTTGTTACCAAACCTGCCGTGTGACTTTCCGGTCGCTCTACCGTTGTCGCCGCCCGATTCACTCGGTTCGGCGTCGTCCGTATCAGCGGCTTCGAGCCGCTCGAATTCCTCGACGGTATCGATGACATCCGAAACATAGAGAAACGCGTCGCGCTCGAGACCGATGTCGACGAATGCGCATTGCATACCCGGCAACACCTTTGACACACGCCCCTTGTAGATATCGCCCACGGCGCCGCGTTGACGCTCGCGCTCGATAAAAATCTCCGCAACTTGGTCGTCCTCGAGGATCGCCGCCATCGTTTCGTGGCGATTCGAGGACACGATCAACTCCTTGTTCATACGTATCACTCTCCACGAGAACCCTGCACTGAACCAAGCGCGGATCGAGCCGCGTCGCGACGCCGGCACTCAAGAGTGCAAGACGGTCGTCAGACACCGTAATGCCTGAGCGAGTCGTGACCACGTCCTTCATTCAGCTCTTTCGACGGGTCGCCCGGCGGCCCACACTACGGTCACCGACCCGTCGCTCCAGAGTTCTCAATTTGTGAAACGGCGCATCCTGACGTTCAGGATCAGCCCAAACCCCATCAGTGTCGCGATGATAGAGGAGCCGCCATAACTCAGAAGCGGCAACGTCAACCCCTTGACCGGTGCCAGCCCGGCCGACATCGTAACGTTGTAAATTACTTGAACCGTAAATCCGGCGGTGATCCCAGCAACGAGGAACATGCCGACTCTGTCCTTAGCGACCCGTGCCGCGTCGAGCGAGCGCAGAATGACAAACAAATATAGCCCCAGAACAAACAGGACGCCGAGGAAGCCTTGCTCCTCGGCCAGCACTGAGAAGATAAAGTCGTTGTGTGCCACGGGCAAGAAGTTGTACTGGCTCTGCGTACCCTGTAGAAAACCCTTCCCGGTCAGCCCGCCTGACCCAACCGTAATACGGGCTTGAATCTGCTGGTACCCCGCGCCCCGTGGGTCCTGTTCCGGGTCCAAAAAGCTGGCGACCCGGCTTCGTTGATAGTCCTCAAGTGCGTACGTCCACGCCACGGGCGTGAGCAGCACGCCGATGATCGCCATCGCCACGAGAAACTTGAGCCTCAACCCAGCAAAAATCATGATCGCGAGGTACACCGGAAGCAGTGTAACAGCGGTCCCGAGATCAGGCTGACGGGTGATGAGGATGAACGGCACCGCTACAATTACCGCTCCGATTACCCAGTCACTCAGCCGTCGCTTGCCTCGGCGAGAGTTAGCGTAGAACACACTCAAAATAAGAGCCATCGAGATTTTTCCGAACTCGGATGGCTGCAGGTTGAACGGTCCGAGATCGATCCACCGCTGAGCGCCACCGACCTCAACACCAAAGAACAACGTGTACACCAGGAGGAGCAACAGACAACCATAGACCAGCGCGGCGTGGTCTGCTAGGGCTCGGTAGTCGACGACCAAGCACACGACAAAGGCCACCAAACCCAGTGCGAGCGCCCACATCTGACGCGAGAGCTGTGGGCCGCCACGGTCCGTCGTCGGATCATACGTCGCACTATAAATCATCGCGAGTCCGATCGCCGAGAGAACCAAAATCGCCCCGACTAGAACCCAGTCGATATGGAGCAAGAGGCGGCGATCGATCAAGCGGCGACCTCATCCGAGCTGCCGACTGCTGACTCCTGGCCCCTTTGTCTACTGTCCATCTGCTTCCGCTACGGGCAAGGCCGCCGGCGAATCGACGAACCCCGGCAGTAGCGGCAAGGGCTCGCCGTCCTGCTTCGCAAAGAACGTCTCCATAATGTGCCGTGCGATCGGGGCTGCCAGGTAGCCATGGTCCGCATGCTCGGCAAAGACAACGCCCGCGATCTCTGGATTATCTACGGGAGCGGCAAACACAAACCACCCATGGTCACGAAGATCAACGTCTCCTTCCTCGGCCGACGCTTGACCCGACAGCGACACGACCTGTGCCGTGCCCGACTTACCAATGACATTCTGCCCCTCGATTCGCGCGCGTCCGCCGGTCCCCTCGTGGTTGACAACCATCCAGAGACCACGGCGAATCGCCTCCGCCGTCTCCGGCTGCATCACGGACGTCGAGGCCGGTGGCGGAGGCGCGACATCCCTCCACCCTGCACCATCTTGGACCGCCTTGAGTAAGTGCGGCGTCACGCGAGTCCCGCCGTTGGCCGTCGTTGCCATCATCACGGCCATCGAGACCGGCGTCACCGACACTGCCCCTTGCCCGATCGCCACCGAGATCGTCTCACCCGGGTACCAGGGTTCACCAAATCTTTCACGTTTCCAGGCTCGGGATGGGACCAGCCCTTGCGCCTCGTGCGGCAGGTCAATCCCGGTTGTCACGCCGAGACCAAAGGCCTCCGACCACCGATTAATCACGTCAACATCGAGCATGTTCCCAACGGTGTAAAAGTACGTGTTACAGGACTTCTCCAGCGCCTCATCGAGAGACACCATGCCATGCTGGGAGTGGCAACGGAAGAATCGGCGAAAGAACGTGCCGCCACCGCGACAGGCTACCTTGAAGTCAGGCGTGATAACACCCTCCTCCAGCGCTGCAGCGGCCATGACGATTTTAAATGTCGACCCCGGAGGATAGCGGCCCTGCAAGGCGCGGTTTTGGAGTGGTCGGAGAGCATCGCTGTTGAGCGATGTCCACGTCTCAGAATCGATCCCCAGCGCAAAGTCGTTTGGGTCGTACGCGGGCAGGCTCACCAACGACAGAACCTCTCCTGACTGTGGATCAAGTACAACGGCAGCCCCGGCGTACCCTGCGGCCTTGAACGCGTCCTCCGCCGCGCGTTGCAAATCATAATCGAGCGTCAGTTGAATTTGACGACCGACGTCGGGTGGCACCTCGTCGATCATTTCGATCTCGCGGCCAACACTGTTCACGACGACGTGCCGCTCACCGTCGTCGCCCATCAGAAACTCGTTGTATCGCTGTTCGACGCCAGACTGTCCGATGATCGCCCCGTTCCGCATACGCGTATCGGTCGCGCCCTGCAGCTGAGCATCAGTGACCTCACCCACGTAGCCGAACAGATGCGAGGCCAGTGTGCGGGCAGGGTAGTGCCGGGTGGGAACCTGCTCAACAACGACGCCGGGCAACTCGAGCCGCCGCGCGGTCACCGCTGCGACCTGGGACAACGACGCATCCCGTACGATTATCAGGGGTCGATACTCGGGCACCGACGGGTTACGACTAATGACGTCGTAGACGGACTGCAACGGAATGCTGGTAACTCGCGCAAGTAGACTTAGCCCTTCGTCAAGGTCCTCGACTCTCTCACGGACGAGTGAGATATTGAGAGAGTACCGATTCTCGACCAAGACACGACCGTCCCTGTCGAACACGACACCCCGGGGCGCCCGGAGTCGCAGGGTCCGCTGATGGTTGTTCTCGGCCATCTCTGAGAACCGAGCGTGCTGACCGATCTGGAAATTCCAAAAACTGATTGCCAGGACGACAAAGACCAGCGTTGCCCCGATCTGGAATGCCAGCAACAGCTGTCGGCTCTTGTCACGCTCTGCCGGAACGAATTCGTCTGACATTTCTAGGGTGCACTCTCTCGTCGGGCCGCTAGCTCATCATCCAGCGTCGCCTACGCAGCGGGTTGCGGCTGCGTCTAAGCCGATCAAGCATGCCTGGAGCGGTGCGGGCGACCAGCGGCACGGTCACACCAACCAATGCATTGACGGCCGCCTGAACCGTCACGAGGGCGACCGGCCCCGCCGGGCCGTCCTGCCCGATCAATGTGTGAATCCAGAGGTAACAGAACCCATGCACAAACGAGGCGCCGACCAAGACCGTCAGCCTATGCCAGACCGTCCCGAGAAGAAAACGTGAGCCTATGACTCCGACCACGACCCCGATCATCGTTTTGGTCAGTCCGCCCACGCCGATGATGCCGCCTGAGAGCGCGTCCTGTAGCAACCCCGCCAGGGTACCGGTCCACAAACCGGCCACGGGACCTCGGCTCAATGCGGCAAACACCACCACTATCAGTACGAGATCAACGGGGGCTCCGCCACCGGCCACGAGCGGAACCAGTGTGGTCTGCACCAACAAGGCCAGCGCTAACCAGAACAGAATGTGGGTTATCTTCATTTTTCGTCTGTGTCGGAGAGTATCACCTGTGCGTCTAGAACCACGAGCACATCCTCGATCTGAGAAAACTCGACAACCGGGGAAACCTGGATCAGCTGATACAACCCGATTCCGTCCACGACCTGGGTCACCTCACCGATCCTAAACCCTTTCGGATAGATTCCATCAATGCCAGATGTGACGATTTCGTCCCCCACCTGGACGTCCTCCAGATTTGAGACATACTCCATCTGAAGTCGGGTTGAATCGTCGGTTCCGACGACGACACCAGACACCCGGGTTCGCTCAATCAGTGCGCCCGCGGCTGCGTTCCGATCAATCAGCAGCTGTATCTGCGCAGCGCGCTGACTTGGCGACCCGACGACTCTCCCGACGACGCCATCCGGAGCGATCACTGCCAAATCTGGACGGATATCGTCCTGCCAGCCACGGTCAATCGTCAGCGTCAGAAAATAAGGCGTCGCGTCCGTCGCGATCACTCGAGCGCTCAAAGTCGGCAACGCAACCGTCTGACGCAGCTCGAGTAATCGCTCCAGACTCCGCGTCTGCTGCGCGAGCGCATGCTGTGTCTGGAGTTCGAGCCTCAGGTTTAAAATTTCACGGTTGAGCTCCACGTTCTTCTCTCGAACGTCACGGAGTCCGATATAGCCTGACCACAGCCTCACCACACTATCGAACCCAGAGGTCATCAATCGCTGCACTTCTGCGAATGACCCAAAGGTTACGGTTTCCAGCATGCTGGCTCCCGGCCCAGCGCTAACTTGCGCGGAAATCACAATGATGTGGGCCAAGACAACGGCCAGCACGAGATAACCGGTTCGCTGGCGACGATCCATGACTGCTCCCGAACTGGGCGCGGACAAGCCGGAGATTAGTCCTTCGAGATTTTTCGGAGAAGAGTGAAATCAGAGAGCATCTTGCCAACACCAAGAACCACACAAGCAAGTGGGTCCTCGGCCATCGCCAACGGTAACCCCGTCTCCTCGCGCAATCGCTTATCCAGGTTCTTCAGTAGTGCGCCGCCGCCCGTCATCACGATCCCGCGGTCGACTATGTCAGCCGACAGCTCCGGTGGCGTTCGTTCCAGGGCAACCCGAACGGCGTCGACGATCACGTTCACGGTCTCAGCAAGCGCCTTGCGGATCTCCTCATCACTGACGGTGATCGTCTTGGGCACCCCTTCGATAAGATGACGCCCCTTGATGTCAATCGTTTCCGGTTCATCGAGCGGGTAGGCTGAGCCGATCCGCATCTTGATCTGCTCGGAAGTCCGTTCCCCGATCAATAAATTGTAGTTCTTCCTCATGTACTGGATGATCGCCTTGTCCATCTCGTTCCCGGCGACCCGTACCGATTTGCTATAGACGATGCCAGCGAGAGAGATGACTGCGATGTCAGTCGTGCCACCGCCAATGTCGATGATCATGTTCCCCGACGGCTCGCCGACCGGCATCCCGGCACCGATTGCCGCCGCCATTGCCTCCTCGACCAAAAATACTTCTCTCGCTTTAGCCCGATACGCACTATCTTTGACCGCCCGTTTCTCGACCTGCGTGATCTCCGACGGCACCCCGATGACAATCCGAGGCCGGACCCACACGGTACGGCTGTGCGCCCGCTTGATGAAGTAGGTCAGCATCTTCTCAGTGACCTCGAAGTCAGCGATGACACCGTCCTTCATTGGCTTGATCGCGATGATGTTGCCAGGCGTCCGACCCAACATCTCTTTGGCCTCGCTGCCGACCGCCTCCACTTGACCGCTATCTTTGTTGATCGCGACAATGGACGGCTCGTTGAGCACGATGCCCTTGCCCCGCGCGTAAACACAGGTATTCGCCGTCCCGAGATCGATGGCGAGATCGCTCGAGAACACTGAAAAGAGCGAACGAAAATTCACGCCGACATGCCCTCCCTCAAAATAGCCTGCGCAAGCTGGATACCATTTCGTTTGTCCGTCTTCATCCGATACATCGCCTCGTCGGCAAACTGGATCAGCTCCTCGACGGTCGACGCCGTATCGGGCAACGTCGCGACACCGGTCGACGCCATCAGGCGGCAGTTGACGCCTTCCTGCTGTAGAAACACGTGGTCCCGAAGCCGCTGGCATACGCGACCTGCCACCGCTATCGCGCCGTCGTTTCCGGTCTCTGGCAGCACGACGGCAAACTCATCCCCACCGCATCTGGCAACGACATCTGTTTCTCGCGAGCAGTCGAGAAGAATCCGAGCCACCTCGACGAGAACGCGACTCCCATACAAATGGCCGATCTGGTCGTTGACCTCCTTGAACCCATCAAGATCGATGAACAGCAATGAGAATGGATGGCGATTCCGCACGTGTCGCTTCGCCTCACGTCGCAGTGCTTGCATCAAGTAGCGCACGTTGTAGAGCTTGGTGAGATCGTCAGTCACCGACAGCGCTTCGGCGCGTTGGATGCGAAAGGCGTTAACCAGGGCGATCGCAGCCGGTTCAAGCAAAGCCTGGAGCGCCGCCAGCGTTGCGGCCGACACGCGTGGAACCTCGACGGCCGGCTCTCGGTCCACCCCGACCAACGCACCGACCGTCCGTCCACGACAGATCAACGGCAGCGCCAGCGCCGCCACGTCCGGAGCGCCACGCGTCACCTCGTCGTCGCGAAGACTGGCCGACCCATACTCCTGGCCATGATCGATGACCCAGGCACCCAGGGCGCGGGTCGCTATTTCGGTCTGCGCCGCGAGGCCACGTTCGGCAAGTAACAACGGCTCACCCTCGGTGTTATTACGAATGACAGCCCAGCTGGCCGCCGGTAGCCAGACGGCGGCGAGAGCGGCGAGAGCATCCGCTACATCCAATGGTTTGAGTGAGGCATTCATCGACAGGTACATCTCTCGAGCAATCTCAATCCGGGAGAAGTGGCGTCGCAAAGTTGGCTGCGCCAGACGCAGTCGCGCCGCCAGGTCGATCGGCGCAGCCAGGGCCACCTGGTGCTCGATTGCGACGAAGCTGAGTGGTGTCGACACATGACAGACAAAACCGAGCTCGGCCGACCGATCGGCAACGTTAGCGTCGGTCTCGGACGAGTACGACAGGATCGGCATACCATGGGCAATGGACTTGAGTTGGCGCCAGTTCGGCCGACGACCAGGAGCAAGTTCCCACAAAACGGCATCGACACCTGCACCTGGGCGACGAATCGGCGCCGCAGGTTGCAGATAGCAGGTCACGTTGCATTTACGATTACGTTTCAGGGACGCGATGTGGGTCTGCACATCGTCACTGGCGTGGAAGATAACAAGTTGGAGGTCCGCTCGTGACCGGGACCCAGGGAGGCGATCCGCCATACCGTGCGTGCGAGCCACCATATAGTTACATATCTTCTGTCAAATACCCTAAGTTCTTCAGTTACTGCAAATATACCACATGGGACTCTCTTTAGACTGGCCCCACTCTCTCTACTTATCGTCTGATGACACGAAATGCTTTCGACAGCTACAATCATCAGTATGACGATGCTTGACGAAATGCGGCGCCACAAGGGTTGGCTCAAGTGGAGCCTAGGATTAGTTTGCTTGGCGTTCGTCTTTCTTTACGTCCCAGAATTCGTCGACCAGTCCAGCGTTCAAACGCTGCCCACTAGCGTTCTGGCACAGGTCGGCAACCATGAGATCACGGTGATGGAGTTCCGGCGGATGTACCAGCGGCAGGTCCAGGAATATCGCCTTCAGGCGGGGGGCGAGCTCAGCGACGAACTCCTCCGGTCGCTGGGCGTTGACCGTCGGTTACTCCAGCAGATTATCGACGAGTACACCGCACTCGCAGAAGCCGAGCGTCTCGGGATCGTCGCAACCGATGCCGAGGTGCGACAACGGATCGTTTCGCTGCCGGCGTTTCAGGAGAACGGACAGTTTTTCGGCGAGCAACGCTACCGGCAGACACTGCAGGTGCAGAACCCGCCACTTAGCACAACGCAATTCGAAGAGGATATCCGCCGCGGAATCATGATCGAGCGCCTGCAGGCGGCGGTGACACAATGGGTTAGCGTCTCAAATAAAGAGGTCGAGGATGAGCACAGGCGGCGCAACGAAAAGGTCAGGGTCAACGTTGTGGCGTTTCGAGGCGATGACTACCGCGACGACGTCGAGGTTACAGACTCAAACATCGAAGAATACTACCAGAGCGAATCGCTTATGTACCAGGTGCCTGAGAAGCGGAAGCTCCGCTTCCTATTGATCGACGAAGCGGCGATGGCCGATGCAATTACGCCCACAGAGGCGGAGATTCAGGCGTACTACGATGTCAACCTCTCCCGGTACATGACTCCTGGCCAGGTGAGAGCAAGCCAAATTCTGTTGCGCATCGGTGACGACGATGAGGCGGACGTTGAGGCGCGCGCCGCCGCGCTTACGGCTCAGGCTAGAGACGGCGCCGATTTCGCCGATCTCGCCAGAGCGCACTCGGACGACGAAGCGACCATCGAGCTAGGCGGTGACCTTGGGACGTTCGGACGCGGACGGATGGTACCCGCGATCGAGGGTGCGGCGTTTGCCCTTAGCGTGGATGAGATCTCCAACCCGATTAAGAGCCCACTGGGCTACCACGTTGTCAAGGTGACGGAGAAGCAAGAAGAGCTCACTGAGTCGCTGGCCGAAGTCCGCGACACTATCGTCAACACACTGAAGCAGGAACGAGCCTCGTCCCGAGCCGTTGCCCTGGCTCAGGCCATCTCGGCAGAAGTCTCGGCACCGGAAGATCTCGACCGTGCCGCAACGTCACGGGGTCTCGAAGTTCAAGAGTCAGCATTCGCCGGACCCGGAGAACCGATACTCGGTTTGGGACTTGCCAATGAGGTATCAGTTCGAGGGTTTCAGCTTGAGGATGGCGAGGTTGACGGGCCGATCGGAACAGCTGTCGGACCGGTGTTTGTGACGGTGTCTGACCGACAGGATCCATACGTGCCACCACTCGATGAGGTACGGGCGCAGGTTCGCGAGGATGTCCTCAGACAGCGTGCGCTGACCCTCGCACAGGAGCGCGCGAGCACCGTGGTGACGAGTCTTCGAGAAGCCGACGATTTCGTGGCAGCGGCAGAAGCGGCTGAACTAACGGTTGGATCCAGTGAGCTCCTTGCGCGAGGTGGAGCATTCCCTGAGGTTGGTGTCAGCGCGGCACTCGAGGCCGTGGCTTTCGCGTTACCCGAGGGCAGCACGAGCGATGTTATCGCAGCCGGAAACATGGCCGCGATTGTCCACATCGTCGAGCGCGAATCGGTGACACCCGACCAACTCAGTAACGACAGAGTCGACCTGCGCTATGAGTTATTGCAAAGACGTCAGGCGCAGTTCTACCAGGCCTATCTCGCGAACGTTGCTTCTGAACTGCCGATCAACATCGACATGGCCGCACTACAGGAAGCGACGGGAGTCTAAGGGATCAAGTCGTGGATTGTCGATGTCGTGAAACTTGAGTCGGAAGTCATGGGTTACTAAGCCACGACTAACGACTCATTAACACCGCTCCCCACCCCGGCATGAGTGCCAGGGGCTCACCAGGGCGAAACAACCTCAGCGGCAATGTTGCGATCGCCTGCAATCTGTCGGCTGGCGACGAGAACCATCGAGCGGTGGTGAACGGTGCCGCAAGCTCAGTATTCAGTGCTTCGAAAAACGACCGGGGCCGCGGAAACGAGACGACCGTCACTTCTTGATTAGCATCGATCCCAGCTCGTTCCTTGGCTACCTCAAGCGCACGTCTGAGACCACCCAGCTCATCGACCAACCCCCGGTCCTTTGCTTGGCGACCGGTCCAGACACGACCCTGCGCGATGGCGTGCACGTCGTCGCGGGACATCTCCCGCCCATTCGCCACACGCTGCACGAACGTCTCATAGGTCCCGTCGATCTGTCGCTGAACCCGGGCACGTGTTTCGTCGGAAAAGGGCGAGAAGGGCGAGTTCATCTCGGCCATCGCACCGGCCGTGACCGTCTCAACATTCACGCCCCATCTCTCCAGAGCTCCGCCGATCGTAAATTTTCCGCCGATAACTCCGATCGAACCAGTCAATGTGCCCGGCTGCGCAACGACGACATCAGCTGGGGCAGCGATATAGTAGCCGCCCGAGGCTGCCACGTCAGACATCGACGCGACGACCGGCTTCTCTTGCCGAGCCAGCTCCAACTCCCGCCAGATGATATCCGACGCGATCGCGACACCGCCGGGACTGTCGATGCGTAGTACGATCGCTTCGACGGATGAATCTTTCCTGGCCTCACGGATCGCTCGCACTATGGCTTGGGACCCCACGATTCCACTACCCGACACATCCAACCCACTATCGCCGAAATTGATCGTGCCGGCCGCATAGACGACAGCGATCTGAGGTCCTCTGTTGAGCCCCAATGACCTTGCGTCGAGCTGTTGATAATCCCGATATTCCAGTCGACGTGAAGCGCTCGGGGGTAGCGGCTCGAGACCTACCAGCTCGTCTTCGTACACGAGTCCGTCAACCAACCCAACCGCCACGGCGTCGCCGGGCAGGAAGGGACCGTCATCAATAAGCTGGCGCACCTCGGTTTCTGTCAGATCGCGGCCTGCCGCGATTCCGCTCACCAGCTGCTCATACAGATCGCGGTTCAACGATTCCGCCATCTCTCGGTGCTCCGGCGTGAAGGTGGTTTCGGTGTATGTATTCGACGCGGTTTTGAAGTCACCGGCGTGCAACATGTCGGGGTGGACCCCAATTGAGTCAAGCCCCTCGCGGAAGAATAATTCGTAGCTGGCCACACCGACCAGATCGACGGAGCTTGTCGGTGTGAGAAAGACCGAATCAGCTGCGGTCGCCAGATAGTACTGCTGGCCACCGCCGTACTCGAGGTAAGCGACAAGCGGCTTTCCAGACTCCTTGAAGTCCAGCATAGCGTCTCGTATCTCCTGCACCTTGCCCCACATCCCCTGCTGCAACGAGGGGAATACGACGACGCCCTCGACCCGCTCGTCGACCTTCGCTTTCCGGAGTACCTCGATGACCGAGCCGACCGTCTCGCGTCGTCCGCCGACCAGCTGTCCGAAGAGGCTGTCCGGTACGTACTCCGTGAGGTTGTCAGGAACCCGCAACCAAAGGATTGATCCAGCCTGCACGCTAGGCCCCTGCGTCACCAGGAGATAGGACACCAGTACCCCACCCAGTGAAACGCAGACCGCAAGTACAACAAAAATAAGGATGAACCTTGCTCCACGCGAGAGCGCCACGTCGAGACCTCCTCTCAACAAAGAAGTGAATCGCTCTCCCGAGTATAGGAGAAGCGCTCGCCTACGTCCCTCCCCAAGGTTCTCGACCGGGTGAGTCTAATGTCGGATGCTATACTCGGAAGTTGTTTTCTGAGCCACCTGCGGAAGTGGCGGAACTGGCAGACGCGCAAGCTTCAGGAGCTTGTGCCTCACAAGGGCGTGGGGGTTCGAATCCCCCCTTCCGCACCAAATGTTCTACTAATTTTAGTAGTTATGGAAAGGGTGTCGATGACCACCGCCCTCTCAGATCGACTTATGCCCTCAATAGTAGCCCTTTTCAAACTAACTCAGCGCACGTCCCATTAGAACGTCTCCTGCTTCAGTTTAAAGGTTCGGTCTAGTTCGGGATCGGTGGCTTCGCCCGTGACGCGCCGCGCGACGTAATCACCAAGCATGATGCCGTGCTTGTAGCCGTGTCCTGATCCTCCACCGACAATCCATACGTTTTCCATGTCGGGATGATGGTCGACGATGAAGTGCTCGTCCACGCTGTTTTCGTATTGGCATACGCGAGATTCAAGAAGTGGCTGATCGTGCAACGCGGGGAACCACTTGTGCAGAAATTTGCGTGCACGCTCGACTTCATTTTCGGTCACAAGTCGTTCATCCGTATCCGCGTCGAACGGGATGCTGTCGTAGGACGTCGAAAATTTCAGGCCACGTCCCTCGATACTGGGAAAACCGTACACCTCCCCCATTCCAAAATTGGGACAGTTCGGATAGGTGAAGCGATTGTCGTCGGCTGGTACGCCATACCAAAACGTCACCCGTCGAGGTGTCACTAGCCGATCTTTCATGGGATTCGGGAACACTTTCGGCAACCAGGGACCACATGCAAAAACGAACTTGTCGGCAGCAATTGTTTGTCCCGTTGACAAGGTCACTTCCTGCAATTGTCTGGCCGATCGCTGTCCAGGTTTGGCCTTTGCAAGGACAAACTGACCACCTTTCCGCTCGAAGTCTTCGGCCACGGCGAAACAGCCTCGTCTTGCCATAAGTACGCCTGTGCTCGGTACGTAGTGCCCAAAATCAATATCATCGAGATTGAACTGGGGATACCGCCGGGTCAGTTCATCGTGTTCAATAACTTCGTTCTCGACTCCGAGCTTATTGAGTACACCTTGGGTGGCTCTGAGACCTCTCGACCATTCCCGCTGCAGTGTCACTTGACCAGTTCGGTAGAACAACGGGAGTCCGCCCCATTCCTCCTGCCGTACTTCCCATCGCTTAAAGGCTTCAAGCACCCACCGCGTATAAATTTCTCGCTCACCGTATCCTGCGCGGATCTGTCTAGTTTCACCACCAGAGGCCGCGCGCGCGTTTCCTGGTCCGTAAGCATCGATCAACGCAACCGATAAACCCATTTCACGCAAGTAGAGGGCTGTCCATCCGCCAAATGCTCCGGCACCGATAACCGCAACGTCCACGGTCGACGCATTGGCGGCCGGCTGGCCGTATATTGCCTTAATGGGTTCGGCCGCGTGCAATCGACCTCCGGTCAGCGAAAAAAGACCCAGACTTCCACCACTGACTGACAGAAATTTGCGTCTGCTCAACTTGACCATGATCGTTGTCCCTCAACTCGAACTGAATCGGAATCCAGGTTGCTGACGTCGTGCACGACCTGGAACTCGTGGTTATTCGGGCATCAGTGCGAACGTCCAGACCGAACCGCCTGTCGGTACCTCACCCTTCGCGTAACGGGTGGCATTACTGCCCCCGAGACCGGACGCCACGCTGACATACTGCTGACCGTTGTGCGTATAAGTGATCGCGGTCGAATTGACACTCGAACCGGTCTTGAACTGCCACAGGGTTTCGCCGGTCGCTTCATCGAGCGCGAGGAATTCCCCGGTTAACTTCCCGGTGAAGATCAAGCCACCTCCGGTCGCTAGCGTGCCCGCCGAACTCGGAAAATCGATCAGTGGGATCTCCCATGTCTTCGCACCGGTTAGGGGGTTAATCGCCACGAAGTGGCCAAGCAGAGCCCCGGGGGCAAATTGTGGGCGCCTACTGGCGATGCCCGTGTAATTTCTCCCAAGAACGAACTCCTGCGGTGTGATCTTCTGTATGCGTGGCACGTTCCATGAGCTGGTGTAGACGAGGCCGGTGTTTGGATTGAAGGCAATCGGTACGGC